>CACYRS010000006.1 GCA_902776935.1 uncultured Prevotellaceae bacterium | reverse complement strand
TTTTTCGGTTCCCTCCAAATATTTCCGCGATTATTTTTGGGATTTAACACTTATTTTGAAATTTATCACAACAAAAAAGACCTACACCTTATTATATAACATAAAGCGTAGGCCTTTTACGCGATTTTACGCGTTATCGACTACTCTCTTTTACCTAATATTCTGAGCAGGTAAATGAAGAGGTTGATAAAGTCGAGATAGAGTGAGAGAGCACCTACCAAGGCAAGTTTTTGAGAAGCCTCGCTGGTATCAGGAGCCATCTCCAGCATCTGCTTGATCTTCTGAGAGTCGTAAGCTGTCAAGCCAACGAAGATAAGAACACCGACATAGCTGATGATCAGGTCAAATCCAGTACTCTTAACGAAGAAGACATTAACAAGCGAAGCGATGATAAGACCGATGATAGCCATCATCAGTATCTTACCCATCGATGTAAGATCTGTCTTTGTAGTGTATCCGATGAAAGCCATGACGGCAAACGTTCCCGCCGTGATAAAGAAGACGCTGGCTATTGACGTCATCGTATAAATAAGGAATATAGACGACATCACCACTCCGTTGATCACAGAATAGAGTACAAACAGCATGGTAGCCGTTGTCAATGACAGACGATTGATAGCTCCGCTGATAGCAAACACCAGTGCCAGTTCTGCAATCATCAGTCCCCAGAAAATAAACTGGTTACTATAGATAGCCGTCATTATACCAGGACTATTGGCCACTCCGAAGGCTGTGATACCAGTAATTGCCAGAGCCAGGGCCATCCATACATAGACCTTCCTCATAAGAACAGGGAAAGCCTGTGACATCGAGAGCTCGCGATCACGAGTCATCGAGGTTCCAAAATTCAATTCGTTGTTATAATCCATATCTTAAAACAATTAGTTTCATACTATAATTCTTGCAAAAATTATGCCACAAAGGTACGCATTTACTTTTAATAAAACATAAAAACAAAGGGTAAAACAAAGAAATATTAGTATTTTTGGAGATTTTTCACTATATTTGTACCCAAGAATTACTTAGAAACTTATAAATAATACACTAAACGATATGAAGATCGGATTATTTATCCCTTGTTATGTAGACGTGGTTTATCCTCAGGTAGGAGTAGCCACATACAAACTATTGAAGCACCTCGGCCTTGACGTGGAGTACCCACTCAACCAGACGTGCTGTGGGCAACCGATGGCTAATGCAGGCTTTGAAAAGCAGGCCATCCCCCTTGCAGAGAAATTCGAGGAGAAATTCAAGGATTTCGACTATGTCGTAGCACCGTCTGTCAGTTGTACAGCCTTTGTCAAAATCAACTATCCCCGATTACTGGAAGGAAAACACGAATGTACTACGGCAAAGAAAGCTATGGATGTCGTTGAGTTCCTTCATGATGTGATTAAAGTGAACCACCCCCTCGGAACCTTCCCCCACAAAGTTAGCCTGCACAACAGCTGTCACGGTGTCAGAGAGTTGGGACTGAGTTCTCCGAGCGAGGAAAACATCCCGAGGTTCAACAAGATCAAGGACCTGTTGAACCTTGTTGATGGAATACAGATATTAGAACCTGAGCGTCCTGATGAGTGTTGTGGTTTTGGCGGTATGTTCTCTGTGGAAGAGACAGCCATCAGTGAACAGATGGGTATTGACAAGGTACAGCGTCACATGAAGACTGGTGCGAGATTTATCACCGGTCCAGACTGTTCTTGTCTGATGCACATGGCCGGTGTAGCCAAGAAGCAAGGTCTGAACGTTGAGTTCAAGCACGTTGTAGAGATTCTCGCCGCTGGTTTATAAATTGAAAATCGTCAAATTGTAAAATCTTCAAATGAAATTATGAGTACACAACATAGCAAAGCTGCGAAAGAGTTCTTAAAGAACCAGACATATTCCAAGTGGCATGATGCCACCTTCTGGGCCGTACGCTCAAAACGTGACAATATGGCATACGGTCTCGCAGAATGGGAGCAGTTACGTGAGAAAGCCAGTGCCATCAAGCGTCATACGATCACCCATCTCGATGAGTACCTGGATCAGTTTGCCACCAAAGCCGAAGAAAACGGCTGTATCGTTCACTGGGCAAAAGATGCCAATGAATTTAATGAGATTGTCTATGGCATCCTGAAGAACCATAATGTCAAGAAGCTCGTTAAGTCAAAGTCTATGCTGACAGAGGAATGCGGCATGAACCCATACTTAGAGAATCATGGCATCGAGGTGATAGAAACCGACCTCGGTGAGCGTATCATCCAGCTGAAAGGTCAGGCTCCGAGTCATATCGTGATGCCCGCTATCCACCTGAACCACGATGACGTGGGTGAGCTCTTCGAAGAGAAGTTAGGCAGTGAGAAGGGTAATCACGATCCAACATATCTCACCTACGTGGCCCGTCTGAGTCTGAGAAACGAGTTCCTGACAGCCGATGCTGGTATGACAGGCGGTAACTTCGGTATAGCAGAGACAGGTGATATCGTGGTGTGCACCAACGAGGGAAATGCCGACATGTCTACCTCTTGTCCGAAACTTCATATCGCAGCCATCGGACTGGAGAAGATCATCCCCAATTACGACTGCCTTGCCGTGTTCCAGCGTATGCTCTGCCGTGCAGGAACGGGGCAGCCGACAACCACCTTTACCTCTCATTTCCGCAAGGCTCGTCCTACCGCACACCCCATGCATATTGTTTTGGTAGACAATGGACGTTCTGAGTGGATAGGTAACCCCGAGCACTGGGAGTCGCTGAAGTGTATCCGTTGCGGTTCATGTATGAACACCTGTCCCGTATACCGTCGCAGTGGCGGTTACAGCTACAGTTATTTCATCCCCGGCCCAATAGGTATCAACCTCGGTATGCTACGCGACCCACAGAAACATTCGGGTAACGTCAGTGCCTGCACACTGTGTAACTCCTGCCAGACACTCTGTCCGGCAAAGGTAAACCTTGGCGATCAGATATACCTGTGGCGTCAACAGTTGGATGAGTTCGGTACTGCCAATCCTGAAAAGAAACTGATGTGTAAGGGCATGAGTGCCGTCTATGGCAACGATACTATATATAATATAGGTACATCCCTGGCTCACTGGGCCAACATCCTCCCATCGGGTGTTCTAAACTGCGGGCTTAATCCTTGGGCTGAAGGTCATAAGATGATGGAATTCCCGAAAGAGACGTTCCATTCACTCTGGAAAAAAGGAAAAGTGAAGTAATTGTAAAATCGAAAAATGAAATCATGAGTAACAAAGACGATATATTGAAGAGATACAGGGCGAATGTCAGAGAGAAATTTGACATGCCCGACCTGAGTGACATCAAGGCTATCACCTACCCAGACCCGTTGGTACAATACATTACCATGACAGAGAGTGTTGGCGGCCATGTGATAGAGGTAAAGGAAGGCCAGGATGTCAACCAGCTTATCAAGGACCTCTATCCCGACGCAAAGGAATTTGCCTCTAACCTGCCAGAGATAACCATCGCCACAAGGAATCCTGATAACGTAGGTCGTGCGCGTGACCTTAATGGTACAGATGTAGGTATTATCCGTGGCAAGTTCGGTGTGGCTGAAAATGCCTGCGTTTGGATTCCCCAGACGATGAAGGAGAAGGCCATCTGCTTTATCTCCGAGAATCTGGTGATATTGTTGCCCAAGAGCCAGATTGTAAACAATATGCATGAGGCATATAAGCGCATCGAGTTTGACAAGGAGTACGACGGCTACGGCACATTCATCAGCGGTCCATCCAAGACAGCCGATATCGCACAGGTATTGGTGATGGGAGCCCAGGCAGCCCGCAGCGCAACGATACTGTTGCTGCCAGAGTAGGGATTATCTGAAACTATTGAGGAGGTCAGCAATATAGCTGACCTCGTCATAGGTCAAAGCCTGATTACAAGGAATGGAAAGCTCCTGTTCATGAATCAGCTCAGTGATGGGCAACTCAAGGTTATTCCACTCTTTATAACACTTCTGTTTATGTGGTGGAATGGGATAATGGATCTGCGTCTCAACACCATTGTCCTTCAGATATGCCTGCAAGCGGTCCCTGCAAGGAGAAAAAATCGGGAAAATATGCCAGGCACTTTGCCAACAGCGCTCTTCATAAGATTCTGGCAGGATAATATTCGGATTCTTCACATCACTAATATATCGATATGCAATGTCTCCACGTATTTCATTATCCAATGGCAGATTGAGAAGTTTCATACTGAGTATGGCAGCCTGAAGTTCATCCATCCTGCTATTGCGTCCGATATAGTCAAAAACATACTTGTGCGAAGAACCGTAATTGCCCAATGACTCAATGACTTTCGCCAATTTCTCATCGTTTGTAGTGACTGCCCCTGCATCACCAAAAGCGCCCAGATTCTTGGTGGGATAGAAGCTATGTCCTGCAGCATCTCCAAGAGATCCCGTAAAACGACCTTTTAACATAGAATCAGGATCCAAATACCAAGCCCCATGTGCCTGCGCATTATCTTCAATCAGCTTCAGGTTATTGTAATAGCAGATATCGGCGATTTTCTGGGTATAAGCACAGAATCCGTACAGGTGGACAATCATAACAGCACGTGTACGGTCGTTGATAGCATTCTCTATCAAGTCCTCATTAATCTGCAAAGTATCAAACTTCGGTTCTATCAACACAGGTTTCAAACCACATTCCGTGATGGCGAGAATTGAGGCGATATAAGTATTGGCAGGCACGATGACCTCATCGCCAGGAGCCATCACACCCAGTTCGATATAGGCTCGAAAAATGAGCGTCAGGGCATCGAGACCATTGCCACATCCGACACAATACTTAGTACCTATATATTCAGCATAAGCCTCCTCAAAGCGACGGGTATAGTCTCCTTTCAGATACCACCCACTCCGCATCACCTCGTCGGCAGCATGCTCATAGGGTTTGTTTATCTCCTTAAAATCCAGATACTTTATCATAGTGTCCATTCGTAAGTATCATAACATACCGCCCGTGCTCCAAAACCTTCCTTCTGGAATATCAGCGACTCATTAAGGTCATCATTATCCACCTTATTCGAAGTACCGAAATCAAAATATCTTCTGCCCTCACCCTCATAGCGGTCTAAGAGGTTACTGAAGAGAAAATCCAATGCTCCATTTCGACGTCCTTCTTCCGATGCCATGATATACTGTGTCTTGACAGTCTGGCCGCAGTCATAAAGCAATGTCCCACCCAGAATGGCATCATCCTGGCAAACAGTCATCAAGCGGATATTATCCGTGAAACGCTCCTGCAACAGCATTATCTCATTCAATGTATGAACGCTCTTGGCAAGGAATTTTTCCCATAGATGCTTTACCAGCATCTGCCAGAACACCGTAAGATCAGTCTGTTCCCTAACGTAAAGACATGCCTTGCAACCTTTCTTCACTCCACGTCGTCGCAGTGTGGAAAAAGGGATACGGTTTCCAAGGTCTACCACTGATGCGATGTCTCTCGAGCACAACTGCGCATGGCTCACATTAGCAATCGCATAGATATCCTCCTCAGAAGGCAGGGAAGCATATATCCAAGGTATATGTTTATAGATAACTCGCGAAAAGCCATGTGTACGGAGAAAATCATTCAAGGCAGAAACCATCGAACACATCTGAGCAGCCTTACAACCGGAGTCCATAAGGAACCCTCCATAAGTAAGTCCGCGATGCGAACAGAGCGTGCCGTTGCCATCATCATTAGCAGGCAGAATGGCACACAACCTACCATTGAAATAAAGCATCAACGAGAAATCTTCAAACCTGTCGGCATGATAATCCATATATCCACGATAAAACAGAAATGTGGCATTCTTTGACTTTCGCACAAATGCATCCCACTCTGAAGCTTTACCAGGTGTATATCTGACGATCTCAATCATTGCGTCTTACCCATTCAATGAAATCATCATACTCATAGATATACTCATCCTCATTGAAGAGTTCCGATGCCAACACAAGGCATACGGCACCAGAGGAGAAATCCTCCAGTGTACGCCATACGCCGGTACCTATATATATCCCCTGATAAGGATGATTCAGATGAAACAACTGTCTGTCCTTACCATCAAACACCTCTACATCAAAAGAGCCGCTCACAGCTACCACAATCTCCTCGCAACTGCGATGAGCATGTCCACCGCGACGTTCTCCGGAAGGCACATCATAGGTCCAGTAGACCCTGGCGATATCAAACGGCACGTTTTTCATCTGTTCCGCTACCGTCAGGTTACCCCGGGGGTCAATAATCTTTGGAAGATCTATGAGCCTTACCTTATCCATTAGAACTTTGTGTAAGGATCTGTGCCAAGAACGGTCTTTGCAAGTCGTTTAGCCTTATCTCGCAGGGCATTGACATCATCGCCCACCTCACCGTAACAAAGCACAACACCCATGCGACGGCCCTTGTGAGCCTCGGGTTTTCCGAAGATACGTACACGAGTACGGTCCTCTTTCAGTGCCTCTACAAGATTGTAGTCAAGCAGCGAACGATCTACAGGAGTAGACGCCTCCTTAGGTGAGAGGATCACGGCACTGGCTCCAGCATGCTCCAGATGGATGGCAGGGATAGGCAGTCCCAGTACAGCACGGAGATGAAGTTCAAACTCTGAGAGGTTTGTAGTGTGTCCTAGTGTCACCATACCGGTGTCATGTGGACGAGGCGAGAGTTCTGAGAAAATCACCTCACCCTGTTTTGTAAGGAAGAACTCCACTCCCCAGATACCTGCTCCTGTAAGAGCCTTAGTCACCTTGTCGGCCATCATCTGCGCCTGTTTCAGAGCCTCATCTGAGATCTTATACGGTTGCCATGACTCACGATAGTCGCCAGCCTTCTGTACATGTCCTATAGGAGGACAGAAGAGCGTGGGCCATCCATGTTGCTGGGTGACGGTGAGCAGTGTGAACTCGGAGTCGAAATCGATAAACTCCTCGATAATCACCTCTTTCACGTCACCACGAGAACCTTCCATTGCCTCCTTGAAGGCCTTCTCCAGTTCACCCTCGTTATGCACATAGCTCTGTCCATGACCTGAAGACGACATCAGTGGTTTTACCACACATGGAAAACCAATCTCATCGGCGGCAGCCTTAAACTCATCGAAGGTCTTGGCATAGAAATACTTGGCAGTACGCAGCCCCAGCTCTTTGGCAGCGAGGTCACGGATGGCACGACGGTTCATGGTGAAGTTGACGGCGCGAGCACTTGGAACAACCTGAATACCCTGCTCCTCAAACTTAAAGAGGCGCTCGGTGCGGATAGCCTCAATCTCGGGTACGATGATATCGGGCTTATGTCTGTTTACGACTGCCTCGAGTGTGTTTCCGTCGAGCATGGAGAACACCTCACGAGCATCAGCCACCTGCATGGCTGGGGCATTGTCATAACGGTCGCATGCAATAACGTACTGTCCTGCACGCATGGCGGCAATCACGAACTCCTTTCCGAGTTCGCCTGAGCCTAAAAGTAATATCTTTTTCATTCTTATCTGTTGGTATACATGTTATCGTAATACTTCTGATAGTCGCCACTCGTCACATTGTCGAGCCATTCCTGATTGTCGAGATACCAGCGGACGGTCTTCTCAATGCCCTCCTCGAACTGGAGAGACGGTTCCCATCCGAGTTCCTTCTGGAGTTTCGTAGAGTCGATTGCATAACGGAGATCATGTCCGGCACGGTCTGTAACGAAGGTGATGAGATCCATATCCTCTCCCTCCTTACGTCCCAACAGACGATCCACAGTTTTAATCACCACCTTGATGATATCGATATTCTTCCACTCGTTGAAACCTCCGATATTATATGTATCGGCAATCTTTCCCTCATGGAAGATCACGTCGATAGCACGTGCATGATCCTCAACATAGAGCCAGTCGCGAACGTTCTCACCCTTACCATAAACAGGCAGAGGTTTGCGATGACGGATATTGTTGATGAACAGAGGAATCAGTTTCTCAGGGAACTGATAAGGACCATAGTTGTTTGAGCAGTTTGTAACTACTACCGGCATGCCGTAAGTATCGTGATAGGCACGTACAAAATGGTCTGAAGATGCCTTTGCAGCTGAGTATGGAGAATGAGGATTATACTTCGTTGTCTCCAGGAAGAACTTATCACCGTAAGCCAGATGATGCTCAGAGCTCGAAGCGGTAGTAGTGAATGGAGGTTCGATACCCTCCGGATGAGTCAGTTCGAGAGCACCATATACCTCATCGGTAGAGATATGATAGAATCGCTTGCCCTCGTATTTCTCTGGCAGACTCTCCCAGTAGAGTTTTGCAGCCTGGAGCAGAGACAGCGTACCCATCACATTTGTCTTTGCAAAAGTAAACGGGTCTTTGATGCTTCTATCCACGTGGCTCTCTGCAGCAAGATGAATGATACCATCCACCTTCTTGTCCTGCATCAGCTTGTAGAAGGCTTCGAAATCGCAGATGTCCATCTTAACAAACTCATAATTGGGTTTGTTCTCGATATCCTTCAGGTTAGCGAGGTTGCCCGCATACGTCAGTTTGTCGAGATTAATGATGTGATAGTCTGGATACTTGTTAACGAACAGACGCACCACATGACTTCCTATAAAGCCTGCGCCACCAGTAATAACGATAGTTCTTTTCATATCTTTTTATTTTAATTTATTTTCTCCTAATGCTATAACTTCCAGATTCTTAAACTCCTTCCCATCGATAGTGATACGTACGATGGTCCTATCCTTATGCCACCCCTGTATTCCAGCAGCACCCGGATTGATATGCAGCAGACCTAATGTCTTGTCATATTTCACCCTTAGGATATGCGAATGACCAGCAATGAAAAGCTGTGGCGGATTGGCAAAGAGAGTACTTCGCACTGAAAGGTCATAGTTGCCGGGATAGCCTCCTATATGTTTTATCAACACATCCACATCCTCGCACTTGAACCTATTGAGTTCGCGATACATCAATCGCAGATCTCCTCCGTCGCAGTTGCCACACACAGCCCTGAAAGGTCTGAAAGCCGCCAGTTTCTCTGCCACCTCCACACTGCCGATATCCCCGGCATGCCATATCTCGTCGCATGACTCGAAATAATGGAGATATTTCTCATCCCAGTAGCTGTGTGTATCGCTTAAGATTCCTATTCTCTTCATATCTCAAACTTCTTGCGGATAAAGTCGGCTATCAGTTTCTCTGTTTCCATAATACCAAGGATGCTGGTGTCGATACATAGGTCATAGCTCTCAGCTGCTCCCCATTTCTTGCCAGTATAGTAATTATAGTATGCCGCACGCTTCGACTCCTTCTGTTCTATGAACTTACGGGCAGCCTCAGAGTCAAGGTGCTGCTTGTTCATTATCTGTTCGATACGGAATGACATCGGAGCAGAAATAAATATATTCACCGTGTTTCCGAAATCTCGCAACACATAGTCTGCACAACGGCCCACGAACACACAACTGCCCTCACGTGCCGCCTTGATGATAGCCTCACTCTGAAACTGGAACAGGCTCTCCTGCGAGAAGTTGGTCTTATACATGCTACCACCGCTCAGATGCGAGGTCTGCACATTAAACAGTCCCTTGAAGAAACCCTTCTTCTCATCATTCTCTTCGAAGAACTTCTCTGAGAATCCGCTCTCCTTGGCAGCGAGGTTCATCAGCTCCCTGTCGTAGTATTTCGCCTGGAAGTCGAGCGCCAGCATACGTCCGATGTCATGTCCGCCGCTTCCCAGCTGTCTGCCTACATTAATGATTATATGTTTCATCTTAACTCCTTAATTCTTTCCCCTAAAATTCTTCCTCATATACCATATCAGAATCGGTATTGTCATGGCAAACGATCCGAAGTCGGATGCCGGCATCGAGTACCACACACCATCGAGATCCCAGAAATACGGGAACACATACGCCATCGGCAACAACAGGAACAGCTGTCGCGACAGAGAGAGGAAGATGCTTATCTTCACCTTTCCTATACACTGGAAGAAATTCGTTATCGTAGCCTGTGAGCCCACCACGAAGAACACCAGCATATCGAGTTTGATACCCCTTGCCGCCAGTTCAATCAACGTGGGATCAGTAGTAAATATCCTTGCTATCTGCCTTGGGAAGAGCATCGAGAGCCCCCAGCCAACAAGTAATATCGCCGTAGCACATCCGATGGCTATATACAGACAACGCAGCATACGGTCGAACTTCTCGGCTCCATAGTTATATCCCACGATAGGCTGCATGCCCTGAGTGATACCGATGACAAACATAAAGAACACCATCACTACCGAGTTGGCTATCGAATAGGCACCCACTGCCATGTCCCCGCCATACCTCACAAACTGGTTGTTCATGAATATCACGATTATACAGCTCGTAACATTCATCAGGAACGGAGAGATACCAATGGCAATGATATTCCTCACCAGGTTTGCCTTCAGTTTATATATGCCCCGTTTCAGATGCAGAAGCTCATTCTTATTAGAGAACAGATACATCTGCCAACATAGAGCCATCGACTGGGATGTCACTGTTGCCAGTGCTGCTCCACGTATTCCCCACCTGAACCACCACACGAAGGCTATCACCAGCAGGATATTCATTCCCACGGTGAAGAGCACCGAGTACATCGCGTGTCGGGGTTTGCCCGCAGCCCTTAGCACCGCATTCATACCGAAATACATGTGGGTGATCATATTTCCGAGCAGTATCACTGTCATAAACTCCTTAGCATAAGGCATAGTGACATCCGATGCTCCGAAGAATCGCAATATCGGCTCAAGGAAGATGAGGCAGACCACCATGAAGAGCGATCCTATTATCAGATTCAGCGTAACCGTATTACCTAAAAGATGTCCTGCCGTCTTATAGTCTTTCTGTCCGAGTTTCACACTGATACAGGTAGAAGCACCCACACCCACCGCAGCACCGAAGGCTCCGCTGAGGTTCATGAAGGGGAACGTGATACCCAGACCGGCGATAGCCTCCGGACCCACCATCTGACCTATGAAAGCACGGTCGATGATGTTATACAGGCTCGAAGCCGTCATCGCCACTATGGCTGGCAGGGCATACTGCCAAAGCAGCTGTCCTACAGGTTTCTGACCCAGTTCCAGTGCGGCTTGTTTATTATCCATTTCGTGTACCTTTTTTATGATAACGCTGCAAAGGTACGAATATTTTCCGAGATAAGCGACATTTTCAAAAAATCTTTGTACCTTTGCACCCGATATGCAATCAAACAACCTCGTAAAAAGCATAATCTGCCTGATAATCGCACTAACCTGTCACCTTTTTGCCAGTGCAGGCAGCAGTCCCAAGATGAAATATCCTGGAGGACGATTCTATATCTGCCGCTATACCCTGGCAGACAAGAAAGGTACCCCCTACTCTCTCGATCATCCTGGCAGATGGCTCTCTCACAAGGCAATAGAACGTCGCAGGAGACAGGGGCTGTCTCTCGACTCCACCGACCTGCCGGTAAGCAGCAGATATCTCCGTGACATCGAGAGGAAAGCCACATCCTATGTCAGAGGCACTGAGAAGCGTACGGCAGAGTGGACCATCATCGGTACCAGCCGATGGAACAACACTGTCCTGGTGCGTTCCAACGACTCTTTATTGCTTAACGACCTTGCCGGGCTTGACTTTATCAAGGAGAAAACCTTAGTATGGATTTCGCCCGACAGCATTGACAGAAAATTTCTTAAGATAAAGGTTCATGAGAGATGGAACCAATGGGACAGTATCAAAGGTGAATACTACGGCAATGGAAAGGAACAGATAGAGATGCTGGGAGGACACCGTCTGCATAACATCGGCCATAAAGGAAGAGGTATAACGATAGCCGTTCTCGATGGTGGATTCCAGAACTGTGACCAGATACCTTCGATATACAATGCAGATATCATAGGTGTAAAGGATTTTGTATATCCTAACAGCGAACGATTCTATCGTGAGACAGACCATGGTACAAAGGTTCTCTCTGCGATGGCCACAAACGAACCGAATATTTTAGTAGGCACGGCCCCTGAAGCCAGATACTGGCTGTTGAGATGTGAAGACCAGCAATCGGAACAACCCGTAGAAGAAGATTACTGGGCGATGGCAGCTGAGTTTGCCGACTCTGCTGGTGTGGATATCATCAACTCCAGCCTCGGATACAGCGAATATGATGGTAATCTGGGCAGTTATCATCAGCGTCATCTCGATGGTAAGACGGCACTGATAAGCCGTACTGCCTCGATGCTCGCCAAGAAAGGCATCATCCTTGTCAACTCCGCAGGAAATCTCGGCATGGGACCTTGGAAGAAGATCACCTTCCCTGCCGATGCCGATGATATTCTTACTGTCGGAGCCCTGAATCCTGAGAAAGAGAATGCACCCTTCTGTGGTGTAGGACCAACACAGGATAAGAGGGTGAAACCCGATGTGATGGCTCTTGGCAGTCCTGCGTGGCTGATTTCCGGTAGGGGTTCTCTGGTAAGAGATATGGGAACATCGTTCTCTACTCCGATAGTATGCGGCTTGGTGGCATGTCTGTGGCAGGCACTACCTGGCAAATCCGCCATCGAGATAATAAACCTCATCCGTCAATCCAGCAGCCAATATAAGAATCCGGATAATATCTATGGATATGGTATTCCTAACTTCTGGAGAGCGTATATGGTGGGAAAAGTGGAGAAATTAGAAGTGAGAGGTGAGAAATGAGAGATGAGAATCATTTGACGCTATTCGAGCTCAATAGACTGGTAAAGGAGGTTATTGAGTACGAGATGCCCAATGAGTATTGGGTAGAGGCGGAATTGTCGGAATGCAGGGAGACAAGAGGGCACTGCTATATGGAACTTATCCAGAAAGACCCTCAGACAGCCACCCCCGTAGCCAGAGCCTCGGCCAAATGCTGGGCATCGAAATGGATGCTCGTACGCCCCTACTTCGAACGTACCACAGGTCAGCGGCTCTCTGCAGGCATGAAAGTACTGCTTAAGGTGTATCCTCAGTTCCATGAGGCCTTCGGATTCTCTTGGATAGTTACTGATATCGACCCCACATACACTTTGGGAGACATGGCGAAGAAACGTCAGGAGATTATCCGTCAACTGAAGGAAGAGGGTGTCTTCGACCTTCAGAAAGAGCTTCATCTGCCTCTCTTCTGTCAGAACATCGCTGTCATCTCCAGTGAGAATGCTGCAGGATATGGTGACTTCTGTAGCCAACTGGCAGGCAATCCCCACGGATTTAAGTTCCGCACTCAGCTCTTCCCCGCCATCATGCAGGGCGAAGAGGTGGAGCAGAGCATCATCGCCGCACTAGAAAAGATATATAGTTCAGAGTGTAGAAACTACAAATTCGACTGTGTCGTAATTATCCGTGGTGGAGGTGCTACGAGCGATATGAGTGGTTTCGACACCTTGGCGCTGGCAGAGAATGTGGCGAATTTCCCATTACCGATTATTACCGGAATAGGCCATGACAGAGACGAGAGTATCCTCGACATGGTATCCCATACGAGAGTGAAGACCCCTACAGCCGCTGCCGAATTCCTTATAGACCATCTGGAGAGAGTACTCAATGCACTCAACAACTCACAGGATCAGTTAGCACGTCTGGCACAACAGAAACTTACCTATTACAAGTCACAGTTTGCTGCCATCGCCGAACTGCTCCCCAGGCTGTTCTCAAACGTGAAGGTACGTCAGGAGGCCCGTCTCGACATCATCTACAACCGTCTCATCCACAGCAGCAGTAGCAAACTCTCCACTCTCAACTCTACCCTCTCCACTCTCGAATCCCGTCTCCCCATCGTCCTGGAGCGTCGCATGCTCAAGGAGCAGCATCGTCTTCAGCTGATAGAGGAGAAGGCCAAGAGTCTCGACCCTTCCCTACTCCTCAAGCGAGGCTACAGCATCACCCTCAAGGACGGCAAAGCCATTCGTGATGCAGGCGAATTACAATCCGGTGACACCATCGAGACCCGTCTCGCCAACGGCACCGTCCAGTCTACCGTCAAATAATCCTTATGTCATTATGTCTAAAAATATTAATATGTCTAAAGAGTCAAAAGAACAGAAATACGAAGAAGCCTTCGCTGAGCTTCAGGACATCGTCCGTAAGATGGAGAACGATGAGTACAGCATAGACGAAATCGCTGTGCAGCTCAAGACTGCACAGCGACTTATCAAGTTCTGCAAGGACAAACTGACCAAGACAGAATCGGAAATCTCAAAGATTCAGGCCGAACGCGAGTAAGGCTTAGAAGTAGATACCTGCTGCGAATGACTTGAACTCCACACCGCGATCCTTCTTCAGGACGCTCATTGGAGAGTACTTGCAGTAAACACCGAGTTTACCGAAGTGCAGGATACCCAGCACGTCGACAGTGAAAGGACGTTGTCCGATCTTCTTGGTATATGTATCCACATCGTCGTCACCCACCTCATAGTAGTTGTGGATGCGACTATAGAAATTCCAGTTCAGCTGAGCACCCAGTGAGATTGCAAAGCTCTTGCTGAAACGCTGCTTGATAAGCAGAGGCATTGAGATAGCTGTAGTGCTGATGTTAGAGGACAGATTCTCTAAATTACTGCCATCACCCACAGCTGATGCAAATGTCTTATAGGCACTTTTAACATCCATTATGCCAACATAATCTCCGCCTTTAACAAAACAGTTATTATGTCCGCTCAGAGTATAAGCACGCCAGTTGAATCCCAGACCTGCAGAGAGAGTTGTCTTTGACTTCTTTGGAGTGTAGTCATACTGCAGGAGTGTCAGGTTGAACTCCCAGGAGCGGAAGGGAGCGAAGCTACAGCCATCAGCCTTTTGAGGGATGTTAACACCTAAGGCAAAGTGCATTGACCAGTTGTCGTTATCGTCATCTTTAGTGAGTTTGATACCGCCTTCATTTGCAACAACATCGTCATTATCAACTAAGATCTCATTCTTATCCTCGGCATTGGCAGACATTGCAACAGCCATCAATGACATCAAAAGTAGTTTTTTCATCTTCCTTGATTATTTAATAATGTTAAAAACTGCTGCAAAGGTAGTCTTTTTTCCTTTATTCAGCAAGAAAAGGTTAGAAAAAAAACACTTTTTACCCGTTTTTGTTGTTCAAACGCAATAATTTGATTACTTTTGCAAGCAATTAAACGCAAAACGACATTAAAAAGACAATAACGCAATGAAGAATTTAGATTGGGGTAGTCTGTCATTCGGCTATATGAAGACCGACTACAATGTACGTTGCTACTATCGCGACGGTAAGTGGGGAGAAATCGAGGTTTGTTCCGACGAGTATCTTAAACTGCACATGGCAGCCACCTGTCTGCACTACGGCCAGGAGGCTTTCGAGGGTTTGAAGGCCTATCGCTGTCCTGACGGCAAGGTTCGTGTGTTCCGCATGGAGGAGAATGCAGCCCGTCTGCAGTCTACATGCCGTGGTATCATGATGCCTGAGGTAAGCACAGAGCTGTTCTGTGAGATGGTAAAGAAGGTGGTTCGTCTCAACCAGGAGTGGATTCCTACCTACGAGAGCGGAGCTACACTCTATATCCGTCCGCTGCTCATCGGTACCAGTGCCCAGGTGGGTGTTCACCCCGCCAAGGAGTACTGCTTCCTGATCTTCGTTACACCAGTAGGCCCATACTTCAAGGGTGGTTTCTCAAGCAATCCTTACGTTATCATCCGTGATTACGACCGCTCTGCCCCTCTCGGCACAGGAAAGTATAAGGTAGGTGGTAACTACGCTGCCTCTCTCTTCGCCAACAATCTGGCTCACGAGAAGGGTTATGCCTGTGAGTTCTACCTCGATGCTAAGGAGAAGAAGTACATGGACGAGTGTGGTGCTGCCAACTTCTTCGGTATCAAGGACAACACCTATGTTACTCCAAAGTCAACCTCTATCCTGCCCTCTATCACCAACAAGAGCCTGATGCAGGTAGCCGAGGATCTGGGCATGAAGGTAGAGCGTCGTCCTATTCCTGAGGAGGAGCTCGAGACCTTCGAGGAGGCAGGTGCATGCGGTACAGCAGCCGTTATCTCACCAATCTCATATATCGACGATCTCGATACCGGCAAGCGTTACTCATTCGGTGAGAAGCCAGGCCCGATGTCTAAGAAGCTCTTCGACACCCTCCGAGGCATCCAGTATGGTGAGATCGAGGACAAGCATGGTTGGACCACTGTAGTGATAGAGTAGTTATGGGAACGAATCAAGATTATAAGAACCGTGCCCTCGCCAGTCTTGAGGGCAACTGGGGCAAAACAGCCATAGCAACACTCATCTTCCTGATCCTCAGTATGGGTGTCAGTTGGACAGTAACCACTCCTATGGGCAACAACCTGGTGATGAGTTACAGCACTCAGGGCATCTTGACTCTTCTCTGTCTGCCTCTCGGCTGGGGTTTCGTAGTTTATTTCCTCAACCTCATCCGTAATGACAATACAGACTATGAGCGTCTTTTCGACGGTTATAAGGACTTCATCCGCATCTTCCTGGCAGAATTTCTGGTAAATCTCGCCATGGGCATCGGTATGATACTGCTCATCATCCCTGGCATCATCATTGGTTCAGGTCTCGTAATGACAGGCTTTATCCTCAAAGATGACAAGGAGATCAGTGCCGTCGACGCGATGAAGAAGAGCTGGGAGATGACTGATGGTCACAAAGGTGCCCTCGTATTGCTTTTCCTGAGTTTCTTGGGATGGATCATCCTGAGCATATTCACTCTCGGTATCGGAATGCTGTTCCTTTACCCATATATGCAGACAGCCCTGGCTCACTGCTATGAGGATCTGAAAGCAGAAAAAGGAATGTAAATGGGAAAAGGCAAGCTGGCGAAATTCGCCGACATGGAGACCTATGAGAACGTGTTCCAGTACCCTTATTCGGTAGTGGAACATGTGCCCTTTGAGATGCAGGGGCACTGGCACGAGCAGTATTTTCATAATGATAATCCCATCGTGCTTGAGCTCGGCTGTGGCAAGGGAGAGTATACCGTAGAACTGGCAAAGCTCTACCCCGACATGAATTTCATCGGTGTCGACATCAAGGGAGCCCGTATGTGGACAGGTGCCACACAGGCCATCAAGGAAGGGCTGAAGAATGTGGCCTTCCTCCGCACGAACATCGAGATCATCGAACGGTTCTTCTCTCAGGATGAGGTACATGAGGTATGGCTCACCTTCTCTGACCCCCAGATGAAGAATCCACGTAAGCGTCTCACCTCCACCTACTTCATGGAGCGATATCGTAAGTTCCTCGTCGATGGCGGCATCATCCACCTCAAGACCGACTCCAACTTCCTCTTTACCTATACCTCGTATATGGTAGAGAAGAACTCCCTCCCTGTAATCTTTAAGACCGAGGATCTTTATAATAGTGTAGAGTGTAGAACTGAGAGTTTAGAGTTTGCTACCGCTCCGCAGAAGCCATCTGAATCAGAATCTGCAGCGGTAGCAAACTCTACACTCTACACTCTAAACTCTAAACTCCTCTCTATCCGGACTTACTACGAATCAATGTGGATAGCCCGGGGCCTCAACATCAAGTACATGAAGTGGCAACTCCCTCGCACGGGAGCCCTCGAAGAGCCCGACGTGGAGATAGAGCTGGATGATTACCGTTCGTATCACAGGTCGAAACGCAGCAGCTTGGATAAGGCGAAATAAAAAATACAAAATAAAAAATAAAAATATTTTATGAAACAACTACTTACCTTAGTGCTGGCCGCAATGCCATTGCTCGTTTCAGCACAGTCAAAGAATGTTACGGTCGACGCCGTAGGTCAACTCTCAAAACAGATTGAGAGCAGTGAGAAATTCAAGATCTCCGAACTGAAGATCAGCGGTCCGCTGAACAGCTCCGACATCAAGTTCCTCAAACAGATAGTATGCCGCACCAAGGCCAACGAGAAGAAAGGCGAGGTTGTTGTTATTTCGGTAGACCTCTCCGAGGCTGTGTTCACTGAGGGAAAGGCAGCCGAAGCAACAACAAAACTGCCCAACAGCCTTTTCTCTGGAGCAGAGAAACTGTTGAAGGTAGTACTCCCGCCCCATATCACAAACATCAGCAAGAACTGTTTCGAAGACTGTAAGTCACTGCCTTCAATAGACATTCCAAGCAGTGTTGTAGAGATTGAGAGCCAGGCCTTCCAGGGCTGTGAGAGTCTTGGTGCAATAAGCATCCCAAGCGATGTCACAGTCATCGGCAGCGAGGCCTTCGAAGACTGCAAGGCTCTGAAGAGCATCGAGATTCCTGAGAATGTCAAGGAGATAGGCAATCAGATTTTCAACGGCTGTAAGTCGCTTAGCAGCGTAAGCATCAAGGGCAGCTTGAAGAAGCTGGGCAACGAGACATTCCGCAATTGCGAGAGCCTTACCAGCATCTCCCTGCCCGACGATCTTAAGTCTATCGGCAGCGATGCCTTCCGTGGATGTAAGAGTCTCAAGGAGATAGCCCTTCCAGAGAATACAGAGGAGATAGGCAACTCAGCTTTCGAGGGTTGTAATACCCTTGAGAAGATCGACATGACCAATCTCCAGAAGATAGGCAGCAATGCCTTCGAGGAGTGTAAGAGTCTCACAGCCGTTACCATCGAGAAACTCTCTAAACTCGGCAGTGGAGCCTTCAAGAACTGTTCTGCCATCGCAACAGTAAATATCGAGGGCAGCCTTGATGAGATCAACTCCAACACCTTCTTCGGATGCACCAGCCTTACCTCTATCACTCTCCCCGCAACCATCAAGGAGATTGAAAGCAGCGCCTTCGAGAAGTGTCAGAGTCTGGCGGAGTTCGAGTTCCCCACCTCTCTTACGAAGATCGGTTCCGAAGCCTTCAAGAGCTGCACCAGTCTGCAGAGAGTTGTCATCCCCAACATGGTTAAGAAGATCGGCAGCAGTGCCTTCGAGGGTTGTGCCACTCTCGACAGCGTAGCCGTCAACGGATTCGTTCAGGAGATCGACTCCAAGACCTTCTACAAGTGCAATGCCCTACGCAGGATCACCCTTCCCACCTCAGTGAAGAAGATCGACACCAAGGCCTTCCAGGAGTGTACCTCTCTGGAGAGCATCGAGTTGCCTGCAGCCCTCACCACCATCGGTGATGATGCCTTCGAGAAGTGCAGCATGCTCCAGAGCATCAAGCTCCCCGTGGCTGTCACCAGCATCGGCAGCGATGCCTTCTACGAGTGTACCATGCTCGCCAAGGTAGAGCTCTCCGTAGCCCTGAAGAAGATCGGTGGCTCAGCCTTCGCCAAGTGTCCTTCACTTCGCGATGTCATCCTCAACAGCGCTGCTCCCCCAGCCATCTCCAGAAGCACATTCAAGGACGTGGTAAGCTGTTCCTTCTGGCTCCCCAAAAGCACAAAGCCCCTTTATATGGCCAACAAGGACTGGGTGAAGGTCTACGTTCTTAAGGAAAAACAATAAGTCATGACATTATATCCGCAAATTATCATTGATGCACTGGCAACAGTCACTTATGCCGGTACAAAAAAGAATCTTATAGACAGTGAGATGGTTGCCGATACCCCCGTGGTGTCGGCACCATCGTCACTAGGCGAACCATGGAAGGTAAAGGTAGTGCTGGAGTTCCCCCGCGACACCGACCCCTTCCTCAAATCCACAGTAAAGTCTGCCGAGGCAGCCATCAAGTATCACTGTAAGAAACTCGGTGATGACCTGGTCGAAGTAGAGATTGCCACGGAGTTCAAGTCTGCCCCCCGTCCTGAGGTCGGTCAGATGCTCCCGGGAGTAAAGAATATCATCGCCGTCAGCAGCGGCAAGGGAGGCGTTGGCAAGAGCACCGTCTCAGCCAATCTCGCCATCGCCCTTGCACGACTGGGTTATAAGGTAGGCCTTCTGGATACCGATATCTTCGGACCCTCGATGCCAAAGATGTTTGATGTAGAAGATGAGCGCCCATACGCTGTAAAGAAAGACGGGCGCGACCTTATCTGTCCCATCGAGAAATACGGAGTCAAACTCCTCAGCATCGGTTTCTTCGTATCCCCCACCACCGCCACTCTCTGGCGTGGAGGCATGGCCACGAGTGCATTGAAGCAGCTCATCGCCGATGCCGACTGGGGCGAGCTCGACTACTTCATCCTCGACACCCCTCCAGGCACCAGCGATATCCACCTCACCCTATTACAGACACTGCCCATCACCGGAGCCGTCATCGTGTCTACCCCTCAGCAGGTGGCACTTGCCGATGCTCGCAAGGGTATCGACATGTATCGTAATGATAAGGTCAATGTGCCCATCCTCGGACTGATAGAGAATATGGCATGGTTCACCCCTGCCGAGCTGCCCGAGAACAAATACTACATCTTTGGCAAGGAAGGTTGTAAGAATCTGGCAGAGGAGATGAATGTCCCCCTGCTTGCCCAGATACCCCTCGTTCAGAGCATCTGTGAGAACGGCGATGCTGGCAGTCCAGCCGCCCTCAGCAGCGATACCGCCACAGGTCTGGCCTTCATCAACCTCGCCCAGGCAGTAGTCACCGTTGTCAACCGCCGTAACAAGGAACAGCCGAAGACGAAGATTGTAGGAATGAAATAAATAATAAGGTATATGAAGAAGATCGCAACGATAATATCCATCCTGTGTTGTGTGATAATGGCAAATGCCCAGATTCACCCCTGGCAGGGAAAACGTGTTGCTTATCTCGGTGACTCTATCACCGACCCCCGCAACAGCGGCTCGAAGATAAAATACTGGGGATTCCTCAACGACTGGCTTCAGATAGAGCCATACGTCTATGGTGTCAGTGGCCGACAGTGGAACGACATCCCACGCCAGGCCGACAAGCTTCATACCGAGCATGGCGACAGTGTCGATGCCATCATCATCTTTATCGGCACCAATGATTTCAATGCCGGTATCCCCATCGGAGAGTGGTTCGTTGAGAAGAAAGAACAAGTGATGGCGGGCATTCATGAGCCGAAGCACATGGTAGACCGCATCCATCGCTATCCCGTGATGAGCGATTCCACCTACCGTGGCAGAATCAACAAGGCCCTGGACTATGTGAAGCGTCTGTACCCCACCAAGCAGATTGTTCTGATGACTCCTATCCACCGCGCTGAGTTCTATCGCAGCGACACCAACTGGCAGCCACGCGAAGACTATACCAATATCTGTGGGGAGTATGTCGATGCCTACGTGCAGTCAGTCAAGGAGGCGGGCAATCTCTGGGCAGTGCCGGTGATAGACCTCAATGCCCTCAGCGGCCTCTATCCCCTTATGGACGAGCATGCCCAGTTCTTCAAGAGTGCCACCGACGACCGTCTTCATCCTAACGACGAAGGTCACAGGCGCATGGCCCTTACAATCATGTACCAACTGCTCACCCTTCCGGTATTTTAACCAGTTAGTGTTATAAACAACAAAGACCACCTTAATCGGTGGTCTTTGTTGTATTCAGATTCTTGGATTTCAAAGCGAGGCGTACGTCACGTTTCTTACGGAGATAAGCGAGACGTTCGGTGGCGTGCTGACGCGTGGTGCGCAGCTGATGTCCATAGACCAGACAGGCAGTGCCGAGATAGAAGGCCACCTGCATCCATAGGCATCGCAGTTCGAAAGCCACATCGCTGATAGAGGCTCCCATGGTGTTCATACGAAGATATGCCCTCACTCCAAAGGTGCTCGGAAAGAGCCACGACACACCCTGCAGATAACCGGGGATGGAGGTCTGAGGCCACGACACACCGGTAAGGAAGAGCAGCGGCAGCGACACGAACACCATCAGAAGGATGACATTTTCACGATAACGCACCAGACAGGATACCGTCATGCCGAAGAACACACAAGCCAACAGGTAGGGGATCATCAGCGCCAGCAGGTTCTGCCACGATGCTATATGTATGAAACTGAAGAAACGCGGTACTACGATAGTGAGATAGGTACTCATCACAGCATAGACCATGAGATAACAGAGCGCCTTGCCACTGACGATACGTCCGATACCGCCATAGCTGGGATGGATAGGCACCAGGTCGCCATAGCGGTTACGTTCACGGGCCGTTCCTGCAGCAAGACCGATGCCGAGGGCGAGCGTCTGCTGGATGATAAGCATCAGCACGGCAGGCAGGATGGCGGTGCCGTAGCCTGCCTGAGGATTGAACATCGCCACCTCCTCTACATCGAGAGGACTGGCATTGATCACCTCCTCGCGCTTGGTATATTTGCCGGCGAGCCTGGTCTGTATCCCCGCCCCCATCCTCTGGCTTACTGCCATCGCCGTCTGGTAGATAGCCTTATAGGTAAGCATCAGTGCCATGTCGCAGTAGACGCTGATGGAGGCCTGTTCCATACGGTTAACCTTGGCTGCAAAATCCTCGGGGATGAGATAGATGCCCTTTACCACCTGACGGCTCACAAGACTCTGGGCATCGTCGAGGTCGACAGCGTAGCAGGCAACTCGCACATCAGGCGATGCGTCACACATACGGATGAACTGACGCGAGAGCTGGGAGTGAGACTGGTCGACAACTACCACCGGTACCTCATGGACAGACTCATTATTATATATCCACGAATAGAGCAACGGATAGACGAGAGGCACCACGATACAGAACAGCAGTACACCCTCGTCGTGGAACACCTGACGCAGTTCGTAACGCCACACGTAAGCGAGGTCGTCGAGCCAGTGGAGTATCTTATGGAATATAGACATAAGTAAGCATTGCGTTTTTAATCTTACTGAGAACGAACCACGGCAGCAGGGTGAATGCCACGAGAGCCACGAAGTGGAACCAGGCATCGATGAGCGGATAGCCGTTGAACACAGTAATCTGATAAAGCATATAATAGTGGCGCAGCGGGAAGAGCCACGTCAGCGCCTGTATAGGAGAGTCCATACCCATCACAGGGAAGGCGGAGCCGGCAAGCGAGAAGCTGAGCACGCCCCACAGGGAACAGATACTCATCGACATACGCAGCGACGGCATAAGACCAAAGATGAAGATGCCGAAGCCTATGGAACCTAACACCTGGAGCAAAGCCAGCAGGATGATGGTCCAGAAGCCTCCCTGATGGGCGAAATGGAGCACATTGTATATATAGAACTCGTAGAAGATTATCAGCGCGAGGAACACCACCGCATGAAGCAGGTATTTGCCGAGGATGGCTACCACCATATTACCATTGGCCTTTGCAAGCCACTCCTTGCCGCGATTGAACTTCAGTTCCATACCAATGGAATAGGCAGATACAAGGAACATGAACAGCATCATCACACCAGGCACGAAGACGGTAGAGAGATACATATTGTAGTTGCTCCATGGATTTGCCACCTGATGGAGGTCGATACGTATGGGTTGGAGGAAGGTCTGTATCTGTCTTGGAGTGAAGCCCCTGGCACGCATCGTGGCCTGACCCACACCGGCAGAACCGAGGGTGGTGATGGTCTTCAGATCCTTCATCACCATAGAACCGGCAGCTATCGACACATTACTATAATAGAAAGACACCTTCGGCCTACGGGCTGAGAGTAGCTTTTCCGACGTTCCCTTTGGGATATACAGGAATCCGTAGATCTTGTTCTCCTGCATGGCATGACGGGCCTCAGCGACAGAGGCGAAGTTGGCCACGACATTTGAGGTCTGGAAGCCATCGAGTCGACGTACCAGTGCACGTGAGGTGGAGCTGTTGTCGAGGTCTACCACTCCCACTGGCATCTCCTGAGGCACACCCTCGTCGAGCAGCGAGGTGAAGAAGAACAGCGTCAGCACAGGGAATATCACCATACAGAACAGATAGATCGGATTCTTCATCAGAATCTTCCGTTCGCGCTTGGCTATACTCCAGATATTTATAAGATGTCTCAACATCTCTTATCTCTTAATTCTTAATTATCAAGCTCATTCCCGGACGCAGGCCTTCAAGTTTCTCTACGGGACGGGCCTTTACCTCGAAGGTCTTAAGGTCGTACTGGCCATTGGCCTTGGTGGCCTTCCATACAGCGTAAGAACCCTGATCCTTGAGATAGTAAACCTTCATCTTAACTTCCTTGTTGAATGCAGGAACGAAGGCAGTGAACTCTGAGCCCACCTGCATGCCGTTGAGCTGGTCTTCACGGATATTGAATGTGCCCCACATGTCATCCATCACTGCGATAGACATGATAGGAGAACCAGTACCCACGAGCTCGCCAACCTTAGGATAGACGTCACTCACCTCACCCTCCATCTGGGCTATCTGTACTGTCTCGTTGATGTAAGAGTTAACCTCCTGTACTGCACCCTTGGCACGACCCACCTGAGCGGCAGCGGCCATCTTATCCTCCATACGGGCACCATTCACAGCCATGTCATACTGACTCTGGGCAGCCTTCTTCGTGGCCTCCATAGCCTTGTAGTTGGCATATACCTCATCACGCTTCTGGGCACTTATCACACCCTCGTCGAAGAGGCGCTGGATACGCTGGTATGACTTCTCTGCAATCTCGAAACCTGCAGTAGCCTGCTGGAGAATGGAATAGGCACCACGGATCTGTTCCTCACGTGCACCGTTCCTTGCCTTCAGTTCGATGGCGGCAGCGGCATTCTCTGCACTACGGGCCTGTTCCATCTTGGCACGTACCTCAGGGGCATCGAGGATGGCGAGGGTATCACCTACCTTGACATAGTCGCCCTCCTTTACCCGGAGTTCGAGTATACGACCAGGCACCTTACTTGACACACGATACTCTGTCACCTCCACCTGACCCTGTTTCACATCCGGCTCACGTCCAAGGGCGAGGAATCCGATGAGTGCCACAATGATGACTACTGTTACAAAACCTGCTATCGCCAGCAGGATGTTCTTATGCTGAGTTCTTGTTTGATTTGACATGATGATTCAAATAAAAAATATAAAATATAAAATAAAAAATATTTTTGGTCTGAGATATTATTCGAGGGTTCCGAGAGATTTCTGGAGGTCGACCTGAGAGAGCTTGACGTCGATCTCAGCATCGATCTTCTGTGACTGTGCCTGTAGCCAGGCTGTCTGAGCCTCCATAACAACAGTCGGGGTGATGACACCCTCACGGAATCCGAGATTAGCTGTGCGCAGATTCTCATCGGCACGCTGGATGTTGGTCTTTGCCATAGTGAGTTTCTTGTTGGCCTCGGTAACACGGAAGGTGTTCTGGTTTACCTGTAGCTCAATCAACTCACGGGCCTCCTGACGCTCGAGGGTGGCGATGCTGGTGGCACCCTTCGAGGCACGTACCTTATACATCACGTCGCCCCAGTTCCAGAGAGGAACTCTCACGAGGACTCCCACATTCCACAGACCTCTGAACTTACGTTCGAAGCTGTTTACCATGCTCGGGTTGGTAACGACATATCCGCCTGTCATTGCCACCATCGGGAGGTTGCCTGCCTTGAGGATATTGGTGAGCTGTCGGGTGAGCTGGATGCCGTTGTCGAGCATCTTAAGCTCAGGACGGTTCTCCATGGCTACTTCAACATTGAGTTCCGGAACAGCCTCATCAACGACGATATTCTCAGAATCCTCATCAGCAAGGGTTATCTTTTCATCTACGGGGATTCCGATGGTCTGGCAGAGGAGCATCTTAGAGAGCACCAGTCCATCGTTGACTCTTGTGAGGGTCATCTCTGCCTCATTCATCTTAACGTCGACACTGAGTCCGTCGCTCTTGGTTGCCACTCCCTCGTCGATCATCTTATGGACATCGGAGTCGAGTTTCTTAAGCAGGTCATAATAGGCCTGGGCAAGTCTCTGCTTGTGTTTCAGCGACACCACCTGCCAGTAGGCATTGTCGGTCTTGTAGAGGGTTGTCTGCCTACGCATATCGGCTGAGTTACGCTGAATGTCCTCGTTGATGTCGGCCATCTTGTTGAGGGCAACGATACTTCCTCCCATGAACACCGGCTGTACGAACATCACCGATCCAGCAAAGAGGTTACGTGTGTCGGTGCGGAGGGCATCGATGATAGCATCACCCACACCATTAAGCTGGCCGGCAAACTCCTGGAGATGCTGTCCCGTCATCTGCTTCAGTCCGTCGAGATTCAGTCCCATCGATCCCAGCATGGAAGCGATGTTCTGCAACGGTTCGGAGTTGGTGATAGCGTTCTGGATGCCTGTGGCCGCATTTGTGCCTAAGTTACCGAGAACAGACTTGTGCTCATCGCTCAACAGCGAGAACTCCTTGCTGGTGTACTGATACGTGCCTATCGCACTCACATGAGGCAGGTATTTGGTACGGGCAGACTTACGTATATTCTTCGCCACGTCCTGCTTCACCTTAGATACGGCCATCTGTTTGTTGTTACGCAGAGCCATGGCCCGGCAACTGTCTAACGTCAACAGCCGCATCCCCGACGTGCCGTCGCCTACCCGTAGCCCTTGGGCACTTAATGGCACCGCCATAGCCACAAACAAGATAAAACATAGCTTTCTATTCATATCTGTTTCGTTTTTATTATTCGAAGTTGAATGTGCGTGATCCGATCATGTTTCCATCGGCGAAGATGCTGACACGATACTGTCCGCCCTCAAGCATCTGAGAGACATCCCAGTAGGTGTTTATCGTCAGCTCCTCACCTGTATACTCGACGGTCTTCTTCATCGTGTACTCCAGGTTCTTGTTCTCATAAGGGAACGAACCACCACCGCTGAGGGTGTTACCGCCAGGGTTCTGGATACGTACATATACGGTACGGTTGCCATTCGATGCAGTGACATTCTTCGTGATGGTGAAGCTTACCCGCATCTTCCTGGTATCCTTCAGTTTCTTAGTGTCCTTATCGCGTTTGTTGATAAGCGTAAGGTTGATGTTCGTGGCATCAAGCTGTGCAGCGATAGCCACCTTCTCTGAGAGTGACGCCTTCTCGCTGCTGAGACCTGCCACCTGGGCAGTACGCTGTTCGAGTTCGGCACTCACGCGGCTGTTCTCTTCCTTCAGGCTCTCGTTAAGACGGTTGAGAGAGTCAACCTGTATGATATAACTGCGGAGCACCTCACGGACAGTGGCGAGTTCCTTCTTCAGACGGGTAATCTCACGGGCATCGTCGGCCTTCACTTTCTTCAGTTCCTCGAGGAGCTGCTGGGTACGCATCTGCTCCTGGGTGAGCTGCTCTACGATAGAGTCGTTATTGATCTGCGTCTTCATCTCACTATACTGCAGTGCGAAACGCTCGTATTCGTTCTCCATCTCCTGTTTGTCGAGCTCGGCAAGTTCCTGCATGTCACGGTTCACCTGTTTCTGCTCCTGGAGATTCATAAAGAGCCATACAGCTCCCGCTATGAGGGCGAGAATGATGACACTCATCAAAGGTAATATAACTTTCTTCATAAATTTTTTCCAATTTTCGTCTGCAAAGGTAAGTATTTCCTATGAAACAACCACGAAACCATAAAGTTTTTTAATATTTGTTTGGTCATTTAAGAAAAAAAACATATATTTGCAGAGCAAATAAGGAGAATTATGCCTATGCGTAAGGACAATTTCCTGTATAAGGTCTATGACCTTTATGCCGACGGATTCCGCTCAATGCGACTTGGAAAGACGCTTTGGGCCATCATCCTTATAAAGCTCTTCATCATCTTTGCGGTGCTGAAGATATTCTTCTTCCCCAACTTCCTGAAAGAGAATGCCCAGGGCGATGAGTCAGGTTTTGTGGCCAGCGAGCTCGTTGACAGGGCCTCGCCATAACCCCTGTCGGCCTAACTATCAATAATACTCAGATTACTCAGAATTAAAACCAATAATTTATGATCAACAACCTCTTTTTAAACATTGATGCCGGAACCATCGACTGGTCGAGGGCGCAGTTTGCCCTCACGGCAATCTATCACTGGCTGTTTGTTCCGCTGACACTGGGACTGGCCGTTATCATGGGAATAGCAGAGACGAAGTACTATCGCACCAAGGACGAGTTCTGGAAGACTGCTGCAAAGTTCTGGCAGAAGCTCTTCGGAGTGAACTTCGCCATGGGTGTCGCCACGGGTATCATCCTCGAGTTTGAGTTCGGAACCAACTGGAGCAACTATTCCTGGTTTGTAGGCGACATCTTCGGAGCACCTCTTGCCGTAGAGGGTATTGTAGCATTCTTTATGGAGAGCACCTTCGTGGCAGTGATGTTCTTCGGATGGAAGAAGGTATCCCCCGGGTTCCACCTCGCATCAACATGGCTCACCGGTTTAGGAGCGACCATCTCCGCCTGGTGGATCCTCGTGGCAAATGCGTGGATGCAGTATCCTGTAGGCTGTGAGTTTAATCCTGACACGATGCGAAATGAGATGGTATCGTTTGCCGAGGTAGCACTCTCACCCTTTGCCATCGACAAGTTCTGTCATACCGTCATCTCCTCATGGATTATCGGAGCCATTTTCTGTGTGGCAGTATGCTGCTGGTATCTGATGAAGAGACGTGAGACGAAGCTTGCCACCGAGAGCATGAAAATCGGAGCATGGGTAGGTCTTATCGCTGCCCTCCTTGCCGGTGCCACAGGACATAAGTCGGCACAGAGTGTGGCAGAGGTACAGCCGATGAAACTCGCTGCCATGGAGGCACTCTACAACGGAGGCACAGACCAGGGACTCTCTGTCGTGGCATGGGTTAACCCCTTCTGTCAGCCGGACTATGAGAGTGAGCAGTCGGCACCTTTGAAGCTTGAGATGCCATACGCACTCTCATTCATGGCCACAGAGGATTTCCACGGCTATGTGCCCGGCATCAATGATATCCTCAACGGCTATGTCAAGTCAGACGGCACTATAGAACCATCCGTAGATGAGAAGATAGCCCGAGGCAAGCAAGCCATCCAGGCATTGAAAGTATATCGTGAGGCAAAATTCGCCTCAAGCGATGACGGTTCGACAGCAGAAGCCAATCTGAAGATCCTGAAGGAGAATATGAAATACTTCGGCTACGGATATATCAAGGACAAACACGATATCGTACCGTTTATACCCGTCAACTTCTGGGCATTCCGCATCATGGTTGGCTTAGGATGTCTGTTTATCGTTTACTTCGCACTCTTGCTGCTGATGATATACAAGGTGCCGTATATCTCAATTATCATACGCAGACTGTTGGCTACCGTAGGAATCCTTCCTGAGACGGCAGCAGACACCGAAGGCATCAGCGGACTTCCTGCCTGGCATTACTGGGCAGCGATAGTGATGGTGCCGTTGGCATATATCGCTTCTGAGAGTGGCTGGCTCGTGGCAGAGTTCGGACGTCAGCCATGGACCATTCAGGACATGCTCCCCACATGGGCGGCTGTCTCAGACCTCAACGCTGGCAGTGTCGCACTGACATTCATACTCTTCCTTATCCTCTTCACCACAATGCTTGCAGTAGAGATAAACATCCTGCTGAAGCAGATCAAGAAAGGTCCGGACCACGAGTAAGAAAGGATAAATGATAAAGGATAAATGATAAACGTGAAAAAATAAAAAATATGTCATACGAGTTTTTACAGCACTACTGGTGCTTTATAGTATCACTGCTTGGTGCGATATTAGTATTCTTATTGTTTGTGCAGGGAGCCAACTCTGTGGCTGGTTCCTTAGGATATACAGAAGAGGGACGCCGACTGGTATACAACTCCACAGGTCGTAAGTGGGAGTTTACCTTCACCACCCTCGTGACCTTTGGAGGAGCCTTCTTCGCTTCTTTCCCACTATTCTACTCAACAAGTTTCGGAGGTGCCTACTGGCTGTGGATGATTATCCTCTTCACCTTCGTACTTCAGGCTGTAAGCTATGAGTTCCAGAACAAGATAGGCAATTTCCTTGGGCCGAAGACCTTCCAGTTCTTCCTCACCCTGAACGGTATCGTAGGACCGCTGTTGCTGGGAGGTGCCATTGCCACGTTCTTCGAGGGTTCGAACTTCATCGTAGAGAAGAACAACCTTATCGATGCAGGAGCCATCACACCTATCATCAGCCGTTGGGCAAACGCCTCTCATGGACTCGATGCCCTGTTGAATCCATGGGTATTGGTATTCGGTTTCGCAGTGGTGTTCCTGGCTCGTGCCTTAGGTATACTCTATGTTATGAATAATGTGGACGATGAGGATATCCGTAGCAGGGGCAGTGTGCGTCTGCTGGGAGCAGCAGTGCCTTTCGTGGTTCTGTTTGTAGCCTACCTCATCCACCTGTTGCTGAAGGATGGCTTCGCCGTCGACGAGATGGGACGTATCTATATGGAACCTTACAAATATCTTAATAATTTCATTGAGATGTGGTATCTGCTGATACTGTTCCTGATAGGTGTGGTGATGGTACTCTTCGGCATCGGGAAGACCATCCTCTCAAAGGATTACACTTGTGGAATATGGCCTGCGGGAATAGGTACTGTAATAACAGTGCTGCCGCTGTTGCTCTGTTCTGCCTGGAACAACACAGCCTACTATCCCTCAACAGCCGATCTTCAGAGTTCGCTGACAATTCAGAACTCTTGTTCCAGTGAGTTTACTCTTACCACGATGTTCTGGGTATCACTGTTGGTACCATTCGTTCTGGCATATATCATCTATGCCTGGAGAGCCATCGACAGCAAGAAGATAACAAAAGAAGAGATCGAAAACGATCACGCATATTAAATGATAATGGATAAATGATAAATGATAATAAGGGGCCTCGTAGTTGCGGGGCCCTTAATTATCAATCGCTACTGACGAGATGGCGGTATTTCAGTCTGGGCTTCACCTTCATCTCCTGCATCGCCTCCGTATCCGTAAACGAGAACTCGAGCATCAGGTCTGTAAGGTTTCCCTTCAAGGTGATATCACCCTCAGCCTTAGCACCATCGCTCTCGATGTTTGCATGGATATTCTTGAGGTGAAGTCCCTTGTAGTTTACCATACGGATATCTGCCTGAATTGTACCGAACGGCAGTTTGCCACCTTTCTCCTTACGTCGCTCTGCCGTTCTCGGCTTAGAGATGTCGACATTGAAGGTGGCCGAGGCTGATATCTCATGGAGTTTCTTCAGTTTGAAGAGGTCACCTAACATGAGGGAGTCGCTATTCACCCGTCCTGAGAGATATTTATTATTGTTGTCAATCTGGAACTCAAAATCGATGTCACCCTTCTCTGTATTCAGGATTCCACGGAACTGTTCCTTTCGCCAAAGGATATCGAAGCTGCCATGATACTTCACCACTCCAAGGGCATATATCTGGTACATCATGTGCTTCTTTACCGGGAACTGATTGATAATCTTGTCCTTGATACCGGGCTTCGCCACCATGTCGTACACCTCAAAGTGGAGATTGAGTTCCTTGCCCTTCATGTTGCGAAGCACTCCTGTGGAATTTATAACGAGTTTGTTGTCATCGGTATTGACATGTATCCCACGAAAGAACATACCTTTTGGATTGCCATTGAGGCTGCACCTCACATTGAGAGGTATCGTGAAGTTTTTCAATACCGGGGCGAAAGGTCTTGAGATATCTTTCAGATACGTTCTCACGTAAATGCTGTCAGCCTTGTATTTCAATTTTGTGCCAAGTTTTTTATCCGGGAGAGCGAAATCTGCCTTGGGGATGTTGATATGTGTATCCAACTGGTATACGTTGATATCAGAGAGGTGGATATTCTTGTTGCTGTAGGTGATGCCGGCACAAACATCGTGGATATTGAATCCCGTTATGCTGTCGGTAACAGTGCAATTGGTGATTGCCCCTCTGATTGTATCCTTAGAGATATAACTGATGTCGACACCAAGATCCGCTACCATGTCAAGATGTCCTGCATCGAAATAGCCTCTGTGGGGTTTGTTGGTGTTCTTACGAGGCTTGTGGTTGTCGGTCTTGAAATGCAGGCCCTGGATATTCACATGTCGTTTGTCACGCCAATCTGAATATTCAGCCTTTTCCAGCAGATAGTCCATGCCGTTATAAGTGACCTGGATATTTTTCACCTTGGCATGCGCCAGTTCAACGACAAAGGCATTGGGCTTGTTTTTCTTCTTCTTTTTCTTCTTGTCTTTCTTCTTTGTAGCATCAAGGAGGAACTGGTAGTTGGCTGGTCCGTTTTCTGGTTTGCTTAACAGCACCTTCACTCCATCTATCTTGAATTCCTTAAGTGCAACCTGTCCCTTAAGGAGAGGCAACAGACGGAAGTTTCCCCATATCTCCCTTACAAGCAGCATCTCACGTTTGTTCTGGTCTTGTAATCGGACTTTATGGATACTTACCCGTTGAGTAATGGGGTTGATATTTATTTCGTCAATTTCAACCTTTGTGTTCAGTTCCTTAGAGAGGAGCCCAGTAGCAAGTTCGATAATTGGTTTCTGCACAAAACTGGTATTGAGTGCTATCATAACTATCAGCACCAGACTTACAATAGCAATAGCAAAGGTCTTAAGTGTAAGCTTCAGCCACCTGGGAACGGAAAAAATCTTGCCTATTCTCATAAACAACTATCGTATTTTTGCGACAAAGATACGATAAATTATCAGAATATGCAAGACTTTTTGCGATTTTCTCGATTAACGCAGTGCTCTCATGGCGTTGAGGACAGCCAATACGGTTACACCGACATCGGCAAATACAGCCAGCCACATCGTGGCGATACCCAGTGCCGCGAGGATAAGTACTGCAATCTTTACCCCTATTGCGAACCACACATTCTGACGAGCTATCGCCAGCGTACGACGTGCAATCTTCATTGCGAGGGCTATCTTCGAAGGTTTGTCATCCATGATAACCACATCGGCAGCTTCTATGGCAGCATCAGAGCCAAGACCTCCCATGGCGATACCCACATCGGCACGGGCAAGGACAGGGGCGTCGTTGATGCCATCACCCACGAAAGCAACAAAACTATCCACTGCCCACTGTCCATTAGCAATATATTTGACCTTGTCGGCAGGGAGGAGTTCGGCATGATATTCTGAGAGGCCTAATGTCTTTGCAACATTATCTGCCACCTCCTTACGATCACCGGTAAGCATCACCGTCTTTTCCACACCAAGGTTCTTCAGAGCCTCGATAGCCTCAGCACTGTCACCTTTTATCTTATCGTTGATGACGATATGTCCTGCATACTGTCCGTCGATGGCAACGTGGATGATTGTTCCCACATGATGGCAGTCGTGCCACTTGGCCCCGATGCTGTCCATCATCTTCGTGTTACCCACACAGACGACTCTGTCGCCCACCTTCGCACGGATACCATGACCAGCTATCTCCTCAACCTCAGAAACCTCACATCCGTCGGTAGCCTCATCTGGGAAGGCATCACGGAGGGCAGCACCAATAGGATGGGTAGTGAAGTGCTCCACGTGGGCTGCGAGGTGAAGGAGTTCATTCTCATCGCACTCGTCAGGATGGACTGCAGTAACGGCAAACTGTCCGTGAGTGAGTGTGCCGGTTTTGTCAAACACTACCGTACCTACCTTCGCCAGCACATCCATATAGTTGGCTCCCTTCACGAGAATACCTTTCCGGGATGCTCCTCCGATACCTCCGAAGAACGTCAGGGGAACACTTATCACGAGGGCACAAGGACAAGATACCACGAGGAACATCAGGGCACGGTAGAGCCAAGTAGGAAAAGTGGAGAGAAATGATAAATGATAAATGACAAATGATAATGTCGGTGGGAGGATGGCCAATGCAATGGCGAGGAAAACCACTATTGGAGTGTATACACGTGCAAAACGAGTGATGAAGGCCTCGCTCTTCGACTTGTTTTCGCCAGCATTCTCCACAAGGTTGATTATCTTTGCCACAGTACTCTCGCCAAAGGCTTTCGTGGTACGTACTCTCAGCACTCCAGAGAGATTCACACACCCGGAGATCACCTCGTCGCCCACCTTCACGTCTCTCGGCAACGACTCACCCGTAAGGGCAACGGTATTCAAGGCGCTATTACCCTCGATGATCACACCGTCCAAAGGCACTTTCTCGCCAGGACGAATCACAATGACAGAGCCAACAGCGACCTTTTCGGGAGAGACATCTTTTAGTTGAGAGTCTTCTAAGTGCGCAATGTCAGGCCGGATATTCATCAGATGAGCAATGCTCGCACGACTCTTTCCCTCGGCATACCCCTCAAAGAGTTCTCCTATCTGGAAGAAGAGCATCACAAACACAGCCTCTGGGAATTCCGTCTCTGCACCAGGCAGGAATCCTATACACAAGGCTCCGATGGTAGCCACCGACATGAGGAAATGCTCATTGAAGGCATCGCCCTTCATTATCCCTTCCCATGCCTCGTGGAGAGTCTCATGACCTATAATTAAATAAGGAATGAGATAAACCAGCAGCAGTTGCCAGGTCTCAAGACTAAGGTTCTTCTCAATTACGACAGCTGCTATCAGCAATACAACAGTGATGCCGATAAGCCAGATTTGTTTCTTCAGCGAGTGCTCATGATGATGATGTTCATGGGCCTCATGATGTTCGTGCTCATGATGATGCTCATGCCCGTGTGAGCAACTCTCGCAATGACTGTGATTATGTTCATGAAAATGTGCCATATCTTTGCTTTTTATTACCTTTTCGGCTGCAAAGATACGGCACATTACGTGCAACTTGGTTGCAAACTACTCATAACACTCAAAAATAGTGTCGACTGTTTGTTTTGGTAATTTTTTGGTAAACAGACTTACGAGCCATACTACGGGGAATCCACCCACCATCGCAATGGCTCCACAGTTGATTGGGTTGATGGGATTGCCTGCCAACATATTTATCACCGTGAGACCTACGCCCCATACGAAACAAGCCCATACGGAAGTCTTTGTGACACCACGCCAGTAAAGACCCAGCATAAACGGTGCGAGGAAGGCACCTGCGAGAGCACCCCATGAGATACCCATCAGTTGGGCGATGAACGTAGGAGGATTAAGTGCTATCAGCAGTGATATCGCGATGAAGAACATTATCAGCACACGCATCACAACAACCTTACGGCGCTCAATCTTCTCTGCTACGGTATCATCGATGGTACCATCCTCAACCTCGCCTGGCAGTGACTTCTTGTCACGATAGATAAGGTCGAGGGTCATCGTACTCGAAGATGTCAGCACCAGCGATGCCAGTGTAGACATTGATGCTGAGAGCACGAGCAATACCACGAGGGCGATAAGTATGTCGGGCAGTGTAATAAGCATGGCAGGAACGATTGAGTCGAAGGCAATCTTTCCGTTGGCGCCTATCACCGGCTCATACATACGTCCGAAACCTCCGAGGAAGTAACATCCGCCAGCCACGATGAATGCAAAGACTGTAGAGATGACAGTACCACGCTTGATGGCACTCTCATCAGTGATGCTATAGAACTTACCCACCATCTGAGGCAGTCCCATCGTACCCAACGACGTCAGGATAACCACTCCAAGGAGTCCCCACGGGTCGGGTCCGAACCACGATGCAAAACCTCCGTTAACTGCAGGATCGGCATCTGAAGGGATAGCTGCGAGCTTATCTACAGCAGCCAGGAGTCCGCCCTGTGCATTAAGAACAGCCATGATTACCGCCATGATGCCGAAGAGCATAATGATACCCTGGATGAAGTCGTTCATCGCTGTGGCCTTATATCCGCCTATGATAACATATACTGCTGTCAGGATAGACATTATCACCACACAATACTCATAAGGTATATCAAAACCCATCTCGAAGAGTCGGGAGATACCACTGTAAACACCAGCTGTATATGGTATAAGGAACACGAAAGCGATGACAGAAGCCACAACACGGAGGCCCTGATCTGAGAAACGGGTGCCGAAGAAATCCGGCATCGTACGTGATTCGATATGCTGAGTCATCAGTTTCGTGCGACGTCCAAGAAGTATCCATGCCAGCAGAGAACCTATAATGGCATTGCCTACACCTATCCATGCAGACGAAAGGCCATACTTCCATCCGAACTGTCCGGCATAGCCCACAAACACCACTGCCGAGAAATATGAAGTACCGAAGGCGAAGGCAGTAAGCCAAGGACCGACAGCACGACCGCCTAACACGAATCCGTCAACACTTCTGGCCTGCTGGCGTGAGTAGATACCCACACCTACCATCACAACCAGGAAAATAATCGTCAAAACAACCTTTATAATCATAATTTCTTTCAGTTTTAAAACGCAACTTGGACTTGGGCCTGGAGCCAGTTGTAGTCCTTGGAACTGATATTTTCGCCACACAGACAACGTGTGTACTGCAGCTGCAGACGACATTTCTTATAATACCAATACTGCAGTCCGATAGTAAGATTTGTCTGATCCCAGCCATCCACCTTGGTATTCCTGTCGAATGTCTCAGCGCTACCTACCACGTCGAGGGCATCCACTACGGGGATACATACCGTAGCATATCCACCCCGTGAAGTAACATCTCCATCCTTACCTCCGAGCCACTCAGCACGGATACTGGCAGGACGAGCCTCCTTATATTTACTGCCTGTATAGGGCTGAGTCTTGTATTCAGCACCTACGCTGTAACGATTGCGCTTATAGTTGTCGCCTTTCTTGATTGTGGGATTCCATGCCACCTCATTTTCATTCACAGCACATCCGGTTCCCAGATATCCAGAACCCACGATACGGAATCCGTCGAAGGGTCTTACCTCGAGTTTGGCGATAAAGTCTTTCTGATTATTCAGGTCACGGCGATTGATACCCTGGCCGCTCATCAATGCGAGCTCATAATGGAGGGCTCCTTTTGCAAGGTCACCATAGACCATCAGTCCCATGTCTCGGCCGTAGTTCACTCCGTTGAGCGGGTCAGGACCCTCACCGGCGAGATAGAGCACTGCCTGAGAATATACGTCGATAAGTTCGAGAGCCGTTGGCGACAGTGGGTTCTCCATCGTATAGGAGTGCTTAAACTGTCCCAGACGTACACTCAGGGATTTGTCGTTAGAAACACGGTAATCGGTATAAAACTCCTGTACTACACTTGAGAAGTCATGCATAAACAGGAACGACCATCGGTCGGTGATTCGGGCCTTTGCCCATAGCAGTGTGCGTTTCAGATTATAGGCATTTGTCTTTACGCCATTGGGGTCCTGGTAGCTCCAGCCCGCCTGCGCATAGCCGTTGAGAGTGATCCTGCTGGCGAGATCTTTCATCCAGTCGGGTTCATCACTCTTCTTTTCTTGGCCCATGGCTGCCACACTGCTGAACACTGCCAAAATCATCGCTAGTGTCCTTAATTTGCAAGTTTTCTGTTTCATTTTGTCATGCTTATGATTAATTTTTCGTTCTTGCGTCGGCAAAAGTACTGCTTTTCTTTCAAATAGACAAATAAAAGAGTAAAAATCTAACAAATTAATACCTTTATCCTCAACATTTCAGCATAAAGTTGGCAAAAATTATCATTTATCATTTATCTATTATTAATTTTTTTAGTACCTTTGCACACAAAATTGAATAACCATGATCGTTTGTATCGCAGAGAAACCAAGTGTTGCGAGGGATATCGCCAGAATCATCGGAGCTAATACCTCTCGCGACGGATATATGGAAGGTAACGGCTACCAGGTGACGTGGACCTTCGGACACCTCTGTACCCTTAAGGAACCAGGCGACTACACCCCATCCTGGAAGTCGTGGGCACTGACGCAGTTGCCTATGGTGCCTCCTCGCTTCGGAATAAAACTCATTGAAGATAACGGCATAAAGAAACAGTTCAGTATCATTGAACGCCTGATGCAGGCTGCCGATGGTATCGTGAACTGTGGTGACGCCGGACAGGAGGGAGAGCTCATCCAGCGATGGGTGATGCAGAAGGCTCAGGCCAACTGTCCCGTGAAGCGTCTATGGATATCATCGATGACCGACGAGGCTATCCGTGAGGGCTTTGCCAACCTCAAGGACCAGAACGACTATCAGCCCCTGTATCTCGCAGGACTGTCGCGAGCCATCGGCGACTGGCTTTTGGGAATGAACGCCACTCGCCTGTACACCCTGAAATACGGGCAGAACCGTCAGGTGCTCTCCATAGGCCGTGTGCAGACCCCTACCCTCGCACTGATAGTGAATCGTCAGAAGGAGATAGAGAACTTCAAGCCCGAGCCATATTGGGTACTTGCGACAGTATATAGAGATACCACATTCACGGCCACCAAGGGTAAGTTCACCTCGAAGGAAGAGGGCGAGGAAGCCTTCGCCACCATCGAGGGCAAGCCTTTTACTGTCACTAAGGTGGAGAAGAAAGAGGGCAAGGAACAGCCTCCACAACTCTACGACCTCACATCACTGCAGGTGGACTGTAACCGTAAGTACGCCTTCTCTGCCGAGCAGACGCTGAACCTTATCCAGGCGCTCTACGAGAAGAAATACACCACCTATCCACGTGTCGACACCCAGTATCTCTCGGATGACATCTATCCGAAGTGTCCACAGACACTCAACGGCCTCTATCAGACGAAATTCGACGGTGTGGCTCCCTATGCAGAACTGATAAAACCCATCGGAGGAAAGCCACTTAAGAAGACAAAGCGAGTATTCGACACCTCGAAGGTTACCGATCACCACGCTATCATCCCCACAGGAGTGATTCCTCACAACCTCAGCGATGCCGAGAAGAAGGTCTTCGATCTCGTGGCAAGAAGATTCATCGCAGTCTTCCTGCCGGATTGTAAATTCTCAACCACCACCGTCCTCGGAGAAGTCGACTCCATCGAATTCAAGGTCACTGGCAAGGAGATTCTCGATCCTGGCTGGCGAGTGGTCTTAGATAAGGAGAAATCCAAGCTCAGCGAAGACGAGCCTAAGAAAGAGGATGACGAGGAGCGCACACTCCCCACATTCGTGAAAGGCGAGTCGGGCGAGCACAAGCCTACCCTCACCGAGAAATGGACCACTCCCCCACCTTATTATAATGAAGCCTCTCTGCTCAGGGCTATGGAGACGGCAGGTAAGTTCGTTGAAGACGAGACCCTCCGTGCTGCTATGAAGGAGAACGGCATCGGACGTCCTTCCTCACGAGCCAGCATCATCGAGACCCTCTTCAAGCGCCATTATATCCAAAGGAAGGGCAAACGTCTGATTGCTACTCCTACAGGCATCGAGCTCATCGACCTTATCCGTGAGGAGCTCCTCAAGAGCTGCGAACTCACCGGTATCTGGGAGAAGAAGCTTCGCGATATCGAACATCAGAAATACGATGCCGGACAGTTTATCAACGAACTGAAGCAACAGGTGGCCGATATCGTACGTGATGTGATGAGCGACAACAGCAATCGCCGTGTCACCATTATCACCAATACAGAGGACTTAAATAAGAAGAAACCAAAGAAATAAACTGAAACATTAGAAATATGGAACCACAGAACGCTATTTATGACGCCCGTCAACTTGGTACACCCCATATGATGGTACTTGGTGTGCAGCACTTGTTTGCAATGTTTGGAGCAACGGTACTCGTACCCCTTCTTACCGGACTCGATGTGTCGGTAACACTCCTCTTTGCCGGTATCGGCACACTGATATTCCACTTTATCTCCAAATGGAACGTGCCAGCCTTCCTCGGATCGTCATTCGCCTTCCTCGGGGGGTATGCATCTGTCAAGGAGATGGGAGTAGCACAGGGACTCTCAGAGACTCTCGCCCTCGACTATGCCTGTCTGGGTGTGGCCTGCGCAGGGCTGATGTACTTCGTGATGGCAGCACTTATAAAGTCGTTCGGAGTAAAGAAGATACTGCAGTATTTCCCACCAGTGGTTACAGGTCCTATCGTTATCGCCATAGGACTGGTGCTCTCAGGTTCTGCCATTGCTAACTGTCAGATTAACTGGCTGTTGGCCATCATCTCAATCGTTACAGTTATTGTTTCTTCGATTTGGGGCAAGGGAATCATAAAGATTATTCCCGTTCTCCTCGGTGTGATTGTGTCTTATGTCATTGCGGCATGCTTAGGAGAGGTTGACTTTACTCCTCTTGGTGAGGCTGCATGGCTAGGATTCCCGATAGACAGAGACCATACGATATTAGCTGTCTTTGAAGACGGCAACACCTCGCTGATGCTCTCTACCATCCTCGCTGTGATGCCCATCGCATTTGCTACCATCATGGAGCATATCGGTGATATGTTTGCCATCAGTTCTACCGTCGGCAAGGACTTCCTCGCTGAGCCCGGACTGCATCGCACACTCACTGGCGACGGTGTGGCTACTGCCATCGCCTCTGTTTTCGGAGCACCGGCAAACACCACATACGGTGAGAACACAGGTGTACTGAATCTTACTAAGGTATTCGACCCGAAGGTGATTCGTATTGCAGCCTGCCTGGCCATCATCCTGGCTTTCTGTCCTAAGTTTGCATGCCTCGTTCAGCTGATGCCTGCTGCCACGATAGGTGGTGTGAGTCTTATCCTCTATGGTATGATCTCTGCTGTCGGAGTACGTAACCTCGTAGAAGAGAAGGTCGACCTTAAGAGTTCACGTAATGTGTTTGTTGCAGCGCTTATCCTCGTGCTCGCCATCGGTGTGAAGTACGGTGCCAACGATGATATCGCCCTTGGTCCCATCCACCTCTCAGGCCTTGCCATCGCTGCCATCGTGGGTATCTTCCTCAATGCCATCATGCCTACCAAACTGGGCATGAAGGTTAAGTCCTTCAAGGGCAAGGAGAAATAACCAAGGGGCAGACAATAAAAAGCCTGCCATTTCGTTATTCTGCCTGATCCTGTCCTGTTCCGTTGTCAGGATTAACAGGTATATCACCTCCAGTTATCGTGATGGTGACGTTGTATTTCAGTTCAGGATTGTCTGTAGATACAGCCGTGATGGTGGTCTTTCCGTTGTTTACCGGTGTCAGCACTCCATTGGCGTCAATCGTGGCTGCATCGGTATTGCTCGATGTCCAGATAACCCCTGTCTCTGTGGCATAGGCAGGAGTGAAGTGGGCCTGTACCTGATAGGTGTTTCCTACAAGGAACGGCTGCGATATATCCTGTATTCCAACAAACGATATAGTCATCGCTGTAGGGTGGACCACCACGAATACTGGGGTATATGCACTCGCGAAACTCGACACATTATCACTGAACACCAGTGAGAAGGCGTAATTGCCGTTATATTCGAACCCACTGCCAGGCGTAACACTTAGGTTGAGCACACCTGATAGATCATCGCCTGAGAAGTTGTTAATTGACAGGGTCGGACTCTGTGTACCAGACTTTCCCTCAAGAGCCAGCTGCTTTCCGTATTCCACCAGTTTTGAGGTGAGCTTCTTCGGTTCAACACGATATTGCAGAGTGATGGTTTTGGTTCCGTCAACGTGGATATACCCGTCGTTATACTCAGGGATAAACACCAGCGACTGCAGCTGCTTAACTATACTCTTCATGCTGTTTTCTATCGAGTCGATTCGTTGTCCCTGGTTCTCAATGTCACTCTTGTTACAAGCCATTGCAAACAACAGCATCGCCATGAACAGAGTTATGAATGTCTTATTTCTCATATTCTCATTTTCTGATATAAACCTTTTTCTTATTGTGAATATAGATGCCCTCCTTCGTTGGACGACCATCCAACTTCAGACCCTCGATGGTGTACCACTCATCCTGCTGGTCTTCGATAGTCTCTGAGCTGATGTCGGTAGTGCCGTTTACGAGTCTTACTCTTGCTGATGCCTTTGCCGACTTCAGATAGAGCACAGCCTTTCCTGCTGGCACCTTGATATCCTCGCTCTCATCCGTTATCCTATAGAACTCATTATTCTTCATGAAGTAATAGTTACCCGATTCGAAGTGGGTTGCCACTATTACTGGTATCAGACAGTTCCTCAGCCCATAGTCTTTGTTGTCATCAGTGGTTATGGCAGTGCCGCTTGTCATTCTCTTCGGACATGCAACAAATGTGTAAGGGGTGTCATTGCCACTGCTGTTGATGAGCACACCGTTGTTGGCCTTTATCACTCTCTGTCCTCCAACAGCCAACTCATTGTCTGTCAGCTGGATGATAGATACAGAACTGCCGTTATGCTCTCTTGCGATATATACGTCAAGGCCGTCTGGCACATATACATCCACACCACTGGAGAATGTCCAGTATCTGTTCTTCGCCTTCACTGTAGTCATTACCTTACCGTTTCTGAAGTTCTCTGCCATGGCTGGCATCAGTGCATATTGTGCCAACAGTGAGAGAGGCACATGTACGTTTGCTGCTGCAGGTATGGCGTCCTTTCCAATGGTCAGAGGCTCTTCAGTCTCCGGAAGGTATAGATCCTTCAGGTTCGATGCATTGGCAAAGGCTCCGTCTGCAATGCCTGTTATGGTGTATGTCTGTCCGTTTATAGTACATGTCTCAGGGATGGTGACACTCTCCGATTCTGTCGTCTTGATGTCGGATACCTTAACCTCATTGCTGCCCTTGCTTACAGGTGTCACTGATATTGTGGCATCGTCGGCGCCTGGGTTTTCATCACCTGGCTTAACGTCTACCGGCATGTCAGAGCGTATGATGTCATACTTCTTGGTGATGGTGCCGGTGTAATTGTTCTTACCTGTCACAATCACGTCGTATGTTCCTTCTTCCGTACCACCCTCGTTGGTGATGGTATAGTCGGCCTCTGTCATGATATTACCATCGCTTACTGTCACCACAGGCTTCTGCTTCTTCTCGTTGTATGGGAAACTGGTCTTGTCAAGGCTAACCATTTCCTCACTCAGAGGCTTCTGCAGTATGTTGAAGGATGTTGAGGCTGAACCGGAGAAATTGCCGCTACCTGTTACTGTCACAGTCACCTTACCAGCGTTCACATTATCTGATATCTCTGAGGTATAGCTGCTCGTAGGTACTACGATAGTGCCTATGCCCACCTCTCTCACTCCAGGATTCTTCGCAGTGCCGTCATACACGTAATTTGCCAGTTCGTAGAGAATCACCTTGGCCTCTGATATGTCGAGACTACTGATACTGAATGATTTCTCTACACTGCCCATATAGTTGTTCTTTCCTATTACCGTCACCTTATATGTTCCCACATTGACGCCACCATCATTGGTTACCACATAGTCGTTGAGAGTGAGTGAAGAACCGTCTTGTACTGTCACCACTGGTCGTTGCTGCATGACATTATATGTGAATTCACTGCTACTGAGTGTCACCATAGCGTCAGTGAGTGTCTTTGGAGTGATGATGAAGGTCTTCATCTTGCTGCCTTTATACTGTCCTATGCCTTCCACCATAACTGTAGCTACTCCCACATTGATATTATTATTGTAGGTTACGGTATAGTGTGTACCCTCTGTCAGTGTCTTTTCTGAGTCCTTTACCGTGACAACAGGTTTCAGTTCACTACCGGTAAACACCATGCTTTCCTGACTGAGTGACATCACGAAGACACCCGCCTCCTGGACTCTGATGGTGAAATTCTTAGTAACCGAACCGGTATAATTTCCAATACCAGTGATGGTAACGTCATACGTACCGGCATTGACGCCTCCGTTGTTGGTTAAGGTATAGTCTGTACCGAGTTTCAGTGTCGTCTCTCCATCCTTGACAGTCACCTCTGGCTTGTGCGTACTTCCGTTATATGTGTACTCCTGATTACTGAGTGTTATCATGTCGGCAGTGATGGTTTTCTTGATGATTTCGAATTCTACCGTCTTTGTTCCCCTGAAGTCGCCTTGACCAGTCACAGTCACTGTGCCTTTTCCTACATTGATGTTATCCCCGTAGCTGGTGGTATAACCCGTTGTCGGCACGGTCACCTTGCCTACAATGATCTCTCTCACGCCTGGCTTCTTGGGCTTACCGTCGTAGGCGTAGCTCTGCAGTTCGTAAAGAGTAACGGTACCGGTACTGATGTCAAGCTGGGTGATGGTGAAAGTCTTGTCTATCTCTCCGGTGTAGTTTCCTTTACCTGTCACTACCACGTGATATGTTCCACAGTTAACGCCTCCGTTGTTGGTGATTGTATAGTCGTTTTCCGTCATTATGGTTCCATCGCTTACTGTTACCGTCGGCTTCTGCTGGAGGGAGTTGAATGCGAAGCTGTTTTCTGCCAAGACAACCATCTCCTCCGTCAGGGCTTTAGGATTGATGGTGAAGTTCTTGGTTATCGTACCAGCATAGCTGCCTATACCGGTGATGATGACAGATGCTATGCCGGCATTCTTGTTGTTGATGTAATTTTTGGTGTAATGTACATTCTCAGTCAGAGTTGTACCAGCAGTTTTGACGTTGTCTAAAACCACAACTTCTGGTGTCTTCTCTGTTCCGTCGTATGTCACACTTTCAATATCATTCACAGTGAACATAGAAGCACCATCTGTTACGATACTATATCCTCTCTTTGCCGTGCCCTGATAGTTGCCTTTTCCTTCTATCTGCGCATAATATGTACCGATATTCGTACCTCCTTCGTTGGTAAGTGTATAATCGGTATCTACTGTAAGAGGCTTGTCGCCATCCTTAACGGTTACCACAGGCCTCTGGACTGCAGCATTATATGTAAAGTTCTCCTGGTCAAAGAGAATCATGTCGGTGGTGACAGTCTTAGGAGTGATGGTGAATTTCTTCACAGCACTTCCAGTGAAGTTGCCTGTTCCTGTAACTGTCACCTGAGGTGCTGTTGCTGCTGTTGCTGCTGCAGCGTTAGTGTTGTTGGCATATACCGTAGTGTATGTCGGCACCACTAGGTCGCTACCCACCTTCACCAGCTGAACCTCAGGAGTCTTGGCCGTTCCGTCGTAAACGAGACTTGTCTGATTCAGGGTGATGGTAGTATTGTCAGTGGTCAGAGCATACGGGCTTATTGTGTATGTCTTACTACTTGAACCAGAATAGTTTCCTGTATCTGTGGCAGTAGCTGTAACGGTATGTGTTCCAGCGTTTATGTTTCCTTCATTATTGATCACATAGTCGTTAGTGGTGATAGGACATGCTTCATCGCTAACAGTTGCTGTCGGCTTCTGGACAGAACCGTTGTAGGTAAATGATCCGCCTGTAAGTGTCAGCATAGCGTCTGTCATTGGCTTCTTGTTAATAGTGAAGTATAAGGTCTTTGTTCCACTATAGTTCGCCTTACCAGTAACAGTTACTGTTGCCGTACCTGCATTCTTGTTGTTGCTATATGCAATATCATAATCGCTGGCATTGAGGGCTGTATTCGTAGAATGGTTTGTCACTGTTACTGCTGGCTCCTGAGCATTTCCATCATATGTAGGAGAAGGAGCAGAACCTCCTGTCCATGCGATGTCAAATGCTGCTGCACCTTCAGGAATAATACTGTATTGCCTTGAAGCGCTTCCTGAGTAGTTTCCTGTTTCTTTTGCTGACACATTCACTGTATATGTGCCTACAGCAGAACTGGTAGGTATTGAAATATCGCAGTCACTCTCCTGAATGATATTATTAGAACCGGACATATCCTGCATTGTGACTGTTGGCGCTTTATTACTACCATCGTAGTTAAAGGTCTCTTGATCAAACGTAATCATATTGTTTGCGAGTGCCTTCTTCTGAATGTCAAACGTAGCGGTCGTTGTTCCGGTGTGATTATTCTGACCAGTAACAGTTACTGTAGCTGTGCCGGCGTTCTTGTTATTTGAGTGAACTACGGTGTATTCGGTAGATGCGACAACCTCAGAACCGAATGTTACTTGTTTTACACCTGGTTCCTTATTAGAGCCATCGTAGATATAGCTGGCCAGCTGGTTAAGAATAACTGTAGATGCTGAAAGGTCTCGCTGGGATATTGTATAGGTAGTTGTCGATGTCTTCGAATCCTTATAGTTGCCAATACCTGTAATGGTAACATTGTGATTACCGACATTGGTCGCTCCTTCATTGACAGTGAAGTCTGTGCCCTCTGTCATCACTCGGCTGTTAGCATCAGTGACACTTACAATTGGTGTCTGTGGACTTCCGTTATAGGTTAACGATGTGGCTGATGATGGATATGATATGGTGATAGTGGTTCCATCGACATTTACAGATTGCTTATCAATAGTAAACTCAGCAGTCTGAACAAACTGATAGTTATTCTTTCCTGTAGCGATTACAGTAGCTGTACCAGCATTGGTATTGTTACTATATGTCAGGGTATAGTCGGTAGCTGGATCTAGAATTGGGTAGCTGTCAGGATTTGTACCTACTTTCCTTTTTACTAATACACCTTCAGTTGCATATCCATTATTTGTTCCAGCAGGAGTAATCTTGTTGCCAGTGTATGTATATGTTCTTAATACTGTTACTATAAATTCACTGTCCGAAGTTCCATAGTTGATGACGTATGTCTTAGTTACTGAACCAATATAGTTTCCAGTACCTGTAATAGTAACAGTATATGAGCCTACAGCTGAACTTAAAGGCTTTCCGTCTGAATCAACTCCACTGTTGAAGGTTAATGTATAATCAGTATTTTTTGTTAGCTGCTTTGGATTGCTGGATACTATTATACCAGGGTCATAAACATCAACTGTAGGTCCTTGTGCACTGCCATTATATGAGAATGTAGTTGAACTGAGTGTAATGTTCAAATCACTCACTGGTTTCCTATCGATGGTGTAATTAGCAGTTTTCGAATCTGATAAGTTTCCTGTTGTAGAAGGACTAACTGTTACTGTTGCTGTACCTGCTGCAGTATTGTTACTATAACCTTCTGTATATGTATATTCAGTGGAAGGAACTATAAAAGTTCCGATTTTCACCTGTTCTACTGTTGGAGTCTTTGCTGTTCCATCATAAACATAACTGGAGTTACTTAGTGTTATGTTTGCACCATTTAAACTAAGTTTTTGAATAGTAAACTTATCGTCTCCAGATGCATTAAATGTCTTAGTTCCATTATAGTTGCCCATTCCGGAGATAGTAATAGCATGAGTATCAGCATTGGTTTCTCCGGCATATGTATAGTCTTTGTTTTCAACCAAAGTCATCGTACCATCCTTCACTGTCATAGTGGGCTTCTGAACACTACCATTATAAGTAAAAGATTCATTATCGTCAAGATCAACGGTAACCGAAGCATTATTAATGTTCTTCTGAATAATCTTGAATGTTTGGGTAGCCATGAAATCATAACCTCCTTTTCCGATAGCTGTGACAGTAGCAATACCAACATTTATGTTGTTGCTATAAACGATACGGTAATAAGAAGAGCTTAATACAGGGTCATTATCATCAGGTGTTGCATTAACCATCTTTTTTACTGTGATTTGACTTGGAGATAATTCATCCGGTTTAATTTGTTCACCAGTATATGTCTGGTCTGCAATGCTACAAATATAATAACCATCATTACTAACATTGATAGTGAAGGGAACATCAATAGACCCCGTATAGTTGATGTTGTTTGCAGAAACTGTTGCCGTATAGCCGCCTGTGGCGGTTTTTGTGTTTCCGCTCAATGTGTAATCATTCCCATCTCCATAAGAAAGTTGCTTACCATTAGTGTCTATTACTGTGACATCAAGTGTTTTTGGTTCTCCGTCATAAATAAAAGAAGCATTAGTTGGAGTAGTCGTTACGGTACAAGTTGAAATATCTTTTTTGTTGATAATGTATTTTGTCCTTGCACGAGTATCTGGGTCAAAATTACCTTTACCTTTTATTACAATAGTATATGTACCAGCATTCTCTGAAGGAATGGTCGAGGATGTGTAAGGAGTCGCAGGATTTGTAGGAAGAGTTGCTGTGCTTGAGCTGTAGTCACCAACATAATAGCCTAATATCTCATAGCCATTAATAGTCCCTCCTTGAGTTAATATCTGTCCATTGATATAAACTCCGTTTATGTGGGCTACTTGGTTAGCATCCTTTAAATATAAGAAATTATTATCTGACAGATTTATTGTAGCATCCTCAATAGATCGTGGCGTGATTGTATATGAAATGTCCTTAGTTCCATAATATTTCCCTTTACCAGTCACTGTAATGGTATATCCCCCTGCTTTAACATCTTTGACAGGACCATTGCCACTTACTGTGTAATCTGTACCCTCAGTCAGAGTTACGGAGTTGAGGACAACACTGTTGACCTTGGGAGTGTGCTCCAGAAAATCATAAGTATGACCGTTTGATTGGAGTGTAATAGTAGCATTACTTAAATCACCTTGTTGTGCAAACGTAGCACTTATTTCTACCTTTGCCATGTTAGCGGGCATGATAAAGGTATATTCATTGTCATCTATCTTGGTTGGGGTGATATTGCTCAGTAACGTCGGTGCTCGACGAGGTGCACTAGAACTACCTCCTGAAGCATAAGGCGTAATCGCCAACTGATAGAGATAATAACCGCTAGTAGGTGCTATCTCCAAGGTAACGGTTGTACCGCCTGCTTGGTCAGCGGAGGTCTTATCACTCGAACTATCCGAAGGACCTGCTATAGTGACGTCATTGACTTTAGCTTCAACAGTACCATTCGTAGTCGTTTTCAAAACAACATTTCCTGCATAGCAGAATGTCACTACCCCAACTGCTATCACTGTAAACAGTATGCGATATATCTTGTTCATATTCATGATGATTTCCTCCTATCTTTTATTTGATAATAACCTTCTTACCATTCACTATATAGAGTCCCTTGGCGGGGTTCTGAACACGTTGCCCGTTAAGGTTGTAAATCTTCATTTCAACGTTTTCCTTCTTATCCCTTGGCTCATCAATGCCTGTCAATCCTCCGAAATTGATTGCTGGGGCAAAGTGAGGCACTGTTATACTATTCTTTACCAATGCCAGATAACACCTGTTGGCTGGTATACTCCCATTGTCAGTGCGTACAAACTGGTTGTTAACCAATATCCAGATGTCCTTAGTATTATATTCAGGGAGACTTGTAACCACAGTTGCATCGGATAACCCATGATAATGGGTATAGCTGGAGATAGTACTTAAATGTGAATCATCTGTCTTCACCAATTCGGGATAGATATCCGTGCTTGCTCCTGTATAATACAATAGCATCGGGGTCGCTGCCTTGATATATCCGTGTCCAGATTCATTATTTGGCGATAAGATAATCTGTGTTTCAGTATTATCAGAAATAGTATATGCTTTCACTCCGTCAGGCATCTTCATATTGTATGTCGGGTTATAGTACGTGTACCATACATTATTGCCGCTCATCGTTATCTTTGGCCTGATTTGGTATTCTACAGTCTTTGTACCAGTATAATTGCCACAGAAAGTAATAACAATGGTGTAGATGTCTGAAGTCTTATAGTCTACAGGGTTTTCAGGATTTGCTTCATTACCAGTCCCTATAGATCCCGTATAAACACCTAATTTCGCATAATCATAGGTATAGCTGGTACCAGATGCCAACGGAGTGTTTTGATATTTGATAGATGTTACTTGAGCCTTATGCAATGAGCCATCATAATTGAAATAATATTTATCTAAATCAATATCAAGTACATCATCGCTGAGAGCTACGGCACTCAAATCATAGGCCTGGATGGTCAGAGCTCCTGTATTGTAGGTCACGGCATAATTACTGATTCCCTTTGTAGTGGTAGCGCCACTGGGTGTGATGGTTCCTGTTGTAGTAACCTGAGAGGTCGAAGGAGTCAATGTGATACTGGTCAGAGCATCACCCGTCACAAGACCTATGGTAGTTACTCGACTAAGACCAGTCTCAATGCTGCTTCCATAGGAAATGGTTTGAGAATTAGCTGTTATAGTCAGTGGCTGCTGGGTAATACTAAGCGTCGTGGTACCACTAATACTTCCATTATACTCACCGATACCCGTAATGGTAGGGGTGATGTTATCCACATTGGTTAGTGTATATGCTGTGGTGGTATAATGTCGGTCTTTGGTCAGTTCAGTATCTCCAACCCTCACTTTCATAGTGTGTGCAGTGCCATCATACACCTTACTTTGCGGCAAAGCACTTGTTCCGTCCCAACTGTCCCAATAAACTTTCCCACCATCTATAGAAGTGCAGGCTACAAATGTTGCCGTTATGATAACATTGTTCTCCGGCATATCGAAGGAGTAACTTCCTCCAAAATGCGCTGCAAGATATGTCGAGCTGTTGGTAGGAATGGTAATATTATGAATGGGCTTGATACCTGGCGCACGTCGTGGAGCTAATGCAATGTTAAGAGGTGTCACTTCTTCATATACCAAAGAACTCAGATAATATCCTGCGTCAGGAGTTACTGTCATAGTGACCGTTTGGCCAGAGGGGATTTCTGTACCGCTGTCGACACCGACTGTAACATCCGTCGTACCATACTTAATTTCAGTTATGTTGCCATGGCTGTGATTGATTTTCTCTATCTTATAAGCCTTTACAACAGTAGCCATCAGGAGGCCGATCAGCAAGAAGAAGTATCTCATTATCTTTTTCATCGTCATTTCCTCCTATTATTTAATCATAATTTTCTTACCGTTGATAATGTACACGCCCTTGCCAGGTGTCTTTACCTGTCGACCGCTCAGGTCATAGATCTTCTCGTTCCCGTTTTCCAATGATTCATCTTCAACAGAACCAATTCCCGTCGTATCACTTCCTCCTTCAAAGCTGATAATAAGATGGGCAGGAGCAGGAACAGGGCTACTGGGTTTAAAAATATAGCAATGTCGTGCAGGTAGCTCTCCACTTGTGGCTCTGACAAAGTAATTACCTCTTAGCACATAAATCTCCTCAGCACCGTTTTCTGACTTAAGTTCATCCAACGTCTTTGCAGTGGTCTCACCTTTGAAATTAGCACATGGCTCAGTCGGTGAGCCTGCAGCATGGGCGGTAAAGTAATAGTCATTATTAATCTGGCAATGACTATAATTTGGAGAATACACCAAAACTGGTTTGTTTGCCGGAATATAGGCTAATTCACTTAACGTTACTTCTCCTGTCGTCCAGTTAACCGCAGTGATGGTGTATGCATGATAATATTCTGGATGATATATTGACAAATCCTCATTGGCAAAATAGGTAAAATAGTTTGTTGCACCACTTATATTCAGATGTCTATAGATGGTGAAATTCCTGTTCTTACTAGTTCCGGCATATCCTCCAGCACCAGTAATGGTCACAGTGGCATTGCCAACAGCTGTATTGTTGCTGTATGAGCCATCATCTATTGCCACATAGTCTATTCCTGAACGTAGTGTCTGCGTTAGATTACCTGTTGTAAGCGTCACGCTGGTGACTGCTGGCTTTACAGACGTATTACTATAATCATTGTCAGCATAACTATAGGTATCATATGCTAATGAAACAACTGCATTTGCCAAATCCATTTCATAGGTACGGTCTATATAGTTTGTAGTACTCCATGGGGCAGTATTGTTGTATTTGTATCCGCCACCACTTTTCAGTCCCTTCGTCACCATAATCTTTGCAGTATTGGAGCCTCCGAACATCTCTGTGCCACCAGTGGGAACTGTTGTCTCACAGAAATTAACCGCTTTCAGCAGATTGTTGTTATGGAAAGCATAGGGTTTGATTTCCGTTACGGTAGAAGCTACGTCATATATATCACCAGTCTTTCTGGCAGGATAGCAGTAAAGTTCTGTGCCTCCTGCATTATACAAAACACCATTAGTTGCACTGAACGAGGAGCCACCTGCAACCGTAATGGACTCAAGATGGGTGTTGAATGCAAAGGCCCCGTCAGTGATTGCTGTTACCGTTGAGGGTACCGAATAGTTCACGTCGGACTTGCCAGCAGGGTAGCAAACCAGATTTGTCGGGTCTCCTCCTGCTGACTTGGTATATAGGACTCCATCAGAAGAGTTGTTCATATAGCTGGGATTGCTGACATTGACGTTGATAGCAGTCAGACTCGTACATCCCATAAAAGCTTTTGCTCCAATGGTGTTCACCGATGCAGGGATGACAGCAGTAGTCAAACCACTACCATAGAAGGCATACGGGCTTATATTGGTGATGTTAGAGGGAATCTCAACAGAAGTATAAACATTTTGAATTTCCGTCCGAGAATACCAAGGTACTTCATTCTGTGAGGCGTATGTGGATTTCATCGCATAATTACCGGCATCTTTCGCCTGGAATTTCAGCGTCGTACCTTCAAGGTAGTACTTTACATCTTCGTTATTGGTGTCACCACAATAGCCTCCATACCGACATACACCCGTGACGGTAACATTTTTGTTTGGCATGTTAAAACCATATTCCACCCCGCCTTTAGGATATGTGCTGAGAGTACCATCCGTATAGGAGAGACTAACAGGTATTGTATGATGAGTGCCATCACCACTGATAGTCACCTCGACATATTCTCCGGCCACAGCTTCTATTGTAGGAGATGTGTAGTCACCATTAATATACATATATGTATAGGTATTGTTAGGCTCATTCCTGGTTATGGTGTATTTATTTCCGATAACTGCCTCATTAGAACTGTTTAGACCAATGCCGTAACTGCTGTTATCTGAGGCGAAATTGGTAGCATTGCCCTTACCATTAAGGCCACTGGTAAAGACACCGTTGGTTTCCATTGTAATACCGATAGCAGTCGTGTTGCTCAAAGCAGCGGAAATAGTAATGGTGGGGTGTGCTGCTGGCAAATAGGTATTTCCTCCAGTGTTTCCAGAGATATTTGGTGCTCCATTCATCGTGAAGGTAGTACCATTATTATAGATACCGCCACCGTTTCCTGTAGCCGTATTACTTGTAATCGTTCCACCACTGACATTCAGCGTGTTTTCATTATAGATACCTCCACCTTTGACAGACTGGTTCCCACTAATGATACCTCCCTGAAGGTTTACGGTACCTAAGTTACAGATTCCACCGCCTCTTTGTCCATCAGCATCACTGCTGTTATTACCACCAGTGATAGTTCCGCCAGTTCCTGAATCGCTGATAGTCAGCGTTCCACCAGCGATAACCTTAATGACGTATCCATCAGCGGTTGCCTCAGTCAGATTACGGTTGATGGTATGTCCTTTGAGGTCGAGAATTACTGTTTTAGCATTTGGAACTTCAAGATATCCATCCCCTGCTGAAGGAGCAACATAATCTCTAGTCAAATTCACAGTTCCACCTTTTGCCAGTGTGGCCTTAAGGGCTGCCCAGTGGCTCAGCAGTGTTGCTTCGTCTCCATTAGGAGCAACTTCATAAGCATTATTGTCTGACGCAAACTTTGAAATAGTACCGTATGTGTTAAGACCGCTGGTGAAGGTTCCTTGTGTTTGCATGGTGATACCGATATTGCCGTCTGTTCCGTTCAACGTGCCGTTCAGCGTGATGGTGGCATGACCATTAGGTAGGTAGATATTCCCACCTGTATTATTCTTGACCGTTGGGGCACCACTCATCTGTAATATTCCTCCGTTATAGATACCACCACCAGTAGCAGCGATATTACCTGTGATACTTCCGCCAGAAAGGATAAGTGTTCCTCCGTCTACGAGGATTCCACCTCCGTTTCCGCTATTATTACCACCCGTAATCTGTCCTGTGCCGGTGACAGTCAATGTACTACCTGCAGCAACCTTGATGACATAGCCATCTTCGGTAGCTGTGCTTAATTTGCGATCAATTTTATAACTTCCAAGATTGAGGGTTCTGTCTGCGCTGACAATCAGTCCAGCAGTGTCAAAGCCTGAAAGGTACTCATAGTTCCTTGCCAATGTGACATCTCCTGCAGTCAGTTTTTCCTGAAGGTCCATCCAATAGGTCTGTAGTTTGGCATTACCTGACGAATTGGCTGTTACGAATCTTGCATCATCGGATATGAATTTCGTGTAGTCACCAGCATAGATATTCAATCCTGTAGTAAACACTCCAATATTTGCCCTGGTTATACCAATGGGTGTGGTATTGGTCAAATCTGCATTGACGGTAATTGTCTCTTCTGATGCCAGATAGACATTGTTATCAGCCGTTCCCTGCTGGTTTCCACTGATTGTTGGCGCACCGCTCATGTTCAGCGTACCATCGTAATGATAGATACCACCACCATTCGTCGTGGCTGTATTACTGCTGATGTTTCCTGCTGAGATAGTCAGTGTTCCGTTGTTATATACGGCACCGCCTTGTGAAGCAGAGTTGTTGGTTAAAGAGCCTCCAGAAATTGTTGTGGTGCCAGTATTGAAAACTGCTCCACCGTTTCCTGTGGAACTATTCCCTGTTATCGTGCCGCCTTGGATATTCAGCGTACCGGCGTTGGTGATTGCACCGCCGTTTCCTGTGGCACTATTCCCTGTTATCGTGCCGCCTTGGATATTCAGCGTACCGGCGTTGGTGATTGCACCGCCGTTTCCTGACACTTTGCCTCCTATGATACTACCATTGCTCCCTGTATCCTTAATAGTCAGTGTACTACCAGTATTCACCTTAATGACATAGCCGTTGGCATCTGCATCTGCACTGCTTAGTCCCCTGTCGATGGTATGTCCCGCAAGGTCTAACTGAACCATTTCGCCTGCTACTTCAAACGCTTGATTTGTGCCTGTGATATCACGTGTGAGTTTGGCATTTCCACCATTGGTGAATATGCCTTGCAATTCTTCTGCTGTCGAAACTTCCGTCCATCCACCTTCTCCCCACGCTCCTGCTGGTAAGAGCAAGAGCCCGAGGATGATGGCCATTGTATGTAACTTATTCTTCATTTTATCTAGTTGGTTATGTTTATTAATTCTTGGGTACATTAGTATTTTGAATTGATAATAATGCAAAGTTACGAAAAAAACACCAAAAAGCTGCTGATACATATATTAAACGACTATCATATTACAAAATGTAAGTAAAAATGTGTTTTGTTAGTTGTTTTTTCCTTTTTTTATTATTACCTTTGCGCCCATAAAAAATAATCAATCAGAATGGGAATGGCATATATCTTTAAGTTCCTCTCGACTATCATGTTAGTTGTACTTCTGTTTTTGGCACTTCCGGCTCATGCCTCTCAAACCTCAATAACAGGAGCCGTCAACGACACGGTAGCCATGATAGAGATTACACCAGAGCGTCTGCCCGACATGAATATCCCCCGTTTCAGCCATAGTGTCTTCTATGCCAATGGTGAACTGACGGTGACAGGCGGACATACATCAGGATTTGTGCTGACACCCACTGCAGAATATTTCAAGGACGGCGAGTGGCATCTGATGCAGATGGTTTATAATCACGATGATGGTATCTTCGTGCCTCTGCGCTCAGGTAAGGTGCTCCTCGCTGGAGGATATGAGAAAAACCTTGGCATCGGACAGACTTTCGAGGTGGAGATGTACGACCCTGCGACTCACAGTTTCGAGGGTTTCGGATGTCTGGACAAGAAACGGGTCCATTCCGTAGGTGTAGAGATGAACGATGGGAAGGTGGTCATCTCCGGCAACTGGTTTAACGAAGATGCCATCGCCGTTTATGATAGCGGCATGTATTTCAATACTGTCAAGGAGGTGTCCGTGCCCCGTAGTGCTCCCTTGCTCTTAAAGACCTCTGATGGTGATGTGATGGTGGTGAGTGGTTTCCACGATAACTACGGCAAGGATATCGAGGATCGTGTCGTTGACCGTCTGAAGGGTTCTTCTTTCCATGTGCCCCTGCTCGACAGTCTGCAGTCCATCTGCTATCACCGACTCCCCAACAGCAATGATTTCTTCATCGGCAACGAAGAGAAGGGCGAGTATGGATATCTCTTTCCTGTAATCAGCAAAGCAGGTCAGGTGAGTATCGTGGAGGTACGCGACACGGTGTTCTCGCTCCTGCCTACTGACAAAGCCATAACGATGAGAGACGGTAACTGGGATATCGACTGGTACACCATGATTGCCGTTGACCGCAATAGCCAACGGGCATATATGATGGGCCACATCATCGAAGGCAGCCAGAGAAAATATCTGCTCTGTATCAATTATGGCAAGGATCCTGCCGAACTGACGTGTTTCTATACCGACAGCATCCATGGAGCCAATGGTCCTGTGCCGATGGTTACTCCCGAAGGAAATGTTATCACCGTCGGCGGTTTCGACACCAACAACTTTACTCCCTCTGCTGCAGTATGGCTATTTCCGGTTGGGGATAATGCAACCATACTTGCAGAGTCAAAGAGTAACATCAGCTGGTGGTGGATATTGGTTGTTGCACTTATTGCAGGCGCTTTTCTCGCGTACCTTATTATTAAGAAAGCACGAAAGACGATCGTTGAGATGCCTACTCCGCAAGACGACTCGCAAGAGAATGCTGCCAGCACTAAGGCCACTCCGAAAATGATGCAGCGCATCGAGAAGGTGATGGAAGAGGAGAAACTATATCTCAACAGCGATCTCAGGATGTTGGATGTTGCCAAGAAACTCGGTATCCACCAGAATGATGTGTCGGCATGTATCAACTCCAACAAAGGTTATTCCTTCTCGCAGTTCGTCAACAACTACCGTGTTGAGCATGCCAAGCAGCTGATGCTCGACAATCCCAGCATCAAGATGGCTCAGGTAGCCATGGAGTCAGGTTTCTCCAGCGACACATCCTTCTACCGCACCTTCAAGACCCTCACCGGCATGTCACCCAGTGAGTGGCTCTCGAAGGTGCGGTAGAAGCAACAAGTTGCATGGGGCTATAAGCAAAAGTAAAAAGGGGCAGACAATAAAACGCCTGCCTTTTCGTTATAATATAAGGTATGCGAAAGTTATTCTACCTTATATCGATGGTGATGGTATCCGCAGTGATTACAGGCTGTGGACCCGAACAGGCATTGAGGAAGGCAGAGAAGCACTATGCCATCGGGGAATACTATGACGCAGCAGCACAGTATAAGAAGGCCTATTCGAAGACTCCCTCGAAGGAGAGAGAGAAACGAGGACAGTTGGCATTGAAGATGGCAGAGTGCTATCGGAAGATAAACAGCACCAACAAAGCCATCACGGCATATAAGAACGTGATACGCAATCGTCAGGCTGACTCGCTGACACATCTGCGACTGGCTCAGCAACTGATGAAGAGCGGCAACTATAAGGAGGCTGCGAAGAACTTCCAAATAGCTATTGATTCCTTATCAGCTAAAAGTGGACAGTGGAGAGTGGATAGTTATGATTACCTTGCTAAGAATGGGCTGAAGGCTGCACAGATGGCACCCCAGTGGAAGAAGGAGGGGTCGGCATATACCATCAAACGCATGGATATCTTTAACTCCCGACGTGATGACTACTCGCCAATGATTGGTGGCGAGGAGAATAATCAGCTGTTTTTCACCTCCACACGTAACCAGGCTCAGGGCGACGAGCTGAGCGGCATTACAGGTCAGAAGGCTGCCGACATCTTCCTATCGCAGAAAGACGACAAAGGGAAATGGAGCAAACCACAGAGCATAGACTCGGAACTAAACACCAACTTCGATGAAGGAGCATGCTGTTTCTCGCCCGATGGGAAGACGATGTATCTCACCCAGTGTAAGACAGACGCAAACTATCCCAGATATGCCACCATCATGGTGTCGCAACGCTCAGATGCTGCCTGGAGCAAACCTAAGGAACTGAAGATATCCAACGACACGCTGTCGAGTTTTGCCCATCCGGCAGTATCGCCCAATGGCGAGTGGCTCTATTTCGTAAGCGACATGCCAGGAGGATATGGAGGACTGGATATATGGCGATGCAGGCTTGCAGCGAATAATGAGACGATGGATCTGGAGAATCTCGGAGCAGAGATAAACACTGCCGGAGATGAGATGTTTCCTACCTTCAGACCCAACGGAGACCTGTATTTCTCTTCCGACGGACATCCCGGAATGGGAGGCCTCGACATCTTCATCGTCAAAAGTAATCATATCTCTCCACTATCCACTGTCAACTACAAACCCGAGCACCCGGGTTTCCCACTAAACTCCCAGGGCGACGACTTCGGAATGACCTTCGAGGGAATGCAGAACAAGGGATTCTTCTCGTCGAACAGAGGCGACAACAGAGGAGTGGACCATATCTACAGTTTCTATAATCCCGAGATAGTACAGACGGTGAAGGGCTGGGTGTATGAGCAGGATGGCTATGAGCTCACTGCAGCACAGGTATATATGGTTGGCAACGATGGTACCAACCTGAAGTTAAGTGTCAAAGGTGACGGATCGTTTACCCAGGAGATAAAGCCGGGTGTGGACTATGTGATGCTTGGCACCTGCAAGGGATATCTCAACCATCAGGAGCAGCTGAGAGTGGAACCGGTGAAGGAGTCAAAGGAGTATGTGTTGCAGTTCCCGTTGGCAAACATCTCTGCCCCGGTGCTGATAGAGAATATCTTCTATGATTTCGACAAGGCAAGCCTGCGTCCGGAGTCAGCCACAGCCCTCGATGAACTGGTGAAACTGCTCAACGACAATCCCCATGTCACCATAGAGCTCTCGGCACATACCGACTATAAAGGTTCTGACATTTACAATGAGAGGCTGTCGCAGCGTCGTGCGGAGAGTGTGGTGCGTTATCTCATAGAGCACGGAATAGCGTCAGACCGTCTTACGCCAAAGGGCTATGGCGAGGGAATGCCAAAGAAAATCAAGAAGAAGGTTGCGGAGCGATATCCATTCCTGAAAGAAGGCGATGAGCTGACAGAGGACTACATCGCCAGACTACCCGAAGAACAGCAGGAGCAGTGTAATCAGTTGAACCGTCGTACTGAGTTCAGAGTTCTGCGTACAACGTACGGGCTATTTGATAGGGAAGGAAAATTAATACAAAAACAGCAACAAGAATAATCACCACAGGGTCGATATGAATCTCGGTTGTTGGTGCCACCCTTACAAACACGCTGAGCCATGTGATGGTGGTGTGAAACAATGAGTGCAGGCTCGCCTTTATCATATCCATTCCACTGAACAAGAAGAACAGAAGTGCTGCCATAGCGATGCAGAACAGTGTCCACATGTGGATATACATAGCGTACCTACGGTTCACCCTTATAGGTTCCTCGAGAGCCGTCATCACACGCTCTGTGAATCCATTATCCTCAATCTGCTGCTGGGCAGCCTGCTTGAAGAATCCTTCCAGTAATAAATTGTCTTTATCTGTCATATCCGTTTTCTTTTAAGTAGTCAGTCAGTTTCTCCTTTCCACGACGCAGGTGCGACTTCACCGTATTTTCCGGAATACCGGTGATCTCGCTTATCTTGTCGATAGGATAGCCGTCGATAAGCTGAAGGGTGATACATGTACGCTCTTCGTCCTTCAGAAGCGACAGGGCCTTGTATATATCCATCCTAAGGCCTGCATCACCACTATCGGATGTCATCCTGGCCATTGCAGGAGTATCGATGTCGTCAGTCTGTTTTCTCTTGCGCATCTCGTCGTAGAACACATTATATGCTATACGGATGAGCCATGTAGAGAAACTCGAGATGCCACGAAACTTAGTGATGTTGGTATATGCCTTGATGAATGTCTCTTGTGCCAGGTCGTCGCTCAGCTGCTCATCGCCAAGTGTCTGGTTCAGGAAGAACCGACGCACAGGTGACTGATACTTCCTTACAAGCGAGTCGAAAGCCCGCTTGTTGTGGAACATCGCCACCTGCGTCACTAAAGCTATGTCGCTGAACTCTGGCATATCGTTTTCTTAGAATTGTTCTAATCTGTTTTTCTCAGGCATCACGATCCAGCATACGATATAGAATATCACACCGCTGAAACATGTGCAAAGTGTAAGGAAAGCATAGGCGATACGTACCATCACAGGGTCGAACTCCAGATACTCAGCTATGCCGCTACATACACCAGCTATCACTCTGTCGTTAGAACGCATTAATCTCTTTGTCATATCTTACAAATTATTTATGTCGTTGTTATTATTATTGTTGAAGTCGTTACGGTTTGGATTATCCATGCGGGCCTGACGACCTACATACCACTTACCCAGACCTATGAAGAACACAAGTGCTCCGATACCCCATCCGAGATCGCCCATAACGAATCCCAGGAAGATGGCAAGACCTGCACCTACGCACATCTGACGGATGCCTGCCTGATAATCATCGTTCCTTATGGCATTCTTGGTATCGTTGAGAACCTCATTGGGGATAGGCTGTCCGTTTTGTATTGCCATCTGAGCCAGTTTGTATCTCTCTCTGCGGTTCTTATTTACGAAATAGAAGATCACAAAGATGATGAGCAGCGGGGCAATGAGGAACATGACTACTATGGCCACGATGCTTACGATAGCCCAAGGGCCTACCCAGCCTCCTACCCCATCAAGAACCTCTCTCACCACCTGAGCATCCTCCTTCGAGATGTTTCTGTGATAACTAACATAATCTTCCTCCTCATCATCGACACCGTTAGTAGTTGTAGTGTCAGAAAAGGCCTCGATTGCGTCATTGGGTTTCTGTGCAGAATCCACCTGTTCTATAAGCACTTTGCTGTGACGGTGCTTCTGCGATGCTGCATCGGCTGTCTGGCCGAGGGCGAGCATCAGTGCGATTGCGATTAAATACTTTTTCATATCTCTTGAATTTTAATTTCTACAGCCGTTTGACGTGTCAAATCACGAATTAGTTGCAAAGATATCAATTATTTAGTGAAAAAACTGCAGAATATGTGGCTTTTTTTGTAATTTTGCCGAAGAAATGACGAATTTACCAGAGGAATTCATCCTTCAGACACGGCAGTTGATGGGCGAAGAACGCTTTAATTGCTATCTCGAAGCTTTCGAAGAGGAGGCTCCGGTGAGCATCCGCGTCAATCCGAGATTAGTGAATCATGAACCTGTCCCCATGATTCACGTCCCCTGGTGTCCTGAAGGCTTCTATCTCTCAGAACGTCCTCAGTTCACCTTCGACCCTCTCTTCCATGCCGGATGTTATTATGTGCAGGAGGCCTCCTCGATGTTTATCACCCACATCATCCGCAGTCTCGCGTCACGTTTATCATTTATCATTTCTCCATTATCCATTCTCGATCTCTGTGCTGCTCCTGGTGGAAAATCCACAGCTGCCATCAGTGTCTTGCCAGAGGGGAGCACGATGGTAAGCAATGAGCCGATACCAAACAGAGCCCAGATTCTGCTTGAGAACATCACGAAATGGGGATATCCCAACTGCACTGTCACTAACAACTACCCACGTGACTTCCGCAAGGCGAAGGCAAAGTTCGACATCATCATCTGCGATGTGCCTTGTTCTGGCGAGGGTATGTTCCGTAAGGACCCTGCCACCATCGGAGAGTGGAGCATGCAGAACGTAGAGAAATGCTGGCGCCTGCAAAGGGAGATTGTGGCCGATGCATGGGAGTGTCTTAATCCTGGAGGAATACTTATATATAGTACGTGTACATTTAATACCAAGGAGAACGAGGAGAACGTACGATATTTTATGGAGGAGTTTGATGCCGAGATTCTCGACATCCCCACTGAGCCCTCATGGAACATCACAGGCTCGCTGCTCGAAGGTTTCGATGCACCCGTATATCGATTCATACCAGGCATAACCCGAGGCGAAGGACTGTTTATCTGCGCCTTGCGAAAGAGTGGAGAGAGTAATCATAGCTATCCATTATCCACTATCAGCTCTAAACTAAGAGTTTTAACCCCCGACTTGCCAGAGGGCGACTATCCCCGCATCGATATTCCTTATCAAGACGCCTTGAAATATCTTCGTGGCGAGGCAATAGTGCTGCCACCTGATACACCTAAGGGCATTGTGACAGTCACCTATCAAGGTTTTGCCTTGGGGCCTGCAAAGAATATCGGCAACAGAGCCAATAACCTCTATCCCAAGCCCTGGCGCATAAAGACCACCCACCTCCCAACAGAACCGGTGGACATCATAAAGTTTAAAGTTTAAAGTTCAAAGTATATGAAACAGTATTTAGACATTCTGAACCGTATCCTCACAGAAGGCACAGAGAAAGGTGACCGTACAGGAACAGGTACCATCAGTATCTTCGGAACCCAGTCGAGATATAACCTTGAGGACGGATTTCCTCTGCTGACAACGAAGAAGCTCCATCTGAAGAGCATCATCTACGAACTGCTCTGGTTCTTGAAGGGCGATACCAACGTGAAATACCTTCAGGAACATGGTGTGAGAATCTGGAACGAGTGGGCAGACGAGAATGGAGAACTGGGACCCGTCTACGGACACCAGTGGCGTTCGTGGCCCGACTACAACGGAGGAACGATAGACCAGATACAATATGTGTTGGATCAGTTGAAGAACAATCCCAACTCCCGTAGAATGATTGTGTCAGCATGGAATGTTGCTGAGGTGAATAAGATGGCCCTGCCCCCATGTCATACTATCTTCCAGTTCTATGTGGCAGGTGACAGATTGTCGCTACAGCTATATCAGCGTTCAGCAGACACCTTCCTTGGAGTGCCCTTCAACATCGCCAGCTACGCCCTGCTGCTTCAGATGATGGCGCAGGTGACGGGTTATAAGCCTGGTGACTTTATCCATACCACTGGCGACACCCATCTCTATCTTAACCATATAGAGCAGGCAAAGCTCCAGCTTACACGTGAGCCTCGCCCGCTGCCTACGATGAAGATCAATCCCGACGTGAAGAATCTCTTTGATTTCCAGTATGAAGATTTCGAACTTGTAGGCTACGATCCCCATCCCCACATCAAAGCAGAAGTAAGCGTATGATTTCTATAATAGCAGCGGTGGCGAAGAATAGGGCCATCGGATATGAAAACAAACTGATATATTGGTTGCCGAATGATCTGAAGCGATTTAAGGCTCTGACCACAGGCCATACCATCATCATGGGTCGCAACACATTCCTGTCGTTGCCCAAGGGAGCACTGCCTAATCGCAGAAACATCGTATTGAGCCGAAGTACCAAGGATTTTCCTGGCTGCGACGTGTATTCTTCGCTCGAAGAGGCCCTTAAGCACTGTACTCCAGATGAGGATATATATATAATAGGTGGTGCAAGTGTGTATCGTCAGGCTCTCGATATTGCCGACCGTCTCTGTCTCACTGAGATCAACGACACCCCTGAGAAGGCCGACACCTTCTTCCCACCCTACGACGACTGGAAGGAAGAGAGCCGTGAGGACCATGAGAAGGATGAGCGACACGAATACGAATACTCTTTCGTAGACTATATCAAAGCATAACGGTACAATCCGTTTTTATTTTAATAAATGTACAAACCAAATTTCATTAAGCGCCAAGTCCTGGTGTTCCGTCATTTCGGAAACAAGGGCTACTCGCTTTTTGCCTGTCTGGGAAGGGAGGTGGTATGCAGTGTGCTCTCAGTAGCCACACTGACATACGCCTCGGCAGAGAGTGTATCCACCAATCCTGTGGTTACCGACTCTGCCTCGATGACAACGGCTCGCGAGATGATGCTCGAGGAGGTCAGTGTGACTGGCTCGAGGGCGCCCCTGACGAAGAGTCAGGCTGCGAGAATGGTAACTGTACTGGACCGTGCAGATATTGCGCAGGCACCAGTACAAAGTGTTAACGACCTGCTGAAATACGCCGTAGGCGTAGATGTCCGTCAGCGAGGACCTATTGGAGCGCAGACAGACATCTCGATACGAGGAGGCACATCCGACCAGATTATCCTGTTGCTTAACGGCATCAATATCTGTGATCCCCAAACGGGCCACAACGCTATGGATCTGCCCGTAGACCTCAGTGAGATAGTAAGGATAGAGGTTCTCGAAGGACCTGCAGGAAGGATCTATGGCACATCGTCGCTCGTGGGAGCAATAAACATCGTGACGAGAGCTGCCCAGCAGACAAGTGCCAACGTCAACCTCGAAGGGGGCTCGTATGGATACGGCAAGATCAGCGGAAGAGCAAGTCTGAGCGACGGACGATGGGCAAACCAGGTGAGTGCCGGCTATAGCCGCAGTGACGGATGGAGCCGATGCAAGGCTGGCAGCCTTAATACGGACTTCAGCGGAGCCAAGGGATTCTATCAGGGACAGTATGAGGATGAGGATGTAAGGCTGCACTGGCATCTGGGTATAGCAGACAAAGGCTGGGGGTCGAGCACCTTCTACGCCTCGCCGAAATGGAAGGCCGACAACCAGTATGAGCACACCACGAAGCTATACTCCGCCATCCAGGGAGAGACGAAGGTGGGAAAAGTACACTTCGCACCCAGCATCTACTGGAACCAGAACAGAGACAGATATGAAGGTTATAGGAATGAACCAGAGAAGATGAAGTTCAATTATAACCGCACTGACGTCTATGGTGTAAGCCTCAGCAGCTATTTCGACTGGAAGGCAGGACGCACGGCCTTTGGGGCAGAGGTGAGAAATGAGGACCTCGTGAGCGGAAACCTCGGAGAGCCTCTTGCACAGACTCATCATATCAAAGGTACAGACAGAGACTACACCTTAGGAGTGAACCGTACGAACATCAGCGGATATCTGGAACACAACCTGTTGCTTAAGAACTTCACCCTCTCTGCAGGTCTTGTGGCAGTGAAAAACACCTGGAGTAATATGAACATGACTATCTATCCAGGAGCAGACATCAGCTACCGCCCTTCAGAGCATCTCACCCTGCATGCATCATACAACACTTCGCTAAGGATGCCATCATTCACAGAGATGTATTACAAGCTTCAGGGTTACAGTGCCGATCCCCATCTCAAGCCAGAAGAGATGCAGGCCGTCGAGCTGGGTGCCAATGGACAATGGTCAATGTTTAATGTTCAATGTGCTCTCTGGTATCATCACGGAAAGAACATGATCGACTGGATAATGGACACATCGAAAGGCGACGAAGCAGTATGGCAGAGCGTGAACCACACAAAGATCAACAGCCTCGGACTTGAGTTTGGCACCAGATTCTCCATCCACTCTTCACTATTCACTCTTCACTATAGTTACATCCATCAGGATAAGGAGCAGGAGGCAAACATCGTATCTCAGTACGCACTGGAGTATCTGCGCCATAAACTCGTGGCAAATGCCAGACTGCCCCTTATGAAGAGACTCACCCTGGGTCTTAACTTCAGATGGCAGGATCGTGTGGGGAGCTATACTGACTTTGAGGGACAGAGCATCGAATATAAGCCCTATGCCCTACTCGATGCCCGCCTGACCTACACTCACGACAAATGGAAACTCTACCTTGAGGCCAACAACGTGTTCGACAAGAGATATCACGACTACGGCCTTGTAGAACAGCCTGGCCGCTGGATCATTGCCGGATTAGGAATCAACATATAATCTCTGCATCCGGGAGCTTTCTATTATTTCACATCGAAGAGTATCTTCCTGCGATTTCCCTTCGGGCGAACAGCGAAGTGCACCCATATCCTTAAGCTTCGCACCTCGATGATAAGTTCATCGAAGTCTTCCTTAGCTTCATCTGCGATATCGAGGAGAATAACGGCATAACGTAATGCCTGCTCCTTACCAGCGCACTTGATATCAGCGGCACAGCCAACAAGGTGATTTGAGGTCGCTACGCCTCCAGCCCTCTTATTCACCTCCCAGGAGCGATAGCCGGAGTTGATAATGATAGGATCATTCCCCTCACCGTATCTCTCATTCCACACCTCGCGAAGCATCTCCAGCCATCCGCAGAGGCGTTTAAGATTCTCGATAGCCACATGACTCGGAATATTCCCATCCTTAGTCTTATAACTCGTCTTTGTCATCTCACCGAGCGTAAAGTGCTCGGTGAGTTTCTCTTTCTTATTCATTTCTACTGTGTTCATCTTATTTTGTGAGTTTGTGAGTTTGTGAGTTTGTTATGCATAGAATTTACTAATCTTCTTGAATTTACCCTTATCATCACCTTCGAGTATTTTTTCTATTAAGCCTTGATCAATAAGTCTTCTGATTTTCATATATACTGCTGAACCATCCTCTTTATAGCCAAAGCTCTTCAACACATCTTCGTTTGTGAACACCTCCGGCAGACGGTTATAACCATCCACCGATTTCTGCTGATGTCGTTTTCCTGATATCTGAACATCATTGTTCATATCATCGAAATACTTCTCAGCCATCACTCCGAAGAAATGCTGCTGCGTGGCGTATTGTATTCGTGCGATGAGTTCACAGAGCTTCCAGTCGATGTCGTCGGTCTCGTATTTACCAGTCCAGTAGCTGCCCTGCTGATGGATATCCTTCCAGTGGCGCATGTCTATGAATGGAGCAGCGTAATTGATGGCATGATACGGCACGCGTTTCAGCATCAGCTCATTAGCCTCAGAGTCATCCTCAGCACAGTCCGCCATACGATCCTTCGTCCAGTCATAGAGTTTTCTCACGAGACCCCAGAAAGGCAGTTCTCCGAAACGGGTGTCGAGCTTAAAAGCCCAGGTCTTCATCCTGTCTAATCGCTGCCAGTCTATGGTACTCTCCTCTTCAAACTCCATCATCTCGTAGTTCGTCTTTGGCATGGGGATAACCGCAAGACGAGTAGAGAGTCCTGAACCGAAGTTCCGCTCATTCACCTTCTTCTTCAGCGCTATGGGCGTGCCGGTGTAGATAAAGTTCCAGGTGACGTTGAATTCATCCACAGGCGAGTCATTATTCTGATACATCTGTCCGTCCTTCTCGTTGTGGAATGCCTTCAACTCCATGCTCTGCTTGTTTATCCACGAACCGCCCGACTGCAGCGTTATCGAGTTGTCCAGCTCCGTATCGAAGGTGAACATGTGCAACTGTATCTCCTTGCCCTCGATGGATTCTTTCGCATTGAGCATGTCCTGAATCAGCTGACCGTTAGAGGTTCGTGCAGGATGCACGCGGATTATCCCCTGCGGCTTATCCTTACCCTCCTTGTTCGCAGCCTTCTTCTTCAGATCCTGCTTATACCTGTTGAGTGCCTGCTTTCCAGCCTTATCCGCAGATACCATAGGCGCCAGGAGTATAGTCACCAAATCATCAGCCATCGACTTATTACTTGCCGGATGTCCTATTATCATCAGCGCACAGTTAAGTCTCCTCTCCTGCTGCGGCCTGTGATAGAATCTGTACCAGCACCTCGTCATCAGTGTCATCAGCGCACCTCCCGCCACAAACACCGCCGCCGGATACTGGCTCTTCTTCAGTCCAGAACATACATCGGCAAGCAGCGGAAACTCCGGGAACAACCCCTCTATCTCTTCTCCCCACTTCAACAGCTGCCCATTCATCTCCCCCGCTTTACTCAGTGCCTTCCCGGTGTCACCGGTGTCACTCGGGGACTGGCTCATCTGTGCGCAGCTTGCGGAGCACTGGGTGCCTGTCCCCTGTGTGACACCCTGCCTAACCTCTTTATACTTCCTCCCTGTCACCTCCTCCACGGCCTTCTGCATGGCCTTACTTGGATAAGGCTCCGCGGTACTCTCTTCCCTTCTGGCCATCTGTTTGGCAGCGCTCTCCACCGTCTGCGCCACATTCTCATCTCTTTCCCTGATAATCTCCTGCACCCACGGCTGTCTTTCGACGATCCGTTGTACCAGGGCCTTATCACCGTCGAGCATGAGCAACAGGTCTGTGGCCAGTATAAGACTCTCCTTATGTCGGCTTCTGCTCTTAGCGCTTGGACGCCTATCACCACCATAGCGCACATCAATAATCTTCTGAACATCATATCCGCACCACTCTACGTTGTCCTCCACTGATGCAGCATCCAGCAGCCCGACATTCCCAGACCCTTGTGCAGCATCCTTACCGGCCATAGCGTTACTCTTAGCACTACCAGCACCATCACTCCCACTATCAGAAGGGAATTTATGATATATCGGCTGAGTCTTTTTCTCCCTATACATGGGAGTATACTTCTTGTCAAATTCTTCATCATAATATTCAAACAACAGTTCTTCGTTAATATACAGTATATCCTCCTCCTTAGGAGCAAAAGAGTTTCTCGTGGCATCTATGCAACTATCATCAGGCTCATATCCCAACGCCTCTGCAAACACTATCTGGTTATCCGCTAGATTACCCACATTGATATCCGCTGTAGAGATAATCCTTATCCCGTGTCCGCTGCTCGTAAGATGCGCGAATGCCGTTCTCGCCATCAGCTCCGCATTATCCCTTAGTCTGTACCACACCTCGAGAGGATTCTCCAGATGATCGTAGTCGTGCATCACCAGACCGTTGACATGACAGAACTGCAGCTGTCGTGGAGAATATATGCCGTTCTTGTCAAACTCATAGCAGCAGAATACAAAAGGTATAAGCTTCTGTTTCAGGCTGTCGGCAAATGCCAGCAGTTTCTCTGCATCAGTCTTCTGTGCCCAGGCCTCACGAGCAGTGTCCGAGCTCAGTTCCTGTGGGTGCTCCACCAGAAATCTCTGATAGTCATTATTCTGTAGCCATGTGATGAGAGCCATTGGACCCTCCTCACCCTTAGATCTCTCCACGGCGTCGATGATAGCCCTGCGCGCATCTATCCTCCACTTTGTGTTTGGATCCTTTATGGCGTTCCAGAAAACCTCCCTGCTGCACTTCGCAGCAGAGCGGCTTTTAGTTGTCTTTTGGTAACAAAACATCCAAATATTTTTTATTTTATATTTTTTATTTTTTATTTAATTCAAACCCTGTCGATGATCTCTTCTGTCTTTTTATTAAACACCTTCAATATCTCCCCATAGTTCGCTCCAATCACCCTTGCCATTTCCGCCTGTATCTGGAGCAACTCTCTCTCCACCGTAGGACTACAGTCTATTGTCGTCTGCAGCACCACCTGCTTCGTCGTCTTGTTGAGATACACCTTCAGCTTCTGGCTTTCATACAGCAGCTTTCCCTTAACCTTCAACTTGAGCTCGCTCTTCAGTTCTCCCTTCGTCAGTTCCGCAAATCTCTCCTGCATCGTTGCCACCGGGTCCGGATCATTCGCATCCACATTGATATGAATCGAATAACTGCTCTCCTTCTCCCCTTCGCTTTTATAGAAGCTGCTCTTACCCTTCTGCTTGATCATCTTCCGGATGCTCTCCTTCGGTTCCTGAGGGTTCACCACTACTACGTCATTACCGTACACCTTCACTCTCGCCTTGAAATTCTTCACCGGCTTCCCCTCCGGCTTCTCAATAAAATTCTCAATCATCGTTTGATTATTTTTTATTTTATATTTTTTATTTATTTCTATCCTCATCTATCATCTCGCATATCAGCTTGAAGTGTGTCTTCTCCACCTCTCTCTCCATTCTTAACTTCTTCCTGAAGAGCAGATACGTTAGCGCCGCCTCAATCATTTTAACCCTCTTCACTGGATAGTACCATCTGAGAATTGCCCTTATGCGACTCATACTCTTTACCGTCAGCCATCGTGACAAGAAATTTGTCATCGATTGCTCACATCTCTTAGCCGCCTCCTCAGCCTTGCCTTGCAACCCCACAGAAGCATGCAGCAACTGTTTCGTCTCGCGCAAATTCATCGATATCGCATTCAGTTGTTTTTTAGAAACATCCAGCTCATCTTTGGTCTCCACCAGCTCGTCAGTCAGGTTCCGCATGTTTAGTTTCATCTGCTCTGCCTCTGCCTTCATCGCTTCCCACTCTCTTACCTCAATCTCAACTTTCAAGTTCTTTATCTCCTGTCCCATCTCATTTATAGTTTTTTAATTCAACATGTCAAGCACGAACTGTCGTCCCTTCTCCGTCCATACCAGACTCGACACCAGCTTGCGTCGTCCATCATATCCGTGTACGTATCGGTAGCGGTCTTCGGTGAGATCCTGATTCTGGTATTTCTCAGTAAGTCGCCATTGACCTTGCGCCCACCGGATGATTTTCTTATCGGCAAGGAAAGAGTTAAGGTCACGTCCGTCAAGTCCGAAGGGTTTGCCTATCTCCGTCGGAGTATAGCAGCAGTGACTGTAGCGGTTCAGCTTAGCCAGCTCGTAGCCAAGGATATCGTCAGCCTCGTTGAGCACCTCCTCGTCGCAGGCAAGAAGTCGTATCTCCTTAGGTCTCTCTCTGGCAGCAAACTCTTCTCTCTTCACCTTCAGCTTTTCGCTCTCAAGTTCTTCCCATCTGAGAACCAGCCGAGCTCGTGCCTCGTCATTAAACTTCGTGGCGATGAAGAGAGTCTCTGTCTTCGACAGCATGTAACAAGGGCGGAGCTGTTTGTTAGCATCCTCATAAGACCCGAGCGCAAAATTGCGCCCGGATATATGAATCCATCCAGGCTCCATGTTTCTGATAGCTTTAAGCACATCCTTGTGCTTCTTTCCTGTGAGCTGTGCAACCTCCAGCGAGGTCATGAGTTGCTCACCATTGTTAGTATTGTCGTTTACGACATTGTCAATGTTACTGATCATACTGATCTTAATTGCAGTTTGTTTCATATTTGCTTTTACTTTTTTAATTTGATTAATGTATGTGCACGTGCGCATCATACGCACATGCGTTAATAATTCACGAATAGCCTCCCGAGCCTTACCCCAGGATATTATTTTTCATCGCCGGGGCCTTCCCCAGCGGTTGTCTGTTTCAATATTTCAATGAGCACCGTCAAGCCCCGTTTCCGTTCGTTGACAATGCAAAATTAGACATTAAAACAAAGCAATAAAAGCAAAAAAACGTGTTTGTAAGAGCCCACACGAAGCACACGAAGAATCTCCCGTAATCCGCACGAAGCACACGAAGAACGGGCATAAAAAAAGCACCAGATAGCGCTGCCACCTGGTGCTGATTGAGAAATCCGGTTATCTCTATTCTATGCCTTAAGCCCCTGTAATACCTCCTTTACGAGCTGCTGTATCCTTCTCCTGCGTGTGTCATCCACATTATATCTAAATTGGCTCGAGGTCCATTCCTGTACTTTAGGCAGACAACCATTCAGGATAAACCATTTCTGGCACTCCAGTCTCAGCAGGTCAGAATAAGCCTTATAGCGCTTGTCGCATGATGTCTCGCCATGATTCACCTTTTTCAGCAGACCTGGCATCAAGGCGTCAATATCCTTGAAGAAATACGACTGTCCCTTCATTATCAGTTCACACTCCATAAAGAAATGGTAAGCGATATAGACCACTATCCAGTCACGCCCATTATCCGTATCCAGTTTCGACAACACACTCTTTATCGCGTTCCTCAGCCGCATCTGACTCTCGACAGTACCGAATTTCTTCCTGTCGAAGAATACGGTGTCTACCAGCTCACACACCTCTTCGGCAACTGCTGTCTGAGGCTTGTCAACGATGATTGTCTGAAACTTCACATTATCCATCTTGCAACCTATGTTAATAGGTGCATATGCAATTATGGTATGAGGGGTATTCTGTTCTTCCATTTTGTCAATTCTAATTCTGGTTATCCTCGCTGTCCTGCAGTTCAATCATCTTAACCTCCTGTCCTGGATTCGGCATGCTTTTTACATCTGTATCCTTTATCACGCATGCCACGTTGACATCGCTTCCGTTCTGCGGAAAAATCTTAGTATCGTTAGTAGGACGGGTAGCAGCTGTCTTCATCGCATCAGTCAGATCCTCGGTGCGCTTTACACCGAGAGGCTTTGTCATCTCGTTTACCTTATCATAAACATGTCGTGGTGTATTGTCTGGCAGAGAGAATTGGAATAGACTATTTATCATCAGACGATAATTATCATCCAAACTACCACAGTATCTAACCGTTTTTTCTACAGACAACATGTAATAATTAAGCACTACTACCTTGTTCAGCGGATTAGCAAGTCGGCCTTCACTGACATCTTGAGCTATGACATCTTGCAGCTCAGCATTACGCAGAGTCAAGATCCTATTCTTTTCTATTTCTTCCCTTAAAGCATTCTTGTACGTCTCGCTCTCCTGCTTATAGAAATCGCGCTCTGAAGAAACTGTCGCTAACCGGCTTTTGACTTCTTCTAATTCCTTAATTAGAAACTCGTTCTGCTTTTCCGCGCGTCCATTTTCCTTTGCCAAACCAATGACTATCTTCAAACTATCTGGATCGTTCGTCATATCCTCCTCTAATTAAAATTTTTAGTTGTTTAATTTTAGTTATTCATTTTAAAAATTGATTGCAAAATTATTAAAAAATGCGCTGTATTTATTCTAAACAACGCACTATTTTTTGAGATTAATAATTTTTAGCAATTAACTCATATTTTTTCTATCAGTTCATCCATCGAGCAGCATACTGCATCAAAGAGCTTATACATCAGCTCCGGCTCCTGTTTCTCGGGAATATAGGCAATCACCTTCTTCCCTCTCCCGGCAAACCATCCTGCTTCAGTATGAGCACTTCGCCCACAGGGCAACACGATAACGCATGTGTCGCAAGTCTCCATCGCCTTGATGTCATTTCTGAATTGTCGCAGAGCAAAAGGATGGTTCAGATTCTCCCGATACTCCAGCGGCCCCCAGTTCATATAATCCTCACTAACGCAGCTCCATTTGAATCCAGGATCACCTGATGGAGGATTACGGAAGTCGTAAAGATCATGCCCCGCATCCCGTAACTTAGCTACAACCTCAGTGTAGTACTCGTTTCGCCAGCTACTAGCTACGTATATCTTGCGTTTCATATTCATTCCTGCTCGTCCGGATTGTCGTAAAACTCCATTGCTGCAAGGGCTTCGTCATCATTGCTAAAGTCCGAATCCTCTTCGAATATTTCTTCCACCTCTTCGGTATACTCCGATACTTCTTGCACATCTTCAGATGTGTTATACCCTTGGTTCTCAGGAGTGAAAGATCCTATCTTTCCAGATTTGACTCTATGTCGCATAATAAGTTATTTTTATTGGTCCAACTTTATTTTGCAAAGATAATACTTTTTCCTGTAATTCTTAACAAAACCGGTAAAATCTTAAAGAATGCAGGAAAATTTGGTAATTACACCTCTTTTATAACAAAGCCTGGAAAATCCTGGTTAATGTTAAAAGATTCTGGTTATAACTATTTATCTTGTATCTTTGCAAGAATTCTCAGCTTTTCTTTATATAAAGGCAGTCTGGGGAATTGAGGAAAAATAGGGTTACGAATTGGCAACCGTACTCAATTCCACATTCTGCTATGAAATGCATTCAATGAACACCCGATGCTGAGCCACCAGCCGTTTTAATGACTCATCATCGGGTGCAAAGATAGTCTTTTCTTTTGGATTAGCCAAATATATCTTGTTCTTTTTTCTACTGAGCTTGCTCAACACCTTTGAACTGATTACGGCATCGTTTGTGGCACCTGCCAGAAAAGTGCGTATTAGGCTACGTCCTATTACCGAAACAAAGGTGGGAACTCATGTAATCTATGTCATTCTTCCTCTTGCTCCAACTGCTTGTCCTTTTCGTATGACTCCATCTCGTCGCTTATCACTTTCTTTAGTTCTTCTTTTGGAATGATTAGCTGGTAATCAGCTACACCTATCGGCTTGCCCATATCCTCTAAGGCGAGTTCGACCTCAAGATTGTCTTTCTCTGCACAAAGTATGATGCCAATAGAACGATTCTCATCTTCCCGACGTTCCAACCTGTCAAGAAGCGATAAGTAATAATTCATCTTGCCAGCATATTCTGGCCGGAACTCACCAATCTTCAAATCCATAGCCACAAGGCAGTGAAGGCCACGATGGAAAAACAGAAGATCCACCTTGCTTTCTTTGCCGTTGCATTCCAATATATGCTGGTTGCCTATAAAGGTGAACCCCTTACCCAACTCCAGAAGAAATAGCTTTACCTTCTCCACCAGCCTTCTTTCAAGTTCCAATTCTGCTATCGGTTCAGTCACGCCAAGGAATCCCAAGTTATAGCTGCTGCTAAACACTTCATTTGCGTATGCTGCCTGAGTAGCAGGCAATGTCTTTTCGAAGTTATTATCTATTGCGACCGGCTGATTCTCATGCACTTTCATCTTTATAGCATTCAACAGCAAGTCTCGATTCCAACCCTTCCTGACAGTCTCCTGAGCATAATACATTATAGCCTCATCATTATCGCCAAACTTACTCATAAGCTTCAGAGTATTCCACCAGGGTAAAACTGCGACAGCGTGTCGCAGTTTCTCGTCACTTTCCTTGAAACGCTCATAGTCCCACAAATTTCTTGGCGAAACGCCCATTTCTGGATACATCTGTTTCAAATCTACAGACAGCCTATTTACGACACCACTACCATGTTTGCTCTCGAGCTTCTTATCATGGAGCAGCTTTCCGATATTCCAATGTGTGGTGTTGATGCCAATATTGATGTTTTTGGCAATGGTCGCCTTCGAATTCTCAATAACTGCGACAACTTGTCGCAGAATTGAATTGTATTCCGACTCATTTATCTGGATAATCTTTTTTCCCATATCTCGTTTCGCTTGCAAAATTAGTCATTTTTATTTGAATACCTCTCAAGTGATGCCTGTAAATTGTTACATATTTCCTGACGCAACTCCATTGGTTCAAGTACTTCTAAGCCGTCAGTATACGACATCAGTTCGAGTACGAAATCAACAGAAGGACGGATGTCGTATGAGAAATCAGTATATTCATCAGTACGCTTTATCTCCTTCTGTGAAGCATGCAAGGGCAGCGTCCGAAGATAGTTAGGTACATGTGCATACGCCCGAATCACTACATGGGCCATAGGCGTATCATCTGTTGTGATGCCATAGTATTCTGCGAAATATTCCTCTGGCGAGAAGTCTTCCGGCATTTCAAAAGTCTCGTCAGAGATTTCCACAGACAGCATCCTGTCGAGGGCATATGTCGCCATATGTCTGCCTGTATATGTCAGAATGTACCAACGCTGGTGGAATAGCTTCAGGGCGAATGGCGATACTGTCTTCTCATAACTCTCACATCCAAATCGCTGGTAGGTTATGTTAAGTCGTCTGTTTGTTTTAAGGGCCAAGATGATAGTCTGTAGGTATTCTTCTCCAGCTGGCACATTCTCCAAAAGGATGCGATCCCTGAGAGAAGCACTGTCAGAAAGGAGTGTATTCACAGTAAGTGTAGAAAGCATCCAACCTTCTATCGTATCATCATTAATCACTTCTGGATTGCTGATAAAATACTTGTATCCATGCTCCAGGTCGCACTCTATCACAATGCCAAACATATTGAGAATGGCATCCTTATGGCGCAAGAACGATTTGCGGTTCAGAGGTTCGCCACCAATCACCTCGTCTTTCACCCATAGATTGTTAAGCTGTTCGAGCGATAACTTCTTGTATTGCCGCAGCGTATTCACAATCCAGATATACTGCTGAAAAATCTTTGCTGGTTTCATACCTTGTATTATTGCACTATTGCCATTAGTCGTTCTTTCAGAAAGACCCTTCTCTTCGTAACAAATTCTTTGAAATCCTTCACGTCAAGACTGACATTTGTAGGGACAAGATATTTCTCAAGGTCATAATTGTACTTTTCCTTCACGTTTGCTACCCATTTATCCAAAGGAGTGTCGTTTTTCGATTCGTTTAGAGTTCCATTGAGCAATTGGAGGTTTTGCATAGTGTCCCAATTCTCACTATCCTTATAGAATTGAAAATCTTCCTCTGACATCCAATCTTCCTTTTTCAAGTTCACAAAGTATGCCGCAGGATGCAGGTGGTCCTTGTGATACACCTGATTGCCAAAATCAAAATGAGAATAAATTAGAGCCATCACAGGATAACAAGATGGATCATCCTTATGCAGACTCAGCAAACCATCAATAACCTCCTCATTGAAAGAAAGACTCTTTGCCTGATTACCCTTAAATGCTTCTTTAATCTCATCAAATGGGAATCTATTCTCATTTACATGTTCATTCAAAACATCACGAATGCCTTTAAGAACATAGTCTGACTGGCCACCAAATACGTGTCTTAGCAATGATATACAGAACCACTTACGCATAATGTCCTTTTCTTCCTTATGCATAAGGGGATTGTCGTTGATCGTCTTTTCAATACCATGCGAATAGATGTAGTACACAATGGGAATCACGGCATTTCTTGCTTTCATGTTTGAGTAATTGAATCCCCAACTTTCTATCAATCTAAAGGCTTCCCTAATACACTTGCTTATTCTTTCCCAGTTTTGCTCAATCTCAGCCACCACCTCTGTCTTGAAATTGTTTAGACGGAACTTGATATCCTTACTGAATAGCACAAGGCACGTTTTCAGAATAAAGTCAGAGTCAATCATAAAGCCAGGATTACCTATGGCGAATATTTGTTCGCATAGGCGTTGGAATTCTGTTCTCGTGTCTTTTTGCCAATATGCAGTAACAAATGACATTAACAAGTTGGAATAGCTAAGCGGTTCGCCACCTCTATTTGTTCTGATAAAGATCTCGAGAACTTTATCTATCTCTTGTTTGTCTTCTTGATAATAGGTAATTAAAGGCTCTTTAAAGATTTTGCTAAACAATGTTGGCAATGTGTCTTCGGCGAATGATTTATTTTTCCAATCATTGCTAAACACATATCTTAAGAACTCATTTTCTGAACTGAAATTATAAAGGTCGTGAAGGTCGAACCATTCCTGCTCACCTTTCTCAATAGACTTCTCGTATTCAGCCTTTGTCAAGAACTTGAAGTTATACTTCATTGTTCTCTCGTCGTTATCGTTCTGGTATTCACCACTTAAATCAAGATATAATTTCCTCGTTGGGAAATTCTCTTCGCATTCAATATACCAAACCCTTGGCAATTTATAAGCATAAGTGCCTTTAAGGGCAACATAAAGACTGGTTAGTCTCTGTTGACCATCGATAACAGCATAAAAATCCTCCGTCTGCGCATCCGTTGCGAAATGTTCATTGTTCTCATGGAAATGCTCCTTATAATGCAGGAGAAAGTCATAAAACATATGCCCTTTCTTGATGCTGCCATCAGTTATCTTCCACAACATGAAAGTGTTTATGGGATAACCTTGCAAGATGCTATCAAATAATTTCTCAATCTGTTCGCTTTTCCAAACGAACTTTCTTTGAATGGCAGGAAGTAGATATTTCCTACTTGCTATATTCTTCAACGCTTCGTTGATGGTAGTTGCCTTAAAGTTTTGAATTAAATCAGCCATAATAATTTGTTTTTAGTTCCTATTTGTGTGCAAAAATACAAAAATTTTGTGAGATAATAAGAATTTTGCCCGTTTTCTTTGCGTATTGGGATTATAATTGTAACTTTGCAAACGCGGGATGAGAGAGGGAGGTAATGCCCCCGCATTCTGCACCTAAGTTCGGACTGTCTCTCATATTGGGATTGTCCGAAGCTCTTTTTATAAAGTCATCTTGGCTGGCAGCCGCGCTATCCACTTGGGAATCCCCCGGCCCCTCCACAAATATTGCTACTTGCTTCTTTAAGCCAACTACCAAGATGACCGTATTAGTTTATAATTCTATCTATCAACCTTTTTAGTTCCTCATACCCACCGTTAAACGACGTATACTTGTAAAATAACCAGTCGCTGCCCTTAATGAAGTCACCGTTGGCATTGATAAAACTCATGGCTTCCTGCAATTCTGCACGTCTCTCTCTTGTTGCTGGCATACAGGTGAGGCCATAATATAGTTTCCCCTTCTCAAATTGAATGCGGATGGCGATGGCATCAGGAACACCTTCAAAGGGAATGGTAATGCCTGTATTGATAATGTTTTCAGGCTTTACAAACTCAACCTTCTTGCACTCAGGGAAATCGACAGAAAGGCGATTGCTCCATTCTTGCATCACCTCGCAGGCATAGTTGTTTCTGATGCGTTCCAGATGGCCGATACAATCGAAGATTTCTTTCATTCTGCCATTAATCAACTCGATGTTAAAGACTTTGTTATCATCCTTCAGGCCCAACTGCTTGTGTATATACTCATCAACATAACTCATTGTCGTATCTCCTTTGTTTATTCCTTTATATAATAGGTGTACGTCATTAACGGCACTCGCTTTGGCGCGATTAATAACAGTCGTTTCCTCCAGTGGAGCGCCCATCGTCCAATACTTGTAGTCATCAATGTAGAGATAGGGATTGTTGTACTTACCCCAGCGTTCCTTCACACCATGCTCTCGCTGCATATTGACGAAATATTCGAATTCTTCAGCCGCCAGTGGACACTTATCCTTCACGATATACTCATGTGGTGCAAATGGCATTGACTTAGCAAATGTCCATTCACAGCGGGCAATCATAGAACGTAGTTTGTCTAAATTCAATTCATTATTCATAGGTTTTCAATTGTCTGTTGCAAATTTACAAATTATTTCTCAGAATCTCATAATTCAGGATGATTATCTCTCATATGTTTTTCTAAATCTTCCCAATCTACACCACAATTAAATTTTTCGTATGGGATTTTGTCTGTAATTAAACAAAATAGCTCTATTATCCATATGAAAGGCTGATATTGCATCATATCTGTACTGTCTACATGAATCCAATTCGTTTTTACGCCTGATTTCATAAATATCGAATAAGAAACCACATCATACCATGTGCTTCTATTATCAGAAGAATAAGCCAACATTTCATTGATATTTATGTCATTATTTATTATTCTACTCCCTATTTCTTTATAAGATTCTTTTACGTAGCCATAACGATAAGAAACCATATCTCTATCGTCAATGCTATATTTTATCTCCTTTGTTATAGTATTATAGAGGAACATAAGTGATTTGTTTCCAAAGCCCAAACAACTCTTATCCACAGATAAATGCATATACATATAACGAGGATCTTCTGCGATTTGCATGTACTCACAATCAAATGTTTTGTGCTCCTTCTTCATAAACTTATTACTTTCCTTTCAGTTAATGATTGGTCAGCCACAAAAACCAACAAGTCTGACTTCCCAGTATTCGTAAACTGGTACCAGGCATCAGTTGGAGCCTCAATATCGCGAGTATGTCTATTCTTTCTCGAAAAGGCCGATTTGTTAAATCGAAGATCGTATTGACTTTTCATTTCATTCCACTTAGCTTTCTTCTTTGGATAGAATGCAGCATAATCCCAATATAAGTCATTATAGAGACATTTCCCCTTTAGCACATAGAAACAAATATTGCCTTCTTTATGAAAAACCTTTCCTGTACTGCATCCTGCTGGTAATATCAGCAGTTGCAATACTCTCTTCGCTTCATATTTCATTAACTTTCCAGAAGGGTAATCCGTGTATTTATATTGCTTGGTTTCATATTTCGTCAATAATCTATATGAAGATTCTCCATTTTGAATCGTTACAGAATTGTCGGGATTCATGAATGAATTGACAAGATTCTTCCTAATTCGAAAAACACGAGGAATATCATAAGGAACTCCAACTTTACCACCAGCATGTCGTGCCCCATCTATTACATAGCCCATTCTTTTTGCCTTAATATAAAAAGTATCCTCTAGCGCAAGCCCTTGTTTTATATGAGGGTTCCACAATCCATTTTCAAAGTCCCATCTGATGAAATCATGTATATACTTGCCATCAGGAAGGACAATATCAGTAATTTTATACCCTTGAATATAAAAACCATCTTTATGTTTTACTCTTAAATATTCGGCATCAAGAACTTGTTCAAATAGATTCATTACAGATAATTCTGAGTTATCTGGCAATGATTGCAGTTTCTCTAACATTAAGTCTGCAATGAAACGAATCTCTTTCTTGTTAAACACCCAGTTCTCCATATCAGTCTAGATTTTGACAATGTTCATTCTACCTTCTGGTTGTTCATTTTCCGCTTAATCTTGATAGTCAGTTGGACTTGGTGCTCTGGGTGCGCCTCCTCGTTGATTTTACAGATTCGGCACTCGAAGATGTTGTTCCATCCCATTTCAAGTCTTGTCACGCTCTAGTCTCAGGATGGTACCAACCTTCAGGTCATCCCACACCTCATCAGCATCGTGATACGTTCTGCCCGCCAAGTGGCAATCCATAAAATACAGTTTCTTTGCTTCCATAACTTTCAAATCTTAATTCGACAATCATGTTATCTACTGCAAATATAAAGCGAGGGGTGTCCCAAAACTCGAGGCACCCCTTTGGGAATTATCATAAATTAAGAATCCTCTTGGTTAATTTGCATTTTTTCAGACGAAGAACGCTTTTTCTACAATCTGCTGCCACAATCAAGTTCTATTGTAGGGTGTAGCCTAATACGCACTTTTCTGTGGAGTGCCACACAAAGATGCTTGTCTGCTTTCTGATGAGCAAGCTCGGCAGACATTAGGTTTTTGTTTCCCTGAATTGTTATTTCACAGAAAGGAATTTTCACAATGAGCCTTTATGGAAAACATGAGATCATGGGGTCGGTTCTTCTGATCATTTTGCCAACTTTTGAATTACTCCAAACGAAACACCAGTTAGTCTTGACAGTTGTCGGATTCCTGCCCCCAAAGAGAGCATAGTCCTAAGCACTTCATTGCGTCTTGATTTCTCAAGACTTTGAACCATAAGAGGATTAACAATTCCTTGACTATCAACAAGAAATGATTTTATTTCACTGTCACTGACTGGCTTGCTACAGTCTGTGTCAATATCAAGTATCTTTTCGCTTCCCTCTACGGGAGTGTAAACCAGCTCTCTCAAATCTTCCTT
>CACYRS010000005.1 GCA_902776935.1 uncultured Prevotellaceae bacterium | reverse complement strand
GCAGGGTATCGCTTCTATGCACTGCTCTGCTAACACCGATATGGAGGGTAAGAACACCGCTATCTTCTTCGGTCTGTCTGGTACAGGTAAGACCACTCTGAGTACCGATCCTAAGCGTCTGCTGATTGGTGACGACGAGCACGGATGGGACGACGAGGGCGTGTTCAACTTCGAGGGTGGTTGCTATGCAAAGGTTATCAACCTCTCTAAGGAGAACGAGCCTGACATCTATGGCGCCATCAAGCGTGACGCTCTGCTCGAGAACGTAACTGTTGACGAGGCTGGCAAGATCGACTTCGCTGACAAGAGCGTAACTGAGAATACTCGCGTAAGCTATCCTATCAACCACATCGAGAAGATCGCCCAGAAGGTGAACAAGAAGAGCGCTGGTCCTGAGGCTAAGAACGTGATCTTCCTGAGTGCTGACGCATTCGGCGTACTGCCTCCCGTATCTATCCTGACTCCGGAGCAGACCAAGTACTACTTCCTCTCTGGTTTCACAGCTAAGTTGGCAGGAACAGAGCGCGGTATCACAGAGCCAACTCCAACATTCTCTGCTTGCTTCGGCCAGGCATTCCTCGAGCTGCACCCAACAAAGTATGCTGAGGAGCTTGTAAAGCGCATGGAGAAGAGCGGTGCTAAGGCATACCTCGTTAACACTGGTTGGAACGGTACAGGCAAGCGTATCTCTATCCCCGATACACGTGGTATCATCGACGCTATCCTCGATGGCAGCATCCTGAAGGCCGAGACCAAGAAGATCCCATTCTTCGACTTCGAGGTTCCAACAGCTCTGCCAAACGTAAATCCTGCAATCCTTGATCCTCGTGACACTTACGCTGAGGCTGCTCAGTGGGAGGAGAAGGCAAAGGATCTGGCAGCTCGTTTCATCAAGAACTTCAAGAAGTACGAGGGCAACGAGGCTGGTAAGGCACTTGTTGCTGCTGGTCCAAAGCTCTAAGAAGATTTTTGACCTACATCAAAATAAGGGGCGGTTTCTTTGGAAATCGCCCCTGTTTCGTCGTACATCCTCACTTTTTTTCTTACCTTTGCATTTGCAATCGTGATGATTGCTTATTATATTCATTAGGTTAGTAGTTAAATTAGTTTTTAAGGTAAAAGATTATGTTATTAGATTTTCAAACTACGGTAATGTTAGCCTGCGTTGTAGTGGCAATGGCATTAAGCATAGTTACTCTGATGCATACTGACATCCGTTAAGAGGAGTGCGGGGTGAGTGATTCATACCGCACTCTTTTTTTGCCCTTGAATCCCTAAACTAACTTAAAAACAATCAAATAATGACATATTTTCTTTAATTATAAGGTGAAAATGTGCGCTTTTTGGATAATTGTGATTAAATTTGCAGCCAAATTGCGAAAAAAATAGTTTTGAATGAATAAAAGATATATCTTTTCACTCTGTCTGATGCTGATTGCAGCCACAAGCATGACATCATGTCTGAAAGACAATGATAGCAGTGACGTCACATATTATGACGACGCTGCCATCACTGTCTTTACGCTGACAACAGTCAACACATACACTACCACGACAAGTTCTGATGGTACTACAAAGACCACCAAGTCGACTTTGTCTTCAAAACCCGTGTTTGTTATTGATCAGAAAAACTACAAGATCTACAATCCCGTAGCTCTTCCGGAAACCTGCGATCTCAAGCATGTGCTTGTCACAATCTCTACGAAGAACTCCGGTCAGGTAGGTATAAAGAGTTTGAAGAGCGACTCTCTCTACGTATACAGTAGCACTGACAGCATCGACTTCTCTCAACCCAGAGAGGTGAGAGTATTCTCCCAGAGTGGAACATTCAACCGTGCCTATACTGTGACATTCAATATCAAGCAGACCGCATCAGCGTCTGTCACCTGGACATCCGTTGATGCTGGCTCCAGCGAGATTCCCGAGGATCTCTATCATGATGTGGCCATCGAGAAGACCGACAACGGATTCATGCTCTCCACAGACAATCTTAAGACATGGTCTTCAGAGCTTCTTGGCGATGGTGAGGACGCATCATTCCTGCCTACGAAACAGTTAGGATATATAACCATGCCATATACCGCCAGCATCAACACCGACTATGAGCTGATAGCAGGAGTAGTATCAGAGAATGACGCCTTCTGCTCTGTATGGCGTAAGGTTTCAGATTATAATGACAATGCGCCCGTTGCCAAATGGGTATACACCCCCGTTACCGACAATAAAAGTCTCCTTCCGAACATGGGAGGTGTAAGTCTGGTAAGGTTCAACGGCCAGACATACGCTTTCGGTACCGACGGCAGAATATACAAGACCCGCGACTGGGGACTCACCTGGAAAGCGGCCGACGACGATTTCGACCTGCCAATCACTGGCAGCCTGAATATAAAAGCAGCCACAGACAAATACGGCAACCTCTGGATAATAAACCTCAGCGACGAGAATATCTGGAAGGGTGTGATAACAAAATAACAAAAAAGCCTGCCGATGACAAGGGGAATAGCCAGAACATGGCTGGTGAGAGTGCTCGTGACACTATTCACTATTCACCTTTCACTATTCACAGCTAAGGCACAGAATGAGCCGGAATACAGGCTGGAGCTTGGTGCAGGAGCAGGAACGGTCACCTATCTTGGCGATCTCAACGGCAACCTCTTCAGAGACTCCCAACCATGGATGGCTGCATTGGCAAGATATAAGATGAACCCCCGGATGGCCTTTGCGCTGTCGGTGGGCTACGGTAAGATAAAAGGCAACTCCGACAATGCCGACACCTGGTATCCTATGGATCGATATGAGTTCAACTCCGAAGCCGTGGAACTGGGTCTTCGCTACGAATACAACTTCTGGCCCTACGGCACAGGCAGGGAATATCGGGGAGCACGCCGCCTGACACCATTCATCACGATAGGTCTCGGCGCACTCTATCACGGAGACCCTGGGAAAGGCATCACAGCCGACATTCCCCTGGGAGCAGGAGTGAAATACAAACTTGGCCAACGGCTGAATCTCTCTGCAGAGTGGAGGATGCACCTGGCACTTAATGACAAGCTCGACGGGTTGAAAGACCCCTATGGCATAAAGAGCAGCGGACTGTTTAAGAACACCGACTGCCTGAGCATCATCCAGGTGTCGCTTACATACGACCTGTGGGAGAAATGCAGCACCTGTCATAACGACAGAGACTAAGGGCTATTTGAGAATAGAGAATTAAGAAATTAGAAATATGAAAGAGCAACTGGACATGAACCGCATTCCGCAGCACATCGCCATCATCATGGACGGCAATGGACGCTGGGCAATGGATCGTGGGTTAGACCGTACCTTTGGCCATAAGGCCGGTGTCGACACCCTTGAGAACATCACCGCTCTATGTTCCGACCTGGGAGTGAAGTATCTTACACTTTACGCCTTCTCCATAGAAAACTTCAACAGACCAGCCTATGAGGTAGAGGCACTGATGGGCCTGGTGCTCAATTTCTTTAATATGGCCCTGTTCCATGACAACGACATAAGGTTACGCGTGTTAGGCGACATGAGCCGACTGCCCGAGAGCGTGCAGGAAAAACTCGACTCCATGCAGCAGGAAACCGCCCATTACAAGGGAATGACAATGGTTATCGCCATAAGCTATTCATCGAAACAGGAAATCGTGTATGCCACAAAGCAGATTGCGAAGAAGGTACAGAGCGGCGAGATGACTATCGACGATATCGACGAGGACACCGTCAGCAATAACCTCTGGTCGGCAGGAATACCCGATCCCGACCTCCTGATACGTACCGGTGGCGAGATCCGCATCTCCAACTACCTGCTGTGGCAGTGCGCTTACTCAGAGTTCTATTTCTGCGATACCTACTGGCCTGACTTCGACGAGGAAGGGCTGCACAAGGCCATTATCTCCTACCAGAAGCGTCAGCGCCGTTTTGGCAAGACCGAGGCTCAGGCAGAAGCGGAAAGCAAAGAAATAAACAAAAAATAAAAAACAAAAAACAATAAATAAAAAATAAAGTGATATATACATATATAAATAAGGTATTAGGTGTGGTGAGAAGGGTTTTGCCTTTTTACCTCTTTACCTTTTTACCTTTAATCGCTTTTGCACAGGACAAGATTATCAATCCCGACATATCCTATGCGGGAACGCCACGTTCCTGCACCATCGGAGGAATAGCGGTAACGGGTGTGGAAGGTTACGAAGATTACGTTCTTACAGGTCTCTCCGGCCTTTCCGTAGGTCAGTCGATAGAGGTTCCGGGCACCCAGATAACAGAAGCCGTAAAACGCTACTGGCGCAACGGACTGTTCTCCAAGGTACAGATCAGTGCCGACTCCATCGTAGGCAGTAAGATCTATCTCCACATCGACCTCGCCCTGCACCCCCGTGTCAGCAGGATCAACTACATCGGTGTCAAGAAGTCAGAGCGCGAAGACCTCGAGTCGAAGCTCGGTATGGTAAAGGGCATGAGTCTCACCAAAAACATCACCGACCGTGCGAAGATTCTCGCAAAGAGATATTTCGACGATAAGGGTTTCAAGAATGCCGATATCGACATCTCACAGCGCGATGACCCGGAAAACAAGGGTCAGGTGATCCTCGACGTCAACATCGACAAGAAGGACAAGATGAAAGTCCACGAGATCAGGTTCGTAGGCAACGAGAAGATGTCTTCCAAGAAGATCAAAGGCTCGCTGTTCTCCAAGGGTGCCTTCGGTAAGATTCACGAGGCAGGTAAGTTCTCTAACTTCTTCAAGGCCAAGAAGTTCACCGATGAGCGATACAAGGAGGCCAAGCAGAAGCTCATCGAGAAATACAATGAGCTCGGATTCCGCGATGCTACCATCATAGAAGACTCTGTAAGCAACTACGACGACAAGCACGTAGACATCTACGTTAAGATCGACGAAGGCGACAAATATTATATCCGCGATATCAACTGGGTAGGCAACACCGTTGTCACCACCGACTACCTCAATGCCGTGCTTGGCATGAAGAAAGGCGACGTGTACAACCAGAAGCAGATCAGCAAACGTCTTAAGGAAGACGACGATGCTGCCGGCAACTACTATTACAACAATGGTTACGTGTTCTCAAACATCGACCCCGTTGAGGTAAACATCGTCGGCGACTCCATCGACCTTGAGATGCGAATCATGGAGGGTCCCCAGGCACGTCTTAACCACGTGCGCATCTACGGTAACGACCGACTCTACGAGGAGGTGGTACGTCGTGAGCTGCGTACAAAACCCGGTGACCTGTTCAACAAGGACGCCATCATGCGTTCAGCCCGTGAGATTGCCTCTATGGGCTTCTTCGACGCTGAGAAGGTAAACCCCGACATCAAGCCCAACGGTGAGGACGGAACGGTAGACATCAACTGGCAGCTCGAGCAGAAGAGCAACGACCAGCTGGAGTTCTCTCTCGGATGGGGACAGACGGGTATCATCGGCCGTGTGGGAATCAAGTTCAACAACTTCTCTATCCGCAACCTCTTCGGCAAGAACAAGCTCCACCGCGGTATCCTGCCTTACGGCGACGGTGAGCAGTTAGGTTTCAACTTCCAGACCAACGGTTCGTACTACAGCTCCCTGAGCGCCAGCTACGGCACCAACTGGTTTGGTGGCAAGCGTCCTAACTCATTCAACCTCAGCGTCTTCTATTCCAAGCAGAGCGACATCAACAGTAGTTACTACAACAGCAACTACTACAACAACCTCATGATGTACAACATGTACGGCAGCGGCTACGGCTACGGTTCATACAATACCGGCACGTACAACTACGACTCCATGCTCGACGACGACAAGACGATGAAGGTGTTCGGTGCCGCCATCGGATGGGGTAAGCGTCTGCGTTGGCCTGACGACTACTTCCAGTTCTCTGCACAGCTCGGCTTCACCCGTTACATGCTGCGCGACTGGAAATACTTCTATATCCAGAACGGTAACTGTAACAATATCAACTTCGGTCTGACCCTCTCCCGTGCCTCTACCGACAATCCCCTGTTCCCACGTCACGGATCAGAGTTCTCGGCGAGCGTCACCTTTACTCCACCCTGGTCACTCTTCGACAACAAGGACTACTCCACCCTGGCCAAGAACTCCCAGTCGTCAACCTATCAGGATGAGCTGCAGGAGGTGTACCGCTGGATTGAGTACCACAAGTGGAAGTTCAAGTCACGTACCTTCACAGCCCTTACCAGCGGCCAGAAGTGTTTCGTGCTGATGACACGTGTGGAGATGGGACTCCTTGGTTCATATAATAAAGACAAGCTCTCTCCGTTTGAGACCTTCTACGTGGGAGGTGACGGTATGAGCGGCTACAGCTACGGCTACTCAGAGGAGACCATCGGACTGCGCGGTTACGACAACGGAGCCATCTCCCAGTCGTCATACTACGAGGAGATGATGCAGGGCAACCGTCTGTCGTCATACAACGCCTACGCCTACGACCGATTCACCCTCGAGCTGCGTTATCCGTTTATGTTAGGCAACACCACCATCTACGGTCTCGGATTCCTCGAAGGCGGTAATGCCTGGGCACAGTCCAAGGACTTCAACCCCTTCAAGATGAAGCGTTCTGCCGGTCTCGGAGTACGTATCTTCCTGCCGATGGTAGGTCTGATGGGTATCGACTGGGCCTACGGTTTCGACAATGTCTATACCAGTGCCTCAGGAGCAGAGAAGCGAGGTGGCAGCAACTTCCACTTCATCCTCGGACAAGAATTCTAAAGGGCAGAGCCCAAATGATAAAGAATAAATGATAAAGAATAAACGTAATGAAAACAATTATTAGAAACTTCACTCGCAACAGACTTATGATGGTGATAAGTTTATCATTTATCATTTGTCAATTGTCATTTAGCCCTGTAAGGGCTCAGAAGTTCGCTCTGGTAGATATGGAGTATATCTTCAAGAATATCCCAGCCTACGAGCGTGCCAACGAGCAGTTGAACCAGGTGTCAAAGAAGTGGCAGTCAGAAGTCGATGCCCTCACCACCGAGGCACAGACACTTTATAAGAACTACCAGAACGAGGTAGTGTTCCTCTCCAAGGAGCAGAAGAAGGCCAAGCAGGATGCCATCGTTGCCAAGGAGAAGGAGGCAGCCGACCTGAAGAAGAAATACTTCGGTCCTGAGGGAGAGCTCTTCAAGAAGCGCACAGCCCTGATGAATCCCATCCAGGAGGAGGTTTACAATGCCGTGAAGGATGTGGCAGAGCTCCGAGGCTATCAGCTGGTGCTCGACCGTGCCAGCGATACCGGCATCATCTTCGGCTCTCCAAAGATCGACATCTCATCCGAGGTGCTCCGCAAATTAGGATACTCGTATTAAATGATAAAGGATAAATGATAAATGATAATAGATAATAATAATTTAACTTATAAGAAAATGAAAAAATTAATTCTTTGCGCTATTGTCGCAATCTGCGGTTTCACCACCGCCAATGCCCAGAAATTCGGACATGTAAACACTCAGGAGATAATCCAGGCTATGCCAGAGTATACCAAGGCTAAGTCAGAGATCGACGCTCTGCAGAAGCAGTATGAGGCTGATCTGAAGAGCATGCAGGACGAGCTTCAGAAGAAGGCTGATGCTTTCGAGAAGGAGCAGGCCACACTGCCCGAGAACATCAAGCAGCGTCGTCAGACAGAGCTTCAGGAGATGTACCAGAAGATTCAGCAGAGCTATCAGGACAACCAGCAGGCTCTTGCCAAGGCTTCTAACGATAAGATGCAGGCCATCACCACAAAGGTGCTCGACGCCATCAAGGCCGTTGGTCAGGCTGGCCAGTACGTTCTCATCAACGAGATAAACGCTGGTATCCCATACATCAGCACTACCCTCTCTACCGACGTTACCGCTCAGGTAAAGTCAAAGCTCGGCCTAAAGTAATCAGGCTCTCGATTAATGAATCAACGGCGCACCCACATGGATGCGCCGATTTCATTTACTTGATATCAAAAGATGGCAGCCGAATGAAATTGGCTGCCATCTTTGTATTTATAATAAATTAAGGTATTAAATGATATCGTTGGCCAGATAGTTCCACATGCTGTTGCGAACGTCAAGCATATAGCGGAGATTATAGAAATTATCTATTACCCAACGATTGTCCTCATATACGAGGTCGATACGTGCGGGGGTGTATGAATCAGAACCATAGACAACGAAAGTAACCGATGCACGCTTCTCCTTGCCCTCAGACCAGTAGCTGTCAACCTCAAACTCATCGAAAGACACATGCTCACCACCGTTACGCAGCATTGACCATCTGTCGATATCGAAGAAGAGTGTGCCTGTTCTTTCCTCCTTACAACGAACCGCCATCAAGAGTTTGTTCCATGACTTTGAACAGAAAGCCCTGTCGAACCACTCACTCTCATAAGAACCACCATGGGAAGCATACTCTGACTTGATAAGGCCATAAATATCCTTCACCCGGCTGAGCACCATGCCTCTCTCGAGGCTCATTCTCATCTCGGTATTCACAGTATCTGATGATGCCAGAGTGGTCTCTGTAACATCAGCAGACTCAAGAACAACCGATGAGGTGTTTTGCTTCTGACAACTCGTAAGCATCAGAAACAGGACAAATGACAAAAAGCACATCTTATGTGCCTGAATTCTCGGTTTATTCATTAATTTTTTAAATTTTGGCTGCAAAGTTAGAAATATTTGATGAAACTAGCAAATAATTTTGGAAAAATCTTCGTAAATCAAGAAAAAATTTGCCCGTTTGAGAAATAATACTTACTTTTGCAGTCTGTAAGCTACACATTATATAAAAATATGAAGATTTGTAAATCAAGAATAGTTGTAAGAGCATTGGCTCTGATGGTTACTTTCCAGGCAGCTGTCTTCGAGGCCGGAGCACAGACTGAAAGCCTCAGCACCAGCCAGACGGAGCTGGTGGGAATCCAGGCGCCACAGACAGCAGCACGCTTCGGATATCTCAGTTATAACGAGGCGTTGGAGAAGATGCCGCAGTATGCGCTGGTGAAGAAGCAGATGGAAGACCTGCGCAGTAAGTTTCAGGCAGAGACGAAGCGTGTGGAAGAGGAGTTTAACCGCAAGTACGAGGAGTTTCTCGACGGACAGCGTGACTTCCCGAAGACGATACTCCAGAAGCGTCAGACTGAGCTGCAGCAGCTGATGGAGAAGAACATCGAGTTTAAGGCCTCCAGTATGAAGGAGCTTGATGCCGCCGAGAAGGAGGCGATGGCCCCGCTGCGTCTGCGACTCAACGATGTGCTGCGTGAGATTGGTATCAGGAAGGGCTATGCCTTCATCTACGATACCGACACTAAGGCGCTGCCTTTCCTGAACCTCGAAATAGGAGAAAACATCAACCTCTTAGTACAGGATGCTCTCAAATAACCCTGGGCCGATAGGCGTGTTCGACAGTGGCTACGGCGGTCTGACCATACTGAATGGCATCCGTCAGCTGTTACCCCAGTATGATTATCTCTATCTGGGCGACAATGCTCGTACACCCTACGGACCAAGAAGCTTCGACGTGGTATATGAGTTTACCCGTCAGGCGGTGATGAAACTCTTCGAGATGGGTTGTCACCTCGTGATATTAGGCTGTAACACTGCCTCTGCCAAGGCCCTGAGGTCGATACAGCAGATTGACCTGCCGCAGACAGCCCCCGGAAGGAGGGTGCTGGGAGTGATAAGACCTACAGCAGAGGTGATAGGCAGTCTTACGGCATCGCGCCACGTGGGGATACTCGCCACAGAGGGAACGATAAAGAGTAAGAGCTATAACTTAGAGATTAAGAAGCTCTATCCCGACATCACCGTGAACGGTGTGGCATGTCCCTTCTGGGTGCCGCTGGTGGAATACAACGAGGCCGACTCGCCCGGAGCCGACTATTTCGTCAAGAAACGCATCGACCAGATTATGAACCTCGACCCGGAGATTGACGCCATCATCCTCGGATGCACCCACTACCCGCTGCTGATGCCTAAGATACAGAAGTACATGCCCGCAGGGGTGAGGGTGATTGCCCAGGGGGAGTATGTGGCCGACAGTCTGAAGACGTATCTTGAACGCCATAAGGAGATAGAGGAGAAATGTGCGAAGGGTGGCAAGGTGCGCTATCTGACAACGGAAAGTCCGGAGAGGTTCGGAGAGCAGGCAAGGCTGTTTCTGCATGAGGAAGTGGAAGCGGAGAGAGTGAATTTGGAGAAATAAAAAATATAAAATAAAAAATATTGGGGGCGAGAAGGAGATGAAGGTAATGATAATAAACGGGCCGAATCTGAACCTGTTAGGACAGAGGGAGCCGGGGATTTATGGCAATGAGTCGATGGAGACTTTCCTGCCGGAGTTGAGAAAACGCTATCCTGACGTGGAGATAGACTACTATCAGAGTAATATCGAGGGAGAGCTCATCGACAAGATGCAGGAGACGGGGTTCTTCGGAGGCTACGACGGTATAGTGCTCAATGCCGGAGCCTACACCCATACCTCGGTGGCACTGCACGACTGTATCCGTTCGCTGAAGTGTCCGGTGATAGAGGTGCATATCTCTAACGTGCATCAGAGAGAGGAGTTCCGCCATAAGTCGATGATATCGGCTGCGTGTAAGGGTGTGATCTGCGGATTCGGACTCGATTCCTATCGCCTGGCGATAGAAGCGGTGGTAGAAGGAGTTAAGGAGTTAAGGAGTTAAGACAAGTGACTGGGGAACTGGAGGAGTATATATTGAGGCATACTGAGCCGGAGCCGGAGTATCTGTACAGGCTGTGGCGGGCAACTAACATATACACTATCCACGGGAGGATGGCCAGCGGACACCTGCAGGGAAGGCTGCTGAAGATGCTGGTAGAGATGATTCGTCCGCAGAACATCCTCGAGATAGGCACCTTCAGCGGATACAGTGCGATATCGATGGCTGAGGGCCTGCCGGAGGGCGGACGACTATACACTTTCGAGATAAACGACGAGATGGAGGACTTCACCCGAGGCTGGATAGAAGGCTCGGAGGTGGCCGACAGGATAGAATTCATCATCGGCGATGCCCTCACAGAGGCCCCGAAGCTGAACATCTCCTTCGACATAGCATTCATGGACGGCGACAAACGCACCTATCGCGACTGCTACGAGATGGTGATGAGCATCCTGAAGCCTGGCGGATTTATACTTGCCGACAACACGCTCTGGGACGGGCACGTGGTGGATCACGCCTACGACAAAGACCACCAGACCCAGGGCATCATCGGATTCAATGACTATATCGCCCAGGATCCGCGCGTAGAACAGGTCATACTGCCGCTCCGCGACGGGCTGACATTAATTAGAAAGAAATAATTCTCAAGAAAGAAATTAGAATAATAAGAATAATTTTAATGCAAGAGACAAGACAGAACAAGATTGCGAGGTTGCTTCAGAAGGAACTCTCGCTGATATTCCAACAGCAGACACGTGCCACACACGGTACGATGATATCCGTGACACGTGCCAAGATATCCCCCGACCTCAGTATATGCACAGCCTATCTGAGCGTGTTCCCAAGTGAGAAGGGCGAGGAGATACTGACAAACATCAATGCCAGTGCCAAACAGATCAGATATGAATTAGGTACGCGCGTGAGAAACCAGTTGCGTATCATACCTGAGCTGCGATTCTTTATCGATGACAGCCTCGACTATATCGAACGTATTGACGAACTGCTGAAGAAGTGAACTTTCCGTTTTTTATAGCAAGGAGATACCTCTTCTCTAAGAAGTCGACGAATGCCATCAACATCATCAGCGGCATATCGGTGATAGGTGTGGCCGTGGCTACGATGGCACTCGTGGTGACGCTGAGTGTGTTTAACGGGTTCCACGACCTCGTGGCGTCATTCTTCACCACCTTCGACCCACAGCTGAAGGTGACACCGGTGATGGGAAAGACCGTTGCCGCCGATGACCCGATACTCACCCGGATAAAACAACTGCCCGAGGTGGATGTAGCAACAGAAACCGTTGAAGACCAGGCTCTTGTGATCTATCGCGGACGACAGGCGATGGTAACGGTGAAAGGTGTGGAGGACAACTTCGACCAGCTGACACACATCAAGGAGATACTCCTCGGCGACGGACAGTATGAGCTGCATGCCGCAGACATGTTCTACGGCATCCCCGGCATACGCCTCGCCGACATCTTAGGCACGGGATATAAGTATGAAGAACCCCTGAAGGTATATGCCCCACGGAGAGAGGGACAGCTGAACATGGCCAACCCCATGGACGGACTAGTAGAAGACGAGCTCTACTCACCCGGGGTGATCTTCCAGGTGTCGCAGGCGAAATACGACAAGAACTATATCCTTACCAGCATCGACTTCGCACGGCGTATCTTCGAACAGCAGGGAATGGTGTCGGCACTCGAGCTGAGACTGAAGCCCGGCAGCAACTTCGAACGCGTGAAGTCGCAGATACAGGATATCGCTGGCGACAAATACACCGTAAAGGACCGTTTTGAACAGCAGGACGACACCTTTAATATCATGAAGATAGAGAAGCTCATGGCCTATATCTTCCTGACATTCATACTGATGATTGCCTGTTTCAACATCATCGGCTCGCTCTCGATGCTTATCATCGACAAGAAAGACGACGTGGTGACACTGCGCAACTTAGGAGCATCCGACAAGCAGATAGTGCATATCTTCCTCTTCGAAGGACGAATGATATCCGCCATCGGAGCTGTGATAGGCATCATCCTCGGACTGGCATTATGCTGGGCACAGCAGACCTTCGGACTGGTGAAGCTCGGATCGTCGAGCGCATCGTTTGTAGTGAATGCATATCCCGTAAGCGTTCATCCAGAGGATGTGATACTCATCTTTGTCACCGTACTGGTGGTGGGATTCCTATCGGTATGGTATCCCGTAAGGTATTTCGCCAAACGACTCCTGGACTGACGACTCATGGAGAAAGACATAGTAAAAGGCTATGTGCGCTATCTGAAGCTACAGAGAGGAATGTCGGGCAACACCCTCGACGCCTACCAGCGTGACCTCAGGAAACTGCTCGACTATATGGAGCACGAGAACAAAGAGGTGCGAGAGGTGGAACTCGAGGACCTGGAACATTTCTCCGCAGGACTGCACGACATCGGCATAGGAGCCAGGAGCCAGTGCAGGATTCTCAGCGGAGTGAGGAGTTTCTTCCGTTACCTGCAACTCGACGGCTATCGCGATGACGACCCCACGGAACTGCTGGAATCACCACAGATAGGCGACCACCTGCCTGAGGTGCTCTCTACGGAAGATGTTGACAGGCTGGAGACAAGCATAGACCTCTCGAAATGGGAGGGACACAGAAACAGAGCCATCATTGAGGTGCTCTTCTCCTGCGGACTGCGAGTGAGCGAGCTGGTAAACCTCAAGCTCTCAGACCTTTACCTCGACGACGAGTTTGTCAGGGTGATAGGCAAAGGCTCGAAGGAACGGCTCGTGCCCATCTCAAAGAATGCCATAAGAGAGCTGGGCTACTGGTTTGACGACAGAAACCACATGGACATCAAGCCCGGCGAGGAAGACTACGTATTCCTGAACCGTCGTGGGGCACACCTCACCCGTACGATGATACTCATCATGATAAAGCGTCAGGCAGAGACGGCCGGCATCCACAAGACCATCTCTCCCCACACCCTGCGCCACTCGTTTGCTACGGCATTGCTGGAAGGAGGTGCCGACCTCAGGGTGATACAGGCACTGCTGGGACACGAGAGCATAGGCACTACGGAGATATACACACATATCGACACGTCGATGTTGCGGCAGGAGATACTACAGCACCACCCGAGGAACATGAAAAGGTAAATTTTTCGCTTTTCACTATTCACTTTTCACTTTTTCTTCGTACCTTTGCACCCGAAATCATAAAATGCATTATAAATGAGCTATCTTTTCTCATCAGAATCAGTATCAGAAGGTCATCCCGACAAGGTTGCGGATCAGATCTCTGACGCCATATTAGACCAGTTCCTGGCTTACGACGACAAGGCACGCTGTGCCATAGAGTCGTTTGTCACCACAGGACAGGTGGTTATCATGGGCGAGGTGCACAGCGAGGTATATATCGACCTGCAGACCATCGCCCGCAACACTATCAAACGTATCGGATACACCAAGGCAGAATACCAGTTTGACGGCAACTCCTGTGGTATTCTCACAGCTATCCATGAGCAGAGCGGTGACATCAACCAGGGTGTGGACCGTGAGGACGAGGAGGAGCAGGGAGCCGGTGACCAGGGAATGATGTTCGGCTATGCCACCATCGAGACGGAGAGCTATATGCCCGTAAGCCTCGACCTGGCACACCTCATCATGCGTACACTTGCCGACATCCGCAAGGAGGGCAAGGTGATGACCTATCTGCGTCCTGATGCAAAGAGTCAGGTGACGGTACAGTACAGCGACGAGGGTATCCCCGAGCGTATCGACACTATCGTGGTATCTACCCAGCACGACGAGTTTGACGAGGACGGGAAGATGCTGGCAAAGATCAAGGACGATGTCATCAATATCCTTATCCCAAGGGTGAAGGAGCAGATTCACTCAGAGAAGGTGCTCGCACTCTTCGGCCAGGACATCAAGTACTATGTCAACCCGACAGGTAAGTTCGTCATCGGAGGTCCTCATGGTGACACCGGTCTTACCGGCCGTAAGATTATCGTTGACACCTATGGCGGCAAGGGAGCCCATGGCGGAGGTGCCTTCTCCGGCAAGGACTCTTCGAAGGTGGACCGCAGTGCGGCCTATGCTGCACGTCATATCGCTAAGAACATGGTAGCAGCAGGAGTAGCCGACGAGATGCTCGTACAGGTAAGCTATGCCATCGGTGTTGCCAAGCCGATGAATATCTACGTCAACACCTACGGCCGCAGCAATGTAAAGATGAGCGACGGTGAGATTGCCAAGAAGATAGAGAAGCTCTTCGACCTGCGTCCGAAGGCCATCGAGCGCACCCTGAAGCTCCGTCAGCCGATGTACAGCGAGACGGCAGCCTACGGACACATGGGCCGCAATCCCGAGATAAAGAAGAAGACGTTTACAAGTCATTACCACGAGACAAAGACCATCGACGTGGAGCTTTTCACATGGGAGAAGCTCGACCGTGTGGACGATATCCGCAAGGAGTTCGGACTTTAAGCTTATATGCTCTTACAAGACAGTATCCATACTGAAGCCATCGTAGCTCCGGAGCTTCCAGACTTGATGGAGCATACCCCTACAAAACCGCAGACACCATATCAGGTGCTGCGGTTGTTGCCTAAGGATGCCACCCCTGCACAGCAGGACTCTGCCATCCAGGCATGGTTTCAGCCGGGAGAGATACACTACAGCAGCCAGCCCGACACACTCCATCTGCCAGGTCACGGCATCGGGCGTAGCCTGAAAGACGTCAACCTGCCGAAGTACTACAGAGAGAACTTCTTCTCAAAGAGCGACATGTACCATCCCGAGCTCGACAGTAAACACTTCGGCATGGCTGGAGAACCGATCCCCTACTCCACACGAAACGACAATGTCATCACAGCGCTGATGCTGCTATGTTTCGTCATTACGATGATAGCCTTCTCCCTCACCAGGAATGTGCTTGTCAGCCAGGCCAAGAACTTCTTCCATCTGGCGAGCGCGAACAAGGACCTCAGCGAGACATCGTTAGAGATAAGGTCGCAGCTGTTCTTAGTGGTACAGACATGTCTGCTATGGGCTCTGCTGTATTTCTTCTATACCAAAGAGTACGTGGCTACTTCGTTTAATATTCCCGACGAATACCTGTTGGTGGCTATATTCTTCGGGGTCTTTGCCGGATTCTTTGTTGCCAGGTATATTGTGTACTCACTGGTCAATGCAGTATTCTTCGATGGTAAAAGAAACAGACGTTTTCTGCATACACACTTGTTCATAGACTCATGTGAAGGCCTGCTTTTATTCCCTATAGTGGCACTATTGACTTTCTTCGAAATAAGTGCCATAAGTGTGGTATATTATACCGTTTCAGTGCTTGTTTTGGTGAAAATCCTTACTTTTTATAGGACTTTAATCATATTTTTCCGACAAAAAGCGCTTTATTTGCAGATTATTTTGTACTTTTGCACCCTCGAAATCGTACCGTTGATAGCTCTTTGGGGCGGACTAGCGGTGATCGTGAACGCATTGAAAATAAATTTTTAAGACACTGTAATGATTAAGAAGATCTTGGTTTCGCAACCAAAGCCAACCAGTGAGAAGTCACCGTACTTCGACATTGCCAGCAGATTTGATGTTGAACTGGTATTCCGCCCGTTCATCAAGGTTGAAGGTATCACTTCCAAGGAGTTCCGTGCACAGAAGGTTAGTATTCTCGACCACACAGCAGTCGTTTTCACCTCACGTCATGCTATCGACCATTTCTTCACAATGGCCAAGGAACTGCGTGTAAACATCCCTGAGGACATGAAGTACTTCTGCGTTACAGAGACTATCGCCCTGTACATCCAGAAATATGTGCAGTACCGCAAGCGCAAGATTTTCTTCGGAGAGACAGGTAAGATCGAGGATCTCATCCCGTCGATGGTGAAACACAAGACAGAGAAGTATCTCATCCCAACGAGCGATGTACACAACAACAGTCTGTCACAGCTCCTCGACTCCAAGAAGCTCAGCTATACAGAGTGTGTGATGTACAAGACTGTCAGCAACGATTTTACTGAGGAAGAGGTGAAGAACTTCGACTATGACATGCTGATCTTCTTCAGTCCCTCTGGTATCGAGTCGCTCACCAAGAACTTCCCCGACTTCAAACAGGGCAAGATAGCCATCGCCACCTTCGGTCCTACCACAGCCAAGGCTGCCAAGGAGGCCGGGCTGCGCCTTGACATCGAAGCCCCATCAGAGAAGTATCCCTCGATGACTGGTGCCCTGCAGCACTATTTGATAGAGAAGCAAGGTTAATTACACCTTATTATATATAATGACGGGTCTCGCGTCTGCCACTTTCAGCAAGAAAGAGCGCATCGTCAGTCAGAAACTGATAGAACAGCTCTTCAGCAAAGGCAACAGTCACTCCACCTCTGCCTTTCCGCTGCGGATTGTGTATATGGAGAAAGAGCGTGAAGAAGGCGAAGAACCCGTGCTGGTACTGGTAAGTGTGTCGAAGCGGCACTTCAAGAGAGCCGTGAAGCGCAACAGAGTGAAGCGTCAGATACGTGAAGCATACCGCCACCACAAAGCCATCCTTACAGAGAAAGTCGCTGAAGGGAAGCTGTTGGCAGTGGTATTCATCTGGCTCGCCGACGAACTCTATGAGAGTGCTCAGGTAGAAAGGAGCGTAAAGCATCTTCTGGAAAAAGTGGCAGAGAGAGTATGAATATCGTAAGACTCATAATCAGTAGCATCTCGAAAGCGATATCGTTTCTGCTCTGCATCCCGATCGTTTTCTACCAGACCTGCATATCACGTTTCACCCCGCCATCATGTAGATTCACTCCCACGTGCAGCGAGTATGCGAAGCAGGCCATAAGGAAACACGGTCCGATAAAAGGACTCTACCTCGCAATATGGCGGATATTAAGATGTAACCCCTGGGGTGGTTCGGGCTATGACCCGGTGCCGTGAGGAAATAAAAAATAAGAAAATAAAAAATTAAAAATATTGGGCATGAAGAATTTTGTTGAAGAACTGAAATGGCGCGGCATGCTGGCACAGATGATGCCTGGCACAGAAGAGCTGCTCCAGAAAGAAATGGTAACAGCATATCTTGGAACCGATCCTACAGCAGACTCTCTGCACATCGGTCACCTCTGCGGTATCATGATGCTTCGTCACCTGCAGCGTTGCGGACACAGACCTGTCATCCTCGTTGGTGGTGCCACAGGTATGATCGGTGACCCCTCAGGCAAGAGCCAGGAGCGCAACCTTCTCAACAATGAGACACTCTACCACAACCAGGAGTGTATCAAGAAACAAGTGGCAAAGTTCCTCGACTTCGAGTCGAAGGAGGCCAATGCAGCACTGATGGTTAACAACTACGACTGGATGAAGGACTTCACCTTCCTCGATTTTGCACGCGAGGTAGGTAAGCACATCACGGTGAACTACATGATGGCTAAGGAGTCGGTTCAGCAGCGCCTGAACGGTACTGCCCGCGACGGTCTGTCATTCACAGAGTTCACATACCAGCTCCTTCAGGGCTACGACTTCCTCTATCTCTACCAGCACTATGGTGTTAAGCTGCAGCTGGGCGGTAATGACCAATGGGGTAACATGACTACTGGTACAGAACTTATCCGCCGTACGCTCGGCAATGAGGTAGAGACATTCGCACTGACATGTCCTCTTATCACCAAGAGCGACGGCAAGAAGTTCGGCAAGACCGAGAGCGGTAACATCTGGCTCGATCGCAACCGCACTACTCCATATCGTTTCTATCAGTTCTGGCTGAATGTCTCCGACGATGATGCAGAGAGATATATCAAGATCTTCACATCACTCGACAAGGAGACTATCGATGCCCTCGTAGAGGAGCACAAGCAGGATCCGGGCCGTCGTATTCTCCAGAAGCGTCTTGCAGAAGAGGTTACTGTGATGGTTCACTCCAAGGAAGATCTCGACATGGCTATCGAGGCCAGCAACATACTCTTCGGAAAGTCTACCAAGGAGGCACTTGAGAAACTCGACGAACAGACATTCCTCGATGTCTTCGACGGTGTGGAGAAGCACGAGATCAGTCGCGACCAGTTAGGTCAGCCTGCCATCGAGCTGCTTACCACAGCAGCTCCCGTCTTCCCTTCAAAGGGTGAGATGCGTAAGATGGTACAGGGCGGCGGTGTCAGCCTGAACAAGGAAAAGCTCACCGACCAGAATCGTGAGATTACTGCTGATGATCTCATCGACGGCAAGTATCTGTTGGCTCAGAAAGGCAAGAAGAACTACTATCTTCTGATAGTAAAATAAGATAAGTTGGTAAAAATTTGGCTGTTTGCCGGATTTTTACTAACTTTGCACCCGCATTGGACGATGGTGTAATGGTAACACTACAGGTTTTGGTTCTGTCATTCCCGGTTCGAATCCGAGTCGTCCAACTTCTAAAACAACTTCTAAAAACAAACGAATTATGGCAAATCTTTTTTCATTGGAAGGTAAGAACGCCTGGATTACAGGAGCATCTTACGGAATCGGTTTCAACATTGCAAAGGCATTTGTAGCCGCTGGTATCAAAACCATTATTTTCAACGACATCAACGAGCCAGCTCTCGAGCGTGGTCTTGCCAACTACAAGGAGGCAGGCATCGAGAATGTGAAGGGCTATGTTTGTGACGTGACAGACGAGAATGCCGTTAAGGCCCTCGTAGAGAAGATCCACGCTGAGGTTGGTCAGATTGACATTCTGGTAAACAACGCAGGTATCATCAAGCGTATCCCTATGCATGAGATGAAGCGTGCTGAGTTCCAGCAGGTGATCGATGTAGACCTCGTAGCTCCTTACATCTGTTCAGCAGCCGTAGTGCCTGAGATGATGGAGCGTCGTGAGGGTAAGATTATCAACATCTGTTCTATGATGTCTGAGCTGGGTCGTGAGACTGTTTCTGCCTATGCAGCAGCTAAGGGCGGTCTGAAGATGCTTACACGTAACATCTGCTCTGAGTATGGTGGGTACAACATCCAGTGTAACGGTATCGGCCCGGGCTATATCGCTACTCCACAGACAGCACCTCTTCGTGAGCGTCAGCCAGACGGCAGCCGTCATCCATTCGACAGCTTTATCTGTGCTAAGACACCTGCCGGACGTTGGCTCGATCCTTCTGAGCTCGGTGGTCCTGCTGTGTTCCTCGCTTCACATGCTTCTGACGCAGTTAATGGACATGTGCTCTATGTCGACGGAGGTATCCTCGCATACATCGGCAAGCAGCCCTAAAGCACATTCTCTATAAGAGACAAACAAAAAAAGGGGGTCCGAAAGGATCCCCTAAATTTTTCTTTACAATTCAAAGATTAGAGAGCGTCAGCGAGCTCAGCACCAGCCTTGAACTTAGCAACCTTCTTGGCAGCAATCTTAATCTTCTGCTTTGTAGCTGGGTTGATACCCTCACGAGCTGGACGCTCGTTAACACTGAATGTACCAAAACCTACGAGCTGAACTTTGTCACCTGCTACGAGAGCGGCCTTAATAGCTGCTACTGTTGCATCAAGAGCCTTCTTGGCATCTGCCTTTGAGAGTTCTGCACCTGCTGCGATCTTCTCAATCAATTCTGTTTTGTTCATAATGTTGTTAATTTAAAAGTATTTAATGAGTAAAAATTATAATTGTTGTCGAAATCTTTCGCAAATATAGTGCAAACTAATGAAAAAAACAACAAAAAATCAGAAAAAATCACTTTTTTAATGAAAAATAGTTGTAAAACCCCTTCTTTTGGGCTTAAAAAGAGATAATTTTCGTAATTTTGCGCCATAAATGAAAAAAATTGTCCCAGACAGGACAAAATAGTAAAACGCAAATTGACAAATCGTAATTAGGATTATGTTCCGTATTCCAACTATAACGAAAAATCTGTTGATTATCAACGGCATCGCATTCCTGGCCACGCTGGTTTTGGAGATGCGAGGGATTGACCTGGCCAATATCGGAGGCCTTCATTTTTTCTTGGCAGACAATTTCCATATGTACCAATTCATATCATATCTTTTCCTTCACGGCAACTTCATGCACATCCTTTCAAACATGTTCGGACTGTGGATGTTCGGATGTGTAATAGAAAATGTATGGGGACCGAAGAAATTCCTTTTTTATTACATTACGTGTGGAATAGGAGCAGGATTGATACAGGAATTAGCCCAGTTTGGCCAGTTCTACCTTACTATCGCAGAACAGGCACCAGGCATAGGATTAGGTGAGTTGATCAATGTTGGCCATCAGCTGAGTCACCAGCTTAATTCCTGGACTACCATCGGTGCCTCGGGTGCTGTATACGCAGTGATTCTAGCCTTCGGTATGACATTCCCTAACGAGCGTCTCTTCATCATCCCCTTCCCCTTCCCCATCAAGGCGAAGTGGTTTGTGGTAGGATATGTGGCAATAGAGTTCTTCTCTGCCGTAGGCACCTCTGCCGACGGTGTGGCTCATACGGCCCATCTTGGAGGTATGCTCTTCGGATTCCTGATGATACGGTATTGGAACAAGCATCCCAACTCGAGTTTCGATCGTAGCCGGGGACAGCAGTTCTTTGAGAATCTCAAACGCAGCTTCGACCAGCGCCAGCATAACAGCAGCAGCCAGAGCAGAAATCCGAACATGCATGCAGAGAGAGGCGGTTCGAAGGATGCCGACATGGAATATAATGCCCGTAAGCGAGCCAACCAGGCAGAGATCGACGCTATCCTCGACAAGATACGCAAGAGTGGCTACGACAGTCTTACCAAGGAGGAGAAACAAAAGCTCTTTGAAGCCAGTAAGCAATGATCAAGCAACTCAAGACATTTACTATCAATCTAGTGGCGGGGGCAAATATCGCAACCGTCATTTTGATGTTATTGGCAGGCTACTCCGACAGGATAAGCCCTGCCGAATATCCCATGCTCTCTTGCTTGAACCTGGCATTTCCTGTGTTTCTGGTGGTTAATCTGCTCTTCCTGTTCTTCTGGCTTACGTTCAAGTGGCGGAAAGTATGGATTCCTGTCACAGGATACCTTTTGGCATATATGCCTATCAGCCTTTATATGCCCCTCAACTTCCATCAGGAGGCGGAAGAAGGCTCGCTGAAGATATTATCCTACAACGTTTGCCAATACGGCGGTAATTACAAATACGAGGAAGGTTTCGACACCGTATTCAGCTATCTTAGGCGGCAGCAGGCAGATATCGTCTGTCTGCAGGAAGATACCGACACCTGGCGGAGATTCGTGATGCAAAGGTATAAGAAGATCTACGAATACAACGACACCACCATCTTCTGCAATACCGCCCAAAGCATGAACGGTGTCGGTATACACACCAGATTCCCTATTCTCAAGAAAGAGCGAATAGTCTATGAATCAACTGCTAACGGTTCGGTGGCCTATTATCTGAAGCTCGACAATGGCGATACCCTTCTTGTTATCAACAATCACCTTGAGGGAACCCACCTATCAAATGAAGACCGTGCCAACTACAAACGAATCCTCAAAGGAAAGATGGAACGTGACACTGTGCGAGAAGAGTCGATGTTGTTACTCGACAAGATTGCTCGTTCCGCTGCCAAGAGAGCACCACAGGCCGAAGCCGTTAATGAGTATATCGAGAGTCATCGGCAATACCCCATCATTGTATGCGGTGACTTTAACGATTCACCCATCTCCTACTCTCGCAGGACCATCGCCCAGGGCCTTCATGACTGCTTCGAGGAAACGGGAAAAGGTATCGGTTTGTCATATAATCAGAAAGGATTTTTCGTAAGGATTGACCATATTTTATGTTCAGACCACTTCGAGCCCCAGAAATGTGAAATAGACTCGGAAATGGACGCAAGTGACCATTATCCGATGCTTTGTTGGGTAAAAATGAGGGGAAATCCTTAAAAAAAGTGCTTTTTTCAGCAAGAAATTTTCCCACGTGCAAAAAAAGTACTATATTTGCACGCTCAAATATGCGCGAACAGAATTAAATAACAATAAATAACATCAAAAATTAAAATGCAAAACAAAGGAATTGTAAAATTTATCGCAGTGCTTTTGGTTCTCGTGTGCTGCTTCTACCTTTCCTTCTCATTCGTGACACGCCATTACGAGAGTAAGGCTGCCGCTATGGGTGAGGAGGCTGGTGCGGAGTACCTCGACTCAATCAACAACGAGAAGGTGTATATGGGCATCTATTCTCTGAAGCAGTGCCGTGAGATGGAGATTGGCCTGGGTCTTGACCTGAAAGGCGGTATGAACGTTATTCTTGAGGTTTCAGTACCTGATGTGGTTGACGTACTTGCTGACCACAAGACAGATGCTACCTACAAGAAGGCAATGGAACTTGCCAAGAAGGAAGAAGAGACCAGTCAGGATGATTTCATCTCTCTGTTCGTGAAGTATTGGAAACAAGAGGCTCAGGGTCGTCCCCTCGCTGCCATCTTTGCTACTCAGCAGATGAAAGGCAAGGTTAGCACCCAGAGCACAGACGCCGAGGTAGAACGTGCCATCCGTGAAGAGGTGCAGTCGGCTGTCGACAACTCTTTCAACGTAGTTCGTAACCGTATCGACAAGTTCGGTGTTGTTCAGCCGAACATCCAGAAGCTCGAAGGTCAGGCTGGCCGTATCATGGTCGAGATGCCTGGTATCAAGGAGCCAGAGCGTGTACGTAAGCTCCTCCAGGGTTCTGCAAACCTCGAGTTCTGGGAGACATACAACTCTCAGGAGATCACTCCTCTGCTGGCTCAGCTCAACAGCCGTTATGCTGCTCAGGGAGGTGAGGTTGCCGACACAGCTTACACCGATATGATTGCTGAGGTTGCTGATACCGTTAAGGCCGATACAGCCAAGGCTGCCGCTGGCGACCTCGCTGCAAAGCTGGCCAAGAAGGATACTAAGGCTACCGACTCAAAGGCTATGGAGCTTGCAAAGAAGCAGAATCCTCTCTTCTCTGTATTCCAGCCCACACAGGGTAACACCCTCGCTGTAGTTGGTTATGCTAACGCTCGCGATACCGCTGAGGTTAACAAGATCATCTACTCTGAGCTCGCTGGTCGTATCTTCCCTGCAGAGCTGAAGCTCCGTTGGGGTGCTAAGCCAGAGAACTTCGGAGGTCAGACCAAGGGCGACATCTTTGAGCTCTATGCTCTGAAGATCACTGAGCCTTCAGGCCGTGCTCCACTGGAGGGTGACGTAATCACCAATGGTAAGGACGACTTCGATCAGATGGGTCACCCATGTGTATCTATGCAGATGAACTCTGACGGTGCTCGTCGTTGGAGCCAGATCACAAAGCAGAACATCGGTAAGGCCGTAGCCATCGTGCTCGACGATGCCGTTTACTCAGCTCCACGTATCCTCACACAGATCGACGGTGGTAATTCTCAGATCACTGGTAACTTCACCATCGAAGATACCAAGGACCTTGCAAACACATTGAATTCAGGTAAGATGCCAGCTCCTACACGTATCGTTCAGGAGGAGGTTGTAGGACCATCACTCGGTGCTCAGTCTATCCAGCAGGGTATCATGTCATTCATCGTTGCCTTCGTGCTGCTGATGATTTACATGATCATGCTTTACGGCTTCATCCCTGGTATCCTCTCAGATATCGCCCTGCTGTTCAACCTGTTCTTCACACTGGGTATCCTCACATCGTTCCAGGCTGCCCTGACAATGCCTGGTATCGCCGGTATCGTACTGACACTGGGTACTGCTGTAGATGCTAACGTGCTTATCTACGAGCGTATCAAAGAGGAGCTGAAGAAGGGTCTCAGCGTTAAGGAGTCACTCAACAAGGGTTACTCTAACGCCTTCAGCGCTATCTTCGACTCTAACTTCACATCACTTATCACCGGTGTGATCCTGCTTTACTTCGGTACAGGTCCTGTAAAGGGCTTCGCTACCACATGGATCGTAGGTATCCTCGTTTCATTCTTCACCGCTGTGTTTATGACCCGTCTGGTTTATGACTACATGCTGAAGAAGGACAAGTGGACCGACCTTACTTTCGTTACAGGTTACTCAAAGAACCTGATGCAGAATGCGAAGTACAACTTCATGGGTATGTACAAGAAGACCTACACTCTCTGGGGTGCACTTGCACTTATCTGCGTTATCTCATTCGCTGTTCGTGGTCTGAGCCAGAGCATCGACTTCACCGGAGGTCGTAACTACGTTGTTACACTCGACAAGGAGACTCCTGTTGAGACTGTCCGTCAGGCAATGGCTGGCGCATTCATCAACACCATGGGTGAGAACGAGGGTCAGGAGGCTAACACATCAGTTATCGCTCTTGGTGCTGACGGTAAGACCGTACGTATCTCTACCAACTGGGATATCGAGTCAAACAATCCTGATGTTGACGACCAGGCAGAGACAATCCTCTTCAACACTCTGAAGAAGGCTGGTCTTATTAGCCAGGCAGATGTTGATGCCTTCAAGAACCCAGACGTTCGTGAGGGTGGTTCTATCATCAGTTCTGCCAAGGTAGGTCCTTCAGTGGCTAAGGATATCACTTACGGTGCTATCATCAGTGTTATCATCGCCCTGATCGGTATCTTCCTCTATATCCTGCTCCGCTTCCGTAACCTCGCATTCTCTGTAGGTGCCGTTGTAGCTCTTGCTCTCGACGCTCTGCTCGTAATCGGTGTTTACTCTATCTGTTGGGGCTGGGTACCAATGTCACTCGAGATCGACCAGGTATTCATCGGTGCTATCCTTACTGTGATCGGTTACTCTATCAACGATAAGGTGGTAGTATTCGACCGTATCCGTGAGAACATCGGTCTGTATGGCAAGCGTGACCGCCAGCAGCTGTTCAATGATTCACTGAACCAGACACTGGCTCGTACCATCAACACCTCTGTAACGACTCTGATCGTGCTGTTGGCTATCTTCATCCTCGGTGGTGATAGCATCCGCTCGTTCTCATTCGCAATGATCCTGGGTGTTGTATTCGGTACACTCTCTTCACTCTTCATCGCTGCTCCTACAGCTTACCTCACCATGGGTCGCACCATCAAGGATGAGGAAGAGAATAAATAATAAGATAGTTACATATCAACAATAAAAATATCGCGGCTCACCATGAGTCGCGATATTTTTTATCTTTCTTTATTATTAATAAGGGATTAATAAGGATACTTTGCTGCAGCGATACCTTCATTGATTCCATCCATCATAAACCAGTTATTCACTTTCAATGTCTCGCGATTGAAAATTGTCATATTCGGATATCCGGCAGTATAGTTAATATCCCAGAAGAAGGGGATACAACCATTTGAAACAGAGAACTCGGCAACAGCCTTATACCATGCCTTTATAGAAGCATTATGCATCTCATCGTTAGCAAATCTGTAATCTGCACCACATTCGCCAATGATTACAGGATAGCCCTTATCTGCGAAAAGGCTCTTCATCTTACCCAAAAGGTCCTTCATCTCCTCTTCACCGGGTTTACCATTCCACCTATAATAACGCGTAGCATCTCGTGTGTCATTACCCTGTCCCCAATAGTACATCGCCTTACCCCAGGACTCATCCTTAGTCAGACCACAAAACAGCCATGGCGTATAATAGTGAACTTCAACCATTAAGGCGTCTTTTGCCGTATCCTTAAGGCGGCTAAGGCTGTAGTTGTTTGATTCCTTACAAGTCTGGGCTATATCAGTGAACGGGCCTTGAACCACAAGGATACGATTTGAGTTATTGCCACCCGTTGTGCGTACTGCATCTATAAACACCTGCTCATATTTCAGGAGAGCCGACGTCATCTCGGCATTAAACTCTCCACCATTCATTCCCGGCTCATTCAGTCCTGCAAAAAGCAGATGTGCGTCATAATCACGGAATGTCGTAGCTATCTGAGTCCATATCTTATGTAATTGCTCAGATTTCTTGGCAACAGTAGCATCGCTGATGTCACCGAAGGAGTTCTCCAACCACCCGCCATCCCAATGATCATTGAGTATCACATATAGCCCATCATTGATACAATAGTCCACAATCTCTTTTACACGCGCCAGCCACGCAGGATCAATCTTCAACTCGCTCTCATCAGTAATATGGCCCATAACCCATGCTGTAGGAATACGAACCGACTTAAAGCCCTGTGATTTTACACCGTCGATAACGGCCTTAGTTGTTCTTGTCCCCTGCCAGCTGGTCTCTGTACCTACTCCTGCATTCTTATACAAAAAGGCATTATCGCCACCCTCCATTGTGTTTCCGAGGTTCCAGCCTGGATACATCTGCTTCGCAATATCCCTGGCTTTTACTGTTATACTGCTCTGCTGACAAACAGCAAATGAAGGACTGAGCACAAAGGCCGCAAATAATAATAGTTGTTTTAACTTAGATCTCATAATCATATTTGGGGGGAACGATATACATGTTGACTCGAAATAATATCGCGGCTCGTAATGAGACGCGATAGTTATTTATATACTAGAGCACGATATTATTTTGGAGCGTTATTGTAAATAGACTCCAGTGTGTAACTTGCATCGTCAGATGTTGCGGCCTTAATCATTGTCTTAACAAGCGACTCAAGATTATTGAGATAAGAACCATCATCGTGGTTAAAATATCCATGATGCTCATTACCTCCTCCTGTAGAGTTGTTATCCCAAATACACAGAGGCATATTATATTCGTGAGCAGCGCGGCAAACGTATTCCAAATAGTAATTACGGAACAGGTTAGAACGATCTGTCTTGTGCATTACACATCCATACTCACCAATATAGACAGGAATATTATTGATGATATATTTCGCCTGCAGTTTACTGAAAATATCAACCACATGCTCCTCGTTACTACCAGACTGATATTTTCCTGCTGCAGCTGTATGACCCCATTCTGATTTTCCATCATTATTCTCAGGTGTAAGTGTGAAAGTATTTGGATCATAGAAATGAACACTTACCATCACACGGTTTGCTGCATCTGTAGGCAGTACGAAACTACTTTCAAGGGCGAATGAAGGACTTGAGGCGTATGCAGGAACACCTATCCAACGTGTGGCATTATTGCCGCCTGTAGCACGAATAGTGTTTACCACCAGCTGGTTCCACTCATTGAGTGTATTGTACTGCTTTCCGCCATCCTTAAGATTGTCACCCCAGCCCCAGCTACCATCCTGGACCTCATTGAATGACTCGAAGAAAAGAAAGTCTCCCTTATCCTTGAAGGTTTCAGCAATCTGTTTCCATGTCTTCTCAATACGTGCCTTGATATTGGTATTGGTATTCGCATTATTGGCAGCAGACTTGATATCAAGCCAGTATTCATCATGGTGCAGGTTGATGATAACATTCAACCCTGCAGATTCAGCCCAATCCACATTCTGCTTTACCTCAGCCATATAGTTTGCATCAATGGTCCATGGGTCTTCTTTCTGGTAGTTACCCCATGTTACACATATACGAACCGTACTTGCACCTGCTTTCTTCAGGTTAGTGTAAAGTGCCGCTGTAGGAGTGGCATTATCCCAATAACCCCATTGGTTAACTTTACCGTCTTGACCAGAACTTGTATCAAAATGGTTGCCAAGATTCCATCCCCATCCAAGTTTTCTTGCAAGAGCGACTGCATCGTTTTCTGTGGGTTGCGGTTTCTTTGCAGTAGTAAAGCCGAAGGTGTATTCACTGGCTAAAGCTCCGGTCACACCAATAAGGCCTTTAGGCAAGGTGATTGTCACCTTTGTTTCGTAATTTGTACAATTAACCGCAAAGCTAAGTGTCTTGCCACTCACAGAGGTAGAGCCAGAGAGAGAAGCACCCGTTATTTTCGGCTGCAGGCTGGCATCGGATGACACAAGGATATCCTTGTCGTAAACTACTTGCACGTTAATGACACCTGTCGGAATGTCTGTCGCATTATTGGCAGGAGTTGTTGATACTACGGTTGGGGCTGTCACAGTAGGTGTTGGAGTTGGCTCCGGATCATCACCGCCACTACTTCCGCATGCTGTAAAAGCCAATGCTGCAAAAAAAGTTTGTAAAAGATGTTTTAGTTTCATTATATATTCAAATTAGTATTTAATTTTTCCAAATTCGACTACAAAGATACAAATATTTACATTAACTTCCAAATAATTATGCGATTATTTACGTTTTAAGTAAAGTGCATTTACATCATGCAGGAATAATGTCTCATTCAAATTATAAAACTTGACGAAATCAGATGATGAGAGATGGCCTGGATATGGGGCATAATGATGAGATGGTCTCTCCCTGGCATTACGCCATACTAAGACATAGCTGACAGGATGTTTTGCGAGCACTGGAGCAAGCGTTTCCGTCCACCAGTTTTCTGTCTTTATACCCTCATAGCCTGTCTCTGTCAGGGCCATTGCCTTACCATGCTCTTTAGCAACCTTTTCAATCATACCCAAGTTCTTGTCAAGTTTCTGGGTGTAATCGGCTATTTGAAGCGTATCTGCCTCTGGAGCGAAGCAATAGCTGTCCAAACCTAAAACGTCAATTATCTCATCACCAGGATAGCGCTCAAGGTATTTGTCTGCATCGCCATCAGGCTCTGTGCCTGGTGAATATGCAAGTAGTGCATTTATCACACCCTTATCCTTCAGCCTCTCTGCTGTCATCTGCCACAATGCCTTATATTGCTCTGTTGTACAAAGCTCCTGTCCCCACCAAAACCAGCTGCCTGTATGCTCATGCCAAGGACGGAATACCACGGGAACCTTTATACCATAGGGAGTCTCAAGAGAGTTGATAAAGTCTGCGATCTTATCAAGCCATCCCAAAAACATTTCATGCTTCTCTCCTCCTTCAAGGACAGCTGCTACCGTATTTTTCTCGATGTCTTTCAGAGAATCAGCCACCCATGCCGTACCTCCAGACAACGGATTATCCAAATGCCAGGAAAGTGTAACCATGCCTCCATGATCAAAATGGTTGATTATCTCTTTCCTGATACGGTCGAACGGCACACCATCGAGATTCTTGTCATCACCAAGTTCAATATGTCCAAGATCGAATGATAATACAGCAGGCAGATCACCACAAACTGATTTCACGTCTGACCTGGCACTGACAGTCGAGTCATTTGTATAGTCAGCCTCCCATCCGATACCATATACGGTATCATCATGGTGTCCGAACATATACACGCCACTGTCACCCAGGAGTTTCAGATTCCCTAGCATGTTCTCTGTCCGTTCTGTTCGCCCTGAGTCTGCCAGAGGTTCATTGACTTTGTTTTTGTTGCTGTTACAGCCAGCTATTAAAACAAGTGATAATATAAATATAGAATATCTTGATTTCATTTCTTTAATATTTTACCTGATCACGAGTGATAACATTAGGGTTTGACATAGCATCATTCCACCATGCATCGCTGCACATCGTGTCTGTAGAACCTTGTCCTCTTTCATACCAAACCATGAAATGGCCCCATTTGGCACCTGCATTCCAGCAGTCGCTCATTCGTCCTTGCTCACCGGAATCGCCTTTGCCACATTCTCCGAGGACAACCATCTTATTAGAGTAGGAAGTCTGGATTTCATTAAACTCCTGGCTATTCTTTGCAGCAGTACTGCCATAGAGATCACGAGCCACCATATCGACATAGTTATCTCCTGGATACCAGTCTGTATCTTGATTATATTGGGAAGAGTTTCCGTTATAATTCTGAGTCGTCCATATCCAGATAAGGTTCTTGACACCCTTCTGCTTAAAATAGTCAAACATTGCAATCCATAACTTCTTATAAGTCTCTGCTCCATCATAGCCCCACCAGAACCATGCTTTTGTCCAGTTTGCCTGTTGCATTGCCGTAGCGTTTCCGGCAGCCTCATGGAAAGGACGCCAGGTAGCTGCGATGCCAGCATCCTGAAGTTTAAGGATTACACTAACCACCTTTTCCATCTCCTGATAGAACCACTTATTCTCCCATGAACCTTTTGTCAAGACATTGGTTGCCTTAAATGTTGTCTGGTCTGGCGAACAAGTTACTCCTTCACCGTTTGTTTTAATTTCCGTCGTCTCAGAAAGGGGCACGTTGAAATGCCACATCAGCTGCACAATGCCTCCAGCGTCGGCCCACTGCTTGACAGGTGTAATGTCTGTATAGTCTATCCAGCCATTACTGCCTTGTTTTGGAACATATATGTGGATAAAGTCGTAGCAGTTCATAGCAGGATATTTACCTGTAAGAGCATTTACTTTTTCTGCGTTCGTATTATTCCAGTTTACATCCGCCATTACACTGGAGATAGCTTTCTGGCCATATTGGTCTCTGAAATAGGTATATAACTTCTTTGCAGCATCAGTACTTGCAACAACAGGTGAAGCAGAAATATTTGCTGTCGGACTCTCTGGTTTCTTAACAGTTGTAAAACTGAACGTATAGGCATCTGCCAGGGCGCCAGTCACGCCAATGAGACCTTTGGGAATATTTATTGTGACCTTTTTCTCGTAATCAGGACAGTTGACAGAGAACGTCAGATTCTTTCCGCTAACAGATGTCGTTCCTGAGAGTGAGCCTCCTGTGACAGTTGGCTGCAGACTGGCATCTGATGACTGGATGATGTCCTTGTCATAGGTGACGGTTACGTTTACTGTGCCAACAGCAATATCTGTTGCATTATTGGTAGGTGATGTGGAAACCACACTTGGTGCAGTTACTGTAGGTGTTGGTGGTGTTGGCGTTGGTTCTGGAGCATCACTGCTACCTCCGCCACAACCTAATAATGCAAATATCGAAAGTATAGAAAACAGTTTATTAGGATAGTTCATTTTTTTTGCTTTATTAAGTCAAAAAAGAGGCGCGACGTATATGCGCCACGCCTCTCTTATGATAAAAGGAGAAATTACTCAATTGTAATCTTAGTCAAGATGAAATGAGTACCTTGTATAACAAAGACACCACCCCAGCCGTCACTCTGATAAGCACGGTCTATCATTGACTGTGTAAGAGTGAATGCAAGACAGCCATTAGCATCAAATTCCTCATTGCTCCAACTACCCCAGTTTCCATAAGGATTGTCATTGTTACTCCAGTGACCCTCGAGTACCTGTATCTGCCAATCAGTGTCCAAACGCGTTCCATAGCAGCGTACTACCTGACCAGCTTTAACACCAAGTTCCTTAAACTCGGCTCCACCATCAGACAGGATGTAAGGCTGGTTGCTCCAAGTGCCAAGATCCTCACTGCCTTCCCAGAGAGTTGTTTCCAATGAGTTATAGTGAGTAACGGCAATCTTGGTGATAACGGCCTGTCCCATCATAATCCAGCACATGCCCCAGTCAGTGAGAGTTGTCAGCTGTTCAACCAACGCAGCTGTAGCTGTGAACTCTATAGCACCATCATGCTCGTCCAGATTGTAGTTGTTTGGACTTATCTCACATGTACTGCCGATACCTGCAGCAACACCTGCCTCAGTATGCTCAGTCCAGTGACCATCGTAGAATTTAACCATCCACCAGCCATCAACAGGAGTAACATATACTCTGATAACGTCACCTTCCTGCAAATCCATATCCTTGAACATATTCGGATTGTTATCGCCAAAGGCTCCCTTACCGATTTCCCAGTTGAAGCCCCAATTCTTCAAGTCAGCAAGACCAGTCCAAAGCATGGTATTAACCTCTGTATTTGGAATGAAGTCAATAGTATAGGTAATCTCACCATTAGAAGAGATCAGACGAACCTTAGAACCCTTTTTACCCGAGGCCGGAACACCGATAATCAGCTGGTTGTTACCTGTCAGGACATACTGACAAGCCTCACCGTTGATCTCAACACCTGTCAGCTTGTCACCATTGGCAACAGGCAGGACGAATGAGTCACCAGCCTTCAGTTCTGCATCCTCAGCAGGCATCTCTGTGAAGTAACAGAATACAGCCTCATTGATCTCGAGTTCAAGTCCTTCAACTGATGTGCCATTAGCAAGATTGAATACAGGCTTTCCACTGGTTGCTGCCATAGGAACAGTAACTGTAATCTGAGTACCATCTGCATTCACCTCAAACTTATCCTTATCATTCTTAGCCTCTCCGAAATTAATATCCATCACGAGGTCAAGGTCTGTTCCGGTAATCTGCAATGGAGAACCTGCACTTGCCGGATTAACGTTGTAGGCAGTAATTACCGGCTTCACCAGTGTAAATGCTACTTCCACACCGGCACCATTAGCCATGCGGAGAGTGATGTTACCCTCTGTAGCCTTCTCAGGAACAGCCTTTACAACAATCTTGTCGGCTGAAACAGTGATGTTATCACCGCTCTGAGCATCAGCACTTGGGAATTCTACGCTTGTTACGACGTCGAGATCCTTACCAGAGATTGTCAACTCTGCACCAGCCTTTACTGGATTTGGAGCAACAACAGCCTCTGTTGGTTTAACACTTACAAAGCTTCCTACAGGAACAACTACACCAGAGAGAGTTGTGAAACTGATAGCGCCATCAGCAGCGGCTGCAGGAAGTGCAACAGTAATAGTCTTACCATCAGACTTAAATTCAGAAACCTTAACAGCATTGAAGTTAACAGCCTGAACAAGGTTGAAGTAAGTACCTGTGATTGTAATTGTCTCACCTGCCTTAGCGGTTACAGTACCCTGGGCAGCTGCCTCACCACGTGGAGAAGCAACCTTGCTTACTGATGGAACACCAATCTCAATAGCCTTTTCAGTAGAGATAATCTGATACTCAACACTACTTTCGTCAACATCAGCTGCAGTGAGGTCGGCTGTATAAAGATCCAGCTTACCTGTCTTTGCTGTCTGAGGAACAACAAGTTCAATGAGATAACGGGTATGAGCAGTGAAGTCATTCTCACCAACCTGCGCTCCACCGGCAAACTCTATCATGTGAATAATGTCGAGATAATCGTCGCCACTCTCCGGCACGCTAAGGCGGATCTTATCACCAGGCATAGCAGAAGCTGTCATAGTGATGTTTGCAGGATTAAGACCCTCGGTGTAATTCAACTCTGTGATAGTGGTAATAACATCACCACTCTTTGTTGTCAGTTTAACAAGTCCTGGCTTAGGACCGTCGTGAGGCACAACGACACGAATCTCACTGGGAACACCCGACTTCACTACCTCAATATTTGTGATAGGGGCTACACCAGGAATCTCTACCTGAGAGATCTGATCCAGATTACTTCCGATGAAGCGGAGTGTACCACCACGCATCACGGGAGTAGGACCATACACGTTGAGACTAACACCAGAAGTGAACTGGTTAGTGTCTAAGTCATTGTTGCTACATGCCGTAAAGGAGACTGCTCCTGTCAGCATTAAGCACATCGTCAAGATGGCCGAAAAGATATTGTTCTTTTTCATTGTCTTTTGCTTAATTGATTAGAGATTTGGAACAACACGTATGTTGTCATAGCGGAATATTGGTGTACAAGTCGTACCTTGAACGCCACCATTGATAGGCCAGATAATGAAGCTGTCGAATGAACTTTCACTCATTGGAGTGCTTACCTTGCTACCATCATCGTTGTATACGAAATCCGTCAGAGGAATAGTTACAGTAATCCACTCATCACCCGTGTCGAAAGAACCAGAGTCCTTCCAAGGATTATAGAGTGCACGAGGCAGGTCAAGTCCACCATCCGCACTTGTGTGGATATAGGTATTGTTCTGCCAAGAGTCATTGGCACACTGCTTATTGTTTACGAAGAGAATCTGCATTGTGCCTGCCGACCATGGATTCGACTTAGGAATATAGAGTTCCATCTTGTATGACATATTCTCCCAATCAGAGAAATCCAGGAAGTTGCGCAGTGGAATACCAGGTCCAGAAGTGATGCTCATAGGATCACCGTTCCAGTTACCACACCAGAATGGGAGTTTGAGATCCTCAACCCATCCACCTTCTGTTTCTGCAGGTCCTACCTGTACGTACTGTCCGTCAACTCCGTTCACATCACTATAGGTAGCCTTAATGTTCCATCCCTGAGGAACGACGTCAGTTGCCCCATCAAAGTTTGTAATGATACCACGGCTATCGTGGAAGTAGAACTTAGAAGTACCAGTACCATAGATTGAAGAAACTGTAACCAAGCCCTCCTGAACACCCTCAGGCACCTTGAATACGATCTGAGATGCAGAGATTGACTTGAAGTTCTCTGCAGGCACCTGAATATTGGTAGAGTTTCCGATACCTGTAAAGGTAACCGTCAGAGGCTGGTTGGGGTCGTTAACGAAGTACTGACCAGTAATCACGGCATCGTCTCCGATCTTGGTCCACTCATTCTTCATGGCTGAAACCACAGGAGCAGGAACAAGCACCTTGAAATCGTAGGTAACGGTATCAGCATCACGTGTAACCATATAAATCTTACCAGTGTTGCTTCCAGGAATGTCCTTAGGAATAGTGAGCAGCATGGTGTTATTAGTGATGTAACTGGTATTGAGAGTTGCCTTGATGTCATTGAAGAACATCTCCTTGATACTTGTGAGGTTCTCACCGACGATACAGATAGGAGTAGAGGTGAATGCCTCCACGAGAAGCGAGTCCTTAGAAGCCGCTTTCTGCAAACGTATATAGTTAATGGTAGGTTTACCACCGGTCAACTCAAACTTGTCGGGTTCGTCAGCACAAGAGCCGAAGAGCGAAACAAATGCGACGGCAAGTAAAGCCCAACTAATATGCTTTTTCATTTTATATTGCATTTTAATCATTAATAAGTATAAGTTTCACGAATGTCCACATGAACAGGAGGAACGTTAGAACCTATATTGGGGTTCAAAGCAACATCCTCTGTTGGGAATGGAAGAACGAATGAGTTTGCCGTTACGTTAGGAACAGCAGTTTCGTAATTGTATTCTACATTGCCATCTGCCGTTACAATGTTCCAGGTAGTACGACCAGAATTATAATATGCCTTGTAGAGTGCATCGCAGTTCCACAACTGGTTACGATGCTGACTTTTTAGCTCTGTGATGCATGCATCCACATCATAGTAAGCACGACGAACAAAGTCGTACCAACGGTCACCCTCACCGGCAAATTCCAGACGACGCTCCTTCCAAATCATGTCGAATGTAAGACCGTTGACGGCCGCAGCTGTAGGAATGGCACGCTGGTGTACCTTGTTATATGCAGCACAAGCAGAAGCATCGCTGCCCTTTCCCTGAAGTGTCATCGCCTCTGCATAAACTAGGTAGACATCGGCAAGACGCAGGATATGTGTAGCAAGTGCTGAAGCCATACGACCGTCTGAGATACCCATCTCAGCTACGTGGTCGGCTGTGTTACCATAAAGGTGCTTAACGTTGTTTGTACCACAAGGTCCCTGAAGCTGTCCGGTTGCCGACTTGTTATAACTTGTGTCATAGATGAACTTCAGATAATCCAAACCACCCTTGTCACGCCAGAAGTAAGAATAGACGTCACCTGGGAGCATCATAGTTGCCTTACGTCGCTTGTCGATGTCAGGTCTGCTATCTGGGCTTGGGAAATCCTTCAAACGTGAATCGGTACCTGTACCCTCAATTGTGAGGACACCGAAAGCCTCCATCAGGTCTGTAGACGGACCAGCCCATCCACCCCATACGTTACCTACCTCACAAATACCCTCAATGGCAAGGTCACTCTGCAGTGAGTTCTGACATGTCCAGTGGGCACCAACCGTCCAACGCCAAGCGAAAAGACTCTCATCGCTGACATTGTTCGAACCGCGGAAGATATCTTCATATTCAGGCATCAGAGAACGACCGGAATTGTCAATTACATCCTTTGCATACTGAGCGGCCTTTGCCAGGTCATCATTGTTAAGACTCCCCTTAACACCTGCCTTAGTCAGATAGACCTTGGCCAACAAGCCTTCTGCACAGTAGTAATCAATACGACCTGTTGTACTCTTCTCCTTTGGCAACAACTCCATTGCTTTTTCAAGAGTAAGAATGATATAGTCGTATACATCTGACTTCTCAACCTTGGAGATCTCATTGTAATTGCCAGCTGCTAGCGTTGCAGAGTTATCGTGAATAATGGGAACGTCACCGAACGAACGCACCAAGAAGAAGTATGCCATAGCCTTCCATGCCAAGCACTCTCCCATGCATTGATTCTTCACAGACTGTGAAGCATTAGCTCCAGAAATAGACTGATACACTGTTGAACAGTGACCGATGACTGCCCAAAGTGAATACGACATGTCTATCAGATTAGCGTTTGTACCATTTACAGAGAAGTTCATATATGGTTCTCCTCCCCAATACATATTACCAGACAACACCTCACCCACTTTGATGAAGCCACGCTGGAAATCATACCAAGGAGAATTATACAGGTAGTTTACACCAGAAATACAAGCTTCATCAGAAGAATAATAGTTGTCCGTATTATAGCTGTCCTCTGTAGGACGATCCAGGAAGTCGTCGCAAGAGGTGAAGCATATTAGGGCAGCCGAGAAAAGCATTCCGACACCCATGCCTTTTATTTTCATTATTGTTTTCATAATCGTAGTGAGATAATTTTTAGAATGATACGCTAACTGCACATGAAACACTTGTTGGCGAGGGATAACGTCCGTTATCAAGACCGAATACGTTAGCACTGGCCGTTGAAGCACCAATTTCAGGATCGTAACCATCATAGCCTGTAATTGTTAACAGGTTTGTGGCACTTACAGAGAGACGAAGATTGCTTAAACCAATCTTTCTAATGAGCTTTGTATCGAATGTATATCCCAAAGTGATGTTCTTAAGACGTACATAACTTCCATCTTCAATATAACGGCTGCTCCAGGCATCGTTGTCATTAGGATCATTAATTGAAGCACGTGGTATAGAAGCACCAGGATTAGCCACTTTCACATTGTTGATGTTATCATACCATCTTTCATCAGAAGCGTCAATTGCCACAAGCTTTGTACGATTCAAGACATCGGTAGTCTGGTTTGTCCAAGCTGAGTTCATGTGGGTAAGCTTCATCTTCATATAGTTACCAACCTTGTTACCTACAGAACCATTAACAAATATAGTCAAGTCGAAGTTCTTGTAACGGAAGGTATTGTTCCAACCAAATGTAAAGTCAGGCATTGGAGAACCGATGTTCGTCTTATCGTTCTCATCAATGACACCATCACCATTCACATCCTTAAATTTGATATCACCCACAAATGTTGTATTCGAGCGGCTATAGCGAGTCGGATCTGTGCTCCAGCTCTTTGTTCCGTCTGCATTGGTGATGATTGGGTTGTTTTGCTGCAATGTATTTACAGGCGAATTAATGATATCCTCGAAGCTCTGATAAATACCCTCAACCTCATAACCATAGAAGTTATAAAGAGACTCTCCAACAACTGAACGAGAAACAACATCCGTCCACTGTCCGTAGCCCAACAGAGCTGTAGAGTTAGAAAGGCTGTTCAGCTTGTTGCGGTTGATGGAGAACTGTACATCTGAACTCCAAGAGAAGTTGTTTGTATCTATTGGTCTTGTGTTCAATGCGATTTCAAAACCGGTGTTTTCGATGTCACCATAGTTTCCATAAGGAGCAGCAAGTGCAGAAGATCCGTTTCCGCTTGTTCCCATATATGAAGGCAGAACAAGCTGCATAAGCATATCCTTTGACACCTTCCTATACCAGTCAAATACAAGGTTCACACGATCATTAAAGAAATTCAGGTCAAGACCGATATTAATCTGCTCCTGAGTCTCCCACTTGATATCGAGGTTCTTGATATTAGCAGGACGATAGCTTACGCCCAAAGCCGACTCCATCACACTCATTGCAGAGCCCCACTTGTAGCCACCAATGTTGGAGTTACCTGTCTGACCCCAGCCAATACGAAGCTTACCATTGGTAATGATACCCTTGTTCTTGATATTCTCAAAGAACTTCTCCTCTGAGAATCGCCATGAAGCAGCTACAGAATGGAAACCAGCCCAACGTTTATTTGGACCGAAGTTAGAACTACCATCGTAACGATAGGTATATGTGAGCATATAGCGGTTGTCATAATTATATGTTTCGCGCGTGAAGAACGATGCCATTGCCGCACTTCCGAAACCGTAACCGATAGTTGGTTCACCTGTACCGAGTGCCGGGTTCTTAACTATATCAAGAGGCATACCGGTGTTGAAGATGGAAATATAGTTCCACTTTGACTCCCACGCTTCCTGTCCCACCATGGCAGTAAAGCTATGCTTACCGATATTGCCATTATAAGTGACATAGTTCTTAAATGTCCAGTATTTGTTTTCATTCTTCTGCTCTCGGCCTTCATTCTTACTGATATGGTAAGTACCAAGGTCTACTGTTGGGTTAAAGGTCTCTGCATGGTTCCATCCAAGATCCCATCCCAACTCAGTATGCCATGTGAGGTTCTTCATTGGGGTAATATCGAAGAATATATTACCATTGAGCTTCTGACGTTTCAAGTTGATATCGTTCATCAGTGCCATAGCAATCGGGTTAGGATTTGTAAATCCTTCCTTGCTTACTGATGAATATCCACCGTCAATATTATAAATCTGAATGTCAGGAGGAGTAGTCAGAGAATAGTTGATGATACCCTCGTCCTGGTCTGCCTTCAGAAGATCTTCCTTTGTCTCACTGAAAGAAACGTTAAGTCCCATCTTCAGCCAAGACTTAAGTTCGGCATCGATATTGGCACGCATTGAATAACGCTTGAACTCACTGCCGATAAGCGTTCCTTCCTGGTTCATAAGACCGCCACTGACATAATACTTTATCTTTTCGCTACCACCCTGCATACCTATCTGATGCTGGTGCTGGAATGCTGTGCGGAACACGGCGTCCTGCCAGTTTGTACCTTTACCCAACACACTGGGGTCGGAATATGCAGGATCAGGATTTGACAACTCACCCTGATTTACCAAGTCGTTATAGAACTCAGCGAACTCGCGCAGGTTAAGCATGTCGATTCGTTTGTTCTGACGTGACCAGTTCACCATACCATCGTAAGTAAACTTTGCCTCACCAGCCTTACCACGCTTGGTAGTAATCAGTACAACACCATTAGCACCCTGAGCACCGTAGATAGCTGTTGCCGAAGCATCTTTCAGGATTTCCATTGATACGATATCGGCAGGGTTGATTGTAGCAAGTGGAGAAATGGTAGAAACCTGACCATTACCAAGCTTATCACCCAATCCGAAGTCAGCTCCAGATTGACCTGTTGATTGCACGATGACGCCATCAATTACGTACAGAGGCTCTGCACCTGCATTGATGGTTGCTTGACCACGAACACGGATTGAAGAACTAGAACCAGGAGCACCAGATGTCTGTACGGCTGACACACCAGTCACACGTCCCTGGAAAGCCTGATCAAGGTTAGTGATGTGAGCATCCTTCAACTGCTCCTCACCAAGAGTTGCAGAAGCACCCGAAAGGTCACTCTTCTTCATCGTACCATAACCTACAACTACAACCTCGTCGAGCATCTGCTTATCCTCCTCGAGGGTGATGTTATAATTCGTCTGATTGGCTGTCACTTTCACTTCTTTGTTGACATAGCCAATGTAAGAGATCACCAGGGTTTGACCTGGGTTGGCATTGAGAGAGAAGTTACCGTCGAAGTCGGTAGCGACACCATTCGACGTACCCTTCACGACAACACTAGCTCCAATAATGGGGCCTTGAGAATCGACTACAGTACCTGTAATCTTTTTCGCCTGCTGTACGTTCTGAACTGCATCAGCGGCATAGGCTTTAGGCGAGTAACACAGTCCCAAAAGGGAAAATGCACCCACCATCAGCGCTGTCTTTCTTAAGTTTTGATTCATACTTGATAGTTATACTTAGATTAATGTACGTAATAAATCGATTGCAAAGATAAAGCAAATAATCTAAAAGGTACAAACTTTTTTTGATAAATATTGATACTTTTTTGCAAAAGTACGCGTTTTCGCATAAAAATAGTACATTTTTAACAAAAAAGTGCGAATAAGTGTAAAAAGTACAATATCGTTTCTTAAGCTATTTTCGCGATAAATGTACTTAATACACTTAATCCCTTTGAACTATTTTTACTTACCTTTTAACCAAATCTCATACTTTTGAAGGACATCTTTACGGAGCTTATCCGCGAATTCCTCATAATAGCACTCGTCAATGGGGCGACGCAAGTCGCGCTGATGATACCAGAAAGCACGCGCTAGCCAATAGAGAATATCCTCAAGTGGCGGCACAGAGAACCGCAACCAGCGATTCAACCACCAGGAGATAAAATACACACAATCGTCATAACTCTCAGGACACTTCTTATCCTTTTCAGGCAGAGGAAGCCTTTGGGCTATATGGGTCACCTCTTTAGCGAGCCCCCAGCCACAAGATAACTGTTCATAGTTTATCATAGCTAAAACACGTCTAACAGGTTTGACTCAAGGTTATTCCAGAACATCTGGTCATCTTCAGGTATGCCATAGTCATTGCGAAGCCAGAGAGCATATTCGAGCACGATATACCGCACCATATTGTCGAACGAACGGGCCTCACCCTTTCTCAGATAGTCCGACAGTTCAAAACGAGCCTCCTCCCACAGCTGATTATCGGTAAACACACGGATATCATCGACATCCTCGTCAAACAACTCACATAGCTTTACCGGTTCGATATTCCTCGCGATACACACCACTTCACCTGTGTGCAGAGAATCTGAGGCATCGAGCATGCCGATAAGATATCGCGTGGCCGGGCCAACGCAGATGAAATAGTCATCACAGAGTCTCTCTGCTGCCGTACGTACGAACTCGTGCAGACCGGGCATCGGAACGATACCGAATGGATCCATTACTTTTCTGAAACTGATCTCGGATGCCTTGCATCCCACTTTGATTTGATTGACTGTAAACATAACTTTTTGATTTTTAATTGTTTAATGACATATAAAGTCCACTATATCTATCTTCTGTTGTTTTTGTTCCGGTGTGGCGTGATCTTCTAAAAGTCTGCTCACATAGATGGGGTAGATGAACTCTTTCTGAGCCTCTGCTGCAACCTCACTCCATCGCTGGAAGGTCTTCCCGTCGGGATCGGTATCGGGAAAGAGTATCACCTTTTGCTCACGTAGCGGTTTTAGCAAATGGGGTTGGAGCATGCTGAGACCGCCACAAGCCATCCAGAGATATTCTGGTCTGCGTTGCGACATGATGACGGCCGTCTTCTCACTCTCCACCACGGCAACGGGCTTATGGCGCAGATATGCCAACGGCAGCTGATGCAGTCCGAAAAGACAGCGTTGGACATTTAGTTCACCATTATACCCCGACCATACCTTCAGCCGTGCCGACACCCATGTGGGATGTTTACCTGGCGATTTGTCGCGATGACAGTCATCGCGGTAGAACATGATCTTGCCGTCGCGTGTCACACCATGCTCGTCGAGCTGCCAGAAGATCACTCCCCCATCCCGGCTCTTGCCAAGATGGAATCTCTGCGCTGCATGAACCATCTGCTCATAGGATAAATAGTTGCAGTTTACGAGAGCCTTACAGAACGTCGTTTCTGTACTGAAGCTACTATACCACAAAGGTAAATGTTCAGGGGAATCGTCATCCCCATATATTGCCCCCCATATATATAGGGGGGCATAAATAGGGGTAAGGCTATTCCCCTGAAAAATCGATACTTGTTTCATGTCCGGCGACGGGTTTTGATTCTGTTTCATCTTTCTTGGGTTTCTGTTTCGATTTCTTTTTGAAGACTTTCTTCGGCTCACCCACCTGTTGCGGTAGTCCGTGCTCATCAACTGTAAAGTAGAGTTTGTCAATGATGTCATGTTTTCTTGTAAACCTCTGTTCAAGTGAGAATACTCGGTTGGCATCCTTGAATGTTGAATATACCTCGAATGCCTTGTCGGTGAGTACCGTGCCGAGCCATCCGCGAAGAGAGGAGTCCATCGTACTTTTGTTTTCGTGGATCACGCAGGCGATGCAGCACTTGCCAATGGTTGCTGCCTTTAGCAGTTTCTCTACGGCCATCTTCGACTCCACAGGATCGTTCACGTTAGCCACCTCATCGGCAATGCCGTCGAGAATCACCAGGTCGGGCCTGTACCATCCGATTGCGCCCTGCACCAGTTTCAGTCGCTCTTCCCAACTCTCCAGACGGATGTTGATGATATCATAGAGTGAATCAGGAAACTCCTCCATATCCACCAGTGGCACGATGCGGTCGGTAAGAATCTCCTTTGTCGACTGTATGCTCTGTTCCGTGTCTATCCACAGCACATGTATGGGGTTTGGCGATGGGCGCCGGAAGGCCAGCACCTCCTGCCTAGCACAGCAAGCCATGATGATTGACAGTATAAAGGTCTTTCCTGTCTTCGCCTTACCGGTAAATGCCACCAACTCCCCACGGGGTAATATCGGTTTGCCGAACAGCCGCAGCAGAAACTCCATCTGTGGCACATCCATCTCACGGGTGACGCGATGCGCCTCGAGCCTACGTGCCATTTCCGGATCAGTGCCGGCTAGCAGCAGTTCTTCGTTTAAGATTCTCTCATTTTCTTGCATGGCAATCGTTGAATTCGTCAAAGTGATTTTCCGCTATATCGATAATCTGGTCACGGATGCCATCGAAGAAGTCAGCGAAGTCTTTCTGTCCCATTTTATATGCAATATTCACAAGAATACGCAATAAGATGGCGGCACTTACCTTCCAGATATACTCTTTCTTGAAATAGCGGTTGTCGATATGAGCAATTGACTTCATTTCTTGCAACTTTGTCTCCTTCCTTGCTGTGTCCATAATCTTCAGGATTAAGTTTTCTAATCGTTGGTTATTCATCTCAATGTTTGATTTTTTCTACAAAGATAATGTCTTTATGGGAAAGTGCTCACGCAGCTACGTTGCGTAAAAACGGGCACGAAGAGACGAATTTTTAAGTATTTTTAGCAGGCTGCGCATGATTTTGCGAACCCGAGGCTTTTATAGAATATTAAGAGCCAAGTATGTTCAAATAAGTGGCTCTTATTATTCAATAAGTGCCACTTATTTACCAAGAAGAAAACATTAGTTTATATTAGTTAATTTTGTAAAAACATTTGGAAAAATTTGAATCCGTGTGTAACTTTGCATCTGAAAACAAACTTAATCAATATCCGGCAATGATACAACATGAATTCAAGATCCGTTTCTACGGACGCACGGAACTGGCACAGGAGTATTTCCCCAACATGCATCCGATAGCAGCATGGGCAAAACTGAAGCTATGGCTGAGCATCAACCCCGACCTCTGCTATCTGACAAAACAGAAGCAGCGATCCTTTACCTCGGCTCAGGTAGAGGAGATCGTCAAGATATTAGGAGAACCGTGATAATATTGAATAGTGATTAACGAATAGTGAAGAATTATGGAAAAGGTTAGTATTGACAACAAAGCAAAGCTTTCAGAGCATTTCACACTCTGTGAGATGACCAAGACAAAACACGTGACGAAGGATGGTAACATACCTTCGCGAGTAATAATTGAAAACCTGCGCAGGCTCTGTACAGACTGGTTGGAAGAGTTACGCAGACGCTATAACCTGCTATATGGTGGCGACAGCGATAAAGAGAAACCGATAATCATCAATAGCGCATATCGTTCACCCGAGGTAAACCGTCTTGCCGGTGGAGTGGCAAGTTCTAACCACCTTACGGGCTGCGCTGTCGACATCCGCTGCAACGACAAGGTACAACTGCTCCGCTATGCCGTCATCCTGATCGACATTGCAGAAGAGCATCAGTATAGACCAGACTTCGACGAACTCATAATCGAAGCTCGCGGCACATCACTGTGGATTCATTTTGCCGCAAGACCATCAAACAACCGTCGCAAGATAACATGGACTTAGCATCTGACTGAGTGAGTCAGTTAGCAGACACACCGATCTGCACAAACGAGAAGCTGGTCAGTCATCAGTATTATTGGATACATTTTTTTCAGCAAGTACTACATGCTTTTTCTTTTTTTAACTTTGCGGACATAATGTGAATATAATAATGTACATGTGCACGCAAGAACTGGACTCAATGGCTGTGAAAAAACATAAAAAAAGTAAAAACTACACGTATTTTTTGTGAAGATTCCTTTTTAATAAAAATAAATGCTAATTTTGCAGCAGTAAACTAACAGCTAATTATATATCTTTTTAAACCAAAACAATGTAAAGTATGAGAAGAACATCTCTAAAGTTCGGCCTGTTCATCGTGGCCCTGTTCACGATGCAGGCAATGTTTGGTGCTCTCATGGCTAAGCCGATTTCTGGTAAGGTTGTCTCTGCTACGGATGGTGAAGCACTTATCGGTGCTACAGTCCAGGTGCAGGGCACCCAGACGGGAACCGTTACCGATTTTGACGGTAATTTCACGCTTAATGCCGAAGATGGCCAGACTCTAGTGATTTCTTATGTGGGTTATCTCACTAAGAAAGTGAAAATCACGGGTTCCCAGCTCAACATCGAGTTGGAGGAAGACCGAAAGTCTCTCGATGAAGTTGTCGTGATCGGTTACGGTGTACAGAAGAAAAAACTTGTTACCGGCGCTACCGTACAGGTGAAAGGTGAAGACATCGCCAAACTGAACACCACCAACCCACTGCAGGCCCTGCAGGGCCAGACACCTGGTATGACCATCATCTCTCAGTCAGGACAGCCTGGTGAGGGCTTGAAGGTAAACATCCGTGGTCTGGGTACCACAGGTTCAAGCGGCCCACTATTTATCATTGACGGTGTACGTGGTGACATCAACACAGTAAACAATTCCGATATCGAGAGTATCGACGTGCTTAAGGATGCAGCCTCAGCAGCCATCTACGGTTCGCAGTCGGCTAACGGTGTTGTGCTTATCACCACCAGAAGCGGTAAGGAAGGCAGATCAGTTGTAGCATTCGATGCATACTTCGGTGTACAGAGTGTTGCCCGTAAGGTAAAGATGTTAAATGCTCAGGAATATATGACCATCATGGACGAGCAGAACATCAACTCAGGCAACGCAGCATATAACTGGGATAACTATAAGAGCATCTGGAGATATGACGCCGAGGGCAACAAGCTTGGTGTTATCGATACCGACTGGATTGGCGAGATGCTGAAAGACAATGCCCAGACCTACGGTGCAAACGTAAGCATCAGTGGCGGTGGCCAGAAAGGTAACTACGCCATGTCGCTGGGATACAAAAACGAAGAAGGTGTTGTAGGCGGCAAGGATGTGTCGGGCTATTCACAATATAACTTCCGTGTAAACTCAGAATATCAGGTCATCGACAAATTCCTTAAAGTAGGTGAGCAGATATCTATCGCATATTATAAGAAGAACGGTATCGGTGTGGGAAATGCATATAACAACACACTGCGCTCTGCTTTCGGAACATCCCCACTCGCCCCCGTTTACAGCGATAACGGCAAGTACGGACTTCCTTATAACGACACATCTAACAGCGACTGGTTCAATGCCGACGGTAACCCTTACGGTTCGATGATGGTGAACAATTACAACAAGACACAGCACATGAGACTGTCGTCTAACGTTTATGCAGAAATGGAGTTCATCAAGAACCTGAAGTTCCGTACCACTCTTGGCGTAACCTACGATTCAGAGAACTATCGCAGTTTCACTCCACTGTATCATTTCTCTATCTACAGCTACAACGACAGCCGTACCCGTGTGTCACAGAGTGCCAGTGACGGCTTCGGCATCACATGGACCAACACCCTGTCGTACAACTTCGACATCAAGGAACATCACTTTGATGCGATGGCCGGTTATGAGGTATATCGCACCGAGGGTCAGAGCATGTATGGCGCCAACGGCAGCCTGCGTGACGGTTTCGAGACCTGGCAGTACGCTTATCTCAACAACGGTACCGCAATGAGTCAGGAGAACGGTCTGTCAGCCAGTGGCAGTCCTTGGGACGAGGAGAGAATGGTATCGTTCTTCGGTCGTATCGGATGGAACTACAAGGAGACATATATGGCAACAGCCACTATACGTCGTGACGGTTCAAGCCGCTTTGCCAAGGGTCACCGCTTCGGATGGTTCCCATCAATATCTGCAGGATGGGTGATCACCAATGAGAAGTTTATGGAGCCTCTGACAAAGTACATGGATTACTTCAAGATCCGTGCCAGCTGGGGACAGGTAGGTAACCAGAATATCGGTAACTACATGTATCTGGCTCCAATGGCCTTCAACAACTACTATTATAATTTCGGCAACCAGCTCGGTTCTGATGCCGACCAATGGGGAGCCGTTCCTACACGTATCGGTAACGACGAGATCACATGGGAGACCTCTGAGCAGCTCGACTTCGGTTTCGATGCACGATTCCTGAACCAGCGACTCAACGTGAACTTCGACTGGTACCGTAAGTCGACAAAGGACTGGCTCGTTCAGCCACCGGTACTGGCAACAGTAGGTACAGGTGCACCATATATCAATGGCGGTGACGTGGTTAACACTGGTGTTGAACTCGGACTGGCTTGGAACGACGTTATCGGAAAGGATTTCCGCTACTATGTAAACCTCAACGGAGCATACAATAAGAATAAGGTAGGTAATATCCCTAACGAAGACGGTATCATCCACGGTGAGAGCGGATCAGTGCTCTACGACAACTCCGGTGAGTTCTATCGTGCATCAAACGGTGAACCTATCGGTTACTTCTGGGGCTACAAGACTGCCGGAATCTTCCAGAACCAGCAGGAGATCAACGACTGGATTGCTGCCGGCAACGGCGTGCTGCAGTCGAACGTACAGCCTGGTGACGTGAAGTATTATGACATCAACCATGATGGTGTCATCAACGACAACGATAAGGTTAACCTCGGCAATGGTATGCCAGACTTTACCTATGGATTCAAAGTAGGATTTGACTGGAGAGGTCTCGACTTTGCTGTTCAGGCCAACGGATCTGTAGGCAACAAGATTGTGCAGACATACCGCAACGTAGGAACAACAACCGCAAACTATACTACACAGATTCTCGACCGCTGGACTGGTGAGGGAACTTCTAACAAGATTCCACGTGTTACCAACACAAACATCAACTACCAGTTCTCTGACCTGTTTATCCAGGACGGCGATTTCCTGCGTATCTCAGACATCACGCTCGGCTACGACTTCGCCAAGCTGATAAGATGTAAGTATCTCTCTCAGTGCCGCCTCTACGCTCAGGTTAAGAATGCATTTACATTCACGAAGTATGACGGTATGGACCCAGAAATCGGTTATGGTAATTCAGGATGGGTATCAGGCATCGACTACGGATACTACCCACGTCCTCGTACCTTCCTCTTCGGTGTAAACTTGAAGTTCTAAAAATCAGATGAATACAATTATGAAGACAAAGATATTTTCTATTGCCGCCATGGGTCTTGCGACGTTAGGACTTGCATCCTGCGGTGAAGATTTCCTGGAGGTTCAGTCAAAGACTGAGGGAACTACCGGAAACTATTATACCAGTGAGTCGGCTGCATCGAGAGCTCTCATTGGATGTTACGACGGATGGCAGCGCACCGTGTCAAACGGTCCTACATTTGCCTTCCACTACCTCTCTGAGCTGTGTGCCGACGAGTGCTTTGGCGGTACGGGAAACAACGATGCCCGTAACTCTGCTGTAGTAGACCGTTTCGACATGGGAGAGGATAACTCACAACAGAATCTGCATAACACACTCTGGACAAGCTATTATGCTGCCATATACCGTGTGAATCAGCTTATTGTCTCTTCTGACCAGATAACCTTCAGCAGCGATGCTGCGAAAGGCCAACTAATCGGTGAGGCACGTGCTATGCGTGGAATACTCTATTTCGACCTGTTACGCGTGTTTGAGAACATACCTCTGCTGACAGAGCCTTCGTCAGAGAACATCCCTCAGGCTAATCCTGATGACGTATATAAGGTTGTATTTGAGGATCTTAAGTATGCCGCAGAGAACATCCCTGCCGATGCTTATCCTAAGTCAGCCTCTTCTACCAATGACGGTCGTATCACCCGTTGGGCTGCTAAGGCCATGATGGCTCGTGCATACCTTTTCTATACAGGTGTATATGGTAAGGAGCCTGCAGGTGTAACAAAGGCAGAAGTGCTTCAGGAACTGGAGGACATCGTAGCCAGTGGCGAATACTCGCTGATTCCTCTCTATAAGAACCTCTGGTATTGCGCCAGCACCCATTGGGAAGGCAGCAATGCAACAGGTTGGAAAGAGGTAAGCACTTACGCTGGCGAGGACAACGCAGAGAACATCCTTACAATGAAGTTCAACTACACCTCCGATTATAACGGGAATGCAGGTGGTAACAATGCCATCCAGATGTTCTCCGTTCGTGGCGGCACCTTCAAGGCACCTTACGGACAAGGCTGGGGCGGTGCTACCGTACCAAAGAACTTCGTAGAGTCGTTCCCTTCTGGTGACCAGCGTAAGGAAGCATCAATCATCGACCTCGTCGGTGAGGGTATTGCCGGAACGACAGAATATCAGAACGCACTGACAGACCAGCGTGAGTATACCGGTTATTTCAATAAGAAATACACAGCACGTTCGGCATATCATCAGAGTGCCACAGGCTCATGGAGTCTTACTCACTACTGGGACGGTCTGATGGCTGGTGACTTCCAGATATCTCAGGCTATCGGATACACTCTTATCCGTTATGCTGACGTGCTTCTGATGGCCGCAGAACTTGGCTCATCAAATGCACAGAGCTACCTGAATGCCGTTCACAACCGTGCATACACCACACAGAATGCCGACGGGACATTGAATGTGCCCAACTCTACCATTGCTCTCAATAAGGAGAATATCATGGAGGAGCGTCGCCTGGAGTTCGCTTTCGAGGGTATCCGCTATTGGGACCTGCTCCGTCAGGGTGTGAACGTGGCAGCAGCTGCCATTGTGGCTTCTGGCGAGAATGTGCTCAATGGTGGTCAGGAAGGTACTGTAAGCTTCAAGGCTGAGAATATTACATCTAAGCGTGGTTTCCAGCAGATTCCACTCACTCAGATACAGCTCTCTAACGGTGTACTGAAACAGAATGCCGGATGGTAAACCTTTGAAAAGTAAAATAGCAAAAAGGTAAAAAAGTAAAAGAATTATGAAAATGAAGAAATTAACATATCTGTCTGCTGCACTGGCCTTTCTCTTCAGCGCCTGTTCACCAGACGAATACAGCCTGAGCAAACCAAACCTGCAACCAGAAGACCTGGTGGAGGGTGTGGCTTATTCAGTGACTGTTGCCGCAGACAATACGGTGACGCTCACCAGTCTGCTCGACAAAAGCTACTCATGCTACTGGAATCAGCCAAACGGCCGCAGCCAGGGACGTGAGGTGAAATTCCAGCTTCCGTTTGCCGGTACCTACGAGGTGACATTCGGAGTGGACACACGTGGTGGTGTGGTTTACGGTGCACCACATAAGTTTAATGTGACGACAAACAACATGTCGCTGCTTGCCAATCCTCTCTATGCATACCTCTCTGGTGGTGTAGGCAAGAGCAAGAAATGGGTACCATGCGACAAGGCATACGGTGTAGGCCAGTGCTCTGCACCGGTGATGTATTGTAACCCCAGCGATGTGCTCAACGACGGTTCTGGCGATACCAACATCGGTATCAACCACATGACACCGAACTGGGATCCAGGATTCCAGTCATGGCTCATTCCACAGGATTCTCCATACATGAATTCTTATATGATCTTCACCCTCGACGACCAGAATGGCTGTACCATTGAGGAGTTCCAGGGTGAGGAAGGAACGACAACTAGGGGAAAGTGGAACCTCAACGTATCTGACAAGAACCATCCCACCCTGTCGTTTACCGACGGTTACGTGATGCACAACACCGGTTTCAACACCGTTTGTGACAACTATACTACAGATATCGTCATCACAGAACTGACACCTTACATGCTGCAGTTTGCTACTATGCGTACCAACAGCGAGGGTGCATGGTGGATTATCTGGAACTTCATCGCTGAGGACGTGAAGAACGGTACTGTTCAGATTCCTTCCGACGATCCCAGTTATATTGAGGCTGGTGCTCCTGTAGTTCCTGCCATCGACAACCTCGAGACCAAGCTCTTCACCACCGATATCAATGGAGTGGAGTTCACAGGTGCAGAGATGACATTCCTCGTTAGTGAGGATGCAGCATATGACTGGATGTGGTGGAACTCTTCAAGCTGGGAGAGTGTTGTAAATGGCAACTACGGTTCTGCCTGGGCTCCAAAGTGGGGCGACGATGCTCTTGAGAATGAGCTGACACTCAACAAGAAGGGCGACTTCACATACGGTGACATAAGCGGTAAGTATACTATCGACGGCACTGTCATCAAGTTTGACAAGGAGCTGAATCTCTTCACCGTAACAGGCGACAACCGTACTATCGAGGTAAAGGGAACAGAATGGACTGTCTTCAAGTGTGATCCTGGTTCTGAGCTCGTTATGGGTGTTCCAGATCAGAAAGATGCTAACGGTAATGTTAATACCTATCTTATTGCCAACTTCACTTATAAGGCTGTTGGCGGTGGCCAGACAGGTCCTGTTGCAGTGAAGTTCAACAACGACAACCGCATCAACTACATAGAGGCAGAGAAATACTTCCGCTGCCAGCTCTATAACCCATGGGGTGGTGACACAAATGCCATCGACCCGGCAGATCTCAAGATTAAGAAGAACCAGAAGCTGAATGTTACATTCCGTCTGAGCGGCTTCACCTTCGAACAGCCTGCCAAGATGGTTCTCTGTTGCAACCGTGGTGAGGAACAGGCATGGGAGACCGACTGTTTCGGATACTCACGCGCCATAACTGTTAATGGCGACGGTACATATACTGTTAGCTGGACCAATGACACAGGCTCTACCGCAAACTGGGCTGACGGCACCTCTGCCCTCACCATGACTATGCAGTACGTAGGCTATGCATCGCTCGCAGATGAGTCGGAAGACGGTCTGAAGGCTGCTTGTACGATAGAAAGCATTACGATTGAATAAATTCAAAACAGGAAAAAGATATGAAACTATCAAAGATATTTTTCGGAATCATGGCGCTGGCAATGGGTGTAACAGCCCTTACAGCGTGTAGCGATGATGACGATTACTTCGCCAACACCACACCGCTACTTACCGACGGCTCTGTAGTAACAGGCTCTTCCGATGTCACAGCCACCACTGCTACCTTCCATGGTACAGTGTCTGGTCTGGACAAGGTTAACCCGGCCTCCTTCTCTACAGGATTCTATTATGGATATTCCCAAAGCGCACTGACAGAGACCGCTGCTGCATCATCAGCATCGGAGTTCTCTGCTTCACTCGACGGACTGAAGACTGGTGTGACCATTTATTATCAGGCTTTCGTAACCCTGCAGGGTAAGCTTACCTATAAGGGTGAGGTTAAGTCGCTGCTAACGACCAATGCCAAGGCAATAACAGGTGATGCAACAAGCATAGACTTCGCCCAGGCAACACTCGCCGGTTCTGCATCTGACTATACTCCCAACTCAACAATGGGTATCATCATTTCTGCACAGAGTGATGAAGAGGCCGTACGAAATGGTCTGCGCCTGCAAGTAGCCAATTCATCAAGCTTCAGCGTGACAAAGGCAGGACTTCTGCCTGCAACGAAGTATTATTATGCAGCATATCTCGACCTTGGTTCAGGTGTGGTATATGGTGATGTAAAGGAGTTCACAACAGCCGCCAACAGCATCGATGTCGACGAAGAGTTTGTTGACCTTGGGCTGTCTGTTAAGTGGGCTAAGCGCAATGTGGGAGCCAAGAAGGAATCAGACTTCGGAGGTCTCTTCGGATTTGGTGATGCAACCGGACTTAATCCAAGCATCGATCCTTCAGCTTTTGCTTCTGCCGATACATATAAGACTGCTAATGATATTGCCAATATCGCACTCGGCGGAAAGGCAACCCTGCCAACAGCCGACATGTTTGAGGAACTGTTCCGTCTCTGCACTACAGAATGGACAGAGATGGATGGTGTAGCAGGATATAAGGTAACTGCCAAGAACGGCAACAGCATCTTCCTGCCTGCAGCAGGTAAGCGTATCGGACATGCTGTAAGTGAAGAAGGAACACATGGTTATTACCTGACAGGTTCTGTAAATGGTTCTAACTCTAAGTTTGCTGTAGATTATGAGTTTACATCTTCTACAGGTGTACGTTCTACCCGTGCCGTTTATGAGGCAATGGCCGCACGACCTGTTTCTACCGCACGCAATATCCCATTCAATAAAGAACTGTTATGCACCACATGGCATATCGACCTGCGTGCCGACGGTAGTCATGCTCACTTCGAAGGACCATGCTGGTTCATGGGTACAGACGACTCTTGGCGTACAATCACCAATGGTGAGCCGGTTGTGGGCAACTCATGGGTATGGGCTGCTGGCGCTGATGGTTGGATTATCGGTGGTGATCCTCGCGACTTCGGAACAATGACATTCACTGAAGATGGCAAGGTTACCGTGACCAAGATCGATGCCGACGGCAATGCTACGACAGAAGAGGGAACCTATACCGTAGACGAGGCAAACAAGACCATCTCACTCTCTATCGATATTCTGGATGTACCTGCTCAGAGTGCACGTGGTGACAACAAACGCACCAACCTGAATATTCTGTCACTGACAGAAGAGACACTGCAGATCGGTATGCTTATCGACGGTGGCAGTACACAGGTATCATTCAACTATGCAGCCGACAAGGTTTATAGCGGTATTGCCGTTAACCTGCTTGCAGTAGGTAGCGACTGGGTTGGCACATGGGGTTCTACTCTCGACATGCTCATGCCGGAAAACCTGGAAGGCACTCACACCGTGGAGTACAAAGGTGCCGTAAACGGAGCTATGGTGACACTGCTCGACCTTGTAAGTCTGCGCAAACGCTTCCCCAATGCTTTCGCACGTATCGATGATATTAAGCTCGACGGTAAGAGCATCAAGTTCAACGCCAACAACTTCTGCTATGGAGACATCGAGAACAACGGCAACTTCCGTATTGAGATGTTCAATATCTGGGGTAAGGGAGCAAGCAACGGTAACATCATCGCTTCGCCTTTCAGCAACCTGAAAGAAATAGGCAGTGATCCCGCATTCACCTTTGCACAGAGCTGTGAGATTACGTTCACCATCAAGCTCAACGGACCTGAGGGAACTTATACTCCAAACCTCATCACTATCAACCCATCATGGGGTGGTACATGGGGAACTCCCGCTTCCGCTACATTCGATGTAACCCTTAACACAGAGACTGCAAAGTATGAGATTTCGAAGAACGACTTCTCTATCCATTATGATGCTGGCGGTACAGATCACAGCGCTGGTTGCATTATGACCTTCATCGAGATTGCCGACATCTACGGATTCTTCCCAACGATGCACTCAGAGCTCACTGGTCTGAAACTCGATGGTAAGGCTGTGACTTTCGATGCATCGAAGGTTCCTGACAGCAACGAAAATCCGAAGTATCGTCTGGAGCTCTGGAACTGTTACGGAAAGACCGGTGGTGCCAAGTCATGCGCCTTTGGAACACCTGACGGAGATGTAATCCATGAGTTGGGCTTCACCAGTACTATGGATGCAGACTTCTCTATAAAGAGTCTCTTTGAAGTACCAGAATTCTAAATATATGATGATTCTAAAGAAAACCCTATCGCTTGTGGTGGCCCTTGTGGCCACCGCTGCTTTTGTTGCTTGTGGGAGCAGTAGTGATGATGCTGGCGGTGGAACAACTGTCACTGGCATAAAGGTCACTAAGACAGAACTGTCATTCTCTAATGATGGTGGAGAACAAACCATCAGTGTACAATCCAATTCTCAGATATCAGCCACAAGCGATGCCTCGTGGTGTACAGTTACCGTTGGCATCATGACTCAGAGCCTTAAGGTGACTCCCATCACAGTTAAGGTTAGTCCTATGACTACTGAGACTGCTGACCGCACTGCACGCATAACAATATCAGCAGGTTCAGAGACGGCAACAGTAAGCATAACCCAGAAGGCTGGTGATATTCTAAAGGTATCACAGACAGAGTATGAGGTTGGAGCTGAAGGAGGTTCGGTAACTGTTAAACTGACCTGCAACGGCAACTATACCGTAACCTCTGATGCCGCATGGCTTACTGTCGGTGCTAAGGGCAATGGAGAACACAGCTTTACTGCTGCCGTCAATCCAGCAGGAGCACGTTCTGCCAATATCACCTTTACTCTGAACAAGGAGACTGCATCCGTAGTTATCCGTCAGGCAGCCGGACAACAGGGTACTATTACTGCCAAGGCAGCAGATATTGCAAAACAGATGTATCCCGGTTGGAATCTAGGAAACACAATGGAAGCCACTGGTAATGGACTGGGATGCGAAACATCATGGCAACCGACAAAGACCACTCAGGCCATTATCGACTGCGTAAAGGCTGCCGGCTTCAAGTCGATACGTATTCCATGCTCATGGGATATCCATTCCGACAGCAATGGAAAAATCGATGCTGCATGGATGGCACGTGTCAAGGAGATTGTCGACTACTGTATCAGCGACGGACTATATGTGGTGCTTAACGATCACTGGGATAACGGCTGGATAGAGGTTCAGGGCTTCAGCAAGTCGACATCATCTTATCAAGCAGTAGACGAGGCTACAATCACTTCGAAGATTACCCGTCTGAAGGATCTGTGGACACAGATAGCAACAGAGTTCAAGGGTTATGACGAGCATCTGCTCTTTGCAGGCCTTAATGAACCATTCCAGGAGTATAACCTGTTCCATGACAAACATGAGACGCTGACACCTATCCTCATCCGCTACAACAAGGTTTTCGTAGAGGCGGTACGTGCTACGGGTGGAAACAATGACAAACGTACACTTGTCGTTCAGGGTCCAAGCGTTAACATCGCCTCTTCATGTAACTATCTGACAGCGGATAAATTACCAGAGTCTGCAGGTTATCTTATGATGGAGGTTCACTTCTATGACCCAGGTCAATTCTGTGGAACTTATAGTTCTAAGATCAGTGAGGGTGGATTCGCATATTGGGGAGCAGCTAATCATGTATCAGGAAGCAAAAACAATGCTTCATGGGGTGAAGAGAGCTCTATGAAGAGTGAGTTTGCCAAATTGAATACTGCATATACCTCAAAAGGCTATCCTGTGATTATAGGTGAATATGCAGGACAACAGCGCAACCTTTCGTCAGTCAGTGGAAGCGACCAGGCAAAGCATGATGCCTCAGTAAAAATGTTCTATCAGTGCGTCAACGAATATGCCACGAATAATGGCGTAATTGCCATGGCTTGGGATACTAACTATACAGCAGGTCTGAACAGCTCTGACGGTTCTTCAACCATCATCGACCGTGCTACATGCAAGGTTGTCGGAACAAACGCCATGGAAGGTATCAAGGCTGGTATATCAGCCGGGAAGTGGCCTTATTAATATCGAGTTAATACATTTCGGAATCGCCACTCAAACCAAGTGGCGATTTTTATTAATTTAACGAGAATGATTTCTCTGTCATACCTTTGTACGTAGGGATTTGGATTCTCACCGAGTCGGCAGGGATTCCGGGTGTTATGATGCTAAGGTAGACTTGCGTAGAATAGTATTCCGGCACTCCCCCCTGATCGTGGTAGATGCGAAGATAACTGGTGCGGGTGGCATCGGGGTTGGTGACGATAGTATCCTGAACGATACGCAGGGTATGTTTTGCCTCTTCGTCTTCAGAAGAACCTGTCATCAGATAGAGACTCAGGTTGATGTATTTGCCCGACTTGCTCATCCAGGCACTCTCAAACTTTACAGGGTCTGTCTTCATCTCCTTGTCGAGCTCTGCCAAAGGTATTATCTTCGGACAAGCCACCTGACCGATAGATATCGGTTCGAAGACATCCTGGCTATTCCCATCCTTTACCTTATTATAATATAATACACAACGATAAACAGAGTCAGGGGTATTAACGAACTTAGCCTTGAACGGTTTAGATGCCGACAGGATATCGCCATCATCAGTAGTTATACGTTCGATCTCTTTCTGGGCATTGGAGTTAGCCTCAACAAAATCAGCACGCATCAGCGAGTATCTACCCTCGCCTTTGTCGTAGGCATCCTGAGTGCAGCCACCGATCATGCAGATGATACAGCAGATAAGACCGAAACACTTCTTCATTCTGCCGCTCTTTTGTTTCTAACAGGATTGGCATACATCGTAAGTATCCGCTCACGAAGGAATGCCTCATCCTTGTTGGGGATACTGATCTTTGCTATCTGCCCTGAGAGATATTTCTCAAAGCGCTGCTTGTCGGCATCGGTATAATGGCTGGCATTATCCGTATTGCCATTGAGTTCATCGAGGGCGATATAGTTACAGGGGAAGAGTTCGTAGCCACGATGTATCTCACGGTCCATACGCTCTGCCACGGTCTTGAAGAATTCGGTCTTAGGCACATCCTTCAGTTCCCAAATCCAGGTATTTATCGGAGCAGCAGTACGGTACACCACCCTACCCTTATACCCCAGGATACCGGTCTTCATATTGTCAAGGTCGTCCTGACGCGACTTCTTAAAGGCAGGGTTATCACGTTTCTGCTGGAACTCCTGAGCCTTGAGGTAATCGCAAGGGTCAAATTCGTAGCTTATGGTCAGCGGCACGATGTTCAGTTCCTGAAGATCTCCGCCCATAGCCAGCATCTTAAGTACTGCATCCTGAGTTCGGTCGTTGGAGTCCTTAGCCCTACCCTCGCGTTGGGCAATCCATATATTCTCCTTCTTCTGGGTAACAGCATAATGGATATAACGGCTCATCAGTTGTGATGCAGCAAGAGTCTCACGGAGAGAGAGTCCGCGACGGACGGTAAAGGCCTTATTCATGCGGACAAGGTTCTTTATCCAAGGATAGATAAGCAGGTTGTCGCCTATTCCTATCTCTACCGTTGTGGGATAGCCTGCCTCAAAGAGTTTCACATCGAGGAAGGCAGAGTCGAGCACGATGTCACGATGATTGCTGACAAAGGTAAATCGTGAATTAAAATCACGAAGAGCAGCATCGTCAAAGCTGCAGCCATCAGTATGCTTACGGATGATGTAGTTGACAACGGGTTTCATAAACCGCTTCTGGAAGTCGAGCGGTGTCTTCACCCCTTTGAAGGCCAGACGCAACAATCCATTACGCACGGACTTAGGCAACCATGGTGCAAAGCCCTTCATGATGATGTTAAACTGTCGGTCACCCAGCAAGTCCTCGAAGGCCTGCTTCATCTCTTCCGGCTCGTATGGTCTTATCTCGTCAAACTCCTTTGTTGCAATCATAGCGGTAGCAAACTCTAAACTCTACACTTTACACTCTAAACTACCTCATCTGGTTCTCCACAATATCCGTGAGCACATCGGCCATATTAAGTCCTGCTGCACTAACCTGCTGTGGGATAAAACTGGTAGCAGTCATTCCTGGAGTAGTATTCACCTCAAGCATCGATATCTTTCCTTCTTTTGACACAATATAGTCGATACGGATGATGCCATTGCAATGGAGGATGTCATAGATATGGGATGTAATCTTAGATACGCGCTCTGTAGTCTCAGGCGACAGACGGGCAGGGGTAATCTCCTGTACCTGACCATTGTATTTTGCATCGTAATCAAAGAACTCGTTAGATGTCACTACCTCAGTAATAGGGAATACGACTGTCTTCTCACGAGTTTTGTATATTCCCTGGGTAATCTCGGTACCTTCGAGCAACGACTCAACCATAACCTCCGGACTCTCCATCATCGCCTTACGGATGGCAGGTGCCAACTGATCCTTATTCTTTACCTTTGTTACTCCAAACGAAGAACCATCGGCAGCAGGTTTTACGAAACAAGGCATACCGATGCGCTCCTCTACCTCGTCATCGCTTACCATTTCCTCATATCCCTTACGTATAAGAAGTGAATCGGCTACACTGACACCATAGCCACGCAGGTACTGGTTAAGGACAAACTTATCAAAGGTCAGAGCCTCAACGAGCAGACTGCTGGTAGAATAAGGCAGACCGATAAGGTCGAAATATCCCTGCAGCTTACCGTTCTCACCTGGAGTGCCATGGATGGTGATATATGCATAGTCGAAATTACGTTTCGTACCATTCTCAACAAACGAGAAGTCATTACGGTCGATCTTTACCGTTGTGCCATCATGTAGTTCAACGTGCCAGTCGAGACCCTTGATATCCACGATATACACATTGTAACGCTCCTTGTCAAAAAAGGAATAGAGTCCCTGTGCAGAACGCAGGGATACATCATGTTCTGATGAGTCGCCACCACATACGATGGCTATCGTTCTCTTCATATCCATATTATATTTTTTATTTTATATTTTTTATTTCTTATTTATTCCCCACGTACTTCCTCCACTTATCTATCAGAGCCGCCATATCCTCAGGCCACTCCGAGGTGAAGTCCATCTGTTTGCCTGTCGTGGGATGTATAAAGCCAAGGGTCTTTGCATGCAGAACCTGACGCGGACAGAGTTTAAAACAGTTCTGTATATACGCCTTGTAACTGGCCGTACGCTCACCACGTCGTATCTCACACCCTCCATATCTCTCATCGCAGAACAGCGGATGGCCGATATGCTTCATGTGGGCTCGTATCTGATGAGTACGTCCTGTCTCGAGGATACACTCCACGAGAGTAGTATAGCCGTATCTCTCCAGCACTTTGTAATGAGTGACTGCAGGTTTGCCTATCTCTGAATCAGGAGGGAAGACATCCATCCGCAGACGGTCTTTAGGGTCACGACCGATATTTCCCTCTATTCTACCCTCATCTTCCACAAAGTTACCCCAGACGAGTGCATTATAGCTGCGATGAGTGGTCTTGTTGAAGAACTGCTTACCAAGCGATGTCTTTGCATCAGGAGTCTTGGCTACAACCAGCAGCCCACTGGTGTCCTTGTCGATACGATGTACCAGTCCTACCTCCGGATCATTCGGGTCATACGATTCCAGATCCTTTAGATGCCAAGCGATGGCATTGACAAGCGTACCGTTGAAGTTGCCACATCCAGGATGCACTACCATACCTGCCGGTTTGTTTATCACCATCAAGTCATCGTCTTCATAAACCACTTCAAGGGGGATATCCTCCGGTTCTATGGTTGTATCATAGTGAGGTCGGTCGAGCATCAGAGTGACGATATCGCCAGCACGAACCTTATAGTTACTCTTTACAGGAGTGCCATTGACATGTATGAATCCTGCCTCGGCAGCTTTCTGAATACGGTTACGGCTGGAGTGAGGCTGATGCTCAGAAAGGAACTTATCGATACGGACAGGCACCTGACCACGATCCACCTCTATGCGGAAGTGCTCATACAACTGCCCGTCGTCAGCCGGCTCGTCACCAGCTTCCAACAGTTCCTCGTCCTCTATTTCGTAATCCTCAACCATTACTGCGGTAGCAAGCTCTACACTCTCAATTCTATTCTGGTATCTTCACTTCCTCAAAATCATCCTCTTCAGGCAAAGTGTCTTCATTTGCCTTATGATATACAGGATCAACATAGTCGAGATCCTCATCTTCCTCATTGTACAATCCACTACCGATCATAAGCGTCAGTGGTGAATCGATGCTGATCAAATCGCCTGTTGTCACTCTCCGGCCTCGACTGATGATGCCGTATACCCAGTCTTTCTCTCCTGTCACCTTCTTAGGAGGGAGAAGTTTGAACCCCATCGCCGTCAACTTAGCCACAGCCTCACGATAGCTGCTGTTATCCACGATGTCAGGAATAGCAAACGTAGGTGATGACGGTGCATTAACAGTGACATATATCATATGGCCTTCCTTAACCTTCGTTCCCTCGCCAGGACTCTGGGCAAGGATACAGTCGGCTGGGAGTTTTTTGTTATACCCAGAGTCGGAAACCATGATATTGAGCCCTATCTGCTCAACAAGAGTACGGGCGTTGGAATATAACATATTTTCCACTTTAGGCACCTCTATTCCTTCTCCATGATGGGTATACCACTCCAGTCCGTATTTGACCCCAAAGCAAATAAGGACGATGAACAGCGCCATGCCAGCCAGATGACACAGCAGATAGGCGCTAACAAACTTTCCGAAGAATTCTTTTGTCTTCATGGCGGCAAAAGTACACAAAAAAATTCGAAAAACCAAATTAGTTACAAAAAAAACAGAAAGAAGTAAAGTTTTCGCTCTACTTCTTTCTATTTTAGTTGTTTTTTCTACGTTTCTCCTCGGATTACTTTCCGTGATGCTCGTCAGAAACAGTTAACTTCTTACGACCCTTGGCGCGACGAGCTGCCAATACACGACGGCCATTCTTTGTGGCCATTCTCTCACGGAAGCCGTGCTTGTTTACGCGACGGCGATTGTGTGGCTGAAATGTTCTCTTCATTGCTTTAACTTATTTATTTTTTATTCAATTCTTATCGATTTGGGGTGCAAAAGTACTCATTTCTTTTTAATTACGCAAGAAAATTGCTAAAATTAGTGCATTTTTTTATGTTTTTTCTCAAAAAACGAAGAAATAACGAATAAAATGAGTAACTTTGCACCCGAAAAAGTAACAATATCAATAGTTTAAGGTAATATGATTAATTCGCAAGACATTAAAAAAGGAACTGCTATCCGTATGGATGGTAGTATTTGGGTTTGCATCGATTTCCAGCATCGCAAGCCAGGTAAGGGTAACACAATTATGATCATCAAGGTGAAGAACGTTTCTGACGGTCGCGTGCTGGAGCGTCGCTTCAACATCGGTGAGAAGCTGGAGGACGTTATCATCGAGCGTCGTCCTTATCAGTATCTGTATGAGGACCAGAGCGGTCGTATCTTCATGAATCAGGAGACTTTCGAGCAGATTCCCATCGACAACGAACTCGTTATCGGTCATGAGTATATGAAGGAGAGCGATATCGTGGAGGTTGTTTCAGACACCACCGACGGTACAGTGCTCTACGCTGAGATGCCAGTAAAGACCAACCTCCGTGTTGTTCACTCTGAGCCAGGCGTTAAGGGCGACACAGCAACCAACACCCTGAAGCCAGCTACTCTGGAGACAGGTGTTGAGATCCGCGTGCCTCTGTTCATCAACGAGGGCGACCTTATCCAGGTTGACACTCGCGACGGCTCATACCTGAACCGCGTAAAGGAATAATGAAATACTCGATCATCGTCCCCGTATACAATCGTCCCGATGAAGTGGACGAATTACTCGAAAGCCTATCTAATCAGACACTAAAGGATTTCGAGGTAATCATTGTAGAGGACGGATCGGTAAAGCCCTGCAAGGATGTTTGCGATAAATACGCAGGCATCCTTGCTTTGCATTATTATGCCAAGGAGAACAGCGGCCCGGGACAGAGCCGTAACTACGGAGTGGAACGTGCCAAAGGTGAATACGTGATAATCCTTGATTCAGACGTGGTATTGCCTACAGGTTATCTAAAGGCAATAGACGATGAGCTCCGCCAGAATCCATCAGAGGCTTTCGGAGGTCCTGATGCTGCCCACGAATCCTTCACTCCTGTGCAGAAGGCCATCAGCTACTCGATGACCTCCTTCTTTACCACTGGCGGTATTCGTGGAGGCAAGGCAAAGCTGGATAAGTTCTACCCACGCTCCTTTAATATGGGCATACGCAGAGACATATATCTGAAACTCGGAGGATTCTCGAAGATGCGTTTTGGTGAGGATATCGACTTCTCCTACCGTATCGTGGAGGCTGGCTTTAAGCCCCGTCTCTTACCTGAGGCATGGGTGTGGCATAAGCGCCGTACAGACTTCAAGAAATTCTTCCGTCAGGTATATAATAGTGGTATCGCGCGCATAAACCTTGAGAAGCGCCATCCCGGGACCATGAAACTTGTTCATCTGCTACCTACGGTATTCACCGTTGGTGTCATCGGCCTGATACTCATCTCTGCTGTCGGACGTGCGCTGATGCATTATGTCGACAGAGACCAGTTCTACTGGATGTGTTTCGCCCCTTGGATACCTATATTATTATATTGTCTCATCATATGTATCGATTCAAGCATCAGGAACAAGAGCCTATGGGTGGGCCTTCTATCCATACCCGCAGCCTTCACACAACTGATGGGTTATGGCTTAGGCTTCATCGAGTCCTGGTGGAAACGGTGCGTAAGGAAGCAAGACGAGTTTCAGGCGTTCGAGAAAACATTCTATAAATAAAAAAATAAAAATAAAAATTAATTGTTAATCTTCTATGGAAAAACTCAACATCAATCAATGGGCAGAAGAAGACCGCCCGCGTGAAAAGATGATGGCACTCGGTTCGGAAGCACTGAGCAATGCCGAGTTGTTGGCCATACTTATCGGCTCCGGCTCCACGAAAGAGAGCGCAGTAGACTTGATGAAACGAGTGCTCAACGACTGCAACAACAACCTGAACACCTTAGGTAAGAAGACCATCAACGAGCTGTGCCAGTATAACGGCATCGGCGAGGCGAAGGCCATCACCATCCTCGCAGCATGCGAACTGGGCAACCGCCGTAACGCTGCAAGTCCCGAGGAACGTCCGAAACTTGAGACGGCTACCAACATCTACAACGAGATGATATCCCTGATGAGAGACCTCGACGTGGAGGAGTTCTGGGCCTTGTATCTCAACCAGAACTACCGTCTCATCAAGAAGGTACGCATCGCACGCGGCGGCATCAGCGAGACGATAGTAGATATCCGAATCATCATCCGCGAGGCTGTGCTGTGTAATGCCACCATTATGGCAGTATGCCATAACCATCCCTCGGGAAGCCTCACTCCCAGCAGGTCAGACAATGATCTTACCCGCGGTATCCAACGAGCCTGCGAGCTGATGCATATCCGCTTTATGGACCACGTGATAGTTACCGACGGACAGTACTACAGCTTCCACGAAGTGGGCAAATGCTAAAAATGATTAGTTTTCTTTGGTTTTTCGAGATTATTGATTACCTTTGCACCATATAATATAATTAAGGTAATGACACAAGAAGAAAAGACAAAGATAGAAGAGCGTATCGTGGATGTGCTTAAGACCGTCTACGACCCGGAGATTCCCGTCAACATATACGACCTGGGAATGATATATAAGATTGACGTTCGGGACGACAGCTCAGTGGAGCTTGACATGACCTTTACTGCCCCCAACTGTCCCGCTGCCGACTTTATATTAGAAGATGTACGCACGAAGGTGGAGAGTGTCGACGGTGTGAAAGGTGCCAATGTAAACCTCGTCTTCGAGCCCGCCTGGGACCAGAGTATGATGAGTGAAGAAGCAAGGGTAGAACTGGGATTCGACTGATATGAAACCAATATATTTTCTTAGTGATGCCCATTTAGGTTCGCTTGCAATACCTCACCAGAGGATGCAGGAGCGAAGGCTTGTGCGCTTCCTTGACTCCATAAAGGAGAAGGCAGCAGCCATATATCTGCTGGGCGACATGTTTGACTTCTGGTACGAATACAGATATGTGGTGCCAAAGGGTTTTACCCGTTTCCTGGGAAAGATCTCCGAACTAACCGACATGGGCGTCGAGGTGCATTACTTCACAGGCAATCATGATATCTGGGCCTATGAGTATCTGGAGAAGGAATGTGGCGTGATACTGCATAAGCAGCCTCTGACTACAGAGATCTACGGTAAGGTATTCTTCCTGGCTCATGGCGACGGCCTGGGCGACCCCAACAAGAGTTTCAAGCTCATCAAAGCTATCTTCCACAACAAGACCTGCCAGTGGCTATTCTCCTCACTCCATCCACGCTGGGGAATGTGGTTCGGTCTCAATTGGGCCAAACACTCACGTCTGAAGCGCCCCAACAACGAAGAGCCCGCATATATGGGCGAGAGCCGCGAACACCTCGTGCTCTTCACGAAGAAATATATCCAATATCACTCCAATGTCGACTATTTCATCTACGGCCACCGACATATCGAGGTTGACTTACAGCTCACCAAGAAGGCCCGTATGATTATCCTCGGCGACTGGATAACACAATTCTCCTATATCGTCTATGATGGCGAGCATCTCCTGATGTCGCAATACATCGAAGGCGAGAGCCGACCATAAAAGCCTATTAAGAATCATCCCCGCTGTCAGGCGGGGATAATCATTTTTATTCTATTGTCTTGTAAAGCGTCTTGGAATCGTATTTGCCAAGCATCACATCCAATATCTCTTCTTCTGTCGAGAGGTTGAAATCGCCCGGCACGGTATTCTTCAGTGCTGCGGCGGCAAGAGAGTAGTTCAGTTGTTTCTGCCTGTCGTCAGGGAAGAGGTTTACTGCATGCAGCCATCCGCCCATGAAGGCATCGCCCACGCCTACAGGGTCAACCACATCAGGGATATCTATAATCGGAGCCTGGAGCAGTTTGCCCTCTGTCCAGAGGAGTGCTGTCAGTGTGTGATGGTTGGAACTTACCATGTTTCTCATTCCCATCATCCAGTGTTTCAGACGTGGATACTGGGCGTGCAGCTCGTCAAACCACTCGCCATATTCCTTCATCTGCATCTCGAAGTTTGAGTCGGTGGCTGTGAATGGTGGCTGCGGATGCTGTGAGAGCCATTCGAACTCTATGGCATCGCCAAACATCATGTCGCAGCGTGAGAGCATACGACTCAGTGTCTCTCGAGGAGCAGCCCCTTCGTATTTCCATAGGTTCTTACGGTAGTTGATATCGAAACAAACCGTTACTCCCAGCTCATCAGCGATGTCGAGAGCCTCGAAGGTAGCCTCTGCTGCCTGTTGAGAGATAGCTGCCGTGATACCCGATACATGGAAATAGGCACAGTCCTTGAGTATCTCGCGCCAGGGAATCAGACCCGGCTTGAGGTCGTAATATGCCGAACCGCTACGGTCATATATCACCTTGGCGGCACGCATGCCTGCTGGTGGCTCGAAGTAATATGTGCCTATACGCTGTCCGCCGTAGAGCACACGGCTGGTGTCAACTCCCAGTTGTGCGAGGTTCATTGCTCCGGCATGACCCACAGGAGTGTCTGGCAGACGGGTGATATATGTCACTTCCTCGCCCTGCGTTGCCAGCGATACAGCCACGTTAGCCTCGCTGCCGCCATACTTGCTGGTAAACATATCTCCCTGCGTCAGTCGCAGCTGACCTGGCTTTGAGAAACGGAGAAGCAGTTCTCCAAAAGTTACAATTCTACGTCTGTTCATGAATGATTTTACTTACATCTGATATCCTTGAACTTCCAGTCGCTGGATGGTTCAATCAGTTCGAACACTTCTGCTGATGCAGGCAGTGCCGGGAAAAGAAGAGCGAAGCGGAGTTTTTGATAAGGCCAGGGAATACGTGTATTAGTGGGGCTGGTAGTGATATTCTCAACAGCAGAAAGCTTTAACTTGCCACTTCCCTTGGCTTTAATATAAGTACCAGGCATGATACAGACATCAAAGTTAGGGAAAGATGCCTCGCATTCAAGTTCGATACGCGTCTCGGTGTCAGAGCAGCTTACACGGACAATCTTTGTAGAAGTATTGTCTTTCTTTCCTTTGGTAATAGGATTTTGCAGTGTAAAACGGTAATTAGAGTAATCGGGCAGTGTCACACTTTTATTGTTGACAACACTTGGACCTTCCTCTGTACGTCCGGCTTTCTCGTAAAGGCTGGTAATCTTCGTGCTAATAGCTTTCTGATCGGTATAACCATAGTCGCAGTTTAGCTTTGAAACCTCTTCATATTTCTCGAGACAGTCCTGCCACTTCTCCTCGATTTCCAGCTGCTTAGCTTCATCCTGAACCTTTTTGAAGGTTGGCTGATACTGCACTTTCTCACGTTCCCAAATTTCCATTGCCTTCTTACGCTCAGCTGACTCTACGATAGAGCCTAAAAGTCCAAAACCGCCACTTATGGCCTGAGTGGTGTGCCAGGTGTTCCACTGAGCATTTGCAGGAACAATTATCATTGCTCCAAGGATTGACAAAACAATTAATCTTTTTTTCATATTTGTTAGTAATTTATTGAAAATACGCTGCAAAGATACGACTTTGTTTTCAAATACCAAAGCATTATAGAAAAAAATCGCAATCATTTCAGAATACCTGTGTCTCTTTTCTTTATTCTACTTCATCAGTATTTTACGATTTCCTTTGATATAGATGCCTCGAGTGGGCTGGCCGGTGATGCGGCGGCCTTGCAGGTCGTAGATGTTTGAGCAGCCAACTTCTGACTCTGAACTTTCAACAGTTTCGATGCCTGATGGTGAGGAGGACTCAATGGTGAGTGACTCAAACTGACGTGGGTAGCCCAGCGTCTTGAAATAGCAACGGAAAGCGGCACAATCCGTCTGCTTGGGAATGACGGATCCAGACTTGCCTGGCTCGAAAGTGAATATCTCGATAATGTCGTCGTGCTTGGCAGACAGATTGCAGACAAACTGGTAGTCGCCAGCCGATATGGGTAGGTATTCTCTGAAAAATCCCGCTATATCCTGTCCTCAGCCCGTGCGCGCCTCGTCAACAAGGCTGGTGAAAACATCGACGCCGGTATAGAGCCTCACATTGCCCTTGAGGTGAAAAAGGCAACGGGTAAGGATGATAGCGGCGACGATGTGGCGTATTCTGACTTCTCGGCCTTCTATGCCCCCAGCATAGGCGACCAGATTGTCAGCTGGTATGCTAACAAGTAATATGCTTATTCGATGAGTTCGAAATGCTGGTAGTCCTTACACGTTGTCCAGTCACCGCCCCACTCGAAACCTGCAGCAGTGAAGAGTTTGAAGCAGAGGTCATCGTGGTCGATCTTGTATTGGAATGACTGAGTACGGTCACAGTATGCGCTGGCGATTGAGGGTTGCACGATGCGCGTACCGTCCTCAAGATCCTTGTAGTAGGGATTGTATAGTGTGTTGATGTCTACTGCCAGTCCGCGTGCATGCTTCGAGAGCTTGGTGGAACCAGCGATGACACGGTAACAGAAACACGACGAATTGTTGGCACACATCTGCTCCTCATCATTGGCATTGAAGACATCAGGGAGCAGCATCATCTGGATAGGATAACTCTCATCGTAGAGCTGGCGCAAGATCTTGACCACGCGGTCAGCTATCAGCTTGTTGCAGATCATCTCGCCTATATGTATCTGCCCGTCATAGTCGTGGTGAAGTGCCCTGACATGGCGCAAGTCATCCCGGCCTATGTATGGGTTCTCCTTATATGTCTTGCCCTGCATACGCTCCCACACGCCATCAGGAATAGGCTCAGCAGCAAAGCATTTGTCCAATCCGCCAAATGCTTCAACAGCCTGTGGCGACACTGTTGTGCCAGCACTCCATTCCTGGAGATACTTCATATCAGAAGATGGAAATCCTGGCTCTATATCGTCATCATAAGAATCTGAGAAACCGAAGGGATTGCCTGTGGGTTTCTGCTCGTTGGTATTTAACCAGTGGCCCCAGCCCGTGTTGTCATGGAAGGCTGTTGCTTTATACGACTCCTCGAATGTGAAGGTCCAGTTGTCAACGTCATCTTTTAACTCACCGGCAAAAGTATTCTTATCTACGATGGTCACTGAGAGAGAGTAGTTGTCGAGGCGGTCTTTTCTATTGTTGACAGAAGCACGTGCGAGTAAAGCTTCAGCAAAGGCAGCGTTCAGGTCGTTACTTATGGCTTTCAGCTGCTCGTCGTTAGTCTCACGGGCCAGACAGGCGGCATAGTCGGCAGCGTCGTAGAGGTCTTTCTCTTTCTTAGGCTTATAGACACTGCATGTTGCCTTGTCTATAGCTACACGCTGGGTGGCATAGATGTCGCAGAGACGATAGCAGAGACGATCCATCTGTTCATTGATTTTCTCTATGCCCTGCGACTTGATAAATGAGAGGTCACCGTTGAATGAACCATATCGTTCTCTCCAGGGATCAAGATTGTTGAACAGGCGCTTGGTGGCTGCCTCAATATCAGTGGTCTGTAGCAGAGATTTCATGAACTCTATGGCAATATATCCGTCGCTGGCAAGCAGGTGCTGGGAAGCGACAAAGTAGTCGGTCAGATTACGCAATGTGGTAAGCGATTCCAGATTACCCATCAGGCAGTTATGGAAAAAGATCATCAGTGGGTGCTTGATGGCCGATTCCTCCAATGCCTGCTTAAACTCATACATGTTCATACCCTGACCATCAAAGCCCTCGTCATAGAGCACGGCACGAGTGGTAGTAGGCATTTTGTAATAGTCGTCCTTTGCATTGAAACCGGCACCATGGCCCCAGAGCATCACAATGTATTGCTTGGCAGGAGCCGTTTTTGCCACCCAATTAAGCTGTTCCGTCAGATTCTGCGAGTTGTATAACTGGAACCTCGACTTCTCCTCGTAGCAGGCCTCAGTTCTCAGCTTGCTTAAGTCGGTATCTGCCGTCAGTTCGAAGCGCAACACCTCGTCCTCATTAGCATATTCTGAGATAAATTCACTATTCTTGGAATTGCCATACTTGTAGAAAAAAAGCACGCGTACTTTCTTCTTGTCGGTAAGCAACGGCATTATTCCCTTATATACTCTTTCAATGATAAAATCCATACGTCCGCCAGAGTGACCGTAGACGAACACGGTATAGTCAGCCAGATCCTCCGTTGGCGTAGGCTCTGGGTCTGGAGTCGGATTATCAATACTATTGGTACACGACGTAAACACTATCGAAGCACAGATAGTCAGTGTGGTGGCTAGCAACCAATTAAAAATCCTTTTCATTCTCATAATCGCTAATAAAAATTAGTGACACCGATGCGACTCTTTAAGCAATTTCTTTATCTTTTTCTGAGTACAAAGTTTGTGTCTATTAAAGGGTGTACCTGATTGAATCCGGTACACCCTATAAGTATTGCGGAATAATATTTTTATTTCAGCAGGTTCATTGTATCTGTAGCAATCATAAGCTCCTCATCGGTTGGGATGACAACAACCTTAACCTTTGAGTCGTCAGCAGAGATGATAGCCTCCTCGCCACGGACATTGTTCTTCGACTCATCGAACTTGATGCCGAGAAACTCCATATCCTTACATACCTCAGAACGCATAGATATCTGGTTCTCGCCTACGCCTGCAGTGAAGACAACAACATCGAGACCACCCATGGCAGCAGCATATGCACCGATGTACTTCTTAATGCGATAGAAATACATGTCCTGAGCCAGCTTAGCCTTAGGATCACCTGCCTTGGCAGCATTCTCTACGTCGCGCATGTCTGAAGAACCGCCAGTAAGACCGGCAACACCACTCTTCTTGTTGAGCAGGTTAGACATACCGTCAGCGTCGAGGCCGAGCTTCTTCTCGATGAAGGTAACAGCACCACCGTCGATATCACCGGCACGGGTACCCATTACGAGACCCTCCAGTGGAGTGAGACCCATTGAGGTGTCGATACACTTACCGTCAACGACAGCAGCGATAGAGCCACCATTACCCACGTGACAGGTAACCATCTTGGTGCCCTCAGCAGGGATTCCGAGGAACTCGCATGCACGAGCACTTACATAACGGTGAGATGTGCCGTGGAAGCCATAACGACGGATGCCGTATTTCTCGTAGAGGTCGTAAGGAATGGCATACATATAAGCCTTGGGAGGCATTGTCTGATGGAACGCTGTGTCGAACACGCCTACCTGAGGCAGGCCAGGCATCAGCTCCTTAACGGCGTTTACACCCTTAAGGTTGGCGGGGTTGTGCAGAGGAGCAAGGTCAGAGCACTCCTCGAAGGTCTTGAGAACCTCGTCGGTAAGGATCACAGACTTATTGAACTTCTCACCGCCATGCACCATACGATGGCCGACAGCGTTGATCTCATCGAGACTCTTGATAACACCGATCTCCGGGTCAGTGAGCAGAGAGAAGATAAACTTCACACCCTCAGTATGCTCAGGGATATCGTGCATAATCTGCTTCTTCTCACCATTAGCCAGCTTAACCTTCACAAAAGCTCCGTCCAAGCCTACACGCTCAGCACCACCACTGGTCATCACACTCTTGTCATCCATATTGTACAGAGCGTACTTAATGGAAGACGAACCACAATTCAAAACAAGGATTTTCATATTTTTACCTTTTTACTTTTTTACCTTTTTATTTTTTAGCATCCATGGCCTGGCATGAGGTGATGGCAATCATGTAATAGATGTCATCGACAGAGCAGCCACGAGAGAGATCGTTTACCGGACGAGCGATACCCTGGAGGATAGGACCTATAGCGATAGCATCACCAAGACGCTGAACCATCTTATAACCGATGTTTCCAACCTCGAGGTTAGGGAATACCAATACGTTGGCCTTACCAGCTATATCAGAACCAGGAGCCTTCTTGGCACCAACACTTGGAACGAGAGCAGCATCAGCCTGGAGCTCACCATCGATCTTCAACTCAGGAGCCATCTCCTTGGCCAGACGAGTAGCCTCGATAACCTTGTCGCATACCTCGTGCTTAGCAGAACCCTTTGTTGAGAAGCTCAGCATAGCGACACGTGGCTCAGCGAAACCAGCAACCGACTTTGCTGTCTGAGCTGTACATACAGCAATCTGAGAGAGCTGAGCAGCATCAGGCATTGGAGTAACGGCAACGTCACCAACAACAAGCACACCATCCTCACCATACTGTTTCTCCTTAGAGATGAGCAGCAGACCGCCACTTACACATGTGATGCCAGGAGCACACTTGATAATCTGAAGAGCAGGACGCAGTGTGTCGCCTGTTGTTGATAGAGCGCCAGAGATCTGACCGTCAGCGCCCTCGGTCTTGATAATCATACATCCGAGATACAGAGGATTCTTAACCAGTTTACGAGCCTCCTCGATGGTCATTCCCTTAGACTTACGGATTTCTGCCAGCTTCTCAGCCAACTCCTCACTCTTCTCATAGTTCTCAGGGTCGATGAGTGTTGCCTTGCCGATGTTGGTGAGTCCCTTCTCCTTAGCGAGAGCCTCAACCTTAGCAGGGTTACCTATCAGGATGATGTCTGCAATATCATCACCAAGAGCCTTGTCGGCTGCACAGAGTGTACGCTCCTCTTCTGCTTCTGGGAGCACGATGCGCTGCTTGTTACTTTTTGCACGCGCTACAATTTGACTTAATAGATCCATAATTTGTTTTTATTTAAAATATTAGTAAAACATTATTCTAATTCTTTTGTTAAGATACCCTCCAGTTCCTCAGCTGACAGACGGAGTCGGAACTCACCCTTCACCGCTACGGATATGCCTCCCGTCTCCTCACTGACAACCACTGCCAGAGCATCGGTCTCCTGAGAGATTCCCATTGCAGCGCGATGACGAAGACCCAGTTCCTTGGGTATGCTCAGGTCGTGGCTCACAGGAAGGATACATCCTGCTGCCTTGATGCGTTTCTTGGATATCACCATGGCACCATCGTGAAGAGGGGAGTTCTTGAAGAAGATATTCTCTATCAGACGCTGGTTGATGTTAGCATCAATGGTATCACCTGTAGCCACGATATCATCGAGCAGCGAAGTACGCTCAATCACGATGAGGGCACCAACCTTACCACGACTCATATTCATCGATGCCATAACCACGGGCATGATGGTTTCCTTAACGTCACGCTTCTCCTTGTCCTTCGACTTCGATGAAGAGAAGAGCTTAACCAAAGCCCTCACCCTCTGATGGGCTCCAAGATTATATAGCACCTTGCGGATGTCGTCCTGAAACATCACGATAAGGGCAATGACACCCACGCTGACCAGCTTGTCCATGATAGAACCCAGCAACCGCATCTCCAGCACCTGTGATGTCAACAGCCAAATCACGATAAACACCATGATACCGTTGAACACGTTTCCAGAACGTGAGTCGCTCATCAGCCTGTAGATGTAGTAAAGCAATATCGCTACCAGGAAGATGTCTATGAAATCCTTTATGCCAAATTCGAAAAACATACTTATTTGACTATCTGACCATTTAACGACTTGACAATTTTCACACACTCCACGGCCTCGCGAACATCGTGCACCCTAAGGATGGATGCACCCTTTATCAGGGCAATGGTGTTGAGGGCTGTAGTTCCGTTGAGAGCCTCATTGGCGGTAAAGCCGAACTTCTTATATATCATTGACTTACGCGAGATGCCTACAAGGATGGGGAGATCCATCACCTGCAACTTCTCCAGCTCGCCCATGATTTCGTAGTTCTGCTCAAGAGACTTCCCGAATCCGAAACCAGGGTCAAGGATGATATCCTTTGCACCATGGTCACGCAGTTGCTGCACATCTGATGCGAAGTCCAACAGTATCTCTCGCATTGTGGACTTGCTCGACATCAGTATATATGGTACGCCAAGACGGGCCACCATACGGAACATAGACTTGTCATCGCCTACATCGTTGATGATGTCCACCCCGAACTCTTCCACCACCATACGAGCCACGTCAGGACGGAAGGTATCTACAGAGATGACACTGTAAGGCAACTCACGACGAACGATGTCAAGAGCCATCCTCAGACGCTCCATCTCCTCAGCCTCAGACACCGGCACTGAGCCAGGACGAGTACTACATGCACCGATATCAATTATCGAAGCCCCCTCGCTGACTATCTGGTTACAGCGCACAGCTATCTCCTCCTCTGTCTGGCTCCTACTGCCGGCAAAGAAGGAATCGGGTGTCACATTGAGGATACCCATCACTTGCGGTTCACTGAGATCCATTAACCGCCCGTGTAATTTGAGCGAATAATTCATTCCGACCGCAAAGATACGAAAAAGAAGTGAAAAGTGGAACGCGAAAAGTGAAAAGTGATATTGTTTAACTCCCTTTAACTCCTTTAACTCACTTAAATTTGGTATTTCGCACAATTTACACTATCTTTGCACCAAAATTAGCAACTATATGGATATAAAGGAACTTTATAAACTCTACCAGCAGCACCCCTGCATCACAACAGATAGTCGTGATTGTCCTCAGGGCAGTATTTTCCTCGCCCTGAAAGGCGAATCGTTTGATGGAAACAAGTTTGCCATTCAGGCTTTGGAGAAGGGATGTGCGTATGCGATTGTTGATGAGCCGGAGATAATGGAGAGTGGAAAGTTGACAGTGGACAGTTATGATTCCTCAAAACTCATTCTCGTCGACGACTGCCTTCAGACCTTCAAGGACCTGGCCCGCGAGCATCGCCGCCAATTCGACATCCCCGTGATCGGCATCACCGGCACCAACGGCAAGACCACCACTAAGGAGCTCGTCGCCGCTGTGCTGTCACAGAAATACAATGTGCTCTACACTCAGGGAAATTTCAATAATGACGTAGGAGTACCAAAGACATTGTTCCGTCTCTCGAAAGAGCATGAGATAGCAATCATCGAGATGGGAGCTTCGCATCCTGGAGATATAAAGACTCTAGTTGAGACAGCTGAGCCCACTTGTGGTCTTATCACTAATGTGGGAAGGGCTCATCTTCAGGGATTCGGAAGTTTTGAGGGAGTCATCAAGACCAAATGCGAGCTGTACGACTTCCTCCGCACCAGAGAAGACGGGCTTATCTTCATCAACGCCGACAACGAGCACCTGATGAACCAGATAGGTGATGACGAGGAGGTATGGCTTACCCCCTACTCCACCGACCCGGAGAACCAGTATGCCTGCATCAGCGGTGAGGTGATAGAGTGTAATCCTTTCCTGAAGTTCCGTTGGCGAGAGCCCCTGATGACCCTCGAAGAGGAAGGCCGCAGCACAAAGTGGCATAAGGTACAGACAAAGCTCATTGGAGCATATAACATCGACAACCTCCTTGCAGCCATCTCCGTGGGTATCAATTTCGGAGTGGACCGTAAGAAGATATGTGCCGCGCTGGAGGAATATACTCCATCCAACAACCGCAGTCAGATGACAGTTACTGAGAAAAACCACCTCATCGTGGATGCCTATAACGCCAATCCTACTTCCATGCAGGCCGCACTCGAGAACTTCAGTATGATACAGGCAGACAGGAAGATGGCCATCCTCGGACAGATGGGCGAACTGGGTGCAGACAGCGATAATGAACATCGTAAGATGGTAAGCTATCTGGAGAATGCCGGCTATGATGAGGTATGGCTCGTGGGTGACAACTTCAAGGATATCGAATGCACGTTCAGGAAGTTCCACGATGTGGAAGAGGTAAAGGCCGCAATAAAAGACAATTGTCCTGAGGGTTATTATATCCTCATCAAGGGCAGTAATAGTAATAAGCTGTTCCAATTGCCAGAGATGTTATAAGAGGTGAGAGGTGAGGGATTTGTCATAGGGCTGTGTATGTTGGTGGGCCTGTTGATGGCTACAGCATGTCAGGAGGAGGCACCCCGAAAAGGAGAGCCCTTGGAGACTGGCAATGCTGTATATTACTGGCGCACAGACCTTAGGCTCGATTCCGCCGAGAGGGCATTCCTCACTCAGTATAATATAAACAAGGTGTATTGCCGATATTTCGACATCGTTATGAGCGACGATGGTAGTGAGCCAAAGCCTAACGCGACCATGACTTTCTCTGACACCCTGCCAGACAGCATTGAGATAATACCCACAGTATATATCACAGAAGACTGTATGCACAAGGAACATACAGGTCTCGCAGAAAAGCTCGTAAAGCGCATTCTTCAGATGAACGAGACAAATGATATCAAGAATGTGCGAGAGATACAGATAGACTGTGACTATACATCGAAGAGCAGAAAGATATACTACCGATTCCTTGAGGAGACCGGTAAATACTGGAAACAAGGAAATACTGGAGTTCAGAGGCATCCCAGGCTATCGACCACCATCCGACTGCATCAGCTCTCGATGGATGCGCCCCCTGTGGATTACGGAGCCCTGATGATATATAATACTGGTGATCCTCGTAAGTGGCAGGAGCGTAACCCCATCCTCGATTATCGCGACGTTTATCCATATCTCAAACATCTCGACAAATATCCCTTGCAGTTGGCTGCCGCCTATCCCGTATTCGTATGGGTAAGGGATATTCATGGAGTCAGAGTGGAGCATTTCGTAGAAGCCGAAGAGATCCTGAAGGTGAAGAAGGCCATGGAGGAGGAGCGTAAGGACCTCAGCCGCTCTATCATCACCTATCATCTTGACGAAGATAATTTAAACCGTTATAAACCCGAAACCTATGAAGAGATTTATCATCATTAGTCTGTTGTCGGCAATGACACTGCCGATACTCGCTTGTGGCTGGTATGGTACAGACAACTACTACCTGTTCAGCCCCCACAAGAGCAACAACTTCAGGAGTCGCGTGGATAATATCTGCAAAGACAATTGGAAAGCCTATCTTGGCTCAACAGAAGAGTATTACTGGTTTAATCCAGAAGAAGTCACCAAGGCAGCCCGTCAGAAGGGTGATGCACTGATGGTCAGCTATATCGAGAATCTGCAGAAGTATCTCGACTGCGTAGACATCGAACAGCGCAAGCAATATGAGTGGAACTACCCCACAAAAGAGGATATCGATGGTCAGAAGCGCAACCTTCAGGCCGTTCGCACATACGCCTTCAGTAAGATAAAGACCAAGCTGCGCTCACAACATGCCCTGCTCTATATGCGCAGTAACATGATGCTTGGGCGCCATCAGGATAATATCACATTCTGGGAACAGACAGCCAGCAACTTCATCGAGACTGTATATAAGGATATGATGAAGAACATCTATGCCGGTGCTCTCTACAAGACCAACCGCGCAGCAGAGGCTGCCGAGCTGTTTGCTGAGATGGATGACGATGAGAGTCTGATGACGATGTTCTACAAGAAACGCTCATACCTCGCCATCAGCCAGCACTACAAACAGAACCCCACCTCGAAGGTTCTCCCCTGGCTGTTGACAGACTTCGTCAACAATGCCCAGGAAGCAGCCGATGCAGCCAATGATGGCGGAGGCGGTTCCATAGGAAAACAGTTCATCCGCGACATCAACAAACAGGAGTCATGGCAGATGCAGCAGTTCTGTGAGATGGTGGTTCGCGAGGGCAAGACCGATTGTCCTATCATGTGGAAAATGGCAAAGGCCTGGCTTGAGTTCCTTTCAGGCAACACCAAGGATGCCACAAAGGATATCTTCGATGCCATCAAGCTCGAGGGCACAGACCGCATGAAGGATAATGCCCGAGTGATTATGTTATATATCACAGCTTCTCAGGCAAAACAAGGTGAGGCATTCGACGACTACCTGGCCGATGAACTCGAATGGCTCAAGGAGAAAAGCGATGAGGACTTTTTCTTCTCTAATGCAGAAAACCGTCTTACAAATCAGGTTCTTCTGAAGCACTATGCCAACAGCCCAGAGCGTCATGTTGCCATCGCTGATGCATGTAATAGCGCTAGCAGCGGTTTCGACAAAGATACTTTGCGTGTGGACAAACTGGAGAAATATCTCTTCTACACCAACACCCCCGCAAAGAACAAACTCGACAAGTTCCTGAAGTCGCACATCTACAAGAACGACACTGTCCTGGCAGAGCTCATCGGCACGAAGTATATGCGTCTCTGTCAGTGGGACAAGGCTATCCAATGGCTTAAGGACATACCTGTATCTTTCTACAACGAACATCATGGCCCTGGATACCGTTACTACTCTGTGCTTCGCAGCTACGAGGTAGAGCCTTGGATCAAGCGTCAGTGGCTCGATGAAAGCGATATATACGAGAAAAATTATAAGTGGTGGAAACATAAGAAACTCGATTTCTGTAAAGAGATGCAGATGATGGAAGGCTCTTTGAACCTGTTGAAGGGTAAGGCCCTCGACCAGCGCTATTATAACCTTGCCGTGCGTTATGCCCAGGCCAGCATACACGGCGACTGCTGGTGGTTGCTTCGCTACTCAAAGAGTTGCTATGATAATTTCCGCGTCAATGAGGTTAATCTTGATGACAAGGCTCTGGAGATGCTCCAGAAGGCTGCGATGACATCTGATCCGGCCCTGAAGCGCAAAGCCCTCTTCGCAATGGGTTATCGTGAGCTATATGGAATGACATCTTATGGCCAGCCAAACAAGAAACTATGGCGCTATGACGAGTGGGACAAGGAACAACAAGAATACATTAACAAGTATAATCCTTCATCTCCACAGTATCGTGCATTCCAGTCGCTCTTCGACCTAACCAACGACAATCCTCAGGAGGAATTCATAAGGAAGTGCGACGAGTTTGACCAGTTCCGAGATTACTATCGTAAATACAAGAATTAATATTGTTGGCGGGGGTAACACCCCGCTAACTTTTTGTACATACATAAGTTTTTCTCCTTTTTCTGCACGTATTTGAAAAATTTGCAGTACCTTTGCAGCCGATTTCTATTGAATCGGGATGTAGCGCAGTTGGTAGCGCACTACGTTCGGGACGTAGGGGTCGGGCGTTCGAGTCGCCTCATCCCGACAACGCAAGGTTGTCAATCGCAGGAGTTGGCCCTGCAACCGCTTAAAACAA
>CACYRS010000004.1 GCA_902776935.1 uncultured Prevotellaceae bacterium | reverse complement strand
TAATACGCGCGAAGACAACTCTCTTTTCCGTTAGACAATCACTCGCACATTACTTGATCCTAACTACCCCTAGCTACTTCCCACCTATCACATAGCTACACCATATTACCCCTTTTCTTAGTTAATTTCTGATAAAACTATGATTTATGACAATAATTTATGTACCTTTGCCGCATCATTCGATGCATATATTATAATAAGGTAATAAATGAAAAGAATTAAGTTATTGATAATTGCCATTGCAGGAATAATGGCAGTTAGTTGCGGAAACATGAACCAGTTTCTTGGTGCAGTAAAGAACGGAGGGGTTATCAACGCCATCACTAGCGTAATCGGACTGGATAAAGTAAGTGCCCAGAACCTTATCGGATCATGGAAATACGAGGGTCCAGGCTGTGCCTTCACCAGCGAGAACCTCCTGGCAAAAGCTGGAGGAGAAGTGGCTGCTGCACAGATTGAGGAGAAACTGCTACCGTATTACCAGAAAGTGAACTTATCGGCCAGCAACACATTCATCACATTCAACCAGGACGGGACATTCTCTTCAAAGATAGCAGGCACAAGCTTTAGCGGAAACTATACCTTCGATGAGTCTAAACAACAAATAAAACTACAGGGGATGTTCCTGAGCATAAACTGCTATACAAAGAGGGAGATGAATGGAATATCGATATTGTTTGAGGCAAAGAAACTGTTGAACGTGCTACAAACAATGGCTGCATTAAGCGGAAGAGCAGACCTGCAGACAATAGGGGACCTGAGCAAACAATACGATGGAGTACGCGTTGGCTTTGACATGAGAAGGTGATTTTTAAGCACTATACACATTTTTCTGCAAAAATATGCAGAAATATTTGGTCAGGTGCAAAAAAATATGTACTTTTGCATCCGAATTTTGAATAAATATACCAACATGAAAGTAAAAAACAACCGACTGGAGGCTCTGAGACTCATTATTTCGAGTCAACAACTAGGTAGTCAGGATGAACTACTCAACGCCTTACAGAAAGAGGGCTTTAAGCTTACTCAAGCAACTCTTAGCCGAGACCTTAAACAACTGAAAGTGGCTAAGGCAGCTTCGATGAGTGGTAATTATGTATATGTGTTACCTAACGAGACGATGTACAAACGGGTCAGCACTCCTAACAGCATTCGGGAGATGATGAAGGTGCCGGGATTTGTAAGCATCAACTTCTCTGGCAACATGGGGGTCATCAAGACAAGACCCGGTTATGCCAGTTCTATAGCATGGAACATCGACAATAGCGACATCCCGGAGATAATAGGAACAATCGCCGGCGATGACACCATATTCATAGTAATAAAAGAAGGTATAAGACACCAGCACGTCATAGAGGCACTGAGCGATGTCGTACCAAACATGAAATAAATAAGGAGTTAGCGAGTTAAGAAAGTAAAAGAGAAATGGAAAAGGAAATTGAAATAGAGGTCCTTGTGGCTGGTCCAGAACACGAGAAATACGTCGACACCATTCTCGAGACTATTGCTGATGCAGCAAAGGTACGTGGTACCGGTATCGCAAAACGTACCCACGAATATCTGGCAAAGAAGATGCAGGAGGCAAAAGCTGTTATCGCTCTTACCCACGATGGCACATTCGCTGGTTTCAGCTATATCGAGACATGGGAGAACCAACAGTACGTCACCACATCAGGACTTATCGTACACCCAGACTTCAGAGGACATCACGTAGCAAAACGTATCAAGGATATGACATTCTCACTGGCTCGTACCCGATGGCCACACGCCAAGATTTTCTCTCTGACAAGTGGAGCAGCGGTGATGGCAATGAACACGGCCCTGGGATACCAGCCCGTGACATTCGCCGACCTCACGGAAGACGAGGCCTTCTGGAAAGGATGCGAGGGTTGTGTAAACGTGGACGTGCTCCATCGTACAGGGCGCAAATACTGTATCTGCACGGCGATGCTCTATGATCCTACAGAACACCTTCCAGCAAAGATTCCAGATGAGGTAATCAATAGAATACGTCACCTAGAGGAATTGGAAGAACAATAGAAAGACAAAAAATAAAAAAGATAAATAAAGGTAAAAAAGATATGGCAAACAAGAAAGTAGTAGTAGCATTCAGTGGTGGTCTTGACACCAGCTATACAGTAATGAAACTGACCCAGGATGGCTGGGATGTGTATGCTGCCTGTGCCAATACAGGTGGTTTCAGCGAGGAACAATTAAAGAAGAATGAAGAAAACGCTTATAAACTCGGTGCAAAGGCGTATATTACTCTCGATGTAACTCAAGAGTATTATGCCAAGTCACTGAAATACATGATCTTCGGTAATGTGCTCCGTAACAACTGCTACCCTATCTCGGTAAGCAGCGAACGAATCTTCCAGGCTATTGCCATCGCACGTTATGCCAAGGAGATTGGTGCTGATGCCATCGCTCATGGCAGCACAGGAGCAGGCAACGACCAGATCCGTTTCGACATGACTTTCCTCGTAATGGCTCCTGGTGTAGAGATAATCACTCTCACACGCGATAAGAAACTGACTCGTAAGGAGGAAGTTGACTATCTCAACGAACATGGTTTCTTCGCAGACTTTACCAAACTGAAGTACAGCTATAACGTAGGTATTTGGGGAACAAGTATCTGTGGCGGCGAACTCCTCGATCCCACACAAGGTTTGCCAGAAGATGCTTATTTGAAGCACGTTACAGCTAAAGAGCAGGAGTCTCTGCTGAAAATCACCTTCGATAAGGGCGAGATTGTTGCTGTGAATGGTGAGAAGTTCGACGATAAGATCAAAGCTATCCAGAAGATTGAAGAGATTGGAGCCAGCTATGCCATCGGACGTGATGCTAACGTGGGCGACACAATCATAGGTATCAAGGGACGTGTAGGTTTCGAGGCTGCAGCACCAAAACTCATCATCGAGGCTCACCGCCTGTTGGAGAAGTCTACTCTCTCTAAGTGGCAGCAGTATTGGAAGGATCAGGTTGCCAACTGGTACGGTATGTTCCTTCACGAGAGTCAGTATCTGGAGCCAGTAATGCCAGATATCGAGGCAATGCTTATCAGCAGTCAGCGCAATGTTACAGGTACATCTATCCTGAAACTCCGTCCTTACGGATTCGAGACAGTAGGTATTGACTCTGCCAACGACCTCACAAAGAGTAAGTTGGGCGAGTACGGTGAGACTCAGACTGGATGGACTGCTGACGAAGCAAAAGGCTTTATCAAGGTTTCAAGCACACCTCTCCGCGTTTACTACGGAATACATAAAGACGAGAAGAGATGATAAGAGTAGGAATACTTGGCGCGGCAGGTTATACGGGCGGAGAACTTATCCGCCTGCTGCTTAACCACCCCGAGGCAGAGATAGTATTCGCCAACTCTGAGAGTAATGCCGGCAATCTGGTATCGGATGTCCACGAGGGTCTTATCGGTGATACCGACCTGAAGTTCACTGACGAGATGCCTTTCGACAAGGTGGATGTGGTATTCTTCTGCTTCGGTCACGGTAAGAGTGAGGCGTTTCTCAAGGAACACACCATCCCTGCCAACGTAAAGATCATCGACTTGGCACAGGACTTCCGCATCAAAGGCGAGCACGACTATATATATGGTCTGCCCGAGATTAACAAGGAAGATATCCAGAAGGCTCAGCACTTAGCCAATCCTGGCTGCTTTGCCACCTGTATCCAAGTAGCCCTGTTACCCGCCGCCTATCTGAATCTCTTGAAGGAGGATGTGGCTGTTAATGCCATCACTGGTTCTACAGGAGCCGGTCAGAAGCCAGGTGCTACCACCCACTTCTCATGGCGCAACAACAACCTGAGCATCTATAAGCCCTTCCAGCATCAGCACATTGCCGAGATTCGTCAGAGTCTGAAGCAGGTACAGGGTTATCTCGATGCCGATATTGACTTCATCCCCTATCGTGGTGACTTTGCACGAGGTATCTTCTGCACAGCAGTTATCAAAACACCAGCTCCAGTAGAGGACGTGATTGAGGCTTACAAGGACTTCTATAAAGATGCAGCTTTCACCCACTACAGCGACAAGGCGATCGACCTAAAGCAGGTTGTCAACACCAACAAGGCCCTTGTCCACGTCGAGAAGTACGGCAACAAACTGCTTATCACCTCTGCTATCGACAACCTCTTGAAAGGTGCCGTTGGCCAGGCCGTTCAGAACATGAACCTCATGTTTGGCCTCGACGAGACCTCAGGCCTCCGCCTGAAAGCATCAGCCTTCTAATCACCATCATGATAAAGGGGGGCATACTCATTCTGATCAGTTTCCTTGCCCTGTCTTCAGCAGCGGCACAGGAAACCACATCAGATCATCCCACAGAATCAGCATGCCCCTTTATCAAGATCGAACCAGAACGACTGGCCGATCTGAACATCCCCCGCTTTGGAAATGCCATCTTCTGTGTCAATGGCGAGATGACCGTAACTGGAGGCCACACCTCCGGCTTTATCCCTACAGCCACAGCCGAGTACTATAAAGACGGCAAGTGGCACCTCCTTCAGATGGTCTACCCCCACGATACAGGCTGCAGCGTACTCCTTAAATCAGGGAAAGTCCTGTTGGCTGGCGGCTACGAGAAGAATCTGGGCATAGGCCAGACCCATGCTGTTGAGATGTACGACCCACAGAGCCACACCTTCGATGGGTTTGGCTGCATGGAACAGAAGCGGACACAATTCACAGGACTGGAGCTCGACAGCGGACATGTCGTCTTGTCAGGCAACTGGTATCACGACGATGCCATAGAGCTGTTCGATGGTGAAGCCAGTTTCACTTACGTCAAAGACGTATCCACCCAGCGCAACTTCCCCCACATTTTCCAGATAGCCAAAGACGACGCTATCTTTTTCAGCAGCACAGACATCAAAGGAAATACGCTCGACACGATTATCATCGACCGTCTGAAAGGTGAGCCCTTCACCCATCCGCTGTTCGATGTCTGGAAACCCTTATTCATTCCACTGAATCAGCGTAGCGACGATAGTTTCATAGGCAACAAGGAAGCAGGCCAATACGCATACCTGTTCCCTGTTAAGGACAAGGAAGGTCAGGTAGCCATTGCCAAATGCGAAGGCATGGATTTCTCTCTGCTCCCCACAGACTATCCAGTCCCCATGTTTTTTCAAGAAGGAAGGATCCTGTACCATTCTCAAGTCCTGACAGACAAGAAAGCGCATCGAGGCTACATGCTGGGAACTGACGACAGGCTCAGCGAGACCAATCGTCATTATATCCTCTGTATCGACTACAACCAGTCGCCAGCCACACTGACACTCTATTATACCGATCCTACTGCGGAGATGCACAACACCACACCCATGCTCACCCCTGATGGCAATCTGATGCTGGCAGGAGGGAAGATCCAACTCAATGCCAGTGGGAACTTCCGTCCAAGCAGTGCCGTCTTCCTGTTCCGTTTTGGCAGCGAGGCAGAAACTGAGAGAAGCGGACTTCCCACATGGAGCATGATTATTTTACTCCTGGCTGGCTTCATCGCAATGTCCTGTATCATATACTTATTTGTATATAAGAAGCGTCATCCTGTCATCGAAGAGCAGACATCTGAAAGTGCATCAGCAAGCAGAGAACTCTTCCAGCGGATATGTCGACTGATGGACGAAGAGAGGCTTTACCTCAATAGCGAGTTAAAAGTCTCTGACATCAGCCAGCGTCTTGGCACCAACAAGCGTTATGTCTCCGATTGTATCAAGCTCCATAAAGGCTGTGCTTTTTCATATTTCGTCAATACCTATCGCATCGAATATGCCAAGCAACTCCTCCGTCAGAATCCGGAAAAGAAAATGACAACCATCAGTTGGGAATCAGGCTTTGCCAATGACACCACCTTCTTCAGAACATTCAAAGCCTTCACTAACATGACCCCCAAAGAGTGGCTGTCACAAAACGACTAACAATTTTTGCATTGTTAGTCGTTTTTTCTTAAATTGTAAGTTTACCAATACTTGTTTTTGCTACTTTTGCAAAACTTGTATGAAGAGTCGTATCTTCTATAGTACACTACTCAGCTGTCTTCTGACATCCCTTCCAACGACAGCTCAGACGTCTGTTCCTTCAGAGAACAGTCGACAAACAGCATGTCCAATGGTCAATATCGAAGCAGAGCAACTCTCAGACATGACGACAGCCCGTTCTGGGCACAGCGTCTTCCGTATAGGACAAGAGATTGTTGTGGTGGGAGGTCACACCTTAGGATTCATCCCTGTAAAAACGGCTGAATACTATAAAGATGATGAATGGACCCAGATGCCCACCGTCTATGATCACGACGGAGGGCTCAGCCTCGTTATGAAGACAGGCAAGGTCTTGCTGGCTGGAGGTTTCGAGAAGCATGTGGGCATCGGACAAACCTTCGTAGCTGAGATGTACGATCCTCAGACACGTAGTTTCGAGGGCTTCGGTTGTCTCGACAAGAAGCGCACCTTTGCCTCTGCTGTCGAACTCGACAGCGGTAACGTCTTCATCACTGGCAACTGGCATGAAGGAGATGAGATAGAGTGTTTCGATGGCGATTGTAACTTCACGTTCGTCAAGGAAGTCACGACAGACCGTCGTCTGCCCTATATCTTTCGTACAGCCCCTGACGATGCCGTGATCCTGGGAGGATGCGACTCTTACGGACATCGAATCGACAGCATTGTGGCTGATCGTCTGAAGGGCGAATCGTTCCCCGTCCCCTTGTTGAACCTGTGGCATCCCCTTTCTTTAGAACTATCCTACAACACTGAGGAGAGTTTCATTGGCGATGAATCGAAACATGTTTATGCCTATCTGATGCCTGCCGAGGACAAGAATGGGCGCATTGCCATCATCAAGGTACAGGGACTTGACTTCTCGCTGTTGCCCACCTCCTGCCCCATCCCTACTGAGACTGACTGGGGAGATATCGAGTATATCTCGCCTATACTCACTGACCAGCAGGCCCAACGAGGTTATATGATAGGTCGCGACAAGGATCGACGTATCTATGTGCTCTGCATCGAATACGCCAAAGCCATTGACGACAAAAGCGCCCCACTAACCCTCTACTATACGACTCCTTTACCTGAGGCTGGAAATGGGCGCGTGATTCTCACTGCCGAGGGCGACTTGATGCTGATTGGAGGTGTCTCTGGTTCTGACTTTACACCTTTTAAGACTGTGTTCCTGATACGTTTTGGCACCCAAGGCGCTGTTAAGGAAAGCAAGACCGACTGGCTTTGGATAGGACTGACGCTGATAATACTGCTGATTCTGGCTTTGGTGGTTTTCCAAGACTTCAGACGTCGTCGCATCCCCCAACCATTACCCATCAAGGAGCCAGTGCAGACACCTGTCGTCGAAAATGCGAAAGGCCTCAGACTGTCAACTGATACAGACGAGGTATTGATACAGCGCATCTGCAATCTGCTGGAACAAGAGCAACTCTATCTGAACTGCGAGCTGAAAGTGGCTGATATCGCCGACAAGTTGGGTACCAACAAACGATATATCTCTGACTGTATCAACACCCAAAAGGGTATCACCTTCGTCCAACTGGTCAACAACTACCGCATCGACTACGCCAAGCAACTGCTCAAAAGCAGTCCTGACATCAAAATCACCGAGGTCTACATCAAATCAGGCTTCGCCAACGAGACATCGTTCTTCCGTGTCTTCAAGGCACTCACAGGTCTGACCCCAAACCAATACAAATTCAGGAAAGACTGAGAGCTGCAATCTCTATGCAATCGACTAACAATTCTTGCGATGATAGTCGTTTTTCAAAATTTGTAAGTGGACGAAACAGATTATTTTCCTATCTTTGCCAAAAATAATAACTAATCATTGTTTAACTATGGAGAAAAAAATAACTTGGATTTTAACCCTTTTGGCATTCCTGCTATTGATACCACAGGAATCAAAAGCAGTCGATGAGGTGGAGACACTTATCATCCAGATGAAGAACGGCTCTGAAAACACGTTCTTCTTGAAAGATAAACCCAAAGTCACATTTGAAGGTGTCAACCTCAAGGTAAGTGCTACGACTGGCGATGTCAGCTTTGCCCTTGCCGATGTCCTGCGCTTCACTTACGACAAGCGATCGACAACAGGCATCAACGAAGAAATCACTACACCCACAGGAGTAGCATTTGAAGGCGATGTGCTTGTTATCAGCCAGCTCAAAGCGAATGCCACTGCCAGCATCTATACCCTCGATGGTAAGCTGATCCGTCAGCTGAAGCCTCAGCGAGCAGGTACCTACCGCATCAGCCTCTCAGAATTGCCCTCTGGGCTCTATCTCGTCAAAGCCGATAACGTCACCTATAAAATCACAAAGCGATGAAGACCAGCACATTGTTAAAATATACGTTAGCCTTTGCGGCAGCGATCCTATTCTTCCTGCCTGTACAAGCCCAGCAGAAGAGTGACCAGAATGCACTTTATATCTTCCGCAACGACGGAGGCTTCAATGCTTTCTTTTTTGCTGACATCGAGCGTATTGAGTATTCTAAAATCGACACCCTCGATGTGGAACAAAACGACTACGTGGTGCAGGAAATCTACGCTCTCGACAGCATCTTCCGCATCCCAGTTTCTGCTATTGACAGCGTGGCCTTCGTCACTCCAAAGAATATCGTCAAGGCCGATGTCATCTGCCCAGACAAGTCGATGACAGACTATATCGTAGCATCCGACTCCGTCAGTTGGTTCCGTCTTTCGGCATCAGCCTCATCCTCTGTCATCCCCAAGGTAGGCGATAAACTATTGATAGAAGGCTCATCAGACTATCTGCCAAATGGATTCTCAGGAAAGGTTACAAAGATTACTAATGGATCTGACGGCTATAGAGTCGACACAGAAGAACTTGGACTACTTGATCTATTCGACCGTTTCATCTCTAAAACAGCCTCGGGTAATGAATCAGCCTCAAAAGCACGCACTCGTGGAGTGGATGCTATCGATGAGCAGTTTATTATGGACGAGCCTATAGAACTCCCTTCATTTAGTGGTTCGATGTCGATTGCTGACATAGAGGGTGAGGGATTCAAGTCTAAAGATGAATATTTTGGTATGGCCTTGGAGGGTAGCTTCTCTGGTTCTTTCTCTATAAAACCAAGCATTTCAAGTTTCCGCACATTTATTTATGCAGATATTGTAGAAGGTGTAAAGGTATACCAATATCTTAAGATGAAACGTAAGGAGGATGTAACGTTTACTGCATCAGGACAACTTGGAGCGAATCTGGACATCCCTTGGAAAATACCTGAGAAAGCTGTTAAGAAGGGGATTCTGGACTCATCAGGCAAAAAGCTGACCAGAAAGATTGGCAATCAGGAGTTCGAATTCTCCTATGGATTCTTTATTAACGGAAAGATTACGATGAGTGGTAGTATCAGTCACAAGAAAGAAGGCTTCGGACTGACCACCATGTCGTATGATGAACCAGTTGCACACGTGCCACAAAAGGAAGACTTCTTCTCAAAGTCTAGTTTCCAGTATATCAGCGATGAATTTGAGGCGCAAGGATGGGCTCATGACTTCTCTTTCTCAACGGGCGTTTACGCCAAGGTTGGCACTAAAATTGGATTCTTAAGACGCACTTTTGAAACAGAACTGAGATTTGAGGCTGGAGTGAAGTTGCAAGAGAACATCGTTGTAGCCTTAAACGATATGCAAATTACTCCAAAGTTAGAGACGGGTAAGTTATATAGCACGCTCAATACCGATGAAGGCGTAAGTTTAAACGTTTATGGAAGTGGTGCACTTACAGCCAAGCTCAAACTGACAGAAAACGTCAACTGGGTGCCAGTGAACTTAGGAGGCGAGTTGACAATATATAAGAAAAACATGTCTGGCATCGTTCCTAACATGAAGTCAATAACTTGGACTGTGGACAAGAAAGCTCCATGGAGGGGCACACTTACTGTTCCTCTTAATCGCGCACTGCTCTTCCCGAAGCAGGTGGGACTCGCTGTCTATGATTTCACTGACGTAAAGAACCCTGTGCAAACTATTGATTACTGGAAGGAAGCTGAATACTATTCGCCCCACACATATTCACAGATAAAGGAACAGATGGAGGACTTTGAGCCCAGCCGTACCTACAAGGCCTGGCCACAGGTAAAAGTCTGCGCCTATCCATTACTTGCTGATCAAGAGGTGGAGATAAAACTTGGCGATCCGAAGATGGACATCAAGCCCAAGGCTGTGGAGTTCGATGAGAATCCTGGCTACAAGGACATCGAGGTAATTACGAACGTTAAGAACACGGAGTTCACGACTGAGACAGCTTGGCTTAACGAGACCAAACCTGTTTGGAATAATGAGGAAGGTCGTCTCTCTGTCTATGTTCCTGAACTCCCCAATGGCACTGATAGCCGTAAGGGATATGTCATTGGTGTGGGCTACGACAAGGAAGGCAAGGAACTCTTGCGTGATACCGTTACCATTACCCAGTTACGCCCCATCTTGCAGGCTTCACCCAACCCTGTGCAGTTTGAGCAGAAGGGCGGTACTATTAAAGTCACGCTAAACACCACACTCTCTCAGATTGAGGCCACTATCCAGGAGGGCGGCAACCTCGACAAGTTCTTCACGATGACCCTCAAAAGCGATAACACCATCACCGTCACTGCTTCAGAGAATACCACAGGAAAAGAACTCTCTGGAAACATCATCGTAAAAGGTACTTCACCAGGAGGTCAGAAAGCAGAACTTAACCTTAATGTTACCCAGAAGAGCGGATCGGCAGAAGAGCCAGAAATGACGCTGTCAACAGAGAAGATGACCTTTGACCATAATAGTGGGTCTATGGACTTTACCGTTCATGTGGCTGGAGGTGTGACTTTAAAAACCTTGAAAACATCACAGAAAAATGATTCAAGCGGAAAGAAATGGCTCGATTGGGTTTTGAAAGACAAGTCTGATCCCAACAACCGCGTTTATACCGTTACCGTTACAGCCAACAATGATGGTGAAGTTCGTACAGGAACCATCGAACTGACGGCGAGAAACGATGACGGCTCCGTTGAAATCGTCAAAACCCTGACAATCACTCAGGAGTCAGTACCAGAAGAGTCTGACTTAAAGATTGATTTTGTGCGGTTCTTCATGACTCCCCAAAAGCTGGAGCAGCAGGTACCTCGAATGACTGACTTCGATATGACTGACAAAGAAGCAAAGATTGTCAAGAACGGCAACAGGTACACTGTCACAGGTAATTTTGCAAAAAAGAACAACAGGTACGGACCAATAGAAGAATTTGCCCTCAGCGGTGACTACATGAACACCTGCGATTACAAGTTCACCTTCTATAAAGATAGCAAGAATGGCGGGTACTACCTCGAAAGTGCAGACATCAAGTATCATGATCATGGCGAAATTAATCTTGTTAATTACCTCCATGAAGGAACAATGTCCGTGTCTAATGGCAAATACAACATGGTAAGTCCCTATGGACCAGACCATAACAAATATGAAATACGTTGTGAGGACGTAGAAATGACTGGAACTTCGAGAATATGGCAATGGTTTGACGAAGGCTCTAAGATTGTAAAATATGACATATCAGTAAATGACGAAGTATGGTCAACTTCCGTCTGGGTAGAATTCAAATAATTTCAATCATTACACTCGCATGTTTTTTCGACTAATGTACCGGGAGTGGGCAGCGATGTCCGCTCCCATCACCTGTCCACTTGATCTTCTGATCTTCTACTAAAATTTAAATTTGAAAATGATAAAAGTGCCTACATGCCTACATAAAATCGGCATAACACTCTGTATTTATCAAAGTTAAGTACCATTTCAACCTACATTAATCCTACATAAAGCCTACATGATGCCTACATAAATTTGACCAAAAAATATATCAAAATACCTGTTTCTTAACATTTGCACAGGGAGATAGCACGATAAAAGATACGACTTCGCGGGTTCTGAAGTTAAGGGTAGCAAGAAAATTCTCGAGAGAATTATCTACTTAGATACGTACTAACAATTGTTGGATAGGGAGGTAAGCATCAAATTCTCTCGAGAATTTATCACTCCCGTTAAGGATAGGATTCGCGGAATGCCTACCTTGGTTTAACCAGATAGGGGGCTAAATGTATGCAAGAGGCATGCAAGCAGTATGTAGGTATTATGTAGGATTTATGTAGGTTACAAACAGCAAAAATCCCTTTGTTTATCGGCATTTTAGGCGTTTTTATGTAGGCATGTAGGCATTATAGCAACTATTATTCTAAAAAAGTAGTTTTTGGTAATCTAATGAACGATCAGATACGATTGGTTGGTAATTAGGAACGCTCTACTTATCTTCTGAATCATCACATTATAGAGCATAATTATGCTCAAGTTATACATTTTTTCGTCTGTCTTTGTTATTTTTATGCAAAAAGACGGGTGAAATTGCTTTGTTTTCGGATATTTGCAGTAACTTTGCACCCGTCTTTTGAGTTTAAAGTTTAGAGATAATATTGTAGTTTATGAAACTATTCGACGTATATCCGCTCTTCGACGTTAACATCGTCAGGGGCAAAGGCTGCAAGGTATGGGACGACAAGGGTCAGGAGTATCTGGACCTTTATGGCGGACATGCCGTTATCAGCATCGGACACTCGCATCCGCACTATATAGAAAAGGTGACGGAGCAGTTGCAGAAGATTGGATTCTACTCCAACTCAGTGATCAACAAACTACAGGTGGAACTGGCTGAGCGACTGGGAAAGATCAGTGGCTACGACGACTATCAGCTGTTCCTGATCAACAGCGGAGCCGAAGCCAATGAGAATGCGCTGAAACTCGCTTCGTTTACCAACGGCAGGAAACGTGTACTCTCTTGTGAGAAGGCTTTTCACGGACGTACTTCGTTGGCTGTGGAGGTAACGAACAATCCGAAGATTATTGCACCTATCAATGACAACGGCCACGTTACATATCTGCCCATGAACGACCTGCCCGCCTGGGAGGCTGAACTGCAGAAGGGTGATGTGTGTGCAGTAATCTTAGAATGCATTCAAGGCGTAGGCGGTATCAAACTCGCCACACCAGAATTCGCTCAGGGACTGGCTGCTGCCTGTAAGCGTTATGGCACTGTACTTATCTGCGACGAGATTCAGTGCGGCTATGGCAGAAGCGGTAAGTTCTTTGCTCACCAGTGGTTAGGCATCAAACCGGATATCATCACAGTGGCTAAGGGCATCGCCAATGGTTTTCCCATGGGTGCAGTTCTGATTTCACCAGAGTTCAAGCCCGTCTACGGACAGCTGGGCACCACATTTGGAGGCAATCACCTGGCTTGTGCAGCAGCATTGGCAGTTCTCGACGTGTTTGAGCAGGAGGCCCTCGTGGAGAATGCTCATGAGGTGGGTGAATACCTTATTTCCAAATTGAAGGAGTTGCAAAAGACACAGCCACATATCATAGATGTGAGAGGACGCGGACTGATGATCGGAATCGATCTCGACATTCCACATAAGGATGTGCGACAGCCACTTATATATCAGGAGCATTGTTTTACCGGTTGTGCCGGAACGAACATCCTGCGTCTGTTGCCGCCACTGTGCCTGACTAAGGCAGAGGCTGACGACTTTGTGGAGAGACTGATAAAAGCTCTGCCATAAGACAATTTTTAGACATAAGAACAGAAGAGACATAAGGCAAAATGAAAATATCAGTAATAGGTGCAGGTGCCATGGGAGGCGCCACTGTTGAAGGACTGATCAAAGGTCAGCAGTTTAAGAATGAGGACATTACCGTAAGCGACCCTTCAACTCAGGTAACAGAAAAATTCGCAAAGATGGGCGTCAGTGTGACTACTGACAACAAGTTGGCAGCAGATACTGCAGATATTGTCTGTGTAGTTGTTAAACCCTGGTTAGTGGAACAAGTCCTCAAAGACATCAAAGCAGAGCTCAATCCTAAAAAACAGATACTGATCGTGATTGCTGCTGGTGTAAAGTCTGAGGACATTAAGACTTGGTTAGGCGAAAACTGCCCTCCCTTGTTCCTTGTAATTCCAAACATAGCAATAGCAGAAATGGTATCCATGACATTCATCGTTCCTATCGGAGCATCAGAAGAGGCTTCACGGAAAGTAGTGAATATCTTCGATGAGATGGGAAGCACCCTGATTACTGACGAACAGCATCTGGCAGCAGGCACTACCCTCGCCTCTTGTGGCATCGCCTATGCCATGCGCTATATCCGTGCAGCCTCCGAAGGTGGTGTGGAACTAGGTTTCAAGGCCGATGATGCCAAAGCAATCGTGATGCAGACAATGAAGGGAGCCGTAGAACTGCTTGAGACCAGCGGTATGCACCCAGAGGCAGCCATCGACCTGGTAACGACTCCTGGAGGTGTGACCATCAAGGGACTCAACGAGATGGAGCATGCAGGTTTCACGTCTGCTGTGATCCGAGGATTAAAGGCTGGAGCGAAATAAGTTGAGAGTGGATAGTGGACAGTTATGATTACTAAGCATTAAGATATATGGACGAACAGTTAAAGCAAATAGGTGAGCGCCTTCGTGGACTTCGCGACGTGCTCGACATACCAGTAAGTGAGATGGCCGAGACCATCGGCATCAGCTCTGATAAGTATAAAAAGATCGAGGCAGGAGAGTTGGATATCACAATCTCAAATCTGATGAAGATTGCCCACAAATATGGCGTATCGACAGAGGAACTGATCTTTGCCGAAGCACCACACATGAAATCGTATTATGTTACTCGCAAAGGGCAGGGTATGTCCATCGAGCGCACCAAGGCATATAAGTACCAGAGTCTTGTTGGAGGTTTCGTAAATCACAAGGCCGACGTGTTTATCGTCACCGTTGAGCCAAAGCCAGAGGCACATACCATCTACAAGAACACTCACCCAGGGCAGGAGTTTAACATGGTACTCGAAGGAAAGATGGAACTCTATATCGGAGGTAAGACCATAATCCTCGAAGAGGGCGACTCAATCTATTTCGACTCCACAAAGCCTCACGGAATGCTGGCCGTTGGCGACAAGGCCGTAAAGTTCCTCGCATTTACAGTAGAATAAACCAGACTTATGATAGAGAGATTTTTAAAACAGACAAAGTTTACGTCTGTAGAGGATTACAACAAGAATCTGGAGTTTATCATTCCAGAGAATTTTAACTTCGCCTACGATGTGATGGATGCGTGGGCAGAGGAGGCCCCTGAGAAACTTGCCATCCTTTGGACAAACGACCAAGGCGAGGAGATTCGTACCACTTATGGTGAACTTAAGGAACAGACAGACCAGGCAGCTTCTTACTTACAGAGCTTAGGCATCGGCAAAAACGACCCTGTAATGCTGATTCTAAAACGTCATTATGAATGGTGGGTTATCATGCTGGCACTCTGTAAGATAGGAGCCATCGTTATTCCCGCTACCCACATGCTGACTAAGCATGATATCGTGTATCGTAACACTCGTGCCTCTGTTAAGGCTATCATCTGTGCAAAAGATGATTATATTATCGGACAGATTAAACTGGCCATGTCTGAGAGTCCTACCGTGAAGCAATATATCACGCTGGGCGATGAAGAAGGTTTCCATAACTGGAAAAAGGAATGGCAACAGGCTCCCAAATTTCTGCGCCCGGCATTCGTCAACGAGAACGACGACACTATGCTGATGTACTTCACCTCTGGTACCAGCGGTGAGCCGAAGATGGTGGCTCATGACTATCTCTACGCGATGGGCCATCTGTCAACTGGCTGTTTCTGGCATAATCTCCATGATGGTTCACTCCATCTGACAGTAGCAGATACTGGTTGGGGAAAAGCTGTATGGGGTAAGTTCTATGGACAGTGGTTTGCTGGAGCAACGGTATTCGTTTATGATCACGAGAAGTTCAATGCTGACAACCTGTTGCACCAGATAGAAAAATACAAAGTAACCTCTTTCTGTGCACCTCCTACAATCTACCGTTTTATGATACGCGAGGACCTGAGTAAATACGACCTCAGCAGTCTTGAGTACTGCTGTACGGCTGGAGAAGCCCTGAATCCCGCCGTCTTCGATAAGTTCTATGAGAAGACAGGTATAAAGATGATGGAAGGCTTCGGACAGACAGAAACCACAATGACACTCGGCACCTTCCCCTGGATGGAGCCAAAACCAGGATCAATGGGTATCCCCAACGCACAATATGACATCGACCTGCTTCGTGCCGATGGCACCAGTTGTGAGGATGGTGAGAAGGGCGAGATTGTGATCCGTGTAGGCGATAAGAAACCTATCGGACTCTTCAAAGGATACTATCGTGATGAAGAGAAGACCCGTGAGGCTTGGCACGATGGCATCTACCACACAGGCGATATGGCTTGGCGCGATGAGGATGGCTACTATTGGTTTGAGGGCCGTATCGATGATGTCATCAAGTCATCAGGTTATCGTATCGGTCCATTCGAGGTAGAGAGTGCCCTGATGACTCACCCTGCTGTCGTTGAGTGTGCCATCACTGGTGTACCCGATGATATCCGAGGTATGGTAGTAAAGGCAACAGTTGTTCTCGGCAAGGAGTGGAAGGACAAGGCTGGCGATGACCTCATCAAGGAGCTTCAGCAGCATGTGAAGAAAGAGACGGCTCCTTATAAATATCCTCGAATCATCGAGTTTGTCGACGAGTTGCCAAAGACCATCAGCGGCAAGATCCGTCGTGTAGAGATTCGTAAGAAGGACGCAGAGAAATAATGGCAGCGCATAATGAGTTAGGGAAGTGGGGCGAGGAGATAGCAGCCGCATTCGTTGAAAAGAAAGGCTATGAGATCATTCAGCGAGACTGGAAGTCTGGCCACCACGACCTTGACATCATTGCCAAAGACGAGGACACGTTAGTAATAATCGAGGTAAAGACCCGGCGAAACAGACTTTTCGGCAATCCCGAAGAAGCTATCGACTACAAGAAACGACTAAGTCTTCTGTCTGCCACAAACCACTTCGTGAAGTCGCATCATATCAATGCCCCCATACGCTTCGACATTATAAGCATTGTTGGCATGATTGGTTTGACACCAGAGATTGATCACATCAAAGATGTAACACTGATATGAAAAGAAGGATAGTTATCAAGATAGGCTCAAATGTCCTGACACGAAAGGACGGAAAACTCGATGTTACCCGTATGTCAGCACTTGTTGACCAGATTGCATGGCTCAGGAAGAATGGCATCGAAGTGATTGTAGTGTCTTCTGGTGCTGTGGCCTGTGGACGCAGAGAACTGACTGTCGACCACTCGCTCGACTCCGTAGAACAGCGCCAGCTCTTCTCTGCTGTGGGTCAGGTAAAACTCGTTGGACTCTATTATGACCTGTTCAGAGAGTTCGGCATCCATGTAGGACAGGTTCTTACTATGAAAGAGAACTTCGAACCAGGCGAGCAATATCAGAACCAGCGGGCCTGTATGACTGTTATGCTGGAAAATGATGTGCTTCCTATCGTGAATGAGAACGACACTGTTTCTGTTACCGAGCTGATGTTTACTGATAACGATGAGCTATCAGGTCTTATCGCACAGATGATGAAGGCAGACACATTGATACTTCTATCTAACATCGATGGCATCTTCGACCGTCATCCTGACGACCCAGAGGCAAAGCTCATAAAGACTGTTGCCCCAGGCCGCGACCTCTCTGAGTATATTCAGCCCGAGAAGAGTGCCTTCGGACGTGGTGGCATGCACTCAAAATACACTACTGCCAACAAGGTATCGCAAGCTGGAATAAAAGTGATTATCGCAAACGGAGAGAGAGAGAATATCCTCACTGACCTCATAGAGCACCCTGATGCAACATTGCATACAGAGTTTCAACCCAAGACAGATAATACAATAATTTAGACAGGACATGCAACTGAAAGAGACATTTGAGAAAGTGAAGCGAGCCAGCAAGAGCCTGGCACTGTTGAGTGATGAACAGCGTAATGAGATACTGCTGGCTGTTGCTGAGGCTATCATAAACAACAAACAGAGAATCCTTGAAGCTAATGCTCAGGATCTTGCTAAAATGTCGAAGGACAATCCTCTTTATGATCGTCTGCAACTCACAGACAGTCGTCTAGAGGGCATCGCATCTGATATGCGAAACGTGGCTACACTACCATCGCCATTGGGACATATCACTAAGCAGAAGACACTTGCCAACGGACTTCATCTTTGTCGCGTAAGTGTTCCCTTTGGTGTCATCGGAATGATCTACGAGGCTCGTCCTAATGTAACGTTCGATGTCTTCTCGCTCTGTTTCAAGAGTGGCAATGCATGTGTGTTAAAAGGTGGTAAGGATGCTGATAGCTCAAATCGAGAGGAGGTGGCACTGATTCATGAGGTGCTCGAGAAATATGGCGTCAACAAAGATGTAGTTGCACTGCTTCCGGCTACTCACGAGGCTACAGGAGAGATGCTGAATGCAGTAGGATATGTTGATCTCTGCATCCCTCGTGGAGGAAGAAAGCTCATCGACTTTGTTCGCGACACTGCCCGCATTCCTGTTATCGAGACTGGAGCAGGAGTAGTAAATACATACTTTGATAAGGATGGCGATCTCGAAATGGGCAAGGCAATCATCAACAATGCCAAGACCCGCAGAGTCTCTGTCTGCAACGCCCTCGATTGCTTGCTTGTCCATCAAGATAGGCTAGCCGATCTTGAAGAGCTCGTAAAACCTATGGCTGAGAAGAATGTCATCCTCTATGCCGATGTTCAAGCTTATAATGTCCTTGATGGCAAATATCCATATCTGGAACATGCTAAAGATGATAGCTTCGGCACTGAGTTCATGGACTACAAGCTCGCCATAAAAACCGTCTCCTCTCTCGAAGAGGCTCTCGAACATATCGATGAGAACGGCTCTGGACATAGTGAGTCGATCATAACAAAGAATGAGCAGACTGCCCGTAAGTTCCAGGCTCACGTCGATGCCGCATGTGTTTATTGGAATGTTCCTACATCTTTCACTGATGGAGCCCAGTTCGGACTTGGTGCTGAAATAGGCATCTCCACACAGAAACTCGGTCCTCGTGGTCCTATGGCTCTCGAAGAAATCTGCACCTACAAATGGCTTATTGAAGGCGAGGGACAGACACGTCCATAAATGAAAAAATTACATCTTGTCATAATACTGTTTTTAGGGCTAAACAGCCTGACACTGTCGGCATCAAATTTGTTCGATGAAGGCAAGTGGAAGGAATTAATAGCTTTACGTCTAGAACTTCTTAAAAAAGGCAAGTTCAATGAGGCCATGAATGTATTTGACGAGATGGCAGACTATGCTGAGAACAATGCCCTCATCGACTCAGCTGCAAGAGTAAGACGTGACAAGATATCCATTCTATACAATTTCCAACAAGACAGTATTCTGATTGCTGAGGCCCCTATCCAGATGTCCTGGATGGAGCGTAATGAACAATGGACACATTATTACAGTATCTGGCGAATAAGGTGTGAATCGCTGTATTTCTCCCACAGGCCTCAGACAGCTCTGCATGAGGCGCAGAAGATGCTTGAACATGCTCAACAGAGAAAAGACGATATAGGACGAGCAGATGCTTATATGGTAATGGGGTTTATCTATATCGAGATCGACAACGACGAAGCCATCAAGGCATATAAACACAGCTTGCAACTCCTCAAAGAGCAGAATAGTGATGTATATGTAGATCTTAACAGAGCTTATGGATATCTGTGCGAAGCCCTTGAAAACAAGAAGGACTACGCTGAAGAACTGAAATACTCCAATGAATGGCATCAGCTGTTAGATAATTGGAAAAATACACGTTCTGAAGGTGATATGCATCGTATCTATACAGAGCTACATATTCAGAAAGCAAGTGCTCTTATCGGACTATCAAGACTCGATGAGGCAAATAAAGAACTCGATGAGGCTGACAAACGCATCAATTTGACAAATGATAAATATAGCAAGTATCAGAGTCTGGTCAGACGTGCGCAGGTGGCATATAAAAGGGGGGACATCAAACTTGCTACCAAACTCAGCGACGAATATGCCCCAATGATGGAGAGTGATGACTGGGAGCCGGCTCGAATAATCCGTGCAGACATTCTCCTTAAAGCCAATAGGGCTGAAGATGCATCACAGATTTACCGTTCTCTGTATATACACAAAGACTCCACCTTCTCCAGAGATATGCGTATGCAGCTTGACGAGTTAAACACAATTCTCAAGGTAGACGAACTGGAGATGAAAGGCAAGTTACAACGTTCCCGATTCATCATTGGAACTATTGCGCTCTTCTTGGTCGGCATGATAATATTCATGTTCTTCCGTCATCGTGCTGCAAAACGTCTGGAGGTTGCACATAAAGACCTTCAGAAAGCCTATGAACAACTTGAAGAGACCACTACCGCTAAGGAACGTATCGAGAGTGAACTGCGTATCGCACGGGATATCCAGATGTCTATGGTGCCAAGTATCTTCCCGAAACGTGAAGGTCTTGACCTCTACGCCTCAATGACTCCTGCAAGAGAAGTAGGTGGTGACCTCTACGATTATCTGCTTGAAGAAGACACCTTATATTTCTGTCTGGGTGATGTCTCTGGCAAGGGAGTGCCAGCGTCATTGTTTATGGCTCAAGCTACACGTCTGTTCCGTGCTCTTGCAAAACAGCACCAGATGCCTGCTACCATTGCCACTAGGCTTAATGAGGAACTTACAGAGAAAAACGACAACGGAATGTTTGTCACTATGTTCATTGGTCAGATGAATCTTACCACAGGACATCTCTATTTCTGTAATGCAGGTCATAACCCTCCTGTTATCGGAGGTGATGAACAACATGGGTCGTTCCTTGAAATGGAATCAAATGCACCTATCGGACTATGGCCCGGAATAGAATATATTGGTGAGGAGATTGAAACAATCAAGGGACGTCCGCTATTTATATATTCAGATGGTCTTAATGAGGCTGAGAATAAGAATAAGGAGCAGTTTGGAGATGAACGCATGCTCGACATCCTGCGACATACAGACTTTAAGAGTGCTCGTCAGGTAGTTGAAACTCTAAAGAAAGAAGTAGAACATCATCGTGATGGTGCAGAAGCCAACGATGACCTCACAATAATGTGTATCAGAGCATAAATAGTTACTAATAAAAGAATCAAGATATGAAAAGTTTTATCAATGTACAAGACATCGGCGACATCCAGAAAGCCCTCGCCGAAGCTCAAGAGATTAAGAATGAACGTTTTAAGTATCAGCACCTGGGCAAAAACAAGACCCTGATGATGATCTTCTTCAATAACAGTCTGCGCACACGCCTGTCTACCCAGAAGGCAGCTATGAATCTTGGCATGAATGTCATCGTGCTCGATGTTAACGCAGGTGCCTGGAAACTGGAGACTGAACGTGGTGTTATCATGGATGGCGATAAGAGCGAGCATCTGCTGGAGGCAATCCCGGTTATGGGCTGCTACTGCGATCTCATAGGAGTGCGCTCATTTGCAGGTCTCACAGATCGCGAATACGACTATGCAGAGACTGTTCTGAATCAGTTTATTAAGTATTCTGGCCGTCCTGTCTTCGCTATGGAGACAGCTACCGTGCATCCCCTTCAGGCTTTTGCCGACCTCATCACCATCGAGGAGCATAAGACCAATAAGCGCCCTAAGGTTGTGCTTACCTGGGCTCCTCATTGCCGTGCTTTGCCTCAGGCTGTACCCAATTCGTTTGCAGAGTGGATGAACGCTGCTCCAGACGTAGACTTAGTAATTACACATCCTAAGGGGTATGAACTCGATCCTAAGTTCGTTGGCAATGCCGTTGTTGAATACGATCAGAAAAAAGCCTTTGAGGGTGCAGACTTCATCTATGCAAAGAACTGGAGTAACCCAGGTGTGACTAACCTGGCAGACTATGGTAAGATTACCTGTGAGGATCGTTCTTGGACTGTAGATACAGAACACATGTCATGGACTAACAATGGAAAGTTCATGCATTGTCTGCCTGTTCGTCGTAACCTCATCGTTACAGACGATGTCATCGAGTCGCCGAACAGTCTCGTTATCCCAGAGGCTGCTAATCGTGAGATCTCTTGTTCTGTAGTCATCAAACGCATGCTCGAAGCTCTCTAAGATATGATATCATTCGAATGTGACTATAACAACGGAGCCTGTCAAGAGGTTCTTGACAATCTGGTAAGGTATAACTCATCAAAGCCTACTCCCTATGGTTTCGATGAGTTCTCCGAGCGAGCCAAAGGACGTATCCGTGAGGCTTGTGGTCTGCCCGATGCACAGATATTCTTTCTTACTGGCGGCACCCAGGCGAATGCAACAACAATCGACTCGATGCTATATCAGTATGAGGGAGTGATCTGTGTGGGCAGTGGACATATCAATGTTCATGAGGCTGGAGCAGTTGAGTTTACTGAACACAAGATAATTACTATCGCAGACACTGATGGCAAGATGGAAGCAAAGGTGCTCGACAAGTATCTCGACGACTATATGCACGATGGCAATAAGGACCATGCCGTTCATCCAGGATTAGTATACATAACCTTTCCAACAGAATTAGGCACCCTTTATACAGCCAAAGAGCTTGACGACATCTATCAGGTATGTCAACAATACGAGATTCCTCTTTATATTGATGGAGCCCGTCTTGGCTATGGTTTGATGGCTGAGGGTAACGACATTACCCTACCCTATCTAGCTCGTCACTGCGATGTATTCTATATCGGAGGAACAAAGATAGGAGCTCTATGTGGCGAGGCAGTGGTATTCACAAACCGCAAGGCTCATAAGCACTTTTTCTCCATTCAGAAACAGCATGGAGCTGTGATTGCCAAAGGAGCGCTAATAGGTTTGCAGTTCGATGCTTTGTTTACAAATGACCTGTACTTCAAACTTTCTGAGCATGCCATTAAGATGGCGATGCGAATGAAGGAGATATTCAAGAAGAAAGGATATCAGTTCTTGGTCGACTCACCCACCAACCAGCAATTTGTTATCATCGGTAATGCACAAGTTGACAAACTTAGTGAGAAGATGCAGTTTACACATTTCGGCCAAGCAGACAAACGACATACTATATGCCGTTTTGTTACCAGCTGGGCAACAACAGAAGAAGAAATCAACGAACTCGAAAGATTACTCATATAAAATCAACAAGAAATGAATCGACTATTAAAAGCCGTTTTGGCAATTTTATTACTTCTAACTACAAGTGAGGCTTCTGCAACAAAGTTTATCAGCCTCAAGATTATCGACAAGGACTATCTGATGATACAGTTCCGTGATGGAGAAGTGCATTACAGAGACAAAGGTATTGGTGAGAGCGCCTTTTTAGGGCACTCTTTCTCTGAGGGTGACGACACCCTGTTTGTCTTCGGAGAGAGGCTGAAGGCTGCGGAGGCTCAGAATGCCGGTCTCTGGCAGATCAGTTCACCTGATGACAAGCTCTTCGCTACAGCCCAACCAATAAAGGTTTGGCGAAAGTCAAAGCCTATGAACATCGACCACACCCTCACCTGCGAGAACGACCACTGGCTCTTTCTCCAGATGCCAAAGCCGATGCGTCAGGGCTGTACTTATAAAGTAACAATCCCAGAGAATATCGGCTCTGACCGTAAAGAGGCCACCATCAAATTCGACATCTGGAATTGTCAATCAGAAGCACTCCACGTGAACATCATTGGCTATACTCCTAAGGAAGCTCTTCATGCAGCCGACCTTTATCAGTGGCTTGGCGATGGAGGTGGGCGTGACTATAGCCAATGGGAGGGACGCAAAGTGTGGCTCTATAATGTGAACACCAAGAAAAAGCAGAGTGCAGGAAAGGTTAAGTTCTGGAAGCGCGCCTCAGAATCAGATAAAGAAGCTGGTGCCAAGAGCCTCGTTGGCACAGATGTATGGAATATCGACTTCAGTGCCCAGAAACCAGGATGCTACCGATTGGTGGTAGAGGATGTTGGCTGTAGCATGGACTTTGAGATCAGAAACGATATCTATTACGAGCCTTTCCGCTATTCCGTTCGTGGATATTATTACATGCGACTTGGAGAACCTAACGATCCTGGGCATGTGTTCCCAACACCTCGTCAACCTATGTTTATCCCAGAGGAAGACCCAAAGGGCTTTACCATCTATAAGACCGACTTCCATCCTTGGAGCCCAGGATGGGCAGAGCTGCATACCGACGTGTGGGACGAGCCGCATTTCAAGCCAGTAAAAGAATCTATATTTTGGGAGCATCGTTTGTCTGGCAACCCTGTAGCCCTCGATGTCAAGGGAGGTCACTCTGATGCTTTCGACTGGGACCGTCATCTGGCTCACGTAAGTAACATCTACGACATGCTTCTGCCGTATATACTCAGTGGAGGAAAAATCTCTGATGATAATCTTGGCATCAGCGAGAGTGGAGACGGTCTTCCAGACCTCATCAACGAGGCTCGCAACGAGGTGGATTTCTTCCTCTCTATCCGCGATGGTGAGGCTTATTCTCAGGGTGTCACTAATCCCAGTTGGGACTGGAGCGTGATGTTCCAGGCTGGATGCACCACGATGGCTGCATGGGCTAACGCAGCCAACTGTGCCATCATCGCAGAGGCTTTACGTCTTCATGGCTGTGATGAGCTAAGAGACTATTATACCGAAGAGGCCATCCGAGCCTTCCGCTTTGCAGAGCGACAAGAGAACAGACAGCTCGACGATCTTCAGGATATAGGCTCGATGCAGATGCGAGGCCGAGATTTCCGTCAGATGGCAGCAGCATTCCTTTATAATCTCACAGGCGATCAGCAATGGGAGAAGATTATGGTAGATGAGAGCATGATCAAAGATGCCCAATCTACCCTCTTCAGCAAAGGCAAACACGGATTCTTCGGTGTTGGCGTAATGCATGAAGAAAGCAAGAAGATTATATCTTTCTGCCAGTACTGGGCAGCTGCGGCTTATATCACCTGTCCTCATGAGCGTCATTACGGTGAGCTTTATAATAACCTGAAAGCAGCAATCCGTAACCAAGCTGAGGCTTATAATATCAGCCATGTAGCCCTGCGACCATCTCGTCGTGCAGCTAACGATAGCCGTTGGCAGACATCACAGAACCTCCAGCTTGTTATGCTGGCTCACTATATTGCTGATAAGGCAGAAAAGAAGCAGTTGGAGAGCATCATGTATACTGAGGCAGGATGGGCTCTTGGACGCAATCCTGGAAACATCGTTGAGATGACTGGTCTTGGCGAGCGTCATATCACAGACATATACTCTACAGGCCGTAACGATGGCGACCCAGGCACTCATCCAGGACAAACCCCATTCAATGGCACAGAGACATGGTCACCTGGTCATAATGGTGGTGACGCAAGTGTTTTCCTTTCTCACTGCTATCCCAAGTGGGAAGAAGGCTGGCCTCGTCAGGAATCTTATTTCAACCAGCGATACTTCTGGGTTAATGGCGAGTTCACTCCTCGAGAGACTATGCGAGGCAAGATGGCCCTCCTAGCTTATCTATACGCCATAAGATAATATTTTTCCAACATAAAATGTAACCGCCCTACAACAATTACTTGCTGCAGGGCGGTTTGTTAATTAGTTATGTTAATTGATTAGTCAGTGGTCTGAATCACTAATGTCTCTCCGGCATCGAGTGCTGCCTTGATGTCTTTACCTCCGCTCTGAACTTTACAGAGACTGATGTCATCGCCAAGAACCTCCATAATCTTCAGTCGGCCTATCTGTTTCTTAGCATCTTTGCCAGCAATGGTCTTCACAGTATAGACACCCATATGCAGGCCTTCATAAGCTCCTTCAGCAGCACCGAGGTCAATATATACCTCTTTTTGTTTATCCTTCTTATCACGTGCGCCTTCAAGCACGTTTGCTGATAATGGAAGCCATTTATTGCAGTAGTCTGTTATCGTTGACGACAACTTCTCGAGAGCTTTCATCATTGCTCCTTCCTGAGTCTCAATCCAAGAGACATCCCATTGAGAGAGATTGAATGACGGGCTACCAATGACCTCATCCGTCTTGGCGTCCTTAATATGGAGTGTAACACCTATCAGAGCCTTATAATATGTCTTATAACGAGTCTTACCGTCTACCTCGTAATTATCCGTCTTACTGGTTGTTGACAGATTTGACACCGTTCCGTCAATATATAACGCATTTGGCTGTTCAGCCTCTTCCTTTGACAAGTGTCCATCGATGGCAATGATACGATGAGACTGCGACAAGCCTTTCACTATAGCAGCTCTGACTGCATCCTTATACTTACTTTGGTCTTTGGATACTTCTCCTGTGAGAATAGCATCCAGAACCTTTGCAAGGGTTCCTTTGTCCTCAGGCTTGTTATAGGAAAGATTGTTCATTCCTATCATCACCTTCATGTTCCGCAGTTCCTCCCCCTGAGCCCATGCTCCCATAACGTATATCATACACAGGGCTATAATCAGAATCTTTCTCATATCCAAGTCTATTTCTACCTATTTCGCGGCAAAGATACGAAATACTTTTGAAACCGCCAAATATTTCATTCATTCTGTTATCCGAAAAAAATTATTGAATGTTTTGCAGTTTGCGAGATTCTTCGTATCTTTGCCCTCCAATTACGCAAAACAATGACAATGAAAAGATCCGGAACGATGTCATACCATCTTGCGGCCTTCATAACGATAGCTATCTGGGGCAGTACGTTTGTATTTACAAAAATGCTGCTTCAGAATGGACTTTCCCCCGCACAGATTTTCACCATAAGGTTTATCATCGCTTATGTGCTGATGACTGCATATAGTGTTTTTTCAGGACGATTCAAGTTGCTATCCTCTTCAATTAGAGACGAATTTACGATGTTGCTGCTGGGCATTACTGGAGGGTCTATGTATTTCCTGACAGAGAATGCAGCCCTACTCTACACTACCGCCACCAACACTTCTCTGATTGTTTGTACCTGCCCACTGTTTGCAATGCTGCTTATGGCCATTGTCTATCGCCACTCAGAGCATATAGGCCGTACTCAGGTAGTTGGTTCGCTTATAGCCTGTGCAGGAATGGCTATAGTGGTGCTTAATGGTCATTTTGTGCTTCATCTCTCGCCTCGCGGTGATATGCTGGCATTTGCCGCATGTCTCTGCTGGGCATTCTACTCTCTGCTCATGAAGACGGCATTACAGCGATACAATACACTCTTTATAACCCGCAAGGTGTTTTTTTATGGTCTGATTACCATTATTCCTTATTACATAGTATATCCTGGATTCCCGTCTGTTCAGACTCTTCTTAGCAGCGATGTGATTTGGAATCTGTTGTTCCTTGGCGTTGTTGCTTCCATGTTGTGCTTCGTAGTATGGAACTGGGTTATCGACAAGCTTGGTGCCCTAGTGGCCACAAACTGGGTCTATTTCAACCCAATAACCACTATACTCTTTGCATGGTGGCTATTAAATGAGACTATCACCCCTTGGTTCCTTCTTGGCACTACGCTTATCATTGTAGGTATGTTTCTTTCTGATCGGCAATCTCGTAAAAAACTTGAATAACTATATTTTCATAAAATATGAACACAGCTATGAACAAAGGTATTATCGTGTCACTGGTACTGCTCATTATGGGAGCAACAGCAACAAAGGCACAGTTCGCCCAGCCTGACATGGACGACAAGTATGCAACAGAACTGGTGAAGGCTGGCACAACAGCACCAGATTTCAAGATGAAGACGCCTGAAGGCAAGACTATCCAATTGTCAAAATATGCCAAGGGCAAGACAGTAGTACTAGATTTCTGGGCTTCATGGTGCCCGGATTGTCGTAAGGACGCGCCAGAGGTGGTTCGCATGTATGAGAAATACCACCAGTATGGTATCGAATTCATCGGCATCTCAATGGATACCGACGTGCAAGCGTGGAAGAATGCCATCAAGAAATATGGCATCAGATACCCTCAAGTGAGCGAACTGAAGAAATTTAAGGAGACAGATATTGCCAAAGCCTATGGCGTAAAGTGGATTCCATCTATGGTAATTGTAGGTCCTGACGGACAGGTAAAACTCTCAACAGTACTGACATATAAGGTGGATAAGTACCTGAAGGAACTCACCACCGGTGGCTATCAGGCCGCTCAGAAAGGTGAGACAGTATTCATCGATGGCGATCATGGAAAGCTGAAGGCTCTTATTCAGAAGCCAGAACTGAAGCAGGGCGAAAAATGCCCGATGGTGGTGTTCTGTCATGGTTTCAGCGGCACAAAGGACGGTCCGCTGTTCGAACTCATTGCCGACACATTACAGGCTCACGGCATCGCCAGCATCCGTTTCGACTTCAACGGACATGGTGAGAGCGAGGGAGAATTCAAGGACATGACTGTGCCAAATGAGATAGTGGATGCCAAGAAGGTTGTGGAGTATGTAAGAGATCTGAGATATGTAAGCACTCTTGCCATCGCAGGTCATTCTCAGGGAGGTGTAGTGGCTGCGATGACAGCAGGTCAACTGAGTGAAGAATTAGGCGAGCCGGCATTTAAGGCTGTGGCACTTATGGCTCCTGCAGCTGTCCTTCGCGATGATGCCATTCGAGGCAACACGATGGGAAAACAGTATGACCCCTTTGACCCAGGCGAGTATGTAGAGCTCTGGGGAGGTCTGAAACTTGGAGGCAAATACATCCGCACAGCCTTCAGTCTGCCTATCTATGAGACAGCAGCCAAATATCAGGGTTCGGCACTCGTTATTCATGGTAATGCAGATCGTGTTGTTCCTTACACCTACGGCGAACGTTTCCACCAGATCTGGCCAAAGAGTGAGCTGGTCATTCAGGAATATTTCGACCACGGGTTCTCACAGGATATCTACCGCACAACAGACATCGTAGCAGATTATCTAATTCGCCGACTAATTCCTAGTACCCCGACCGAGAATCGAACTCGGAACTAAGCTTTAGGAGAGCCTTGTTATATCCATTTAACTATCAGGGCAGGTGTTTTTTAAGCATTACTATAGGTTTTTCGTCTGCAAAGGTACGCTTTTTTATGCGTACTACCAAACTAATGAGCGAATTTTTGCAAATAACCCGCAGAAATGTTACACTTTCTTTCGCTTATGTTTCAAAGTAACCCTTTCGAGACAATTATCAATGGTTATTTAATATAGTTTTACTATCTTTGCAGACAGAATCAATCAAAATTCAAATAATAATAGCAATGAAAAGATTTTTTTTGTTACCCCTTCTGTTGCTTGCCGTACTTGTGGCTCAGGCACAGAACCCCTATCTCCCACTTTGGGAGCATTTGCCCGATGGTGAACCACGTGTGTTTGAAGACCCAGACAATCCTGGAAAGTATCGTGCATACATCATCGGCTCTCACGATGTGACATTCACTGCCTATTGCGGTCCTGATATCCGTATGTGGTCGGCACCTGTTGATGATCTCACACAATGGCGCGATGAGGGTCCTATCTTCTCTTGGTATGTAGACGGACAATGGGACACGATGTTCGCACCCGACCTTGTAGAAATCAAAGACAAGTTAACTGGCAAGAAGACTTACTATCTCTATCCCCACTCACGTGGATGGCAGCGTGTGCCGATGGTTTGCAAGGGCGATCGTCCGAACGGTCCCTTTACTCCTATCAATCTCACAGAGGATGGTCGCAGATGTCTGCCTGGCTCACTCATCGACTTCGATCCCTCTGTATTCGTAGAGAACATCACCAACAAGAAAGACCCTGATTATACAAAAGGCTATCGTGCTTACGTTTTCTATGGATTCCAGCACTCAACAGCCTGCGAACTCGATCAGAACACGATGTATTCAAAGCGTGAGGGAACAGAACTTATCGACCCATTCATCCCTGCCAGCAGTCGCGACGGCAAACTCCTCGACAAGGAAGGTTCTGAGTATAAGGCCCTCTACAAAGGCCAGAACCCATTAGACTTTAATTTCTTCGAGGCATCATCCATCCGTCAGGTGGGAAATAAATATGTGATGGTCTTCTCCGGATATAGCGGCAAGGAGTATGGATTAGACAATACCAACTCAGCTTTGAGATATGCCTTTGGCGACTCTCCACTTGGTCCTTGGCGCTCAGGTGGTGTACTTGTAGACTCTCGTGGTGTGGTGCTCAATGAAGACGCCTCCCATCTGATTACCACAAATGCAGGTCATAACACCCACGGATCACTCCAGGAGATCAACGGCCAGTGGTATGTGTTCTATCATCGTCCTCCACGCGGATTCGGTTTTGCCCGTCAGGCAATGGTAGCCCCAGTGAAGATCACTTGGGACAAGAAGCCTGTATCTAAGGGAGGAGTTGTGAAGATTACTGGCTACGACCCATTTGTAAAAGGCAATGAGTGGACAGCAGCTGCCTCAGACGGTAATACATATACTGGTGCCGAGGTAACCTCTGAGGGATTCCAGATCTTCGGTCTTCCACCTTATCAGTATTATTCAGCCGGTATCGCATGTTTCATGTATGGTCCTAACAGCAACGAGTGGATGCAGGATAACCACGATGTATGGAAAAACTCTATGGATCTTGCAGGCATCCAGAATGGCGGCATAGTAGGATTCAAATACTTCGGCTTTGGAGGTCTCGCAGCAGCCACAAAGGGACTGAAGCCATTTGCTGGTATCCAGAAGGGTGATGGAGCGATGCTGAATCTAAACCTTACTACTGGTGGACATGGGGCATTCAAGATTCATGTTCTTCTCGACGATCCTTGGAAGGGTAAGGAGATTGCAGTATTTGATATCCCAGCTGATGCTCCTAAGGCAGCTATGATATATCAGACAGCAGTGTCTGATGTTGAGGGACTTGCAGGAAAGCATGCTATCTATCTCGTAGCAGAGGGTCCTGAGATAAAGGCTCCAGAACGTCCCCGTTGGGGTGCTCCACGTGGTCCTCAGCGTCCACAGGGTCTGTTCGACCTTCATGGAATAGGATTCTCAAAGGCTGGTGAGAAGTTTGAGGCTCCTGTAGTACCCCAGGTTACAATCACCATCGACGATGTTGCATTAAATATCCCATCAGAGCCGATATGGTTCACCAATCTTAACGGATATAAAGAGTGTAATCGTTATCAGGTATATGGCAAACTTTGCGAGAAGGGTAAGATTAAGGCTGCTTCGAATGTACCAGATGTGAAGTTTGAGTTTTCCAAAGTTGTAGAGGGTCGCGCAACAATTAAGGCGACATACAATGGAAAGACGAAGATATTCCTTATCAATTAAAAGAATTAATCTCCCCCAGTTTTGGAGGAGATTAATTATTTATGCCAATACCTTCCTAATTCTTTCCAAAGCCTCGAGAAGAATGCTACGAGGACAGGCGATGTTAATTCGGATATACCCCTCGCCACTCTGAGGGCCATACATCGTGCCAGGATTAACCCATACTTTTGCCTCAGACATAATGCGATCACAGAGATGCTGAGAAGAGACACCCAAGGCAGAGACATCTACCCAAGACAGATAAGTGCCCTCGAGTTTGCTGACTCTCAGAAGAGGTAACTCTTTTTCTATAAACTCGCAGAGAGCCTGATAGTTACCCCAGAGATACTGGTTGAGCTCATCTATCCAGTCCTCGCTTTCATTATAGGCAGCGACAAGTGCTACCGGGCCAAAGGGATTAAGATCGCACACCTCATTAATATTTATCGCACGATCCAACCGGCGACGCCATTCTGGCTGAGAGCAGATGATATTCGCTGTCTGAAGACCTGCGATATTGAATGACTTAGACGGAGAATTGAGAATCACACTGTTCTTACGGCACTGATCGCTGACAGCTGCAAACGGGTGGAACTTATATCCTGGCATAATGAGTTCGCAGTGGATTTCATCGCTGATGACCTTAACACCATATTTCATACAGATATCGTTCATCTGCATCAGTTCTGTCTTTGTCCATACCCGTCCTGTAGGATTATGAGGGTTGCAGAGCAAGAAAACAGTAGTCTTCTCATCAGCGCACTTCGCCTCGAAATCCTCCCAGTCAACCTCAAAGGTGTTCTCCTTCCTCTTCAACACACTCTCCAGGACCTCGCAACCATTGTTACGTACTGACGAGAAGAAACAGTTATAGTCAGGCGAGAGGATAAGCACCTTTTCACCAGGCATCGTGATGGCCTTAATGGCAACAGACATCGCAGGTACAACACCTGTGGTATATAGAATCTCCTCACGACGGATATGCCAGTCATGGCGGCGATGGAACCAGTTGATTATCGCAAGATAGTAATCCTCCTCTACTACAGTATATCCAAACACCCCATGTTCAGCACGCTTACGCACAGCCTCCAGTATTGCTGGTGCTGCCTTGAAATCCATATCTGCTACCCAAAGAGGAATAACCCCCTCTGCTGCTTCATCCCATTTTACAGAGTGTGTGCCTCTGCGATTGACTATTTCATCAAAATTGTATTTCATCAGCGAGTCTCTATTATACAGTTATTCGGTTGACGCACATTATCATCGATTGTTACAGAGCCGATGCTATCGGCAATGATATGTCCGCTTGTAGGGTTCTTGATGTTTTCGATATGTCCTTTCACGTCAGCTTCAACGGTAGAGTATTCGAAGATACGATCGCATGCAGCATCGAAAGTACAATTCTCAAGCACGAGGTTATCCACATAACACAATAGCTGCTCACCAGCCAGATGACAGTTCACCAGACGCACATTCTTGGAGTGCCAGGCGAGATACTCACCATCGAGCACAGAATCATATACAGTTACATTCTCGCACTCCCAGAAAGAGTCTTTAGTAACAATCTTTGCATTATGCACCTCCACATTCTTACAATACTGGAACACATATTTCGAATCGCTCTCAAGACCATCCACATAAATATCCTCAGAGAACATAAACGGATAAGTACCCTCATGAAGCTTAACATTCTTGAGTCTCAGGCCCTTTACCTTCCAGAAGGTCTCATCGGCATCTGTTATATTGACATCCTCGAGTTCCACATTATTCATCTCACGGAAGAACTTTGGTCCGTCTATAGTGCAATTCTTCATCACGAGGTCGTTGGTATACCAGATGGCAGAGCGAGAACCTGGGGCGAAATAGCAGTTTTCGATATGAGCACCATCAACATGCCACCAAGGGTATTTGCCGTAGAACTTACTATCGTAGCACTCCATATTCTGACACTGCTTGATGCCCGACTCACCATCTACGATAGTGATGTTCTCAAGCCTCAAATCATGTGTAGCAAACAATGGTCGCTCGCCGCCAAACTCCTTATTCTTAATAACTTCCATATCAGTATTTAGTGTTTGTGGCTGCAAAGGTACACAAAAAAATCCGTAATCAGGTTACCCAAATTACGGATTCTATTACCAATTTAAAGCTTTTTAATTACTTTGTAGGCATCATGACAACTGAAGCATGGTTTCCTGCAGCGAGGAAGTCTGCGATAAACTTCTGAACTTTCTGTGGAGTCAGAGCCTTTACAGTCTGAGCATAGTTGGTCTGCAGGTCAACACCCTCAGCAGTCCATTCTGTCAGCACATTCATCCAGTGACGATTCTCGCGATTTGCATCCTCTGCCTGCTTCAGCATTGTCTCCTTAACAGGATTCAGATCATCGTCAGCAATCTTAGCCTTAGCCTCGTTGATATACTTGATCATCAGATCCTCAGCAATCTTCTGCTTATCAGGATTTGTTGGAGCCTGAGCAGTCATGAAGAATACCGGCTTTGGACCCATAGTGCTGATCTCACCATCGCAACCTACGTTATATGCAGCACTCTCCTCCTCACGGATGGTACGCAGATAGATGCGGGTAAGAACTCTTGTTGCAGCATCGAGCAATACCTTGTTCTCGAGAGTGTAAGCCAGTTTGTCGTTCTTCCAGATCTGAGTGGTCTGAGCCTGTGGTGTCTCCATCTTCTTCTCGAAGCGGTTAACCTTCTTGCCACTGAAGAATGTGCGTACATCCTTAGCCTTTATAGCCTTACCAGCTGGCAGAGAAGCGATATACTGCTCAATGAGAGGACGGATAGCCTGCTCGTCGAAGTTACCAATGATGGTATATGTAAACTGACCACCGTTGATATAGAGCTGCTTCAGCATTGAGAGAGTGCGATCGTAATCGAACTTCTTCATATCATCCAACTCAGGAAGTTTGTAGATAGGATTACCATTATTCTTTGTGCTCTCAAGAGAGTCATTGTAAACCAGCTGGTGGTTCAGGCTCTTGTTCTTGAGAATCATCTGCATCTGGTTAACGAACGAAGCCATCGACTTCTCATCCTTCTTGATGTTTGTCTGTGTGAGATAGAACAGCTGGAAGAGTGTCTCGATATCCTTAGGAACACAGCGGCCACTGATATACTGGCGATCCTCCTTTACACTCAGACCAACGCTTGCCTGCTTACCGGCAAGAGCCTTGTCGAGTTCTGACTTAGAGAAGTTGCCGAGACCACTGTACATCTGAGCAGGTTCGATGAGCTGGAGATTCATGATATCTTCCTTGCCATAAAGTGACATACCACCCTTAGCCTCTGCCTGCATCATAACCTCATCATCCTTGAAGTCGGTCTTCTTCAGAATAACCTTTGCACCATTAGAGAGAGTAAGTTCCTTATATCCGAGAGTCTTATTCTCTGTCTCCTTTGTGATCTTACCCTTTGCAGGCATCTGAGCCATCAGAGGCTCTTCCTTGACATTGTCAACCCAAGCAGTAAGTGTCTCTGCACGTACTGCCTCAGTAGCCTTCTTCATTGCCTCAGGAGCAACATAAATCTTGCCATCCTTCTCCTGCTCCATCTGGAAGGCAACGAGATTCTTGTCGTCAGTATTGATAATCTGCTGTGCAAACTGGTTGACAACCTCGAAAGGCAGCTGCTGAGCAAGCATGTTCATCGTGTTATAGTAATCCTCTACTGATGGGATAGGATCTTTCTCGAGGAAATGCTCGATATAAGAGTCAGCGAACTGGCTGTTCTTCATCTTATCACGATTGGTGTAGTACTTCTCGAGCTGGCTCAGGTATTCAGCCTTTGCACGAGCGAACTCAGTAGCGGTGAACCCGAAGTCGTGAACACGCTTAGCCTCACGCATTACAGCCTGCATGGTCTCAATCTCCTTACCCTCCTTGGCTACTCCGATAAACATCAGAGCCTCCTTGGTACGTGCCAACTGCAGATAGTTGCCATCCTGAGTCATTGCCTGAAGGAAAGGACAGTCGGGCTGCTGCTGCAACTCTGAGAAACGGCTATTCATCATAGAGCATGTGAGGTCGCTGAGATAGTCGGTAACGAGATAAGCCATAGTCTTCTTCAGCTCTGCAGGGATAGGATCACGCTTCATGGAGAGCATCAGAATAGGGTACTGCTGTTCCTTATCCTTCTCTGCCACATAGATAGCCTGCTCATTGTCGGGCACAGCCTCATCTACAACCTTTGCTGCATCAGGAGCAACCTTGATGTCGCCAAACATCTTCTTGATAAGGTTCTCTGTATAGTCAACATCGATGTCACCAACGATTACGAGAGCCTGATTGTCCGGACGATACCATTTCTTATAATAAGCAATGAGCTCCTCTGGCTTGAAGTTATCAACAATTTCCATCTTACCGATAGGCATGCGGAAACCATACTTACTTCCCTGGAACAGAGTAGGCAGAGCACGCTCAATCATACGCTGATTTGGGCTGTTGCGCATACGATACTCATTATGAATAACATCACGCTCCTTCTCAATCTCTGCAGGCTCTGCTGTAATACCGCTCGACCAGTCTCTCAGTACGAGAACACATGAGTCAAGAGCAGACTGACGCTCTGTAGACACGTCAGCGATATAATATACAGTGCGGTCGATAGAGGTATAAGCATTCAGACTACGTCCGAACTCAACGCCGATAGTCTGCAGATACTCAATCATCTTTCCTGAAGGGAAGTGCTCAGAACCGTTGAAGGCCATGTGCTCAAGGAAGTGAGCCAGACCCTGCTGAGAGTCATCCTCCTGAATAGAGCCCACTCGCTGGGCAATGTAGAAGTTAGCCTTCTTCTCAGGATTGTTGTTGTGACGAAGATAGTAAGTAAGTCCATTGTCGAGCTTACCAATACGGACTCCACTGTCTACAGGTATCTCTGGCATCTGCTGAGCTGATGCGAAACCTGTGGTGAGCAGTGCTACTGCTACAAAAAGTTTTCTTAGTTTCATTTTGACACAATTTAGTTAATTCAACTTTTTCGTTTGCAAAGATACACACTTTTTTTGTAACACTATGCAAATCGAATGTTATCTTTATGTTAAAAATGAGCCCCGCCAAACATAATGACTCATGTATGACGGGGAATATAATTAGAGAGAGTATAATTTTTGAATCGTTTATCTTATGGCGAGCAGACTGTTTTCGATTGGCTCCATGACAACCATACTGCTTGTGAGGTACATATTGTCCTGCTTCTCGTTCATCTTATATGTCTTAACAGTAGTAAGGTTTGGAGCCTGAGAACGATAGAGAGTCACCTCTGATGGGAGATCGTAAGCCTGCTTCTCACTGTTCCAGTGACTAACCTCTACATTGTAACCATTCTTATAATATTTATATGTAAGACGAGAACTCTTTGTCCAGTCCTTCTTTGTCTCATCCCAAGAAAGCATCTCTTTGTCAGCAAGACGTCCCTGCTCATCGTAATAGTAGCAGTACTCCATCTTCTGCTCCATCTGCTGGTTGTCGTTACGCTCGTAAACCTCAATCTTGTTTACTACTCCGTCTTCCATCTCGCCGTTGTACATATAGTTTGCATCGGTGCTGTTAACGGCATTCATGTACATTGTAACTACTGTTGCTACTGTGATAATTGATTCCATATCTCTTGAATTTTAAATGTTATTTTTTCTATTTGACGTTGCAAAGGTACGATTAACTACAAAAACTTTAAGTTATCTTCATGTTATCTTTAGGTTAAATACAATTTCCGTGTTAACAAACGTAAAAATTATGCTCTGTAAGATAAGATTTTCATACCTTTGTAGGCACTTATGCATAGCAACAGATATAGGAATGTGTCGATAGTGAGTGCAGTGGCTGTCTTGCTGCTACTGGCATTATATATGTGGATGACATACCGCTCTGTTACCAGAGACATAACCGAGAGGGCCTCTGCCCAACTCACCTGGGCGATGTTCTACGAGAGTTACCAGCGAGCAGACCTTGTAACCCAAGGCGACACCCTGAGTCTTCCTGAGGCACGAGGCAATCTGTCTCTCGACTCATCAGTAGAAGGAATGAACGATGCCCTGAGCCGCAAATATCACTCTGAGATATCGCTCGACACTATTGCTATATTTGTCGACTCGCTGTTGAGCGTGGCTCATATCAACAGAGACGTAACCATCCAGGAGGTCAATGCCGAGGGGAAAGTATTGCGACAGAACAATGACAGAAGTTCTTCGTGGTCGATAAAGACAAAGCCTGTAAGTATCCGTAGAGACCAGTCAAAGGCTGTTCTGATAGCACTTAACAATCCCTATCCCGAATTAGCCCAGAGATTGAGTCCACTATTTCTTATCAGCGCCATTATTCTCGGGTTCTTCGCCATCATCATCATCCAATTGCTTCGTTTCATCACGGAACAAGAACAGATGACAGAACTGCGCAATGACTTCTCATACGCCATGGTGCACGATATGAAGTCGCCACTGTCGAGCATCATCATGGGAGCCCACTTCCTGCATAGCGGCAAAGTTGACGACAAGCCACAGATAAAGGAGAAATACTACTCTATCATCGAGAGCGAGGCAGAGCATCTACTGGCATTAGTCAACAAATTGCTCACAATATCTAAACTCGAGAACAAGAAACTCATCCTCAACAAAAATGATATAGACCTTGAGCCAATCATCGACGACCTTGTGGAGAAGGCAAAGGCTAAAGCCACAAAGCCTATAGAGGTTAATACCGTCTTGGAAGTTAAGAAGGTTATGGCCGATGAGCAGTATCTCACAGAAGCCATCGCCAACCTCATCGACAACGCATTAAAATACTCCAAAGACGAGATAGAAATAAACATTAAGACTTTCGATACCGACAAGAACGTATTATTAAAGGTACGCGATAACGGCATCGGCATCACTAAAGAAGAACAACAGGTGATATTCGACAAGTTCGGGCGGGCTGCCATCCATGAGAAGAACCGCAAGGGAGGAGTATCCGGTTTCGGACTCGGACTCAACTACGTGGATCAGGTGATGCAGGCACACGGAGGAAAGGTCACAGTATCGAGCGAAAAGGACAAGTATTCTGAATTTACACTTTATATCCCAAAGAGCGTATGATCAAGTTATTGTTAGTGGAAGACGACGAGTCGTTGGCATATATCGAAAAGACGGGTCTCGAAGACATCATCGGAGGCTACGAGGTAATCACAGCCTCCAACGGTAAGGAAGGTGTAAAGGCTTGGGAGGAGCATCACCCGGATGTCATCATCTCCGACATCGACATGCCGGTAATGAACGGCTTTGAGATGGTGGAACGTATCCGTGAGACTGATGGCGACGTGATAATCATCTTCACCTCTGCCCTTACATCGCCTAATGACGTTAAGGCCGGCTATCGTCTGGGCATCAACAACTATGTTAAGAAACCATTCGTTCCTGAGGAGCTCGATGCACATATCCAGGCCCTTATGAAGATGCGTGGTGGTGCCAAGACACAGAAAGTGACGAGTCACTACAAACTGGGCAAATACACCCTCGATGCCGATCACGCCACTCTTCGCAATGACGAGACAGGAGCCTCGCAGACCATCACCGTCAGAGAGGCAAAGATACTTCAGCTCTTAGCCGACAATAAGAATAATGTGGTACGTCGTGAAGCCATCCTCAGCCGTTTCTGGAATACAGAAGACGACTATTTCGCCTCACGTTCTCTCGATGTCTTTGTGAATAAGCTCCGGAAACTGCTTGCCGACGAGCCAAGAATAACGCTGAAGACAGTACGGGGAATCGGACTGCAGTTAATAGAGAACTGATAATTAATCGATGGGCTTGTAAGGGTCCATCGTTTTTATTGTAAGGTACGCCCCAGGAATAATAATTGCAACAGCAATCAGAAAGCACCACCAGGGGAAGGTGAATCCCATGATAGCCAGATAGACTGCCCAGAAGAACACATCGCCTATTATCCCAGGTATCACGCTGCGGCTATATTCATACACCCAGCCCTCAATGACAACTGTCATCATCGTAGGAATCATAAGATGTACCTCACCTATAAGCCCTGACACGAGTCCTATTATTCCTGCAAAGACAGGGATGATAATTTCCGGGCGATGCCTCCAGTCGAGCACCTCACGAAGCACTGCGCCATAAAGAACCAAATTGCCCGTTGCTTCAACAACAGCAATCAGCAACATCGACAACAGAAAGTGAGACTGCATCCACTGATACGATTCGCGTATAGTTGTATCAGGGTCCTGCGTCGGCACATATACTATGGCACTTAGGAAAGCCAGGCCTCCCATCGCCACCATCATCCAAAGCAACGACTTTATGAGTACAGGCTTGGGGATGCGTCCTATGCCATACGATGCGAAACGGAAATGCAGGAACACCCAGTTCATCACTATACAAAGAAGTATCAGGATAAAGGAGCCGCTTCCAATCACCATACTTACAGGACTCGTAGTGCCGGACTCATTGCCGTTATAGCCATCAATGTATCCTGCGACGAAGCCAGCTACGGCCCCACCTACAAAAAGCACACCAAGCACAATGCCGAGCGCCAAAAGGAGATACATTATTGCCTTTCTCATCTGTTATAGTCTCTTTCCGGATGCAAAGGTACGCAGAAAAGATGATATTTGCCACAAAATGTATGTTATCTTTAGGTTAAATCGAAAAAAACAACTACCTTTGCACCCAAATAACTCAAAAGATGAAGAAATTATTTATAGAAACCTACGGGTGCCAGATGAATGTGGCCGACTCGGAGGTCGTGGCATCGGTAATGCAGATGGCAGGTTATGAGACCACAGAGAACATCGACGATGCAGATGCCGTTTTTTTGAATACATGTTCTGTAAGAGACAATGCCGAGCAGAAGATATATCACCGCCTTGAGGCCCTCGCAGCCATTCGTCGTAAGCATCCGCTAATCATCGGAGTGCTTGGCTGTATGGCAGAGAGAGCACAGCAGGATCTGCTTGAGAATCATCATGCCGACCTCGTAGCAGGACCGGATGCATATATGTCGTTGCCAGACCTCATAGCGCAGGCAGAACTGGGACACAAGGCAATGAACATCGAACTGTCAACCACAGAAACATATAAGAATGTAGTCCCCCAGCGTATAGGCCTAGGTCATAAGATAGGAGGTTTTGTAAGCATCATGCGTGGCTGTAACAACTTCTGTCACTACTGCATCGTACCTTATACCAGAGGTCGTGAGCGCAGCCGTGATGTGGAGAGCATATTAAAAGAGGTTCGCGATTTGAGAGACAAAGGATATAAGGAGGTTACGCTGCTCGGCCAGAACGTGAACTCATATCGTATTGGAGATTATGATTTCCCAAAGCTACTGAGAGCTGTGGCAGAAGAAGTGCCCACCATGCGTGTGCGCTTTACCACATCCCATCCCAAAGACATGAGCGATGAGACGCTGAAGGTCATTGCTGAGATGCCGAACGTATGCAAGCATATCCACCTGCCTGTACAGAGCGGAAGCGACAGAATCCTGAAACTCATGAACCGCAAATACACCCGCGAGTGGTATATGGACCGTGTACATGCCATCCGTCGTATCATCCCCGACTGCGGATTGTCGACAGACATCTTCGTAGGCTATCACTCTGAGACGGAGGAAGATCACCAGCTCTCCCTCGATCTGATGCGCGAGGTGGGCTACGACTCTGCTTTCATGTTCAAATACTCTGAACGCCCCGGAACCTATGCCTCGAAGCATCTCCCGGATGATGTTCCTGAGGAAGAGAAGATACGGAGACTCAACGAGCTCATCGCCCTTCAGACAGAGATGTCGGCCATACAGAACAAGAAAGACGAGGGCAAGGAGTTTGACGTGCTCGTAGAGGGCTTCTCAAAACGTTCCCGGGAGCAACTCTGTGGACGAACAGAACAAAACAAGATGGTAGTATTCGACAAGGGTTCGCATCATATCGGCGAGACGGTACGCGTAAGGATAACAGGTTCCACCAGCGCCACTCTCTTTGGCGAAGCCATCGACTAAAGACTGTTTTAGTCTTTGCGATTCCTGGCGATGACTTTTCCGTCGATCACCTCAAAGAGCTCATTAAACTCCTTTCGGGTACGCTTCCATCTGTTGTGACTCCACAACCAGAACTCCGGAGCCCGGCGGATGGTCTTCTCCAACATATCGAAATACAAATCGGTCAACTCGAAGTCCTCCAACTTCTGAGGTTCACGCGTCATCAGTTTGAACTCCGCCTCATAATATCCGCGCCTTACGCGATGAATATCCAAGAAGAACACTGCATGGTTCATCTTTTTCACAATCCGTTCAGTGCCGGTGAACACGGGTGTATCCTGATTCATAAAATCCACCCAGTGATGGATATTAACCCAGTTTGGAGTCTGGTCTGAGATATATCCTATCATTATAGGCTGCCCTTCGCGTTTGTATCTTACCACCTCGCGCAGGGTGTCTTGCATGGAAATACTAATGGCCCCCATCCTCTGGCGGCTGCGCAGAAAGAGATTATCAAAATATCTGTTCTCCAACGGATGGTATATCTGTCCGCACTGTGCCTTAGGTGTCACCCACAGAGGCATCGACGTTACCCATTCCCAATTACAATAGTGGCCTAGATACAACGCTATCGACTGACCACTCTCTATCACCTCATCAATATTTTCTATGCCCTTGAAGACCATTCTCTTCTTTATCTCCTTCTTGCTGAGGGTCATCATCTTAACCGTCTCAACGAAGTAGTCGCACAGGAAATGGTAGAATCCGCGTTCTGTCTCCTTCAGTTCCGTCTCGCTCTTTTCCGGGAATGAAGCCGAAAGGTTCTTCCATACCACCTTCCTCCGGTATCCTATCACCGTGTAAAGCAACCAAAACAAGAGGTCGGAAATGATATAGTGTATCTTCAACGGCAACAGGGAGAACAGATACCAGACACCTAATAATATATAATAGAGGAAATAGTTCATGCAACCGGATAATCTTTATTTGAATATATCGAACTCTTTGTTGTAAGCAGGCGACTCTATTGACAGCAGATTGAGCACGGAATGGAAGATATAGTGCTGCTCGAGTACCGCTGGCAGTTCGTCTTTAGTCTTATAATCCCTGAAATTGTCAGATGTCCATACCAGGAAAGGTATCTCATATTGCTCCTTTGGAGCCAGTTTCATTGGCAAGCCATGCATAAACATCTTGTTCTCACCCAACGACTCGCCGTGGTCGGAGATGAAGATCATAGCACTCTTCCAGTCTGTCATGGCACGCAGAGTGGTGATAAGGTTGTCGAGAAGGAAGTCGGTGTAACGAATGGTGTTGTCGTAGGCATTAACGAGCAGGCCAACATTCTTCTCACCCTCCTCCACATTCTTTGCCACAGGCTTATACACCTCAAAGTCCTTTGGATATTTATCGGCATACTTCGGTCCATGACTTGTACTGGTATGGATGATTATCAACACCTTATTGCTCTTACCCGACTCTATACGCTGACGAATACCTGCAAAGAGTATTCCGTCGTAGTTCTTATCAACATCGGGATACTGATCGCCAAGCTCATCGTCAGTAAGATATTCGTCGATATGTATAGGAGGCTCTCCCCAGTTGGATGTACGCCACGCCACGTCGACACCTGTGCGGAAGGCATAGTTGGGCAGCAGTTCATACAGGTCGCCAGAGTCTTTTGGCTCAAGTATTGCCTTTGACCCTGCTGTAGTATAGGTGGCACATGAAGTGGCCTCATATACCTTCAGATCCTGCAGTTTAGACAACAGAGGATTCGTATCACGCTTATAACCGTAGAGCTGGAAGTTGGCTTTTCTTGCCGACTCACCGATGACGAGCACCACCACAACCTTATCATTGTCTGCAATCCTACCGTCCGGCAGTTTTATCTCCTCTGCCTGTTCGTCCATACTGAAGCTTGCTATCCTGCATATATTAACCAGGTACGACCAGGGCTGCAGCAATCCGCCCAGCTCTGTATCGTGCTGACTGATAAACAATGTCTGATTGAAATTCGCCAATGCCACTACAAGGACAATAGCCAGTGAACTCCCGCAATATACCGCCAGTTTCCTTGCCTTTCCGATTACTACTGGCTGCAGCAGGCACCACAAAGCCGGCAACACGCCAAAGGCCAGTATGAAAAGCCACAATCCCCAACTGAAGAATCCTGAGGCTTCAGAGTATCTGGTATTGAATACGTTCTCAATGGTTGTCGCATCAATCATCACGCTATAGGTGACAATGAAATATACTGCCGTAGCATTGATGACAGAGAATATGGCAAGCAGAATCCTACCCACAATCCTCATCAGGAACATCACAAGACAGGTCATCATGAAGTTAAGTGCCAGCATGATCACCACAAGTGATGTCAGAAGGAATATCCTTCCGCCTGCACTTTCGTTGGAATTGTCAGCGACATAATGGAAGAAAGGTATGTTGTACAACAACAATGTACCTATGCTGACGATACATGAAAAAACAAAGAGCGAGATGGGCTTGCGTAATAACTTCTTCATTTTATCGTATCTCATTCTTTATTGAGTTTCAAGATTTTGTCCTTACCCAAATAGTAAATCAGACATGGGGATATAAAACCGATGACACTTCCCATGCACACATCCGACAGGAAGTGCTGCGACAGGTATACACGCGAGTAGGCGCCAAGTGCTGCCATAATAAACAGCACCACCATCGACAGATTGATCAGATACCATTTCCTGTGGTTTACGTGATTTGATTTCACATGATAGTGATATGCCAGGATAATGGCACAGCAAGTACAGAACACGAAAAATGTAGAGGCATGTCCGGACGGGAAGGAATTGCTGTGATACATGTTTACGCCCTGTACCAGAGGCAACGTCATATCGGGATGATTCTCGAATACGCTTATGGGGCGGTCATAACAGATAAGGTGTTTCAATATCTGTAATATCGCCCCACCCGTCAGTTCACTCACAGCAAAGAAAACCGTCATCCCAATCTTCCTCCAGAATAGAGGAAGCAGCGCCAACACATATAATGGCCATTCTGCCATCATGGAGTAATACTTAAAGAAGGTGTCTTGAATACCTGTATGATAAGAATTGACCATCATGTGCAGCTCTGTTTTCGGATATGCATATTGCAACCCAAGAACCAGCATCAGCAATGCAAAATACGCAATGCCATATACCAGAAGCGACTTCTTTATTTTCGATAATGATAGTAATATCTGTTTCACGATGCAAAGATAATAATAATCCCCCAAACCGCCAAGCGATTTGAGGGATTTATTTATGCAATACACAGAAAGGGATAACTTAAGTGCATCATTACGGCACATCTCCCACCCTCGCAGCATGGCGAAGTTAATTCCGGCAGCTGTTTTTTTATCCCATGATACGCTGTAAAGATGATATTTGCCACAAAAAGTATGATATCTTTAGGTTATATCGAAAAAAACAACTACCTTTGCACCAAAATAGCTCAAAAGATGAAAGAGTTTATGCAAGTACTCAGGCGATTTCTCCCGCCATACAGGAAGTTTATCGTCATGTCGGTTATCGCAAACATCCTTTCAGCGATACTGAATATCTTCTCGTTTGCTGCCATCATCCCCATTCTTCAGATTCTCTTCAAGACCGATGATGCAGAGAAAGCCACTGCCCTGATGGCTTGGGACTGGGGTAAGGTGCAGGAAGTGCTGATGAACAACATGAACTACTATGTTAATCAGCTCATCGAACAGACGGGAGCCACCACAGCCCTGTTTGTCATCGGTATGTTTCTGGTAGGCATGACCCTCCTAAAGACAGCCGCCTACTATCTTGGCGGAGCCCTTTTGACTCCAATACGTACAGGAGTAGTGAGAGATATCCGCGACCTGATGTATAAGAAGGTTACCGCTCTGCCACTGGGTTTCTTCTCCGAGGAGCGCAAAGGCGACATTATCGCCAGGATGAGTGGTGACGTTCAGGAAGTTGAGACATCTGTGATGTCATCGCTCGACCTTCTGATGAAAGACCCTATTCTTATCATCTGCTATTTTGTTACCCTGATAGCCATATCATGGCAACTGACGCTATTTACCATCTTACTCGTCCCACTGATAATCTGGCTGATGGGTCTTGTGGGTAAGAGCCTGAAGCAGAAGAGTATTAAGGCCCAGAATCTGTGGAGTGATACGATGAGTGTCATGGAAGAGACACTCGGCGGACTACGCATCATCAAGGCTTTTTGCGCAGAAAAGAAGATGAACGATAAGTTCTCGAAGGTAAATACAGAATACCGCAACCAACTGACCCGTGTGCATCTGCGCATACAGTTAGGACATCCTGTCAGCGAGTTCCTCGGAACTCTGTTGGTTGTCATTGTCCTGTGGTTTGGCGGTGTCCTCGTGTTGAAATACGAAGCCTTTACAGGACCTATATTCATCTACTACATGGTAATCCTGTATTCCATCATCCACCCCTTGAAGGAATTCTCACGTGCCAGCTACAACATACCTAAGGGACTTGCATCTATGGAGCGTATCGACAAGATCCTTAAGGCAGAGAATACAATCAAGGATCCTGCTATCCCCAAGCGTCTTAACCACTTCGATCATCAGATAGAGTTCCGTAATGTAAGCTTTAAGTATGCCGACCAGTGGGTGCTGAAGGATATCAACCTCACCATCCCCAAGGGAAAGACTATTGCCCTCGTAGGCCAGAGCGGAAGTGGAAAGTCGACTCTCGTAGACCTTATTCCCCGCTATTATGATGTTCAGGAGGGCGAGGTGCTCATCGACGGCATTAACGTAAAGGACCTTGGCGTTCATGACCTCCGGAAGCTTATCGGCAATGTCAATCAGGAGGCAATCCTCTTTAACGACTCCTTCCGCAATAACATCTCTTTTGGTGTCGACAATGCCACACAGGATGAGATCGAGGAAGCTGCACGCATCGCCAATGCCTACGACTTCATCATGGCATCGGAGGCAAATTTCGATACAAACATAGGTGATCGCGGAGGACGACTAAGTGGTGGTCAGCGTCAGCGTGTGAGCATCGCAAGAGCAATACTCAAGAATCCTCCTATCCTTATCCTCGACGAGGCTACATCCGCCCTCGACACAGAGAGCGAACGACTGGTACAGGATGCCTTGGAAAGACTTATGAAGACTCGAACGACAGTAGCCATCGCCCATCGTCTGAGCACCATCAAGAATGCTGATGAGATATGTGTGCTGCATGAGGGACGTATAGTAGAACGAGGCTCTCACGACGATCTTCTTTCCTTCGACGGATATTACAAGAAGCTTCACGACATGCAACAGGTATAATGAGTAAGAGGTTAGTCTTTTTGTCAAAGGTCTATCTGTGGACGGTGCTGGTATTCGTCATCGCCAAGATAGTCTTTATGCTTGTCACATCGGGGTCAGGACACTTTGTGACATCCGATGTCTGGCAGGTCATAACCCATGGCATAAGCCTCGACCTCTCTACCGCTATCTATTTCCTAATCCTGCCATTCCTGTTAACAATCGTCAGCGTGTGGATCTCAGGGAGATGGCAGTTGCACGTGCTTCGGGGCTATTTCCTTCTGATATCCATCGCCTTTGCCTTGGCCTTTGTGGCAGACTCGAGCCTTTACCCCTTCTGGGGATTCAAGTTAGACGCCTCGTGTCTTGGATATCTTGAGACACCCAACGAAGCAGCAGCAAGCGTTACGACGGCATATATCATCTGGCGAGTGATTGCATTACTGATTGCTACCACCCTTATTTTGGGGGGATATCTGATCACAGTCCGCTTCTTCCCTATTGGGAAACCTGCCAAAAAGCTTATCCCCAAGCTTCTGGAAACAGTCCTCTATATCATCTCCATACCTTTAATGATAATAGGCATTCGAGGAGGTCTGGATGAGTCGACGACAAACATCGGACAGGTTTACTTCTCGCTGAACCAGTATCTCAACCACTCTGCCGTAAATCCCGTGTTCAGTTTCATGGCATCAATGGAAAGTACGGCAAGTGACAATGTCACATACGACTTCATGCCAGAAGCCGAGTGTCAGCGTATCATAAGCACAATCTACAACACAGAGAGTATTGATACCGACTCCTTATTGAACACCCAGACTCCTAACATCATCATAATCCTTATGGAGAGTTGCGGAGGACAGTTTACCGAGATAAGTGGCAGAAACGATATCACCCCGAATCTCAACCGACTGGCTCAGGAAGGAATCTATTTCACCAATTGCTATGCCAACTCATGGCGCACCGACAGAGGCACGGTATGCACCTACAGCGGCTATCCCTCCTTCCCCACAATATCCGTGATGAAGATTCCTGCCAAAGTCCGCACCCTGCCTTGTATTGCCAATAGCCTGCGAGAAGAACGGGGCTACAGCACCCATTATCTCTATGGTGGTGACATCAACTTCACCAAGATGCGCGGATATCTCGTGGCAGGAGGTTTTGAGAACCTGAAATGGAAGGCCGACTACGACGCAGCAGCTCAGAGTTCGGCAAAATGGGGAGTTCGCGATGACATCACCTTCGAGACCCTATACGAGATGACAACCTCTCTCCAGGCTCCATATCTCATCGGCTATTCCACACTCAGCAGCCACGAGCCCTGGGATGTGCCATTAAAGCATCTCGACGACGAAGTATACAACTCCTTCTACTACCTCGACCAATGCATCGGCAACTATATCTCAAAGCTTAAGAAGTCGCCACAATGGCAGAATTCGCTTGTAATCCTCCTTCCCGACCATGGGATGCTCTATAAGGACATCGATGATCTGACGCCTCTCAAGAACCATATCCCAATGATATGGATAGGCGGAGCAGTCAAGGCACCACGCCGTATAGAGACTATCTGCAACCAGACAGACCTCCCGGCCACCCTTCTGGCTCAGTTGAGGATAAAACACGACGCATATACCTTCAGTCGTGATGTGCTAAGCAAGAGTTACCGCTATCCCCTTGCCATAAACACCGTCACTGAGGGCTTCTCAACTGTTGACAGCACAGGATTTACATTCTTCGACCTTAACAGCCAGAAGAAGATAAAGGGCAATGGTGACATAAACATCGGCAAGGCAATCCTTCAGGCTGCCTCAAAAGATCTTAGCAAACGATAAAAAGAATATTTTAATTTGGATATGAACAAAAGAAAGATTTATTATCTCCTGCACAACGGAAAGAACAGTAATCTGAAATACTTCGTCAAGGGGTATTTGAGACAAAATACTCCCAAGATATTGTTCCGCATGAGGCTAAAGAGTCTTCTCGCCGAGCTTGACAAGCGTCCTGATAAGGAATATATCCTGGATAGAGTAAATTATTACTGCAAACTGACAAAGGATACATCATACGACAGGGAATCATGGAATAAGCAGGCTGTAGAGATACAGCATCAGCCCATGACCGGTCAGAAGGTGTATTACTTTGATGCTAAGCAGGTGGCTAATTACTTTAATCCTCATAACCGATGGATTCTTCTTTCGGGCGACATAACATATGTACCAGAGGTGCCTACAATTATTAAAAGCCGTCCTCTGGGGGACAATAATGAGAACTCAGTAGTCTTGAAACTGGAGAAGATAAGGCATTTCCTCTTCGTCAACGACCCCAAGCCCTGGAGAGAGAAGAAGAATGTCGCTATCTTCAGAGGTGACCTGGGTCCGCTGAAGCCCAATCGCGATATATTCTTTAAACGCTGGCTGGGACACCCCATGGTGGATGCTGCTACAACAAACCTTATTCCCGAGCACCCCGAATGGAAGAAGGAGAAGTTTACCATCAACGAGCATTTTGACTATAAGTTCATCATGTCTCTTGAAGGTAATGACGTGGCCTCGAACCTTAAATGGGTGATGTCGTCGAACTCAATAGCCGTTACCCCAAAGCACACTTGCGAGACATGGTTTATGGAAGGCAGACTGATTCCCAACTACCATTATATCGAGGTAAAGGATGACTTCTCTGACCTTGAAGAGCGGATGAACTATTACATCGAGCACCCCGAGGAGGCAGAAGCAATCATCCGGCATGCACATGAATACGTAGAGCAGTTCTTTGACAAAAGACGTGAACGGCTTATCTCTCTCCTCGTACTAAAGAAGTATTTCGATATCACTAACACATAGTAAGCGACTCACCATTGAGCACCCTCTCGAAAACCCTGAGGTAATCCTCTGCCATCACCCTGACGTTGAACTTATCGGCAACATACTGGTGACAGAGTTGTGGGGAGTAATAGGGATGAGAGTTGAGATAATCCGCTATCTCCTGCTCATCGCTGCTGAGGAAGCCAAACTCTGGTGTGACGATTTCCGGTATTGCACCCATCGGGGTTGCAAATACTGGTGCTCCGTAATAAAGAGACTCAATGAGGCACAGTCCGAACGGTTCGTGCCAGGCTACAGGGAAAATCAGGCCTTGCGACTGTTGGATAACGCGCTGTTTCCCCTGATTGTCGACCATACCATGGAAATGGATTCTGGGACTTAACGTAAGACGGAATCCCATCTTGAAGTTAAGACGGTAACCTCCAAGCACATCCAGTTCGGCTCCCTCAACCTTCTTGGTTATCCTTATGGCTCCCCGTACATTCTTCACACGCCAGGCAGCTTTGCCAAGGAAATGATAATGCCTGCGTTCCTGGTTCAAGTCGGGTACTCCGTAGTCATCCCAGTCAAGGCAGTTATACACAAAGCAACTGCGTCCATGACGCTCAGCATGGTTGCCTGACACGAATACGGCATTTGTGTCGATGTCACCATTATCAACATTACCGTTTATAGTAACCACATAGGGCTTAGTAAGATCACGGTGATCGGCCTGATTAGAGAAATGGACGATATCCGTATCCTCCGGAATCTGGCTTCCTATACTTCTTGTAGGATCAATCTCAAGAACTCTTGCAAAAGGACACGAGGAGCCTTTGCGGGCGAGGAAGGTTATATTGTGCCCCATACGGACCAGTTGTTTGCCAAGAGCCCAGATAACGCGCTCCGTGCCACCATACTTTACTACGGGTAAAACTACGTCGTGAACTATTACTATATTCATCTTTCTATGCTTAAATATTATTATCGGATGAAAACGGATCTGGACATCAGTCAGGCAACAGCCTGTCTTGTGTCATACGCTCCATATACTGCTGAATTATTGCCTTTAGCTCGCGCTCCATTTCCTGCTGCTGAGGAATCGTTCCTTTAAGATTATTCTTCATCAGGGAATCGGTAAGGCTATATACTGCTTTGGTCTGCAGCCCGTCGAACTGTAATACATGTCCATGCTTGACATATTGATAGATGCCATTCAGATAGTTTACTGCCCATGTCTTATCAGCTGGTGTATTGAGAACGTCTATACCAAAGGCAAAGTACGGCTTAGGATAATGCAGCAAACCCATAATGGTGGGCAGGATGTCTATCTGCTGCGCTATCTTGTCTTCCATGCGAGGCGTCTCTGCAGCGCTGGGGTCATATATTATTATCGGTGAACAGAATCCCCCCAGGTCTGTCTGGTATTCGGGATGGTCGCTCATATTGGTATGATCACTTGTCAGCACAAAGATGGTATTATTGAACCAGGGCTGCCGGCTCGCAGTCTGAAAGAACTTTCCCAGAGCCATATCTGTATATCTGATACATTTGTGCATGGCTATGCCTTCTTCGGGATATACCTCTCTGTATTTCTCAGGAACAGCATAGGGGTGATGGCTCGATGCGGTAAACACGGCTGTCATAAACGGCTCCTTCATCTCAGACATCCTGGCTGCATAATACTGAAGGAAAGGCTCGTCCCAGATGGCCCACATACCATCAAAGTCCTCATCACCGTTGAATCTCTTGTCCTCATTAAAGTCCTCCCTGCCGTAATACTCCTGGAATCCGGTGCTTTTTGCAAATGCCATAAACCCCATAGAGCCGCGCTGGGCTCCATGGAAGAAAGAGGTCTGATATCCCTCGGCAGCCAAGAGTGATGCTATACCGCTGACGTGATTCATAGAGGCCGGAGTAAGGAAGAACGGCTCTACAAACATCGGTATGCCCGAAAGGATACTCGGCATTCCATCAATGCTTTTTCTTCCATTACAGAACGATCTGGAAAATGTAATACTCTTTCTGATTAATGAGTCGATATGTGGAGTGTAACCTTTGTAATTACCATTCTCAAGCGTTTCGTTTAATGCTCCGATATATTCCCTTCCAAAGCTTTCAACGATAAGAACCACAACATTCTTCTTCGTCATCGGAATGGTGTCATGAGGAATATGAACAGGGGTGAAAACAGATGCCAGCTGCTGAGGGTCAGAGTAATAGTCAGGCACAACAAAGACATCTTTCCCTATTGTACGGTAGAAGGCAAACGGGGTGTTTAGAACCAATGCAGCTTCAACAGGTCGGCTTACATACTGATTGGCATTAGATACCGTGATGGGGCGTACAGCCGTTGTGAAGCCTCCTCTTATGCCTGCCACGACGAAGGGAGCGAATGCTGCAAGCGATAGCAGGGCAGCAATATCATATTTCCACCAGACAAGGTCTTTTGCCGACAAGCCTGTTGACCTGTATAGCTTCCACAGAGCCCATACTACCAATACGAATAATATTATAAGGTAGAGATGATTCCATGCTTCGGTAAGGAATATGCTTGCCAGATTGCCTTCATTGGAGAATTCGTTGAATACGGTTATCGTTGTGCGTCGCATGGTGTATTTGAAATATACAGAGTCGCATAGATTCATTGCCAGAGCTACGCTGTTTATCACCACAAACACCCATTTGCATATAAGCTGCCACAGATGACTCTCTTTCTTATGGAAAGGGAAAAGTACAAGTATAATATATGGAATATTGGTTACAAGGATTGCCGAAGTGTCAAATACCAAACCACCACAAAAGATATCAATCAGTTTTCCAGAAGTAGCAGATTGCTGAAAATAGCTATAGTTGACCAACAGATAAACTGTCCGGGCAACAAAATACACCAGATAAGCCAGGAGCAGATTATGCAACGTGGCAGATATCGGCGCAAGCAATTTGAACTTAGAATAATCCTTCATGCTGCAAAATTAAGCAAAAAACCCGATAATCTCGAAAAAATTGCCTAATTTTGCAGCAGAATATAAAAAAGAAGCATTTATGGGTAATAGTTTATTGGAAAAAAGTTCTGCTCTTATAAAGAAACCATTTTTTAGCGACTATCGCACTCTGTTAGGTTTATGGCTGATATTGGGAATTGTTTCTGCATTATCAAAGATGCATAGCCACAATAATTTCATGATATTCAAAGGGGTCTTCTGGCATGTCTGGAACCAGACTTCATTGTTTATCGAATACCCTCAGGAATATCATGACGTTAACCATTATGGACCATTGTTCTCTTTGGTTATAGCACCTTTTGCTGTTGTTCCCGACTGGTTAGGAATGATATTATGGTGTGTTGCCCTTTCATTATTCCTATATATTGCCATCCGGAAATCCGACTTAACCAAGTATCAGCAGGTATTTATTCTTTGGTTTTGCGCTCATGAATTGCTTACAGCCCTGTTTATGCAGCAATTTAATATAGCAATAGCAGCCATTATAGTATTAGCCTTCTTCCTAATAGAAAAGGAAAGGGATACGGAAGCGGCATTCTTCATTGTTCTTGGCACACTGGTAAAGCTCTATGGAATATTGGGACTGGCATTCTTCTTCTTTTCGAAACACAAATGTCGCTTTATGGTTTCTCTCGTTATATGGAGCATTGTTCTTTTCGCACTACCGATGCTTATCAGCAGTCCGGAATATATTGTAAGCCAGTATCAGGAGTGGTTCTATTGCCTGGTAGAGAAGAATGGTGAGAATCTTAATTCCCTTCATCAAAACATCTCCCTGCTTGGTATGGTAAGAAAGATATCCGGATTAATGACATATAGCGACTTATGGCTGCTTATTCCCGGCACACTGTTATTTGCCATTCCCTACCTGCGGTTTTCACAATACAAGAATGTTGCTTTCAGGCAGACCTTGTTGGCATCTGTGATGATGTTTTTAGTGTTATTCTCCACAGGAAGTGAGTCAAACGGATATATCACACCGTTTGTCGGTATTGTCATCTGGTATACAGCTGCTCCTTGGAAGAGAACGAATTGGGACGTTGCCTTACTGATATTCGCATTCGTACTATCAAGTCTCTCTCCAAGCGACCTGTTCCCTGCCTATCTCCGCAAAGAGTGGGTACAGCCCTATGCCCTGAAAGCATTGCCTGTAACCCTGATATGGCTAAAGCTATGTTACGAAATGTACACTAAGGATTATAAGGTTAGTCTTCCCAGATGTTCTTAATCCTGACATCACGGAATATCGTCAAGGCCTTCTTCAGTTTACTTCTGAGAAGGTCTTTTTTCAGTCTGTCACTCATATCCTTGTCGGAATCCCATGGTTCGCCACGCTGGAGGATGTCGCGAATGAATGAACCCGACGTAATTCCCCATTTCCTGAGGAACTGAGTACTACCGTCATTCTTAACGATACGATGCGTGGAACGGGCCTCAAAATGATATACCCGGCTCTTGTCCACACCTTTAAACAGGCGTACTCCAGCCTTCCACAGCTTCGCAGAGAAATCAGGATCACTATACATCCCTGGAGAATACTCAATGGAATAGCCTCCGACGAGATCCCAGACATCACGATGAACGACATTTGGAGGCCATGTAGAGCCTTTCCAGTCATAATGCTGAAGAGACTTATACTCACGCAGCAGCCTCTCCTCATCGAAAGACTCCACCGACTGTCCGTAATCGGCAGGAGCTATCACACTCTTACAGAAGAAGGGACGTGGCTGAATCAATGTAGAAGAGAGGAAAAACATCTTATGCCCAATGCTGTTTATCTCATCGTACAAAGCCTCATCCCACCCCGGACAGACATACATATCATCATTCATAAAAAGGATATAATCTGTCGTTGCCAATGGGCGCAACCCGTTTAAAGCAAAACAAACACCAACATTTTCTGCAGAATGAGTATATTTCAGTCCTTCAGACTTTACCCATTCAAGTGTGCCGTCACTTCCATCATTCACATGTATCAGAATCTCGTGATCGAACTTTGAGTTCTTTCGGATACTTGAAACACACAGTTTAAGGAATTCGAGATTATTCCACGATGGAATCAAAATTGAAAACAGTTGATGTTCCTTCATATATCTTATATAATGATGATAACTCCTTCATAACAGCATTGCAATACGCAGACCTATTGTATGGTCATTGCGCCATACGGCATTACAATAGCGGTTAGACACCCTTGCATATCGGGCATAGCCTCTGAAACCGCTTCCGCGTACAACCTTGAACCGGCTACGGATGAGACGGGTGAAAAACGTTCCTTTATCACCAGAGTATGGCTCATAAGGAGTATCGCACCACTCCCATACACTACCGCTCATATCGTATATCCCAAGTTCGTTGGGCTGCTTGGATGCCACAGGCATGTGCCGCCCCCAAAGAGTGTCGTTATGCAGCCAGCCCACCTTTTCGACATCATCAGCACCTGCATAGAGATAGCCCCTAGAATGTTTTCCTCCTCTGGCAGCATACTCCCATTCTGCCTCGGTAGGCAGGCGGAAATTACGACCAGTCATCTCACTCAACTTCTCTACAAACTCCAGGCATTTCTTATAAGAGACATTCTCTACCGGCCAGTTCTCACCCTTGAACTTCGCAGGATTCTTGCCCATGACAGCCTTCCACATTTCCTGGGTAACCTCTGTCTCGCCAATATAGAAATCGCCTAATGTAACCTTATGAGCCGGTTTCTCGTCAGCCTCAGCAATCGAGTCATTGTCGGAAGCTCCCATCATGAATGTGCCACCCTCGACATACTTCATAGTAAATCTTACACCATTTATACGATAATGGCGGTCCTGAGCATGTAAGCCGACAGCACACAACAACAGAGTGACAATAATTGCACTACGAGACATATTTGGGAACGGTATGCGGTTTGGCTTTACAGCCCACCATATCACACGTATCCAGGCTATTGTCATGCAATAAACATCAAGCCAGAAATTATGATGGAAGAATGTGTAGACAGGTGTAGGACAGAGTGCATCTACAGGAAGGATACAGAAGTTGACAAAGAGCAGCCAGAAGAGTATCCAATCAAATCTTGAACGGTGTGGCTGAAGCCAGAAAGCCATCATATATCCTGAGAGTGCGATAATATAAGTATGCGTCTCAGGACTGTCGCTAAACAAGATGATATATCCCATCATCACAGCAAGAGCCTCTACTCTGAAACGGAAATCACTCCAGCGCTTGTTGAGCCAGAAGAACATAGCCCCTATCACTGCAAGCACAGAGAGCTGTACCATACGGAGATTGGGCAACAGCAGAGGCTTCAGGCCACGTGCATAAAAGAGTCCAGGATAATCAGATGCACCGCGATGCGACTCATAGGTACCCCACATATCCTTATAAAGCACGAACACATTGTCGAATGCCGTGTTGATGGTTGGCAGCAGCAGAAGCACTACTCCCCAGAAAAGCGCATAGCCCATGTTACGCCAGAACTTTGGATAACACAGTAATAAGCCTAATTCGATTGCACCATAGTATTTCGTTGTAGCCGATATCATTATCAACAATGTAGCCCAGAAAGGCTTGCCGTTTTCCAAAAGCGTAAAGGCAAAGAGGAAGATATAGCACACCACCATGTTATACTGAAAGCAGAATGTGCTCTGCAGGATCAGCAACAACAAGAAGAGGAATATCTTCATCCGGTAAGGAGCCAACGGCTGGGGAAGAGTCTTGATAGCAAGACAGAGCATGCAGTAGTTGAATCCGTTCCACACAAATGGGCCCAACCACTCCGGTAACAGGAATATCGGAGCATAAATGGTGGTAAATACCGGTGTGTAAAGGAACCAGATGCTGTGAGCCTCTATAAACTCCAGGCTATATGGACTGATACCAGCCCAGAACATATTGGTGGCATCATAGTAATCGTAGAAATTGGTAGCGCGCCCTCGAAGTATCTCAATGGTAGTAGCCGTAAGAACTACCGCCAATCCAAGACAGAATACACATGTGGGATTTGTAAAGAAGCGCTTCAGGGCATCAGCTATCCTCCTCATACGAGTTCCTGCGGCATCGATTCTGTTGCTTTCTTAAAGTCCTCAGGCGTGTCGAGCTCGTAAGAGAAGAGGTCTGTGGTATCCACAACCTTGAAAGTATGTCCTTGGGGGATAAGCCGCTCGAAGGCACGCTCATAGAAAATATCTATGAGTCCTTCGTCGAGAATCATCTTGCGGAGTTCCTGATAGATGGCCTCTGTGTATTCAGAAGTCATCTTCTCGATGCCTACAGACTCTCCTACGGCATCCTCTACACGACAGGTCTTGCTGATCTCCGTGATATTGAAGTCGGCATCGACAACAATCTTCATCTCCTCCTCACCCAGTTCATGGCGCTGCATGGCGAGGGCTGAGCACTCCTGACGAGCCACACGACGGACAGCCTCAGGATCGCAGAGGATATCGCTATCCATAAGCAGCACCTCCTGGCCATGAAGCTCCTGCATGGCAAGCCAGAGGGAGAAGATATTATTATTATGCACGTAATCGGGATTATCGATATAGGATATCCTTGAACTTCCCAGGAAATCACGGATCATATTGGCGCGATAGCCTGTGACCACGAGAAAATCGGTGATACCGGCAGAGGACATTGCATCGACGGTGCGTTGAAGCAGGGTCTCGCCCCCAACTTCAAGCAGACACTTGGGCTTGGTGTCTGTAAGAGGTCGGAGCCTCTTCGCCATTCCGGCAGCAAGTATTACTCCTATCATCCCAGAACCTTCAATATGGTATCCACTACGGTCTGTGTCTGTTCCTTGCGACCAAGGGTAATACGCAGACATGACTCCAGACCCTTATCTGACATGAACTTGATCTTGTAGTTCTGGTCGGCAAGGGCTTTCTGTAATGCCTCCTTAATCTCAACAGGATACTTGATGAGGATGAAATTGGCAACAGACTTATAAACCTTGAATCCTGGTTTGTCGCCAAGTTCCTTCTTGAAGAGTTGACGCCCCCACTCCATATCATCGGCTACACGACGATAGTGGTCATCACTCTCGAGGGCAGCAAGAGCCACAGCCTCTGAGAAGCGGTTGTAGCCTAAGTACTTGTTGATATAGCTGATGAAATGTGTATGTCCCTGACCAATGAATCCGAAACCACAGCGCAGGCCTGGCAGACCGTAGAACTTAGAAAGTGTACGTGAGATAATCAGGTTGCGATACTTGTTTACCAATGGAGCGATATAGTCGGTATCGCTGGTGATGAAGCTGGCATAAGCCTCATCTACAAGTACCATGGTATCATCAGGGATGTTCTCCATGATACGGCCTATCTCTTCGCTTGTCAGGCTGTTGCCGGTAGGATTGTTGGGCGATGCCAGAAGAAGCATGCGGGGATGAATACGGTTTGTGTACTCGATAACCTCATCTACATCGTAGGCAAAGGTGTCATCTTTCTCATAGAGGGGATACATCTCGAAGGTGCCATAGCACTCGCTGGCTACCTTATTGTAATACCACCATGAGAACTCCGGGATAAGGATCTTCTTGTTGTCACCCTTCATCAGATAATAGTGGATGGCATTCTTCAGAATGTCTTCACCACCATACGCCAGGAGTACCTGTTCCTCAGGCACACCATAAATCTCACTGAGACGTACTGATATAACACTTTTCTTACCCTGATCGTAAATACGGGTATAGAAGCAAAGGGTCTTCGGATCAAAGTTCTTTATCGCGTCAACGACCTTCTGACTAGGTTCAAAATTAAACTCGTTTCTATCGAGGAAATTCATTTTCTGTTCCATATAATGTATAATTTGGGTGCAAAGGTACAAAATAATTGAGAATAAAGGATTAATAGTTAAGAGATTTTTGTATCTTTGCACCATATTTTTTCAAAATATGAACAAAAAAGAGACATTCGGAGAGATTATACGCTTTGGTATCGTAGGGACCTTGGCAGCAGGTGTCCATTATGCCATATACTGGATTCTACAGCATTGGATAAATGTCAATGTGGCATATACCATCGGATACGTTCTCAGTTTCCTGATGAACTACTATCTCTCTGCACACTTCACTTTCAAGGAAAAGACATCTGCGAAGAACGGTCTGGGATTCGGAGCAGCGCATCTGACAAACTACCTGTTACACATGGTGCTCTTCAACTTCTTCCTCTGGTTAGGACTAAGCCGTGAGTTGGCACCTATCGCGGTACTCTTAATAGCAGTTCCCACCAACTTCATATTAGTAAGATTCGTTTTCAAGCATCTGAATAAGAAATGAACAGACGACTCACCATAGGATATGACGCCAAACGTATCGTAAAGAACGGTACAGGACTGGGCAGTTACGGCAGAACACTCATCAATGACCTTTCTGCCAACAGTTCGCTTAATCTTCGTCTCTATGCTCCAGATAAAGGCCGCAATGACCTGCGAGGACAGATTGTTACGAGAGACAATCTGCAATTCTGCTATCCCGAGCGTTCCGGTATTCCTTTTGAGAAAGCCTTCTGGAGATCAAAGGGGATAGTCAAAGACCTGGTGAAGGATGGAGTTCAGATATATCACGGACTGTCGGGAGAGTTGCCTTTCGGCATCAGCAGGAGTGGTGTCAGGAGCATTGTTACTATACACGACCTGATATTTTTGCGTCATCCCGAGTTTTATAATTGGATAGACACCAAGATCTACGCATGGAAGTTTTTTCAGACCATACGTGAAGCAGATCATATCATCGCCATAAGCGAATGTACAAAGCGGGATATTATTGAGTTCGGCAACATCGAAGACAGCGAGATATCTGTTGTGTATCAGAGTTATTCACCCAGTTTCAGACGACAGGTATATGACAAGGAAAGCTCTTCGCTTCCTGAAAGGTATATCCTTAACGTTGGGTCTATAGAGGCAAGGAAGAATGTTCTTTTGGCTGTAAAGGCGATGCACTATCTGCCAGAGGAGCTACATCTCGTGATTGTCGGGCGACATACCAAGTATACTGATAAGGTATCGGAATATGTCAGGAGCCATCAGCTTGAACATAGAGTACATATACTTCACGGAGTAAGCAACGACCTATTGCCAGCAATCTATGCAGGAGCAGAGAGTTTTGTGTATCCTTCTGTCTATGAGGGTTTTGGAATCCCCATCATTGAGGCAATAAGCAGTGGACTACCAGTAGTAGCATGTACTGGTTCATGTCTGGAAGAGGCAGGAGGACCAAGTTCTATTTATGTAGACCCAGACGATGAGAGGGCTATGGCGAATGCTATTACGATGACCCTTAGAGGTGCAGAAGGCCGTCAGCAACGTATAGAGCGCAGTCAGGAGTACATTCGACGTTTTGAGGGACGTGATGTAGCTTCACAGATTGTTGATTTATATAATCGCCTCATTTAGAACTTCCAACGAAGCTGGAGATCCAGATCTGTAAGTGAAGAGGCTTTGACCTGCTGATAGCTTGTGCCTATCTCCGATCGGTCGAAATAGTTTGTTGTACCTATTTTTGCCGTAAGCATCAGACGCTTTCCAATATTTGCACGTCCCATCATCCAATATCGGATGCCCTGACCATAGTATTGGCTTAAACTATAGTTATAAAGCGGCCCCTGTTCGTAGAGGTATATCCTACTGTCATAGTCATCTGTGTGAAAATAGCCGAATCCCGCATGAAGTCGCAACCATCGATATGTGAATCCTAATGTCTCGCTAAGCATATAGCCCCTATGCCGGTCAGCGGAGGTAATCATACTGAAATCCAACTGAGTGCGACTGAGAATCCTGCCTTCAGATACTGCAGTAATACGTCCTCGATGTTCATTCAGGTTAATCAGGTTCTCATTATTATCCTTCTGACGGATACGAAAGCGATATCTCCCAGAGAGAGTCCATTTATTACTGGTATAAGTCGCCTGTAGGAGATTATCCCACGAATGGGATGGTTGGGAAACCTGATAGCGTGGATAAGGGAAATATGCGTAATCAGTATAGACAGATATATTCCATCTTGGTGAAGGTTTCCACGATGCTCCGAGATATATGCCATTCTCATTCTGAATCCTGCCCCCATCGCTGAAACATCGCGAATAGAGAGATGTATAGCGATAAGAGTAGAAACGATGGAGGGCCATCATGCTCATTTCGCCATTAAGCCTAAGACTAAGGCTGTTGACTGATGCAAAGGCACCATCTTTATTGATAGCCGTCTCCCCATTGAAAGAGAAACGAGGATGTACATATCCGTAATCAGAACTAAAGTTAAGAAAATCATAGCCCTGGGGGTAGTATTTGCGATAGAGTATGTTGGTATTAGGATTTAACTCGCGATTAAGGTGAGTGCCCACAATATTCAATGCCCCATGCAGACCATGATTCTGATATCTTATGCTTCCACCAATGGTGGTATTCTTTAGATTATTTTTCTTTGATATTTCTGTCTCTGTGCGATGATAGCCAGAAGTGATTATTGAAGACACCGTTCCATCATCCTTAAGGGTTGCATCCTGATTGCGATAGGAAAAGAATGCTGTAGCAGAAAGACCTTTAGCAATGTTGATGGTAGCGCCCACTCCATTAAGATAGTCAGCAGCTGATCGTGAAGAATGAGGTCTGAGAGTGGTGGTAGAGCGTCCCAGATTCTGAAGGGCTGATAATTTTCCGAGAGCAAAGCTATTATTGATAATCAGTCCCATACCCAATGATGCACGATACTTGCCTACGACGAGATTTTCTATCCTTCCAAGACGGTTTAACTGGAGATAAGCAGAATAGAAATCATATCCCTTATGGTTCTTATTGGCGAAGAATGGCTCTCCTGCATCCTGGGCTCCCACGATGCCTGCCTTCAGACGATTACCATAAGTAAACTGATATTTCACCCAGTGCCGATATGGATATCCAAGATAACCTGCCTCATCACCTTTTCGTTCATAAAAGGGCACACGGACTGTTGCCAATAGCTCACTTCGTCCATATTGCCTTTGTTCTTTTTCCTTTGCATCTTCATCAATAAAGACAAGACAGCAAAGCAATCGTCTCCTGTCATAATCGAGCGAACGGATCATCTGCAGTTCTGCCAAAGACTTCATAGGACCATAACGATAAATATACTCCATTATCTCCTCCACCTGTTGGGCTGAGAGGAAAGGTAACTGTTCCAGATCTTCCCGTGTGGCATGATTCAAATCCAACGGATGCTGAGCCAGTTCACACAGCATCTCGTAACTGTCCTCCCACTCGGCAGACTCCATATCCTCTGCACTCATCACCTCGTTGAGATACTTCTCCCACTGATAATCACTCTGGGCATTCAGACTGAGAGACATAGCCCAAAATACGAATACTATTTGCGCTTTCATTGTACAAAAATTTAAGTTTCACGTTGCAAAGATAGTATTTTTTTCTAAAATAAATGCAAAAAGGATACTTTTTTTATCGCCTATTCAGAAAAACTGCGTACTTTTGCATCCGTGATGATAAAGGAATGCCCATATACGCTTTGGATGATAAGAATGGTGATAACACTATTCACTATTCAGTATCCGTTATTCACTGCCTATGCCCAAGACCAGCCATTGACCTCAGATCAAGTCCTGGCAGAGATGGACTCTCCATCATTCGTTCCTACAGTAAAGGTGGGCAAAGTGCTACACGAGGGTGACAGCATACAGTACATGGAGATGAACAATGTGTACGTTTACCCACAGATAACCTTTAAGAATAAGAAGCAAGCCAAGAGCTATATGCGTCTTGTAACCAACGTAAAGAAAGTGCTACCTATAGCCAAGGAAGCCAAACAATTGCTTTACGAAACGACAGAGATCCTTGAGACTATACCCACCAAGGAAGAGAAGGATGCCCACATGAAGAAGGTAGAGAGTGAGATCTTCAAGACGTACAAACCCAAAATGAAAAAGCTTACCTATTCACAAGGTAAGCTCCTTATAAAACTTATCGACCGCGAGTGTCACTCTTCATCATACGAGATGATCCAGGCTTTCATGGGTCCTTTCCGTGCAGGATTCTGGCAGATCTTCGCCTGGTCATTCGGAGCCAGTCTGAAGAAAGGCTACGATCCCGAGGGTGTGGATCGTCTTACAGAACGGGTGGTACTGATGGTCGAGTCTGGACAAATCTGAATTACTTTTCTAAGAACAGCACTTGGATTACAGTCTGTCCCACAGCCTGAAGAGTTGTGCGGTCTATATGTGCCATATCATCATTCACAGTATGCCAGGTAGGACCGAAGCTGCTCTGTTCACAGTCGGGGTAATATGGAATAACATCGACACACGGAATCTTGGCAACGGTGTTGACAGGGATATGGTCATCGGTAATGCCTACACCATCCTTCATCGGGAAGAAACTGCCATAGCCTACCACTGAAGCAGCCTTCCACACCTTGTCGACAACAGAGCCGGCATACTGCTTAGACATATACTCCTGATAGAAATGCGCCCCCTGACCACCAACCATATCGAGAAGGATACCGAAACGGGCTGTATAGCCATCCTTATGGAGATTGGCTGACCAATACTGTGCCCCAAGAGCGAATGTATCGCCAGGATCATTGACTGTCTCCCATTGAGGATAGCCATAGTCTTCTGCATCGAAACAGATAAAGTCGACGCCTAAAGCCAATGTGTCCGGATTCTGTTTAGTACATACATCTATCTGACGTGCAACCTCTAACATCACAGCCACACCAGAGGCACCATCGTTTGCTGCCATCACAGGCTTGTGCCAATTTGCCTCATCAGGGTCGTTATCTGCCCAGGGGCGACTATCCCAGTGTGCACAGAGCAAGATACGCGATGCGAGCTCCGGCTTATAACTGGCAATGATATTAGTGCTTTTAAGCATGGTGCCGTCATAGCCCTTGAGAAGAGTCTTCTGAGGGATGACACTCATACCATACTGTTGGAACTTACTGATTATCCACTGCTCACAATCATCATGAGCCTTACTATTCATCGTACGAGGTCCGAAGTTACACTGCTCTGCACAGAAAGCATAGGCACTATCGGCACTAAACACAGGGCCTATTGGTTGCATAGCAGCTTCTGTTGCCGTCTGTTTCTTCAGATTGCCACAGGAGAATAAGAGTAAAGAGAATACTACTAATACTACCTTATTATATCTTATAACCATAACTCTTTTGATATTTTAGCCTCTGACTTTCTGTACCTGTCCCATAACACGGAGGAAGTTTCCTCCCCATATCTTCTGAATGTCGCGCTCACTATAGCGACGGGCCAACAGCTGACGAGTGAAATTGATAAGTTCAGAAGAATCTGCAAGGCCTTTTACTCCTCCATCGCCATCGAAGTCCGTTCCCAAGCCAACGTGGTCGATACCCATAATCTTTATTGCATGTTCAAGATGCTCGATAGCATCGATGATTGTTGCCTCACCATCTTTCTTCAGGAATCCTGGATAGAGTGTCGTCTGAGCCACACCACCCTTGGCAGCAAGAGCACGCATCTGATCATCAGTGAGGTTACGAGGATGATCACACAGAGCACGACTGCTGCTATGACTGCATACAATAGGCATACTGCTTATCTCCAGAGCATCATAGAAGCTCTTCTCTGCTGCATGACTCATATCCACCATGATTCCAAGACGGTTCATCTCACGAATCACCTGTTCACCAAAACGGCTCACACCTCCATGAGTATTACATCCTCTTGCAGAGTCACAGATATCATTGTCACCATTATGACAGAGAGTGATATACACTACACCTCGCTGGACAAAGTGCTGAAGGTTCTGCAACTGTCCGTTGAGTGCGATACCATTCTCTATACCAAGCATTATCGACTTTCGTCCATTACGCTTATCCTCATACAGATCTCCAGGAGTACGTGCGATGCTGATATACTTACGATTTGCTTCTGTTATCTCCTCAATCTTGTCGAAGATAAGATCAGCATATTCCAGAGGTCCCGGCACATCGAAATCGACAAGCGAAGAGAATGTCTCACCAATCTTTGGCTGAGGCAGATAAGCCACCATTATAGTTGCATCCTGACGACCCTCGTTCATCTTATGCAGATCCACAAGTATCTTGGAGTCGCGATGTTCAAAATGTATTCCCTGAGGGAAGAACATCGGAGTATCGCAATGAGTATCGAGTGTCAGTACCCGATCATGCAGTTCATTAGCCCTACGAAAAGCCTTTGCCTCCTCTACGAGCCAACGGAATAGAGGCATACCATCCTCCAGACATTCCGGATGCCACTGAACACCAATGATTGACTTGTACTCACTACTCTCCATCGCCTCAACGATACCATCAGAAGATTTTGCAACAACACGGAACTTTTCACCAGTATCCTTTACTGCCTGATGATGGAAAGAGTTTACGTAAATTTTCTCCTCACCATACAGACTATACAGGATAGAGTCTTCAGCAATCTTTATGCTGTGAGTCTGTTCTGCACGATCTGCATCCTGAGAGTGCTTCACGTTGGCCTGAATGGAGATATCCTGAGCCACCTTACCACCAAGGGCGACGGCAAGAGCCTGAATACCCCGGCAGATACCAAGAATAGGTATCTGACGATTATATGCCAAACGGGTAATCATCAGCTCTGGGAGATCTCGTTTCTGGTTGATGCCTCTCAGGCGTGGTGAGGGCTCATCGCCTCCAAAGAGAGGGTTGATATCACCACCTCCGCTGAGAATTAATGCATCGATACGATCGAGGGTATTAACTAATGTATTTGCGTCCTCCACAGGGGGGATAATCATTGGCACGCCCCCTGCTGCCACTACCGACTGGAAGTAGCCATGACTCAGTTTACATATGTTATCCTCATAATTACCCGTTATTCCTATCACTGGCTGATATTCAGCCTCAGGAAATCTCGAATAGACATTATCGAGATACAGCTGCAAGTCAAATTTACCCATAAGAGTCTATTCTGCTTCAGGCTTTACGGTAATCTCACGCTTGATGCTCTGCTCCAGTGAGATGAGAGTCTCTGTAGCCACAACACCTGGTATACCCTGCAACTGTCCGTTTAGCAGATCCATTAACTGCTCATTATCACGTGCATACAGTTTTACCAGCATTGTATAAGGGCCCGTTGTGAAATGACACTCCACAATCTCCGGGATATGCTGAAGGCGTTCTACAACATCCTTGTACATCGAACCTTTTTCAAGATTAATACCAACATAGGTACATGTAGAGTATCCAAGACTCTTGGGATTAACGTCGAATCCACTACCTGTGATAACCTGTGCCTCGATGAGGTGTTGAACACGCTGGTGAATGGCAGCACGTGATACGTTACACTCTGCTGCAACATCCTTAAACGGGATACGGGCATTCTTAGACAGGATGCTCAGTATCTTCTTGTCAAGTTGATCAATCTTCTCCATTATTCAATATATCAGTTACAATTTGTCAGCAAAAGTAAGCATTTTAATTGAATAATGCAACTTTTCTTGAAGAAAAATACAAAAAAGTGTGCCACAATCGTGACACACTTGCTTATTTCTTGGTTTTCTTGGCCTTTTTTGCTGTTTTTTTGTCAGCATCAGGCGTTTCTGGCTGAGGTCTGTCAATACCAACAAGTTCCACGTCGAAGATAAGAGCACTGAATGGTTTGATATTACCAGCCTCCTTTTCTCCATATGCGAGTTCGTAAGGTATATAGAGCTGCCATTTCGAACCCACAGGCATCATCGTAAGAGCTTCTGTCCAACCTTTGATGACCTGATTTGGTCGGAACTCAGATGGTTTGTCACCATGCTTGGCTGAAGCGTCAAAGACTGTTCCATCAACAAGACGACCCTCATAGTTTACGAATACCTTCTCTGAAACCTGAGGAACATCGCCCTCACCCTTTACAAGCACCTTATACTGAAGTCCGCTGGGAAGTGTTACGACTCCCTCTTTCTTAGCATTCTCTGCAAGGAATTTCTTGCCAGCATCGCGATTAGCACCCCAGAGCTTTTCTGTCTTCGCATCCTTATTGGTCTGCTGAAGAGTCTTGAAGAGCTCCTCTGCAGCAGCCTGCTTAAAGAGAGTAGTATCGTTGAGCAGAGCATCTGAGAACCCACGGAATACAAGAGCATCAACAATAGAATCTGGGGTATCAGTAAACTCCCTCTTCATGCCAACCAACATACGGTCGCGCACCTGGGTAGCTATCTCAAGACCTGCCACATATGCCTTCATCTTAGGATCTGTGCCAGCATTTACAACCTCTTTGAAACCCTTGATGAATTCAGCCATATAGGCAGTATCCACTCCCTGCTGCTGAACGAGGTAAGGAATAAGACCATTGGTAACGCTCATACCAGCAACATAACTAAGAGTATCGCTGTTGCTATTCAACTGAACAGGCACAACAACAGGAGCCTCCTGTTTCTTAGTCTTTTTCTTTGATGCAGCATCGGCTGTATACAAAGAGGCACTCGCTACGAGAGCGAGTGCCAATATCATAACTTTCTTCATTACTTCTTTGGATTAACCTCAATGAGCTCAATCTTGAACTTCAGCATCGAGAAAGGCTTAATCATACCCTGCTCACGCTCGCCATAAGCCAGCTCCTGTGGGATGTAAACCTCCCATACAGAACCTGCAGGCATGTGAACCATTGCGTCTGTCCAACCCTTGATAGTCTGATTACAACGAAGGTTGATAGGCTCGCCACGCTTGTAGCTGCTGTCGAAGATAGAATCGTTGAGCAGACGACCCTCATAGTGAACCTTTACGAGTGAAGTATCAGCTGGGATAGCACCTGTACCCTCCTTGATAACCTTGTACTGAACACCGCTAGGAAGAGTCTTAACACCCTCCTTCTTTGCATTTGCAGCGAGGAACTTCTCACCAGCCTCCTTGTTAGGACCGTATGTCTTCTCCATCTCACGAGCCTTTACAGCCTGCATCATTGTCTGAGCAACGTTCTGAGCTGAGTCAACAGTCATAAGACCACCCTTGCCAGTTGTTCCGCTAACGAAACCAGCCATGAAGTTCTTCATAGAGATAGTCTTTGTAGAGTCATCGCCGAAAATCTCGTGGTTGATACCCTTGATCATACGTGTGCTGATCTGCTGACCAATCTGGATACCAGCATAGTAAGCAGCCTGCTTCTTGTTGTCACCCGCATTTGCACCCTCGTTAAGACCCTTGATGAAGTCAGCCATATAAGCTGTGTCAACACCCAGAGAACCTACGAGATACTCCTTCAGACCCTGAGTCTGTGCCATACCAATAGCGTAGCTCAGTGTATCTACATCTGATTTAAGATCTGCCTTTGGGGTAGAATTGCCGCAACCAGTGAAAGCAGCAGCAGAAATAGCCATAGCGGCTACGAACATAATCTTTTTCATTTTGCTAATTTTTTATTATTTTACCTTTTTGTTTTTTATACTACCTGAATCAACTCTACATCGAAGATAAGAGCTGCGAATGGAGGAATAGAGTTTCCTGCACCACCTTCACCATAAGCCAGACGATAAGGGATGAAGAAACGATACTTGGCACCCTCCTGCATCAGCTGAAGACCCTCAGTCCATCCTGCGATAACCTGCTGAAGAGGGAATGTGGCAGGCTCACCACGCTGAACGCTGCTGTCAAATACGGTACCATCGATAAGAAAACCCTCATAATGACACTTAACGGTATCCTTTGCAGTAGGCTTCTTACCATTACCTTCCTTAAGAACCTGATACTGGAGACCGCTTGGAAGAGTAACGATACCCTCCTTCTTTGCGTTCTCTGCCAGATATTTCTCACCAGCCTCCTTATGAACCTTGCCCTTCTCAGCACGCTCTGCCTGAAGCTTCTGCTCTTGCTTGGTGAAATATTCCTGAACGATTGTCTGGGCCTCGCGATGAGAAACCTTCAGTTCCTTACCCTCCAGCACGTCTTTGATCGCCTGTGCGAAATCCTCTGCGCTGATATCAGAAGCGCCCATCTGAGCCAACTGCTGACCAATGCCAAGACCCAATGCGTAACTTAATTTATCCATTTTTTCTCTATATAATAATGTATACTCTCAAAAATCGGCTGCAAAATTACAACATTTTTGGGAGTTAAAGGAGTTAAAGGAGTTAAAAGGAGTTAAAGTACGATTCCTTTTGATACTAAATCACTATATTTGCATGAAAATAATAGTATTGCTTATGAAAAAGATTGTTGTTTTAACAGGTGCAGGTATGTCTGTAGAAAGCGGATTGAAGACTTTCCGCGATGCAGACGGTCTTTGGGAGAACTATCCCGTATCAAAGGTGGCCACCCATGAAGGCTGGGAGGCTGACCCCACACTAGTCACCAACTTTTACAACATGCTCCGCAAGAAATGCTGGGGCGTGCAACCCAACGAAGGCCATCGCCTTGTGGCGAAGCTCGAGGAGCAGTACAACGTCACCGTTGTTACTCAGAACGTTGACAACCTCCACGAGATGGCCGGTTCTTCAAAGGTGATCCATCTGCACGGCGAGCTGATGAAGGTCTGCTCCAGCCGCGACGTCGACGATCCACGCTACCAGATCCAGCTCACCCCTGAGAACTGTGAGGTAGAACCTGGCACTAAGGCAGGCGACGGCTCTCTGCTGCGCCCCTTCATCGTGTTCTTCGGTGAGGCTGTTCCAAACATTACTATTGCAGCAGAAGAGGTACAGGAGGCTGATATCCTTATTATCATCGGAACATCGCTGGTGGTCTATCCCGCTGCCGGACTGATGCACTATGCTAAGCCCGACGCCCCTATCTACCTCATCGACCCGAACCCCATCCAGGCTGGCTCGAGAGTACAGCAGATTCAGAAAGGTGCCTCCGAGGGCATGAAAGAACTCATAAAGATATTACATCCCTAAATAATATTCCCACACCGGGAATAAAGTGTTCCCACCGTGGGAATATATTGTTTCCTTACGGGTCTTTTTTTATTTCCTGTCGCTGCGGATAAGCTTGAGAAGCTTTTCTACGGCCTCAGCCTCAGGAATATTTTTCTCCACACATTCCTTACCCTTATACAGAGAAATCTTTCCTCGGCCTGCACCTACATATCCATAATCTGCATCAGCCATCTCGCCTGGGCCATTGACAATACAGCCCATGATGCCAATCTTCAGACCTACCAGATCCTTTGTGGCAGCCTTGATCTTTGCGATTGTTTCCTGGAGGTTATAAAGTGTTCGTCCACATCCAGGACATGAGATATACTCTGTCTTTGTGAATTTTATGCGTGCAGCCTGAAGAATGCCATCTGCCAGATCCACTAGTCTTGCCTCGTCGAAGCCATCATTATTGATTACGAGTTTATGAGCCTTCTTGTCTATCAGAAGTGCTCCCACAGTCATTGCGGCCTTCAGTTGAAGCGATTCCCAATCCGTCTCATGCATATCGAGAGTAATTGTGTCATCAGCAATTCCGGCCTCGGCCTTTTCGCGAAGAGCTGCACACTCTGCGATGGAATCAACAAGTTTGCGAGCCACAGGAATCTCACATTCCGGCTCCTCAGAAAGAGACACACGTACAGTATCGCCAATGCCCTCTGTGAGCAATGCTCCGATACCCACAGCACTCTTTATTCGTCCATCTTCACCCTCGCCAGCCTCTGTCACTCCAAGATGCAAAGGATAATGCATATCCTCCTTGTCCATAGTAGCCACAAGCAGACGAACGGTGGTAACCATCACAACAGTATTCGATGCTTTGATAGATATAACCACATCATTGAAGTTCTCACGACGGAATATACGAAGGAACTCCATACAACTCTCGACAATACCCTCAGGAGTGTCACCATATCGAGACATGATACGATCACTCAGCGAACCATGATTCACTCCTATACGAACAGCAGTATGATGCTCCTTGCAGATATTAAGGAAAGGAACCAGCTGACGCTCTATCTTCTGAAGTTCTGCAGCATACTCCTCATCAGTATACTCAAAATGCTTGAATGTACGTCCTGGATCTACATAGTTACCAGGATTGATACGAACCTTCTCGCAATATTGTGCTGCGACATCAGCGGTATGAGCCGTGAAATGCACATCTGCCACCAGAGGAGTATCATAGCCATCAGCCTTAAGACGTGCAGAGATATTCTTCATATTCTCTGCCTCACGAGTGCCCTGAGTGGTGAATCTCACCAGCTCTCCTCCTGCATCGATTATCCGCTTTGCCTGAGCCACACAACCATCGGTATCGTTTGTATCCACAGTACCCATCGACTGGATACGAATTGGATTAGAGCCTCCGATGCCGATATTGCCGACACGAGCCTCAGATGATTCACGCCTTTGATACATATTTACCTTTTTACCTTTAATTCGTCTTAAACTGATATTTTATCTGGGCAAGTTCCTCGTTGGCCTTCTCAATCTTAATCTTGAGATTTCCTTTATATACAGCCATACGCTGAGCCAGTTCCTCATCAGCGATAGCCAGCATCTCGACAGCGAGGATAGCTGCATTCTGAGCACCATTCACACCCACTGTGGCGACAGGTATTCCCGGGGGCATCTGAATGATCGACAGCATTGCATCCAAGCCATCGAGCATACCCTTTATGGGGACACCAATAACAGGAAGAGTTGTTGATGCCGCAATCACACCAGGAAGAGCAGCTGCCATTCCTGCACCTGCGATAATGACCTTTATACCACGTTCCTTGGCTGTAGCTGCGAAATGCTCTACAGCATCAGGAGTGCGATGAGCAGAGAGGGCGTTAACTTCAAAAGGAACCTGCATCTCATCGAGCAACTTACAGGCTTTCTCCATAACGGGCAGGTCGCTCGTGCTGCCCATGATAATACTAACTAACGGTTTCATATTTATTTACCTTTTTACTTTTTTACCTTTCTACAGGAATATCAGTCCTGATATGGAGCATATTATTCCAATAAAGAATCCTGCTACTACCTGCGCCAGTGAGTGCTGACGGAGAATCATCCTACTTGTTCCTAACACTCCTGCAAGGATGAATACCAGGCACAGCCACCATACAGGATTAAATCCGAAATACTCTCCAAAGACAAACAATGCTCCAGCCACTCCTCCTATTGCAGCTGTATGAGTGGATATCTTCCACCAGACATTGATTAACGCACAAACTATCTGTATGAACAGCGCCGCAGAGACAATATTACTCATGAAATGAGGAATGTGCAGATAGTCCATCCAATACACACAGGCGAAATAGCAGAGGATACTTATCACGTAAGGCACCATTCGACGTTCCTTCCTGCCCAACTGTATCAGACTCCACCCTTGATAGCGACGATAAAGATGTATCAGTATTGTTGGCAGGAGGATTGTGAACAGATATACCATTATGAGCACCTGTATCTTATACTGCCAAGGCATCTGACTAAGATAGCTCAAAGTGAACAGAGATATCAGACCTACAATCGGAAGATAGAACGGGGTGAAGATCATACTCACCACACGGGCCGTAAGAATTATACTCTTATCTCTTCTCATTATCACATTTTTCTTAGTCGAGCAATAGGTATTCCTAACTGTTCACGATATTTTGCCACAGTTCGACGTGCTATTGGGAAGCCCTTTTCTGCTAGTGCATTCTTTATGGCGTCATCGCTAAGAGGATTTTTACTATCCTCAGCATCAACAATATCACGCAAGGTCACCTTTATCTGTCTTGTAGACAGTTCCTCGCCACTATCTGTGACATACCCGTCGCTGAAAAAATATCGAAGTGGAAAGGTTCCCCATCGTGTCTGGGCATATTTGGAATTTGACACTCGAGACACAGTACTAAGATCGAGCCCTGTCTTCTCTGCCACATCCTTGAGAATCATAGGACGAAGAGAGGCTTCATCACCATCCAGAAAAAACTGTCTCTGTAATGAGATGATAGCCTTCATGGTGATAGTGAGAGTATGCCTACGAACTTTTATAGCCTCGATGAATCCTTGTGCAGCGTCTATCTTCTGTTTGATATATAATAACGCCTCTTTGGTCTGACGTGTCAGATGCTCCTTATTGTCCTGATACTCCTTTATAGAGTCTGCAAACGACTGAGATACATGAAGTTCTGGCACCTCACCATTATTCAGTACGAATGATATAGTGCCGTCATCCTGGGTATCAACGATAAAATCAGGAGTTATCTGTTGCATGCTGCGTCCTACTGTTTCTCCTAACGAGGCACCCGGACGAGGGTTAAGTTTTCTTAGTTCTCCAAACAGAGCACTTGCCTGATCGTCTGTAAGAGATAACGATGACATTATCTTATCCCAATGTTTCTTGGTAAACTCATCGAAGTATTCATTTATCACCTTATTCATCAACGTCTTCAATATAGAATTATCTCGACGTGCTATCTGAATAAGCAGACACTCCTGAAGTGATCTTGCCCCGATACCTGCAGGGTCAAAATCATGGAGCACTGAGAGCATATGTTCTACCTCCTGGTTGTTAGCATCAACATTATGATAGATTGCTAATTCGTCAGAGATAACATCGATAGATTTTCTCAACAGGCCGTCATCATCAAGAGAGCCTATGAGATACTCTAATATATCTCTTTGACGCTCAGTAAGGTCAGTCTCGCTAACCTGACTCATCAGATGTTCATAGAAAGACTCTGTCTGTCCATAAACCATTTCCTCTCTCTCTTCTGAAAGATTACTTCCACCATGATATACAGGAAGGTCCTCATCATCACGTCCTATACCAGCGAGAGCCTCATCAAGAGCCGACATGCGTTCCTCACGCTCCGCCTGTGCTGAGAATTCATCGTCAGAACCCATAGCACCAGTATCGCCCAAGGTCTCCGAATTTTCTTCTGACGTTCCTCCGACATAGTCCATCGCATCGTTGTGTGACTCTGCTTCAAGTGCCGGATTATCATTTATCTCTGTGTTTATACGATCTACAAGTTGGGTAATAGGCAACTCAACGAGAGATGCCTGCAACAACTGCTGATGGGATATTGCCTGCCCAAGTTTGAGTTGCTGTTGCTGTTTCTGTTCCTGTATCTGACCGTATTTTTCACTCATTATTTATAGTACTCTATAAGTTGTTCGGCATACGAAGCAAGGTCCTCCGTATTCGCATTGCCATAGCGTCGCCATACTTCCTTACATGGCTCGAGAAGAACTTGATTCACAGGATCCTTGCGATTAAGATAAGGATCACAATGCTGAAATACATCCATCACTTCGACTACATCCTGAGGGCGCACCCTTATCCTTCGTGCCAGTTCCTGCACCTCCGGTGTTTCTATTACCATTGTTATGGGAGTAAGTCGGAAATAGAGGTCCAGAATAAGCGTCAACATCACTGGTGTCATCACCGTTTCTTTTGACACAGGCTTAAACTCACGTTCAAAAGTCTCATTTATCTCCACCCCGTCATAAAAGAGATCAGCATTGCCATAACCTCGCATCTCGCGCCACAGACCAACTGCACGTGAGAGTTTTCGTGGATTATTACCATACGTCTCCCAGATATGCTCAATACGTGGTGTCTCAAGATTGGCCAACTGACACATACGTCCAAAAAGCACATTAGGTGCAATGTGTAGTTCAAGGCTGAGATCAACCATCTTCCGACTATACATAGGCTTGATCCCAACTGGTTTCTGCAAGTATATCTGCATCAAAAGGAGCCAGTAATCATCCGACCATTTTGCGTTTTTTGTCATGTTATCTCAATTTTTTTTGCAAAAATACAGATTTTTTTGTAACTTTGCAACCGAAATGGCAAAAACTTATGAGAAAAATTATACTTTTGGCTTTTATAGCCGCCATCTCTACCAATAATTTGGCTCAAAGCATACGTGAAGAGCTAACAGCTGATTTCGATAAAGCCGGCAGTAATTACTATGCTTATCCTGGACCTACAGAGAAACTTACCCCAGCTCCTGGCGGGAAAAAACCATTCTATATCAGTCATTACGGACGACATGGATCCAGATATCTTATCCACAACCGTGAATATGACTACCCCTACGCCACTCTTCAGATGGCCGATCGTCTGGGAAAACTCTCAGAAAAAGGCAAGATGGTACTCGAGCATGTTCGTCTCTTACGCGAAGAGGCACAAGGACGACTTGGAGAGCTCACTCCTATAGGAGCTCAACAGCATCAAGGAATTGCCAAGCGTATGTTTGAAAGATTTCCTGAAGTCTTCAAAGGAAATGTCTGCATAGATGCAAAAAGTACTGTCGTTATCAGATGTATCATCTCAATGGATAACGCCCTGCGTCAGCTATCTGCATTAAACCCGAAACTACATATCACTTCTGATGCCAGCGAGCATGACATGTACTACATGAACCTTCAGGACAAAACGCTATACAAGATGAAATGGCCAAAAGAAGCTTTGAGTGTATATAACGCTTATTGCAAAAAGCATGCACGACATGAGAGGCCAATGATGCGTCTGTTCAATGACTCTGTCTATGCTTGGAAAAATATAAACCTCACTCGCCTGAATCTTGCAATGTTCAAACTGGCTTCAAGCGTACAAGGAACAAAATACCATGACAAGTTCAGTATGTTCAAAGACCTGTATACTGCTGATGAGTTATATCACAACTGGCTTCAGGTAAATGCATATTGGAATATTTCCTATGGTTCCAGTCCCCACAATGGAGGCACACAGCCTTTCTCACAAAGAAATCTCCTGAAAAAAATTATCCAAGAAGCAGATAGTTGCATTAACATAGAACATCCTGGTGCAAACCTCCGATTCGGTCACGAGACAATGGTGTTACCTCTTACATGTCTCTTGGGAATTAATGGCTTTGACCAGCAGGTGTCAGACTTGGAAACACTTGCGGAGCGTGGATGGGTTAATTATAAGGTCTTTCCTATGGCAGCAAACTTACAGATAGTCTTCTATCGTAAGAATATCAATGATGATGATGTTCTGATAAAGTTACTGATAAATGAGAACGAGGCCACTCTGCCAATTAAGACAGACTGTGCCCCATATTATCATTGGAAAGATGTCCGTAATTATTGTTTAGAGAAGCTCGCTACATACAAAGAGTAGGCTGCCATAGTACGATCTTACATTCGTAAAGCGATGATTGCACGTCGATAAGCCTTTGATTGCTGCTTCCTCTGAACAGCAGATCTGTATCACGCAGTTTTTCTATGAAAGGTCCGTCAACAAGTACATCTATCTGCTCCAAAAGTTCACGTTGATCGTGATTTATGAGCGACTCGAAAGTAAATCCCGTATAGCACCAGATATCCTTATTTGTGCGTTTGTGTATCTCGCGTGCCAACTCAGCAAAACCTACAGCTTGATACATTGGGTCACCTCCTGAGAATGTAACATTGGCATAAGGGTCGGCTTCAATAATCTTCATTATCTCCTCTGTAGACATCTCTCTACCCCCATCAAAATTCCACGACTGGGGGTTGTGACACCCGGGACAATGATGACCACATCCTGAACAATAGATGGAGGTCCTGAATCCGGGACCATCCACCATTGTATCTTCTAAAATATCGAGAACCCTTATCATTATTAGAAGAGACTTTGCTCTCCATGATCGATATGTGTCACACGATCATTTAGCTCTGCGAGTTTTCCACTGTTCCAACGATCAGTAGTACCAACCAGATAACCTGTGATACGCTGAAGCTTGTCGATATTCTTACTTCCGCACTTAGGGCATACCTCAAGTTTATCATCAGCATTCTCGTAACCACAGTCCATGCAACGATTACGATTATGATTTACAGAACCATAGCCCATATCAAGCTGATCCATCATATCAACGACACTCATAATAACCTGAGGATTGTGTGTGGCATCGCCATCAATTTCCACATAGAAGATATGCCCTCCTCGGGTCAGATTATGATAAGGAGCTTCTATCTCGGCCTTATGACGTGCAGAACACTTATAATATACAGGCACATGATTTGAGTTAGTGTAGTAATCACGATCAGTAACACCAGGGATGACTCCGAACTCCTTGCGATCTTTCTTTGTAAACTTACCACTCAATCCCTCTGCAGGTGTAGCAAGTACGGAGTAGTTATGATGATATCGATCACAGAACTCATTGACTCTGTCTCTCATATATGTAACAATCTTCAAACCTAGTTCCTGTGCCTCCTCACTTTCACCATGATGTTTACCTATAAGTGCAACAAGGCACTCTGCCAAGCCAATGAATCCTATACCCAGTGTACCTTGATTGATAACGCTTTCAATAGTGTCAGTAGGAGCCAGCTTGTCAGCACCTATCCACAGACTCTTCATCAACAGCGGGAACTGCTTGGCAAAAGCAGTCTTTTGGAACTGGAAACGATCATCAAGTTGCTTGGCAGTAATCTCCAACATATTATCAAGCTTTGCAAAGAAACTGTCGATACGCTTCTGCTTATCTTCGATTCCCATGCATTCGATGGCAAGTTTTACGATATTGATAGTCGAGAAAGAGAGGTTTCCACGTCCAATAGACGTCTTTGTGCCAAAACGGTTCTCAAACACGCGAGTTCGACATCCCATAGTGGCAACCTCATGCATGTATCTCTTAGGATCATCTGCTCTCCAGTCAGAGTCCTGATTAAATGAAGCATCAAGGTTCAGGAAGTTAGGGAAGAACCTGCGCGCAGTAACCTTACATGCCAACTGATACAAGTCGAAATTACGATCTTCCGGCAGATAGTTTACTCCACGTTTCTTCTTCCATATCTGAATTGGGAAGATTGCGGTCTCACCACCGCCTACTCCCTCATAGGTAGAGAGCAGTATCTCACGCATCACACAACGGCCTTCAGCACTGGTGTCTGTTCCATAATTGATTGAAGAGAACACTACCTGATTTCCACCACGTGAGTGGATAGTATTCATATTATGGATAAACGCCTCCATTGCCTGATGAACACGACCTACGGTCTTATTTATGGCATGCTGTTGGGCGCGCTCCTTACCAGTCAGTCCATCCAAAGGTTTCTTAATATAATCTATTAGCGGCTCATCAAAGAGATCACTATAGTCTTCGCCATTAAGCTCCTCCATAGCTTTCAACTCCTCGACATAACTCATACGTACATATGGTGCCAGATAGAAGTCGAAAGCTGGGATTGCCTGGCCTCCATGCATCTCGTTTTGGCAACATTCCATCGAGATACATGCCAGAACAGATGCTGTCTCTATGCGCTTCGCTGGACGACTTGCACCATGACCTGCTATAAAACCACAGTTGAGAATATTATCTAGAGGGTGCTGAACGCAAGTGAGCGACTTTGTCGGATAATAATCTTTGTCATGTATATGGAGATAATTATGCTCCACCGCCTCACGGCTTTGCTCTGAGAGAAGATAGTCATCTACGAAAGGCTTGGTTGTCTCAGAAGCAAATTTCATCATCATTCCTGCCGGAGTGTCGGCATTCATATTTGCATTCTCTCTAGTGACATCATTATTCTTGATGTTTACGATGTCGAGGAACACTTCACGGGTCTTTGCCTTACGAGCCACAGAACGCTGATGACGGTAGGCAATATATTTCTGAGCCACATCCTTACGGCTCGATTTCATCAATTCGACCTCAACAGCATCCTGAATCTGTTCCACAGTCATCTGACTATCGCCACGCTGTGCTATATGATCTGTTATCTGATATAACAAACGCTCATCTTCTCCCCTATCCGTATGAAGCATCGCCTTACGAATAGCAGCCATTATCTTCTGTTCATTAAAGCCAACAATGCGTCCATCACGCTTTACTACTGTCTGTATCATAAATTATTAAAGTTTTTAGTTTATGTTTATGTCGTTTTATACTTTTTGCGAAAAGGCGAGAGCATACATGCGCATCTGCTTAACCATCGCCAGAAGACCATTACTACGTGTAGGAGACAAATGCTCCTTCAGGCCAATCTCCTCAATAAAGTAAAGGTCGGAATCCAGAATCTCCTGAGGGGTATGTCCACTGAGAACCCGTATGAGCAAAGCTACGATACCTTTAACTATCAAGGCATCACTCTCTGCAGTAAAAAGCAACTTCCCGTCGATAAGGTCTGCCTGAAGCCATACACGACTCTGACAACCATCGATAAGATTCTGCTCTGTCTTGTATTTATCATCTAAAGGATCTTGTTCGTTGCCCAAATCTATGAGCAACTGATACTTGTCCATCCAGTCATCAAAACCAGAGAACTCCTCTATTATCTCGTCTTGTATCTCATTAATTGTCATAATGTTCCGTCTTTTCTAATTTAAACAATTTGTCTGAAGGGCGCACCTTTTCTGGTACTGCGATACTGACACGTGTTCCTTGCTCTGCCACTTCAACAGGACCATTATCCCCATGTATCTCATCGGCAGTGACATACATTACACCTGTTGTCGGACCTGTAATAAGCATCTTATCCCCAACCTTAAAGGTATTAGCCTCGACAGTGAACTCAGCCACACCAAGCTTAGAGAAATATTTCACCCCCTTGCCGATGTATACCTTTTTCTCTGTAGCATTCGAGCCATAGTGTTTGTTCCACTCGCCCATGAGTTGTCCCTGATAGTAGCCGTCCCAAAAGCCTCGATTAAAGACTGTTGCAAGTCGGGTATCCCATTCGTCTTTCCTCTCCTCAGTAAACTTATCGTCAAGAACAGCCTGAATAGCTTCCTTATAGCACTTTACCACAGTATACACATATTCAGGACCACGAGCACGACCTTCAATCTTAAACACTCGTACACCACTCTTCATCATACGGTCGATGAAACGAACTGTCTTAATGTCCTTTGGCGACATGATGTACTTATTATCTATGTCAAGCTGATTGCCTGTCTCATTATCAGTTACAGTATAACTACGACGACAGATCTGTATGCATTCTCCGCGATTAGCAGAACGATTGGCAGCATGCAGACTCATATAGCACTTGCCACTGATAGCCATACAAAGAGCTCCGTGACAGAACATCTCTATACGTATCTGTTCACCTGAAGGGCCACAGATATGTTCCTCTTCCACCTGACGGAAAATCTCTGCAACCTGATCCATATTGAGTTCCCGGGCCAGCACTACCACATCGGCAAACTGTGCATAGAACCTCAGGGCCTCGATATTTGAGATGTTAAGCTGAGTAGAGAGATGCACCTCCTGTCCCACCTTATTACAATATGTCATCACGGCAACGTCAGAAGCGATGACAGCAGAGATACCAGCCTCCTTGGCTGCATCGATTATCTCATGCATCAAGGGTATATCCTCGCCATATATTATTGTATTGACAGTAAGATAGCTCTTTATACCATGCTCATTACATGTTGCAGCCATTTCCTTCAGGTCATCGATAGTAAACGTTGAAGCCGAATGCGCCCTCATGTTCAGTTTCTCGATACCAAAATAGATGCTGTCAGCGCCTGCCTGAATGGCTGCAGCCAGCGACTCTCGAGAGCCTACTGGAGCCATTATTTCGTAATCTTTGATATTTTTATCCATTGCGTGTGCAAAGATACAAAAAAACTTCGTAACTTTGCACACGATGAAGAGATTTTTATTTTTTATTTTTTTGTTTTCGGCACTCATCAGTTGCACCCAACAAAAGCATCAGCAGTTCACCCACGAAGTGCTCAATCGGATGACGCCAATAAAAGACCAAGCCAACAGTCATACTTGCTGGATATATGCCATGCTGGCAACCATTGAGACAGAGCATCTCAGATGGGGCGACTCTGTAAACCTGTCACCTCATTATATTGAGAAGATGATGGAGAATGAGCCACAGAAGCCAAAAGACAACAACGGAATGGGTAAGACCCTCATCAATCTGATACAGAAATACGGTATTGTGGGTTATGATGCCATGAGAACGACAGAAACACCTGCGCCCCAGTATGTATTTATGTTTGGTGCAGAATACACGCCACAGGAGTTTGCACGTAGCGTATGCTCACCTTACGAATATGTCTCACTCACCAGCAACTCTAGCGAACCATATTATAAAGAAATAGACATCAACACACCAGACAACTGGCTTCGCGACAAATTCTACAACATTCCTATGGACTCACTCCTGGCAAAGACAGAACGTGCCGTAAGAGAGCATCATGGGGTATGTTGGGAAAGTGCAGAACATGCAATGGCAATTGTCGGAATTGCCCATGATGAAAATGGCAAGAAATATTTCATCATGAAAAACTCATGGGGCACCAACCGTCCTCACAAAGGACTAGAATATGTTTCTTTTGATGAATTCCGCAAGGAGACTCTTGCTATCGAATTGCCAAGTTCTGCAAATTAGAACTCATATCCGAGATTAATATAGAAATAAGGAGTCTTGGAGATATTACTATATCCTAAAGAAGCTCCAAGAGGGCCAAAGATAGAATTGTAATAATATGCCAACTGACCACCTATGAGGGTTTTGGTTTTCATCAGCTGCTTTACTTCTGGAGCATGCTGGGCTACTGCTGATAAGAAACAAAAATAATGACTCTTTCCAAGTCGCTGACGAGCCTGTAGCTGCCAACCTACGAAATCACGCTCTGCATACTCCACATGCCCAAGTCCTGCAAATGGCATCTGTTGTTCCACGTAATGCCCAAAAGTATTTCCTCCAATTATGTTACCATAAATATGAGGAATTTCGGCACCAAAGAGCAGACGCCCATATAACAGACTCTCAAGGGTGAATCGCTCACTAAGTGGGAAGGACTTACGCCACGATGCACTCACATCAGAAATACCAAGTCGCCCATTAATTTTGGCAAGATTATCTGTGATATATGCATAACGTGCCACAAAGCGTCCGCCACGTGAGGGGAAATACCAATTATCTTCAGAGTTAAACTCCAACTGAGCCTGCCAGATAAAGTAATGACCATTATCAAACTCCACCAGTCGTGACGAATCTGACTTTAACTTATCAACAAAATGATAATAATCCCAACGCAGTCCTGCCTTGAATTCGAAATTCCTAATTGTCACATTCACAGGTTCAAAAGATGTCTGATGAGAATTATAGGTTACGATATACTCCCTTTCTCCCTTATGATAGACATCAATCTCGTTATGCCGGAAAAAATATGAGAAGGCTGGACGTGAGAATCTTAAGACACGAGGGTGGAAGACAATATTGCCTCCAGCCAACGTTCTTTTTCCCAAACGTAAAGTCAAGTCAGAGTTCACCAAGAGTGTCTTCTTCAAAGGCAAATTGGCATTCAACTGCAGAGCCACCATTTCCTCGGTATCGAAACGAAAACCAAGATTCACCTGGCTCGTCTTTCTATTACCTGCTGTCAAAACCAGACGATAACCATCCTTTTCCTCAACAAGACGTGATGTTGCGGTCTGGTAAAACAGGTCAGTACGCATAGAAGTCGTAATCTCCTCCTCTTGCCTACCTGTTATGCTATCAAGTCTGTCCAGACGGAATTTAGCTCGCAAAAAGTCCTCGTCTTGAGGTGTCATATTTTCAAAAGTAACACTCTTGACGTACACCTTTTCTGTCATAGCTCTCGGACTGATGGGATTGAGCTTTACATGTTTATAATCAGGATCAACGCCTATATACTTTTTTAATGCCAGCAACTCATCCCAATGTCGCATAGCCTCTGCCTCGCCACGATTGATCAACGTATCAATGGCTGCGGTATTAAAGCTGGCAGTAGAATAGCCTGAGGGATCCACACGGATATGGACATCTGTATTAGCAACGTTCTCATCATACTTGTTCATCACATTGAAATCAACGATCTGAAGCAATATGCTAAGGGTGCTATTCAATTTTTCAGCCGTTCTAAGTGAGTCCTGCACAGTGACACCTATGACGACATCAGCTCCCATAGCTCTGGCGAGATCTACAGGATAGTTGTTTGTCATACCACCATCCACCAGCACCATATCTCCCATACGCACAGGGGAGAAGAAAGCCGGTATTGCCATCGAGGCCCTCAATGCCTGAGGCAGACGACCGGAATGAATATCCACCTCTGAATTATCTACGATATTGGTGGCTACACAAGCAAAAGGAATGGGTAATTTGTTGAAATCCAATGAGTCAGCATAACCCATGCAGAGTTTCTCAAGCAACATGCTTATGTTTCTGCCCTTGATAATTCCTCCATCATTATTATTCTTTTTGCCAATGGTCAGTCCGTGAGAGATAATATAGGTGTTCTGCCTTTTCCTATCGATAATATTCTGGCGACTCATATTCTCACGATCACTCAGTAAGTAAGTCCAGTCCAGTCCCCTCACGAGAGTGTCAAGGGCTTCAGAATTATATCCTATGGCATAAAGGCCGCCCACAAGACTACCCATCGAAGTGCCTGTCACGATATCTATTGGAATACCAGCACGCTCAATAACTTTAAGCGCACCAATATGAGCTGTACCTTTTGCACCGCCACCACTCAACACCACTGCCACTTTCTTGCGCTCAGCAGAGAAAAAGGGCAATGCAACAAGTACAGCCAATATCAGACAGACAATCTTCTTCACAAAGATACTATTTATTCAGTTTCCAGGTAACACCGTCCTTAGTATCCTTAACCTCGAAGCCTGCTGCTGCGAGTTCATCACGGATCTTATCACTTGTAGCCCAATCTTTATCGGCCTTTGCCTTAGCACGCAGATCCAATACCATATCTACCACCTTGCCAAAAGCTTCCTCGCGGGCATCGTTTGAGCCAGAGTTTTCTGCCTTCAGTCCCAGGATGTCGAATGTGAAGAGATGCATCACCTCTTTCAATTCTGCCAGACATTCAGAGCAGATAGTTGCCTTATGATCAATGAGCTTATTAATAGTAGTGCAAGCCTCAAAGAGATTACTGATAACCTGAGGTGTGGCAAAGTCGTCGTTCATCGCATCATAGCACTTCTGGCGCAGACTTTTCACCACTTTCTCAGTCTCTGCATCGCACTTATCGCTTACCTGAACACGATCCAGGTCAGAAATAGCATTGAGCAACTTCTCCAGTCCCTTCTCTGCAGCAACAAGAGCCTCGTTAGAGAAGTCAACCGTACCACGATAATGGGCACTCAGGACAAAGAAGCGGATAGTCATTGCAGAGTAAGCCTTCTCCAACAGAGGATGATTACCAGTAAAGAACTGCTCCAAAGTGATGAAGTTATTATACGACTTACCCATCTTCTGTCCATTGATGGTCAGCATGTTATTATGCATCCAGTACTTTACAGCCTGATGCCCCATAGAAGCCTGTGCCTGTGCTATCTCACACTCGTGATGCGGGAACACAAGATCCATACCTCCACCATGAATATCAAACTCCTCACCCAGGTACTTACGTCCCATAGCTGTACACTCACAGTGCCAGCCTGGGAAACCGTCACTCCAAGCCGATGGCCAGCGCATAATGTGCTCAGGCTGAGCCTTCTTCCAAAGAGCGAAGTCTGCCTGATTCTTCTTTTCACCTATACCTGCCAGCTCACGACTCTCGTCCTTAATATTCTCAAGGCTACGACCTGAGAGGATACCATACTTAAACTTCTTATTATAAGCCTCGATATCGAAATATATCGAACCATTGCTCTCGTAAGCGAAACCGTTGTCGATGATTTGCTTCACCAGCTGCTGTTGTTCGATGATATGACCTGTTGCATGTGGCTCGATGGAAGGACGCAGTACGTTCAAAGCATCCATCGCAGCATGATATCGATTCGTATAGTACTGTGCTATCTCCATCGGCTCAAGCTGCTCCAGACGGGCTTTCTTTGCAATCTTATCCTCACCCTCATCGGCATCGTGCTCCAAATGACCTACATCAGTAATGTTACGTACATATCTCACTTTATAACCGAGATGTTTCAGATAACGGAACACCAGGTCGAAAGTGATGGCAGGACGCGCATGTCCCAGATGGGGATCACCATAAACAGTAGGACCACAGACATACATTCCCACATTGGGTGCATGCAGAGGTTCGAAACGCTCCTTCTGACGAGTAAGCGTATTATAGATAACTAATTTTGATTCCATTATTATTTTACGTATTCAGAGAAATCTGTCAACTTCATGTCACCCTTACGAGCCAGTGTATCGTGCATAGCGAAAGCAGCAGGCAGGTTATGACGTGTCTGACCCATCTTGGCAATCTTCAGGTAGTCCCAAAGCAGCTGCTTGTAGTCAGGATGTGCACAGTTCTCGATGATTGTCTCAGCACGCTGGATTGGGCCCTTGCCACGAAGGTCGGCAACACCCTGCTCTGTTACGATGATATTCACATCGTGCTCTGAGCTGTCCTGATGGCTTACGAAAGGAACGATAGAAGAAATCACACCGCCCTTAGCCACAGAAGGACAAGTGAAGATACTCAGATAAGCATTACGGATGAAGTCACCAGAACCGCCGATACCGTTCATCATCTTCGTACCACTGATATGAGTTGAGTTTACATTACCATAAAGGTCGGCCTCGATAGCAGTATTGATAGCGATAACACCTAATCGACGGATAATCTCAGGAGAGTTTGAAATCTCACTCTGGCGCAGAGTCAGATGGTTCTTGAAATAGTCCATATTGTCATATACCTGCATCAGACACTCATTAGATACTGTCAATGAACAAGCAGAAGCATCCTTTACCCGGCCATTAAGCATCATTGCAACCACGCTGTCCTGCAATACCTCTGTATAGATATTGAAGTCGGGCACGTGCTTGTCCTGTCCAAGGGCACCAAGAATAGCATTAGCTGTTGAGCCCACACCACTCTGCAGAGGCAGGAACTCCTTAGGAATACGACCCTTATGCATCTCCTCTACGAGGAACTCAGCTGTAAGGAATCCGATCTTATCTGTTACTGGATCACTGTCCTTGAAGGCACGAGCCTCATCTGGGATATTACACTCCACTACACCAACAACCTTATCCTTAGGGATACTTACATAAGGCTGACCAATACGATCACCTACATGCTCAATGGGAATAGCCTTGCGATAAGGAGGATCGAGAGGCTCATACACATCATGGATGAACTTCGCATTAGGATTGTGGAATGAGTTGAGTTCAAGAATAACATGCTTTGCCAGACGGGCAGCTGTTGGAGAGATGCCACCGGCAGCAGTCAGATATACATGATAGTCATTACCAGCCTCTTCAATATCACATACCTCTAGGATAGCCCAGTCTAATGGACCATAGAACCCATAACGCAGCTCCTGTGCCATGTGGCTCAGATGCAGGTCGTTGTATGGGATTTCGCCCATATTCACATGCTTACGGAAATCGGGATTGGTGGTGTAAGGAGCACGATAGAGGATAGCCTGGGCGTTAGCCAGGTCACCATCTGTGCTCTGTCCTGTAGAAGCACCTGTGAAGATTGCTACCTTGAACTCACGACCAGCCTCGTGCTCAGCAACGGCGATCTTTGCCAGTTCCTTTGTTGTTGCCTTGGCCACACCTGCTGGTGTAAAGCCACTCATAGCGATATGTTCGCCATTCTTAATCATTGCTGCAGCCTCTGCAGCAGTAATACGTGTATAAGCCATAATCTGTTAAATTTGCAAATTTTGCGTGCAAAATTAATAAATATAGCTCAAACCACCAAAGGATTTTTCATTTATCAGCTATCATTTATCATTTCTTTAGAGTTGCTCCATAAGTACATCCCACACCGCAATGATATGGCAGACGCTTCCAGCAAGAACAAAGAAATGAAAAATGGAATGCATGTATTTCTTCTTGTTTAAGGAGTAGAACAAAGCACCCGTGATATAACATACTCCCTCTGCGACAATCCATATAAACGCTGCAGTAGAAACAGAGTCAATAAGCGGTTTGAATGCCACAAGTATACTCAGACCCATGCCCACAAAACAGAAAGTCTCGATGTTAGAGTGCTCTTTTAACTTCACAAAACTAACTATCGTACCAGCAATAGCGCAAGCCCACACAAACGAGAAAAGGCTCCAGCCCCAGTATCCCTGTTCGCGAAGGGCCGTAAGGGTGAGAGGAGAGTACGAACCTGCGATATGCCAGTAGATAGCAGCATGATCCCACTTCCTCAGACGATCCTTCCACTTTGACCGATGTCCCAACAGACCTCCGCCCTTGTAACGCTCGTAGGCTGGCAGAGCATGATACAATGTAGAAGCGATATAAGAGCCCAACATGCCAAAGAGGTATAGTATCACTCCTACCCTCGCCCAGTTGTTGTCGCTTTGAAAGCACCATACCAAAAAGATGATGCCTACCACAACACCCAAAAGAATGCCCCCACCATGCGAGGAGGCATTCCATATTTCTTCTTTCCTTGTATAACGGATGGCCATCGGTATCAGTCCTCCGCTAAGGTAAAGTCAAGTTGTTTACGTTCCACATTAGCACGAGCCACCTGAATGCGGATAGGATCGCCAAGCTGATACTTTGTGTGATTACGACGACCTACGATTACGAAGTTCTTCTCGTCAAAATCGTAATAGTCATTACCTAAGTCGCGAATAGGTATCATTCCCTCGCAGTGGTTCTCATCTATCTGGGCATAGATACCGTATGACGTAAGCCCAGAGATATGGGCATCATAGGTATTTCCTATCTTATCCTCCATAAACTCCACCATCTTATACTTGATAGAGTCGCGCTCTGCATTCTGAGATATCTGTTCCATATCGCTGCAATGCTCACAGAACTCCTCATACTTATCCTTATTGGCTGAACGGGCGCCATCCTGGTACTTCGTCAGCAGACGATGAACCATCATATCCGGATAACGACGAATTGGTGATGTGAAATGTGTATAATAATCGAAAGCCAGGCCATAGTGCCCGATGTTATGCACACTATACTTCGCCTTCATCATTGCTCTCAGGGCAACTGTCTCGATGGCATTCTGTTCTCTTGTGCCTTCTGCATCAGCCATAAGGCTGTTGAGCGACTTTGTGATGGCCCCCTTAGTACCACTTGTCTTCACCTTGTATCCGAACTTAGACACAAACTGACGCAGGTTTTCGAGTTTCTGCGGATCTGGCTGGTCATGCACACGATAAGGAAGCGTCTTTGCCTTTGCACCCTTCTTCACACGACCTATCGATTCTGCAACAGTCTTATTAGCCAGCAACATAAACTCCTCGATAAGCTTGTTTGCATCACGAGAGGTCTTGAAGTATGCCTTTATCGGCTTGCCCTTCTCGTCGATATCGAAATGGAGCTCCTCACGATCAAACTTTACAGAACCATTCTTGAATCGTGCTGCACGCAGTTTCTTTGCGAGGGCATCGAGTTTGATAAGCTGCTCTGCATTCTCACCCTTATAAGGATTCTTCTTCGTTGCTGGGGGAGCAGGCTCACCAGTACCATCCTTAACACCATTGTCCTCGAGTATCTGCTGTACCTCCTCATAGGCATAGCGACGATCACTCTTAATGACAGTATGTGCCAGATGCCACTTCTTGATATTTGCCTCATCGTCGAGCTGGAAGATCACACTATAACAGAGTTTCTCCTCATCAGGACGCAGAGAACAGATAAAGTTACATAGCCGTTCTGGCAGCATCGGGATAGTGCGATCCACCAGATAGATACTTGTGGCACGATTATATGCCTCTTTGTCTATAGTAGAACCCTCACGGACATAGTGACTTACGTCAGCGATGTGGACACCGACCTCCCACAAGCCACTATCGAGTTTACGGATACTGAGTGCATCGTCAAAGTCCTTAGCGTCCTTTGGGTCTATAGTACATGTAAACACCTCGCGGAAATCCTCACGACGATCTATCTCCTGAGGTGTAATGGCAGCATCAATCTTGTCAGCAGCTTCCTCCACGTTCTTCGGATATTTATAAGGCAGATTATACTGTGCAAGGATTGCATGCATCTCGGCATTGTTCTCACCTGTCTTACCAAGGACATCAATCACAGAGCCGATAATGTTTTTATGCTCATTATCAGGCCACTGCACCACTTTGACAACGGCTTTATCATCCGTCTTTCCTCCTTTGAGTTTCCTCTTAGGTATGATGATATCGTGGATGAAGTTTGGGTCCTGGGGAACGAGGAAGGCCATATCCTTCTCTACTCGCAGCTTTCCTACTATCTGGTCGTGCGCACGCTTTACAATCTCAATGACCATCGCCTCCTTGATATGTTTGTCGCGACGGGCCATATAAGATACCTTCACCTTGTCGCCATCCATTGCCGACATTGAGTTACGTTCAGCCACAAACACCGGAGTGCCTCCATCATTAGGAAGGAACGAGTTACGGCCATTAGCCTTACGACGGAATGTACCTTCCTGCACTTGTGTCTTCATGTTCAGACGATATGAATTATCGCTTACCTTTGAGAGGAAGTCATCCCATGCCATCTCCTCCATCACGTCGATGGCAAGCATCTTCAGAGGATGGGTATCAAACTTAAGAGCCTTGAAAATCTGCTTGAACGAGAATGTCTCATTCGGATTATGCTGGAAGAGATTCTGAAGCAACTCACTGACCTGCTTCTTTCCCAACCGTTTTCCACCTTTCTTCTTTCCCATAGACTTATTTCTTTTAATGATTACTGAGTGCAAAGATACGAAAAATAACGGCAGAATTCGCAGATTAGACAGATTATTTTCATTTTTTCAACGTATCTAAGGTTATTTTTGTACCTTTGCAGCCAAATTACGAAGAAAATGAAGATATTAATTACAGGAGCGAGCGGTTTTATAGGCTCTTTTATCGTGGAGGAAGCTCTGAAAAAGGGGTTCGACACTTGGGCTGCCGTACGCAAAAGCAGCTCAAAGAAATATCTGAAGGATGAGCGTATAAACTTCATCGAACTGAACCTCTCGTCAAAGGCTAAGCTCATCGAACAACTGCGGGGTCATGACTTCGACTATGTGGTTCATGCCGCAGGTGTGACAAAGTGCCTGAACAAACAGGACTTTCATCGCATCAATACAGAAGGCACAAAGAATCTCCTCGACGCTATCCTCGAACTTCAGATGCCCCTGAAGCGATTTGTCTTCGTAAGCAGTCTCAGTATCTTCGGAGCCATCAAGGAGCAACAGCCTTACGATGAGATCCGCGAGACAGACACTCCCCGGCCCAATACTGAATACGGACGCAGCAAACTGGCCGCAGAGAAATATCTTGAGTCATTAGGTTCTCGCGTACCTTATATAATATTACGTCCCACTGGAGTCTATGGTCCTCGTGAGAAAGACTACTTTATGATGGCCAAGAGCATCAAACAGCACTCTGACTTCGCTGTGGGATACAAACGCCAGGACATCACTTTCGTATATGTATCAGATGTTGTACAGGCCATAATCCTAGCTCTCGACAAGGGCAACAATGGGCGTAAATACTTCCTCTCCGATGGTGAGGTATATCAGAGCACAACGTTCAGCGACCTTATCCACGAAGAACTGGGTCGTCCCTGGTGGATTCGCATCACTGCTCCTATATGGGTGCTGAGAATTATCACCTTCTTTGGCGAATATATAGGAAGGATGACTGGTAAGGTGACTGCGCTCAATAACGACAAGTTTAACATCTTGCGTCAGCGCAACTGGCGATGTGATATCCAGCCTGCTATCAACGAACTGGGATATAAGCCTACAGTAAAGTTGGCAGAAGGTGTTAGCAGAAGTATTAAATGGTATAAGGAACAAGGATGGCTCTGATAAAATTTCTTTTTGGGATAGAGAAGACGCCTCGCAAAGGTCTGTTGGCAATAGAATGGCTAATCATGGGCTATCTGTTGCTCACTCTTATGCTGATGCTCTTCATGACAACAAAGATACAGAATCCTGAGCCAATGCTGTGGTTGCGTTTCCACGCAGCTATGCTTACTCTGGCTTTATGGGTTGTATACAGACTTATACCCTGTCGGTTCACAATATTATGCAGGATATCACTCCAGCTGATTCTGTTGTCGTGGTGGTATCCCGACACATATGAGTTCAACAAGCTCTTCACCAATCAGGACCCTCTCTTTGCCGGATACGACCAGAGCATGTGGGGATTCCAGCCTGCACTACTTTTCTCACAGGTGTGCAGCAATCCGATATTCAGCGAACTGATGCATCTTGGCTACTCATCCTATTATCCGCTAATAGCCGTAGTGACAGTATTCTATTACTTCAAGAGATATGCCGAGTTCGAACTGGCATCGTTTATTATTCTTGCATCGTTTTTTATCTACTACGTGATCTTTATCTTCCTGCCTGTCACTGGTCCGCAGTTCTATTATCTGGCAGCGGGTCTCGACAATATCGCCGCAGGAGTATTCCCAGATGTGGGCAACTATTTCCAGACCCACAGCGATGCATTACCTCTTCCTGGATGGGATAAAGGATTCTGCTATTATCTCGTAGAGTGTGCCCATGCGGCAGGTGAGCGCCCTACAGCTGCATTCCCCAGCAGTCATGTCGGAGTGACCACCATCCTCATGATCCTCGCATGGAGAACCCGTTGCAGGAAGTTGTTCTGGGGCATGATGCCATTCTTCGTGCTCATGTGTCTCTCAACGGTTTATATCCAGGCTCATTATGCCATCGACGTGCTCGGAGGATGGGTATCAGCCATCGTGATTTATGTCTTTTTGCATTTTTTAGGCAGAAAAATTTGCCCAATTGGAAAATAATACCTATCTTTGCAAACGGAAAAGTAAGGATAAAGACATGCTAACATTGAGGATTCCGACATTAACGACAGTCGGGATTCTTTTGTTTTTTGTCAGTCCAACCAAGTGAGTAATTAACAAATCTGTAAAAAAGTAAATAACATGGCTTATATGTCACAAGAAGGCTACGACAAACTGATAGCCGAACTGAAACGTTTAGAGAGCATAGAGCGTCCGAAGGCTTCTGCCGCCATCGCCGAAGCTCGTGAGAAGGGTGACCTTAGTGAGAACAGCGAGTATGATGCTGCCAAAGAGGCTCAAGCTCATCTCGAGGATAAGATCAATCAGTTGAAGATGACCATCTCTGAGGCAAAGGTGGTTGATACCAGCCGTCTCAGCACTGATGCTGTTCAGATACTGTCGAAGGTTGAGATGACCAACCTCATGAACAAGGCAAAGATGACCTACACTATCGTAAGCGAGAGTGAGGCCAATCTCCGTGAGGGTAAGATCTCCATCAAGACACCTATCGCACAAGGACTGCTTAACCATAAGGTAGGCGACGAGGTTGAGGTAAAGATTCCTCGTGGCACCATCAAACTCCGCATCGACAAAATCACAGTAGGATAATATGGATATTTTCAGCAAGATTGCTGCAGGTGAGATTCCCAGCTACAAGTGTGCAGAAAATGAGGAGTTCTATGCATTCCTCGATATCAATCCGCTGGTAAAGGGTCATACACTCGTTATACCACGTCGTGAAGTAGATTATATCTTCGATATGGAGGATGACGAGATTGCCCGTTATCAGGTGTTTGCCAAGAAGGTGGCTCAGGCCGTTGGTGCTTCTTTCCCATGTAAGAAGGTGGCTCAGGTAGTATTAGGTCTTGAAGTGCCTCATGCTCATATACATCTTATTCCAATGCAGTCGGAACAGGATGTTGACTTCCGTCGTGAGAAACTCAAACTCACAGAAGAGGAGTTTAAGGAAATATCATCAAAGATTCTCGATGAATTCAAAAAGCTGTAGCCCTTGAGCTACAGCTTCTTTTTTATACGAACTTATCACCATATTTCAGTTTCGCCTCGCTCGCATATTTGCGTATCAGCGACGAGTCGTCGTTCTTCCTACATATAAGCAGCACATCATCGCTATCAGCAACGATATAGCCTTCGAGACCATTAAACACGCCCAACTTTCCCTTAGGGAGCTTTATCACATTATTGTTACATTGCTCCAGTTCTACCATCGAGTCGATGATAACATTATCACCCTCTGACTTTACCGATGATTCGTAGATAGCGTGCCACGTTCCCAAGTCTGCCCATCCGAAGTCACATTTCATAACAAACACATGCCGGCTCTGTTCAAGGATGGCATAGTCGAGCGAGAGGTTTGGGTAACGGGGATAGTGTTCTGTCACATAGTCCATCTCTTCATCATAGGTATAATCCACCTTATCATATCTCAACCCACGAAGCACGTTGGGGAAGATATACTCAAAGGATTTCAACAGATACTCTGCACTTGCCATGAAGATACCAGTGTTCCAATAAAACTCGCCACTCTCCATAAACATCCTGGCAAACTCTCGCTCAGGCTTCTCTGTGAACGACTTCACGCCATATACCTCAGGCTTGCAACTGAGATCGCCTAACTGGATATATCCGTATCCTGGCTCAGGACGTGTAGGTTTTACTCCCATCACCACCACGACATCATGCTCTGAGACGTAGCTGAATCCAATATCCACACTACGTGCAAACTCCTGCTCATTAAGCACCATCTGGTCGGATGGCAGCATGATGATGTTTGCCTCAGGACAAATCTTCTGTATTCGCATCGCTGCCCATGCCACACTGGGTGCTGTATTTCGATGTATTGGTTCAATCATGACATTTCGCTCAGGTACATCGGGCAACTGTTCCCTTGTCATGTCGAAATACTCCTTACATGTGCAAACATATATATTCTCCTTGGGAATCAGTTTTACAATTCTATCGTAAGTAGCTTGTAATTGTGTTCGTCCTGTGCCGAAGAAATCCAGAAACTGCTTTGGAACATCCTCTCTGCTACATGGCCACAATCGTCGTCCGCGACCTCCTGCGAGTATCACGCAAAAATTATTACTCGTCTCCATTTATATTTGCCAATACTTATAGTTCATATTTTACGTTGCGAAGGTACGCAATATTATTGAGATAAACAAGAATTTTTCATTTTTTTACCATAATTTCGTCTTCAATTACTCGCCCAGATGGCGGAATCGGTAGACGCGCTGGTCTCAAACACCAGTGGGGCAACCCGTGCCGGTTCGACCCCGGCTCTGGGTACTTAGGTACACAAAGACGCTGAAAAGCAAAGTGCTGTAAGATGAATCTTGCAGCACTTTTTCTATTAGTAGAGATAGAACATCCTGTCCATCATCTGCCACTTCTCGTCGCTGGTGGCTCCTTCGGCACATTGCTGGAAGATGGCCATATAGTCTTCCCACTCCTGTTGACGGGGGAGTGTGGCGAGACGAGCCATCGCAGAGTCCCAGTCAAAATCGAGGCCTGTCTCTACAATCATCACCAGGCGAGTGCCAAGGATGAATATCTGCATATCCAGAATACCTACCTCGCTGATTCCGTCGCGAATCTCCTGCCACAACTCTTCCTTACTATGGCGACGACGATACTCTGCTATCAACTCAGGATCGTCCTTCAGATCCATCGTCTGGACATACCGCTTTACAGGCTGCCCATAGTCTTTTACATGAAATCCGTTTGTCATTTTTATCTGATATTATTTAATGTCTCTTCGAAGAGGCAATGTCATCACAAATCTTGCTCCGTCGGTATAGCTGGTATCCAACATGATATCGCCACCCATACGACGCACCAGCGTACGGGCAATGGTGAGTCCGATACCAGTTCCATTAGAATACTCGTTGAGCTGAACAAACTCTTGGAAGATGTTCTCAGCCTGCTCAGAAGGGATGCCGATGCCTGTATCTTCTATTGCGAAGACCACCTCCTGCTCCTTAATATCAATACTCAAGAGCGCGCGAGCCTTTTCGACACTCTCGAGAGTCTCATTCTGAGTATATTTGATGGCATTGTCGAGCAACTGGTTCAGCGCCTTAACGGCCATCACCTTATTGGTTACGAAACTATGGGATTTTGCCTCAGATGATACCTTCAACTGAAAATCGAGATGAGCAGCCTTCAGTATACGACTCTCTTCTATCGCCTGACGAGCAACATCGGCTGGGGCAACGGTCTCGCTGGTCTCGATATCGACATTGCTGTAAACCATACTCAGGTCTAAGAACTTTGACACCAGATGGGTTATCCTCTCGCTGTTGTCGGCTATCTTATGACAGATATCCTGCAACTCGTCGTAGTTGATCTCGATATCCCAGTTGGCCAGCACCTGACTGAATCCAGAGATGATATTCAGCGGTGTGCGCACCTCGTGGGAAATCTCCTGGATGAACTTGGTCTTCATGCGCGACGACTCTTCTGCACGCTCATTGGCCAAGACAAGCTGGCGATTCGACTCATTGAGTTTCTTATATGCCTTGCGATGCTGAACAAAATATATTGTGACGAAGGTAACAAAGATAACCATTATGACGATCAATGCTATCAGCCGTTGATGTGACAACTCAGCACGCTGCTCGGCAATCTGGCGCTCTTTGCCCTCTGTGTCGTAAACGGTAGTCAGCAGGTCGGCATCGATTATCTTCTGTCTGATAAGTGCCGAATCATAGTATTCTGCCACCAGAGAGGCTACACGCAGGGCTGAATCTCTCTTGCCTGCCAGTAGGTTCGCACGATATTTGGGCAGTATGAATCGTCCAATATTCTCGAGGTCGGCCTTGTATCCGCCCGACTTCAGGAATTTGTCAAGCAGCTCGTAATTCTTTGCTGCCTCACTATAGCGATGGGTCAGCATCAGATACTCATTGCTGTTGATGATGCCCTCCAGTTGCTTGGCAGTGTTGGTTGAGAGATAGTCGCTGAAAGCCTGCTCTGCATCTGCGTTTCTGCCCTGAGCGTGAGCCAACAGCGCCTTGCTGTAGCTTATTTCCGCCTTCATCTCGTCCATGAATACAGAGTCGCGCTTGGGGTGGTTTTCGGCAACGGCATAGATGGAGTCCTGAATCTGTATCCAGGGTTCTGCCTCACGATAGCGATGGGTGTGGATATATGCCTTTGCTATCGCATTCATGGTCTTCTGGCATTCGCGCTGATCCAACGGGTCCTTGAAATTCTTCAGACGATCGCGCACACCTTGCAGCGACTTCTGGAAGTGATATGCTGCCGAATCAACGTGATCCATATACAGATAGCTCTCACCGATTATCTGTGCGATGTCATGATGAATGGCAAACGAGTTATAGCCGACGCTCCTGAGTTTCCTATCAGCCTCACGGGCCTCACGCAGGGCCCTGTCATAGCGTCGCATGTCGCAAAGCATACGCACATAGTTATTGTATGAATATACATAGGCTTCGAGGTCTGCCTGAGTAGACAGGTCATTTACGTTGATATCGCTCAGCTGGTAGTAGTAGTGCAATGAGGTGCTCTGCTGACCCATCATGTTATAGCCTATCGTGCGATAGAAGATGGTCTTTGCCAACGAGAGTTCGCCCGCCTTCTCCAAGCTGTCGATAACAGCAATCATAAGAGGTATATCGCGAGTGTCGCTGATTTCTGATACGATAGAGTCGGCACGGGTGATGCCTTCTGTCTCAAAGAAAGCCTCGTGGTCTGTGGGCACCGGCTGCTTCTTATGCAAACAACCAGTCACTGCCACCATGCAGGTTAAGGCAAGGATTAGTGGTAATAATTGTTTTTTCATCATCGAATCAGTCACTTAGCGGGGCGTTTTTAAGCTGCTCCAGAGCGCGGCAGAGCTGGTCGGGACATGATGTGCGCTTAACGCCGCATCGGATGCCATCGAGGCGCTTGATCACATCATCGATATTCTGACCTCTTACTAACTGGCTTATGCCTTGAAGGTTGCCGTTACAGCCTCCAAGAAAGAATACTTGCTGGATAATGTTGTTCTCGTCGGCCGTCACATCAATGAGCTGTGAGCATGTGCCGCTGGTCTGATATTGTATATGTTTCGTCTTCATGGGAGAAATATTTCTGTTGTTGCGTCTTCGATGGCATCGTATTCAGCCATTGTCTCGGCCATGCGGGCATCGAGATCGCTAAGGTGGTATAGCCCGTCGCTGTTAGCAGTCAGCCCCTCGATGGTTACAGGTAGCACCATTGGGGGAACTTCGAGCGATAGCAATGTGCGATTCTGTAGCTGACTGAGGCTCTGATATACAAGGTTTATTGCTACATAGTCGTTCGTACCGTCACTCCATTTCTCAAAGACGAGTTTAGAGCCTATCGGAGTGTGGATTTCGAGGGCATCCTTAGTCTCAGGGAATACGAATCGTAACGCAGCCCCGATGCTGGCCAGATTAGAGTCGTGGCCACAGAGGAAGGTAAACTTGCGGTCGCTCTTGTTGAGTTCCTCACGGATGCGGCTCACCAACGGGTTGGCGAGATTAACAGCGGCTGAATGTGTCGTGAAGAGTAGTCCGTCGTACACCTCCTTCACTTTGCAGATAGCACGCCATTGATCTGTTGTCAGTTCGTGTCCGAAGGCCGACATGCTCTCCGATTCGTAGCATTGCAGCACTATTGCATCGGCTACGCTGTTGGCAAGCGTATAGCCTCCAGACATCTTAGGCTCGCTGCCTTTTTCTATCTTAAACTGAGTATCGTTGAACCAGAAGTGGCTCGTATCGTTCTTAGCAGCAGGTGAGTTAGCCATATCGAGCACTTGCTCCATGAGCGTCAGAGTAGGCTTCTGCGCTTCCATCCAAGCCTTGGGACCACCATTCAAAGCTTCCATATCGGCAATCACCTTTTGGCGGTATGTATCATTCATCTTTGTGAATTGAGGGGTGAACATAGGGTCCATCTTATCCTCTTGGAGCTTGTGGGTAATCTCCACATTTGCGAAAGGCAGGAATCCAGCTGAGAAATACTTCGCTGTGGCAAAGGTGCGCTGACGGGAGTTGGCATAAAACAGCACTTCTTCGCCTGTAGGACGGTAATTGTCAGGCAGCAGACCTTCATCGACCACCCACTTTCGGAAGAACTGTCCCATCACCGTTTCGAGCACGCCTCCGCGAACAGAGAGCTGGCTGCTGGGCGATGACCATTTAAACCACTGATTAGGTGTTACACGCATGTAGGCAGCACCGCCCGATGTCAGCGGAGAACGGATATTGTGTCGGCTCATCACTACCACCTCTTTCAGTTTATAGCGCGCCCTGAACTCATCAGATCGTTTTGTCTGAGCCTGAGTAGCAGAGCCACAGAGAGTAAGAATAGCGGCGAGCATCAATAGTTTTATTGTCTGTCTCATTTTGCCAGATGTTTATATTTGTGTGCAAAATTACTTTATTTTGTTCTTGCAAGGTTGTAGTGGATATTTTCCGACTTCTTCTTACCTCTGTAGATGCCGGATAGTGAATTTCTGTCAGCGCTGATATAGAGGGTGTCATTCCCCTCTTCGTCTTGAAGGATTACCATATTGCCCTTGATGATGTATGGCATGTCTGCAGCGGGCATAACGGCCATCGCAGCCTTCAGAGCCTTACGCTTCAGCCAACCGATATCGGCAGCTTTCATGGCTTCGTCGGTCATCTTTATCTTGGCCTTCACAACGGCTGTCTTATCGTTTTTGAATGTCACAGTCATCGCCATGCTCGTGCCGTTTTTCATGGCTCTGAGTTTGGATTCTTCTTTCCCGATTTTCTCATTGAATTCCTTCATTTCCGCCTCGGTTAGTTTACTGCCCTTCTTCTTCTCCATCTTCATCAGGGCCTTAGCTTTCATATCAGCAACCTGCCTGTCAATATCCTTGTATATATCCGACATGATATTCGGGTTGTGATACTCCCTGCCCACGAGGCTCGTCTGCGCCTCGGCACTCAATGCAATCATGGCAACAATCGCCATCGCTAAAAATTTCTTCATCAGCGTTTTGTCTTATTTTCAATGTGCAAAGATAATTGTATTTTTTGAAAAAGACAAATTCTGGGCAATATTATTTGGGCACAAAGGTGGAAAATGCCCTTGTGCCCATTAGATAGTTATGCACCCTTATCGTTTGCAGGGAGATTCCTGGCCGAATAGGAACTGAGGCTCATAACCTCCTGCATCGATGACAATCTTCTCGAAGAGGATAGCTGGGTCATCAGGAGTGAGAGTCAGCAGATGAGAGCCCTTAGAGGCATCGATAGGCAGGGTAACGACCGACTCTACGACACGACGTGCCACTGTGGGATAGAATACAGAGTAGATATTCTCCTTCTCCTCATTCAGACGGCTATTGAAATTGATGCTCTGTGGCTCGCAGCCATTGAGAGATACTTTATAAGTAAGCCCTCCCTTGTTGAGATAGTCGAGAGTAGACTTTACGACGATATGAACCTTTACTGAATCTGGCCTCATTCCAGACCCTTGGTCGCCTACCCGTAGCCTTTCCTTCAGCGCAAACTTATACGTCAGACTTCCATAGGCAGGCTCTGTATACGGCATGAGAGTCATCGCACTTCGAGTACGTCCCATATCCGGAATCACAGTCCATTGAGCCTTGCCGTCAGCCTTTGCCTCGAAATAATGCTCAGCCTCGATGGCCACATAGCCGTTCTTAGCCTCGAAGACATAGCCTCCATTGCCCTCAGCCACAGTCTTCACCTTAGGCATGCGGTCAGAAGGGAAGTCATCGTTCCAGCTTCTGTAGCCGATATGCTTCTGAGTCATCATACCATTCCATTTGCCCCCAGCGATATCGTGATTATATGCAGCACAGAGCAGTGAGTCGCGAACAAACGCCTCACGAACCTTCAAAGCCCAAAGATTTGCATCAGGGTTATTCTCTGCTGCGAGCTTAAGATTCATCGCCTGGGCGTAATACATCTGATGGATATTTCCCATCGCCTGAACAGGGAATAGGATAATCTGCTGATAGGCATCGCGATACTCAGGCTTAAGGGTGATATACTGGCGCAGAGCCTCTGTCTCAAGGCGCATATAGTCGTCAGCTACCTGGCGCCATTCGCCTGTCTCAACATTATAAGTTGTGGCATCGAGCATCTCGGCAGTAGAACGGCCAGCATACTTACAACATAGATTCAGTATCCGTGCAGCCTCAGGAGCCTGGTCCTTACCGAAGAGCTCTGTGCAGAAACGCAGAGTGTGATCAGTGATATTATTTGCGCTGAACTCACGAGGATTCCAGGCCATATCCATAAACATCGTGATGGGATATTCCATCGGCTTGAG
>CACYRS010000003.1 GCA_902776935.1 uncultured Prevotellaceae bacterium | reverse complement strand
CTGAACCCATAACTTCTGTGTCGGTAAGCGTTGATTCGACATCGCCTATTACACCACCCAGGTTACCGCCCCCATAAAAGCTTGTGAGCACTTTGCAGTCAGTAAGATTATTGGTAATAGGACCTGTATTGGTGGCAGAGAACTGAGCTGCATAGAAATAGGTTCGGAAAATTCCTTTATTGGCGTCTGTACCTGCTGAGGAATTTACAATCTCCATCTCGTAGTCAGCCATGTAGTTATGGTTACCATCTCCATCACGATAAGTATTAGGAGTATAGCCATTAAGTCCTCCTCCTCCAGTTCCTGTTGCATTCCAATTATAGTCAACAGTGGCATCGTTAACAGTGTTATCTCTTGAAGCATACTGCACATAACTCGTTCCTCCATTACCGCCACCATAGTAAACACCAAAGGTTGTACCTGTAGCATTGGTGGTAACTTTTTTATTATTCGCAGGGGTAACTGCATCCAAATTCATATTACCAAATTTCGGACCACCACAATATTTGGTTATTTTGCTATTGTCAACAGTAACATTGATGTCGCCTTTGACGGTTTTAAAATTATTGCCAGTGCTTTGGTCCATGGTGCTACCACCATAGAACTCTTTGATGACGGAATGGTTAATATTAAAGAATACATCACCATCAATACCCTCCTTACCTGCAGCGGCAACCTGCTTAAAGTTTCCTCCATCAATGTAACAATGAGGATTGTCCTGATTGGGCGTGATTCCCTCATTGTAGTTTCCTGTAAGGTATAGATAATCTATGTTTCCACCAATCACGTTAAGAGCGCAGTGGCGGGTTGGTTGTACTGCTTCTGCGCGAGTAGAGGGATGAGCTCCAGGTGTCAACGAAGGAATCCTCGCATTACCGCCAATGATGATGTAGTTTATTTTGTCATCAGCTGATGCCTTTCCCAATGTACCTTTCGTGTACTGGTCGTAAATGCCTCCATTAAGAATAAGAGGAGCCTCTAACGAACGATCTTTGTTTCCGAATTCGAACTGTCCGAAATGTATCAGGGAGGTTTCTGTTACCTCAAAATGTCCTAAAGGACGATAACAACCCAATGAATAGTATTGTGTAGAGCCGTCCTCTTTTATTGCCATACCCATTTCAATAACAGGTAGGAAATCGAAACGTATAGGACAGATACTATATCGACTTGTTTGGTTACCTAATTGCCAAATAAGACTGTAGTCCGGTTCGTCATCCAAATCAAAATCTGCACTCATAACGGTGAATCCGTTATCTTTATTACCATAACCTTTATTACCCGTAAAATTCTGATTGTTGCCAACCAGCACGATGGCTTTCTCATAAACACCGCCAGAGAGGAGGTTGCTCAGGATAGCCCCTGTTCTGACGGTCTTTCCATTTCCGAGTGTTGCTGAACGTTTTCCTGCAGGTTCAAATGGTGAGAAAGTAGAACTAGCGGTACTACCACTAACTGATGACACAGATATGCGGTCATAATAATTATCATTGTTGTCAAGATAAGTCGCATCCGCCCACTTTGCTGTGATGCTAATTGCTGTCACTCCGTTTGGCACATAATAATAGCCTCCCTGAGCAAAGACACGCTCCTTGTCCTTATTCGTACAATCACGGTCAGCGAAGTTGTAACCGGTTTGCCAGTCTTTAACAAGAGTACCTTCTGTGCCACCTGTCACGCTTGTGATTTCCCAACCAACAACGACTTTGTCTCCATAGTTGCCACCATATCTTGTAGTCCAGTCACTACTATTGGGGTCACCAAAGATACTGTTATAATAAGGCAACTGTATTTTACCATAGCAGAAGTCGTTATTTTCAATATCCATCGCAGTGATAGGGATGCTTTTGCTGCTTGAACCACTAAGACTTCCTCCTTTATTGATGGTGACGGTGATACTTCCTAATTTCTGTCCCTCGGTGTCGGGGGCTGCTTTGGTCATAATCGTATTTTCAGAAGTCGGGCGACTTTCCCAAGTCTTGTTAACAGGATTAATACGATTGTCGGGGTCTTGATTAATCGCTGAGTAATACTTTCCAGGAGCCTTCAATATAGGATATGGTGCTATGCTGGGGTCAAGCACCCATTTTGCCATTAGCGAGGCATCCTTTGGCACAGCTTGAACATCCGTGGTGGGCATTCCGCTCGGAGCAGAAGGTGCACCTACCCACCAGCCACAGAGTTCGCGGTTACTGTTCAGAAGGTAACGATAGTATTCATATTTAGTGAGGTATTCCTCTTGGGCTGGCCATGAGCAGTTGTAGTGGCTATTATCTGCCAAACCTAAGTTAGCCTCTGCACGATAGAAGTCGTAGTTGTTGATACCGGTAGCTGTGTTATTTAGAATCTTATTGCCGCCATAGACTGGATATCGTGTTGTACCACCTGTAATGTTACCATAGAACATACAGTTCACAACAGCAGTCTTAAGCTTAGTATATTTCCCGTCAGTTTCTTCTGCGGTTGATGCGAAATCATTATATCCCACAATACCGGCTACCGTCGTACCACCAGTGATGTTAGCATAGCTGAAGCAGTTGATGACTCGAGAGTCGTCTTTCAGCCAACCAACCAAACCGCCACAGTTGCCGTCTGAACTTGATACGTATGAACTTTCATTTTCATATTTATTGTCACTTGGCAGGATACCACAGTTGTAGATACGAGTATATCCACTTGCCTCTCCTACAATAGCACCCACATTGCCGCTACCACTAATCTGGACACCCTTCAGCATAACATTCTTGATGGTAGCACCATTAGCATAGGCCACCAGTGGATGGTCGAGACCAGAGATTGTATTCATTTGGCCGTCGATAGTGCCTTTGAATGGTTCGCTTTCCGTGCCGATAGCAGCCGAAGAGGTAAATCCATTGGCAAGACGATACAGCCCACTCATGTTATTCATCTCACTTGATGAACTGACGGTCTTAAAGTCCATATAAGAGGCTTCTTCTGATTTGGCATAGCCCTTTTTTACTGCAATAGCTCTAATTACAACAATACTGCCTAAAGAAAAGGGGCTATTATAAAGTGTTGAAGATGACGTAGGGGCAGTATTGTCAACTGTATAGCGAATAGAGGCTCCCTCAGTAGTTGTTGAGATGGTGACGGTGCCACTACTAATCGAAATAACAGGCATATCGCACTTGGGAAGTTCGTAGGTGGTCACCACCGAAGGGGCATATCCATCAGAACTTGCAATGGCCTTAATAACTGTCATGTCTTCTGTTTGACTGACATTGACCGGAGTTGTTCCAGTGCCAGTATATGAATCAGTGGTAGGAGGTGTTCCATCAGTCGTATAATAGATCGTCGATCCTGCCCCAGCTGTTATAGTAAAATTACCATCGAATTTTTTAGTGATGACAGGAGCTTCATATGGCACTGGCACAAAATGCCAAGCAGAGTTTTTTGTATTTTCAAAATATAAGCCTAAAATACCACCCGTAGTCTGATTTTGACTTTGTGCAGTCAAAAAGTCTTTGTTACCATTCGATGGACTCAAATATTTATTGTCACCACTTGAATCCTCAAAGTGTTTCTCCTTTGGATAGATATAATAGGTTTTTCCATTGTCATCACTCTGGATTCTGAATAATGCATCACTTCCATCTGGCTTGGTAGTAGGACCGAGATTGACCCTTCTACGTGTTGGTCCAGGAGATGTGTTGTCGTTTGCTACAAGATACTGTCTCGTATCTCTATGCCTGATGTAAAAATAGCCCGCATTATCACCGGTCGCTGCCTCTATATACCAAACAGCCCACGAGTAGGTTTTACCTTGATTCTTATTGTTATCCGAAAAGCTCTTAAACGTTGTTATTAGATTTTTTGTCCCATCGTCTCCTCCAAGATAATTGTTTCCGTTGACGGTTGTGGAATAGGCAGGACACATATAATAGTTTGCCTCAAAATTGTTGCTGTCATATTTGGGAACGCTATTACTATTTGCTTCATTACCTAAATAATAGTATCCGTTAGGCAGATTTGCTGTTGCCTTTGCACCGTCCCTTTTATCTACTTGGAATTCGGCCTTCTTGACCCAAAGACCGAATTTTGCGTCGATGGTAACGGAATAATCGGTCTTTTCTGACCTGCTGCCTTTGGGACCATCGAGGTCCAGGCGTTTTCCCAATACTGGGGGCTCGCCTGCACGTGTCATGTTGGGAGATATGACTTCGTAGACATGGATATCTTCCTTGTTGATGGTAAAGCCTTCATTTGGGCTGGCGGTTATAGTAACTATCACCTTGCCGTTGTCCGGGTCCGTCTGCGAATACGTGATTTTACCACCCGTACCGTAATATGATTCTTTACCATCATCTCCGAAGATTACTTTAACCTGTGCCTCTGCCGCAATGTTTGCCATTGTCAGCAGAGCCACAGTGAATATCCATGCCAACTTTGTCCTCATATCTCGTGTAGTATCTTTATTTCAAATCTTATTTGGTTACGACCATCTTCTTTCCGTTCCTGATATATATGCCTTTCTGGCCAGGTGTACCGTTGAGCTGACGGCCGTCAAGTGTGTACCAGACTTCACTATTTGTTCTTGCCTTGTCATTCGTTATGACGTCGCTGATACCTGTGGTATTTCCGGTACCACCTATTAGCAGCCTTGCCCTTGACATGACAGGCTGGACGTTGTCATTAAGAACTTTGGGATCCAGATAGATGCCATTCTGAGGGATGGTGCCTGCCTGAGTATAATAGAATACATCGTTGTAGAGCATGTAAACCTCACCAAGCTTCACTTCCTTTCCGCCCACCTCATTAACTACCTGAAGTGGGTTCTTTTCACTAGCAGCCTGACCTTTTTGATTGGAAACAACGGTATAGAAGTCGTTATCATCGATTTTCTCACTATACAAAAGCACGGCCGTACCGCTAGGGATAATTTTTCCAACCTCTGTCAGCACGAGTTTGCCGTCATTGTTAAGACCTGTAATCATATATGCATGGAGTACTGACGGAACCTTCAGAGGATCCTTGCTGAAAAATGCTGAATAGTTGTTGTTCTCAGTGAAGCTTACTCCATCCATCTTGGTGCTCTCCTTCTCATCAACGGTAATTGTAGCTTCTTTCCAGCCTTCAGTGGTCTTGTACTCATTATAGAGGTTACCGGGAACAATGACGGTCTTTCCCGTTACATCATTATTACCTAAAGAAACAACTTGCTCTCCGTTTTTGATGGTTATGGTAGTTACACCAGCAAGTTTCCCTTCTTCTATCTCCCTAGTGTTGCTGCCTATTACCAGAGATGAGGTATGGAAGTTGGCTTCCTTTACCCAAACACCAAAACCTTCCTGGACCGTCACGCTATAGTAGCGTTCTATAGAAGGGTCTTCCGGGTCCTCACCGGTAAGTGTCAGTTTTTCTGCCAGCTCCGGGCTATTAGATTCAGTACGCGTCTTAGCAGGGATTGTTGCCATCACAACGATATCGTTTTTTGTGATGATAAATCCTTCTGCAGGCGTCACTTTGATAGTAATAACAGAGGTGCCATCTTCATTTTTACTCTGGCTCTCTTCTGTGATGGTACCGCCTTCAAACTTACCGATGTCAACAGTCACCTGCTCTTGGGCACTGACTGATATGCTGAGCATCATCAGCATAACGATTCCAAACAGTTTCTTCATTGCATTCATAATTATTACTTTTTTAATTTATATTATTTTATTCTGAGTTTTATTTCCTTACAGCGAGTTTCTTCGTATACTTGCCATCCAGCGAGTGTATGATATACATACCGGATATGTTCACATCTGTCTCAACCGTTTCATCTGGTTCGATAGAGAATGTGGTTATGGTGTTGCCGGCAGCGTTGACTATACGCACATCTACAGTGTAGTTAAGCGACGACTCAACAATGATCTTATGTTTATTAGTGTATGACTTCAGTCCGCCAACAATTTCCTTCTTTGTCGGGTCACCATGATCATCTGCTCCCTTCATCTGCGACTGCTCGCTGCTGAATACGATGCTGCGGGTGGTCTTACGGGCATTTGCAGATGCAGCAAGGAAGTAAGGACGGAATGGTGTGGCTGCAACGCCTCCGGCCGGTGTAACGTTAAACTTGTTGCCATCGGCATTCATCAGATAGCCTTCAACCTTCTTGCTCATATAGTTGGGCTTGAAGACATAGCCATCATTGGTCGTACCCGTCATCTCATCATCGCTGACACCAATGGTGATGCCTGTCTCAGACACGAAGCTGATGGTCTGCTTGTCGAGCTTGGCAGGAGCCGAGACAGCCGTATTCTGTGCTTCCCACTCACCGCTGAGGTCGAACTCGTAGTAGGTATTGCCTGGGAATCCGATGATATACGGATTGCCAGCTGCCAACAGTGGGTATTGTGACAGATTGCGTGCCTCGCTATAGTACGTTTGGTAGATGTCGGCATTGGCATCCTTCTGCTGATTCTTGTCATAATAGTAGTCCCACAGGAAGGTATTGGTGACGTTCTTAGCGCTGCCTGCAGCCTCAGGATAATTACAAGCAGCTGTGAAGAATCCATCTGTCTGGGGATTGGTGCCAGCCTTCTGCCCATCATATTCACGCAGCCAGTACTCATGGCCTATCTTGGTGCCGTTCGTATCGACAGAGGGGCTTCCGCTGTAGAAGTGGGTAATCTCACCCTTCTGCTGGGTAGTAACGAGTTCTGCGGTGAACGGCAGACTGACCGTTTCCCAACCCTTGCTGGTATCTACATAACGGTCTGGCGTACGCTGATACCACATACGCTTACCATTAGCAAAGGTATAACTGATAGGACAGTTGAAGTCGCGCTTGTCAACCAGCAGATGGTCGTTGGCGGCCTTGAGGGTGCTCTGTACCAAGTGACCGTGGACAGACGAAGTGGGTACAATACTTACACTACGAGAGCTATTATCTGTATAATAAGAGGTATAGACGGGATCTACGAAATAGCCAGTCAACACGTTATAAGTCTTCTCGTTCGTTTCTGCAGCTGGCGCATAGACAAGCAGGTTAGGCGTCTCACCCTCGTTGACGATATTCAGCAGGCCATCCTCATTGTCGAGCAATGGGGGATAGAAGAACGTTGTTCCTCCAAGACTCCACGTAGGATCGTTATGACCTGCGAAGTCGATGGCTGTCATATTCGGATAGGCATCCTTCAGGTCGGTATCGGTGATGGTCTTAAGTGCCGAATGGGCTGCCAGGTAAGCCATGAGGTTGAAGTGAGCCATACTCATCTCTTTGCTCTGATAGTAGGCTGGAGCACGATAGACGCGGTTGCTCGATTCAGTCAGAGGCAATCGGCCACTGCTCTTGCTGATACGTGACGGCCAGTCCTCATGAGCCTGTGCTGCACTATGGCCATAGGTCAGCATCTGTCCAAAGTAGATATAGTCGTCAGGCCAGATAGGAGCATAGGTCACAGTAGAAGTTGTCTCATCCGTCACTACCCTCATGCGTTCATCGTAGCTCTCAGGAATAGAACCTCCGGCATAGACGAAGTCGCCATCGGCATAACGGCGCTCCACATAGCCTACATTACCATACTGGGCAGCTGGAGAAGCAGGATAGTAGCCGGTCAACAGATTCTCTGACAGGGTACCATTTACATCCTTCAGGTAGCTATACCCAGTGGGTGAACCACTGGGCACTTTGTGGTCGTAGTAACGCTTGTTGAGGTAGAAGCCGTTCAAGTTGTAAGCCACCGTACCATTATAGAAGGCTGTCTCAGCCATAGGATGAGCATCGCTGGTAGCATACGCCTTCGTGTTCGGATAATAGCAGTTGACAGCCTGCTTACGACTTGCATCACTTGGATTTCCGAAGACGGCCTTAACGCCAGCGGGGAAACCGCTGGTCGCAGTGGTGTTAATCCAGCAGTTCTCCACATAGCCATCACCAGTATCTACCACACCAGCAGACGTGAACGAACCGGTAACACCAAGGTTATAAACCTCACCGCAGAGGTTGCCGAACAGCGAGTTGTTCAGACCGCTGATGGTATAGCCGTCACCATGTAGGTTCCCTTCGAAACACTGCCCGTTAGCATCGCCAATAGGTGTCCAATTGGTATACTTCTTCGGACTGACATTGCTGTTGAGGATGAATTCCAAGTCGGCACCGCCCTTGACGTGAGGATCGAGCGGAGCGTGACCTGTGACAGCGGGGGAACCACTGTTCACGCTGAGGTCGAAGAAGTCTTTCAACAGGTCGAGTTCGCTCTTCGTGGCATCGCTCTCACAGTCGCGGTTGTCGATATATATCTTCGAGTTGCGTTTTACATCGGGATGGTCTACATACAGGTGGTGCTCCTTATCCTTCATCACAGCATCGAGGTCGTGGTAGTTGGCCACAGTCAGAGGCACATAGTTCGAATAGGTCTTACCCAGATAGGTCTTTGAATAGAACGCCAGGAATACCTTCTGGTCCTGATACCAGTAGAGCGGTGTGCCGTTGATGGTGAATGGTTCGCCATTACGGTGCAGCATTGCGTCGTCCTCTGAGTTGAACAACTCCCAACCACTGGTCAGGATCTCGTATAGACCCGGATTAACGGTAGGTGCCTTCAAACCAACCGAATTGCCAGGCAGGACGGCTGGAGGTGCTGTCAACGGGCCTATCTCAGGAGCTCCGCTCTCCAGTTGCAGGTGGATATTCAGTACGTGGAGCTCGTTGACCAAGCTGACGCCCTCACCCTCGTCATCGGCCTCGTAGTAGGTATACTGATAGACCACGCTAATCACCTTCTCCGACGTGACATCCTTGGCATTCGACTCACGAGAGACATACAGCGTAGTAGTCTCAGTAGGCTCAGAGCCCTGGATAGTGAAGTGCTTCTGGTAATTAGGAATATTATGAGTGAATACATCGTCCGAAATAATAGAGCCCTTTTGACCACAAGTACCACTTTCCGTTGAGAACTGTTCTGACGGTGTGTAGGCCTCGTAGCAATAGTGTTTCACCGATGTAGAACCACCTTTCTGGATATTCACCACATCAACTTTCGATTGGTTTTCATCCGTCAGGTTGTTGTAGTCTTTCTTACTGATATCCTGTCCTTTGGCGTATGGTGTACCATTATTGATGATGGTCTCGTTGACGATATAGAACTTCTGAGTATCAGAGCCAGCATCTACTGAGAGACGGGTGTAGTGGAGCTGGTCGTTGCGAACCTTCTCGAATTCCTCGCGAGTGATAGTCTGGTCAGCGGAAATCGTGTGCTGCGTATTGTCATTATCGTAGTAGGTTAGCGTACCCGTTCCATTATAGGCAGCCACGTACTCTACCGACTTCACGTCGCTATACGGTTTTTTGTAATAGGTTTCCGTATAACCCTCGCCATGATAATCTGGATCAACCAGCACGTCGAAGGCGTCGTAGTTAAAGCTGAACTTGTCGCGATCGTCCGTCAGCGTGCTCCACGACTTGATGGCACCATAGTTCTGACCAGCCTGATAGTACTGACCACCATAGTTACCAGCAGTATTGATATAGTAGGCATTCGACAGGTGAGACTGTATGTATTCCAGTGCCTGTGCATCATCGACCGGATCGGCATTTATCAGTCCGTTGTTATAGGTCTTGTACTTCTGAGCCAAGGCAGTGATGTCAGCTTCGGTGCCTGATACCAGTTCGCCCATCAGCACATACTCCTCTTCGCCTACCTGAATGGTGTTGATACAAATCATGGCAGGGGCAAACTTCGACTTGTCGCTCAGAGCATCGTAGGCGGTCTTGCCAATGGCATTGCCAGCCTGGGTGGTGCCGAAATCTACCAGTGCCACATAGGCTGGTTCGGCAGTGGCCTGACCCTCTGGCTGCGGCGACATCTGACCAACGGTATTGGTATAATCGTCGTAGGTTTCCTTAGAGATGATTTCGCCTACGCTATATGCCCGCTGGCCATAGAGTCCGGAAGCACCATTCAGTCGGTAGGTAGGACCTTTACGGTATTTTTCCTCCTGTTCCGGAGACAAAGCCACATAAGCGTCCTTTCGTATCTTGTCACCATCCGTCTGGAGGGCAGGGCTATACCACTCGTCCCAATCTTTCGGGCTGTTCATGTCGAGTGTCAGCACATAGCCGGTGTCGTGTCCGATGTTGTTGGAAAAACGGAACAGCTGAGCCAAGTCGGTCACGGCCTCACCCCGTGCGTCAAGCACCGTATGTCCTGCTGCCTGGAAGGTATCCCAAGCCGTTGTCGGGTGGATACTCTTGTCATCCTCCAGAACATAGGTACCAGCAGCATAAGGTGTACCGTCAATGGTGCAAGAATCTACATTGACACGCGTCTCCTTGACGAAGTACTTCTGTTCGTTCTGTGACAGCTGTTGCCAATCCCACCAAGTGATGACATCGTTCAGCTTATAGGTCATACTCTCGTTGTCCACTTTCACACCATCGGAACCCATCTTGCTGGTTCTCGACTCATCGCCATAGTAGGCATAGAGGCTGGGCTGTACGTTGAGCAGTTTCAGCTTACCGTTGGAGCCAGCCGTTATGGTCAGCGGTATCTTCACCTCCTTTGAGTAGGCTGATGCAGAACCTGCGTATGCCGATACCACCTGATCGTAGATATACACCTCACCCTTGATGAACCAATAGTGGGCAGGTGACTTCACGTAGCCGTCGTTATAGATACCGTTGTTGGGATAGCAGTCGTCGACAATACGCTTCGACTTATGGATGAAGTTACCCGAGGTCTGCATCTCTTTCAAGTCCGTCGCATCATAAGTATAGCGTTTGTGGGTACGAGCCTCATCGCGCCATCCCACGTTGCCGACTATCTTCTGCTTGTTATATTCCGACAGCAACACGTTCTGATATTCCTGGTGCTCAGTTCTTGCACCATGTTCGTTACGGGCATAGACATAACCACCACCCTCGATATCCTTCTTAATGTTAATCAGGTCAAGCTCGATGATACCGGTAATGGTGCCATATTTCTTATTAGACGGTGTACTGTTCTCGGTGGTCAGCTCCAGATAGACACCCGAAGCCAGCGCCACCTGGTTGAGGGCAGTACCGTTGTTACGATCACGCTTTTGCAGATTACCAGCTTTCCAGTTATAATAGGTATGGTCTTTATCTACGTAGGTCTGGCCTTTGTCCACGTATCTGCGAGGGTCTGTGAATTTGACGTCACTGGTCAGCGCACCCAGATAGTTCACACCGCTGTAGATACCGAAGTAATTGCCGTGAATGGCATTTTTCGAGTCTGCATAGTCTTCGGGATCATAGTCATCGGGATTCGGTTTTGTCGCTACTCCAGGTTTCAAGGTCAGATCGGAAGGAATCACCGAACGCTGCTGGTTCAGCGATACCTCACCGATACGGTTAATGGTATATTCAGTAGCATCAGCCACGTCAGCCACACGGTCCTTGGCACCCTGCAATACCAGACGACTGCCATATACACCGCAGAAGTCAGCACGCTGGATGGTGTTCAGCAAGCGGCCTGCATAGATAGAGCAGAAACCATACTGTACCCAGTAGGTGGTATTCTTATAGTCGGTGGGCAAGGCATTATATTCATCTTCACTGATGCGGTCGTTCTGCTTATAATTCTTGCCACCAATGGTGACATTCTGCTGACACAGGTATTCCAGCTTGAAGTAAGCACGCTCACGGTTAGTCAACTTACTATACTCTTCCAGCGAAATCTGCTGGTCCAGACCATAGTAGTCCGTACCGTAGTTGGTGATGTTCAGCTCACGATAGCCGCCCACCAGCGACAGGTTACCACCACCATAGAGACCACCGGTGTGCTCTGTACCCACGGTGATGAAGTCGTGGTGATAGACATCATAGAGCGTTGCCGTGGTATTACCGAATACCGTCGTAGCATTGTTATAACTCTCACTGTTGGAAGACACGTTACCGCCGCCAAACACCGCATTGCGGATATGTACACCACGCTCTGTCTGGTCATCAGCCGTCTGTTTGTCGCCCATATAAAGATTTGTCCATCCGGCATCTGTCTTGTCGGCTGGCAGGGTGTTCAGGTAGTCGGTAGGCACATAGTCGTAGGGCCCGTAGGTCTCTCCATTGAAGGTCACACTCGAGCCACCCTTCTTAATCTGCAGCATCGGAGCAATGACCACCTTACAGTCTTCTGTCAGGTTGCCATCAGCGTCTTTATAATAGATATGGTTCGGTGAACCCGTATTCTCTTTAGCTGCCGTACCTGTGCTGAAGTATCCCTTACTATAGACGAAGCCCACATCGCCACCGCCGAATACGTTGCCGTAGCCCTCTGCCAGACCGGCTTCCGTACCTATCTCGCCGCCATGGATGTACACCTCCGTACTTCCAAAAACATAACCATCGGTATAGAATCCATGCACACCACCATAACCCAGGATGTTGTAACCCTTACCGCCTCCAAAGACGTTACGCTTGATGTGGCCGTTATAGACCTTGATGTTAGTACCGCCAAACTGGTAAACCTTCTTCAGTTCGCGTACCTTATTATCGGTATCGCTCTCCTCAACCTTACCACGTCCGATGGTGGCAATCTCGCCGCCACCGAAGATACTATTACGAACCGTTCCTCCCCACATGGTGACAAAGCTATGATCCACACTACTGTTGTCGTCGTAACCGCCGCCGAAAATGTTGCCGCAGTCAGACAAACGGTCTGCACCCACGTGGTCGCTCCACGTCTCGTCGTTGACCTTCTCTTCGTAGTTGCCAGTCTCCGTATTGTAAGTATAGCCGATGTATCCGTTGTTCATGGTGATGTGAGCATCGCCCAGCACTGAGCCACCCTCACCGCCGGCATAGGCATTACGCTGAATGGCAGGAACACCCTTCAAGAAGCCATAGCCGTCAGGCAGCGTTGCCTGATCCTGTCGGATACCAATGACGACATAAGTCTCACCGGGGATGTTTTCCGTCACCTCGTCATTCTCCAACTTGGTATAGCCTACGTTGCCTTCCCAACCGCCACCATAGACATTACGTACCGAACCACCTTCGATGTAGGCCGTAGAGCTGGCGGTAAAACCATTCGGATTTTCACTGCTCTGGGCCCCGACTTTATATAAATCCTGCACAGCACCGCTGGTACCGGCAGCATAGAGGTCCTTATTCACTGTACCACCCAGCAAGTCGATATAGGTTGTACCACTGACTACGGCATCAGCACCCAGACCGCCGCCATAGGCATAGTTGACGACTGTTGCCCCCTGGTTGATGTGAACATTGGTGTTGTATTTCTTGCCGTCCAGGCTGGCAGCATGAACCAAAGGACTGTTCAACCCTGCATCCAGATGGAAGTCCTTATTGTCTTTGTCCTGATAGACGGTAGCAGTTTCGTATCCGGGCAAACTGAGGTCAAATGATTCACCCTCGTCGTGTCTCCACTTAATCAGCGACTCTGTGTTCAGCACCTTTCCGTCGTTTCCACCGCCATAGACCTCATAGACCCTGGCACCACTGTTGAGGTTAACCTCCGTATACTGCGACCAGGTATCTGCACCATAACCGGCACCAAAGACAGAGGCCAGATAGCCGCTCTCCTTGTTCTGCCAAACGGGTACGTCAATATTGACTTGTCCGTAGAGGGTGCGGTCGGCCTGGTTGTTGCCACCAAAGATTCGGGAAACGCGAGCTCCTTCGCTGTGGTAGTTTACCTGTGCCTCGTAAACATCGCAAGGATACATGGGGTCAGCTCCGTAGGCTCCTCCGAAGATTCTGCCCAGTTGGATGGTCGAGCCGTTGGGAACGTTCGTCACCGTACGACGGGTGACACCTTCCTGGAAGCTGCCACCATATGTCGCACTGATCTGGCCACGCACCAAATCAATAATGGCAGAAGCATTGTCGGGCTGTCCTGCAATATCTACGCTATTTTCCTGATGGTCTACCAATGATTCGGGAGTCACGCCCATACCCAGACCGCAGTTGGCACCAGCACCGAAAATCTCTACATTCTGGAATTTCGTGATGGTCTGCGGTACCTCTACCAGGATATAGCTGCGGTTCTGCATACTGTCCAAACCAAAGCCCCTCAAACTTCCCTGACCTGCACCGAAGATTCTGTTCAGCGCATTGCGGGCATGGGTATTTGCCTTGAAGTTGACGAAGGCATTGTTCAGACGGGGCTTGGTGAAGCCTGGCTTGGACTTACCATCGTTATATGTAAAGTCCTCAAAGTAACGGTCTTTATAGTCGTAGTCACCATAACAGCCTCCGAAGATATAGTCTACACGTCCCTGGATATATTCCATATAGGCTGAGGCATTGGCAACATCAGCCTTTGCTTTGTTTTGGGGGTTATGCACCTTGGCTTTGACATCATCAGCAATACGGTCGGTGAAGTCTTTACTGCCCAGGATTTGACCACCCAGGTCGTTACCGCCATAGACGTGGTCGCGAATCCACGGGAATCCGCCACCATCGATGTAGTTTCCGTTACCGTCTGCCTGACGTCCAATGTATGTCTCGGTATGTCCTAAGATATCGGCATTACAAGAGCCTGCGAACGAGTTGAAGATACGTCCGTTACCCAGGTTGATGACGGTATTACCAGCAATGGGAGCTTCGAAGGAGCCACCATAGATAAACTCAGCCTCAGCCATGTCGTTGCTATCGTCCGCATGTCCTCTGTAGACACCCTCGCTCAAGCCTTTCAGATTGACATAACAACTGTATATCGGATCGTAGGAGTATTCCAGTTTTCCTTTCTCACTATTATATACTCCATGTCCGATGGCACCCTTCTCACCACCACCAAAGATCTGGAAGGTATAGCCAGCATTGAGGTTGATGGTGGTCGAGCCCCATATCTCAGACTCATCACCATAGCCACCGCCAAACACGTTGAGCGCCTTACCCAACACGTCCATACCCTGTTTGTCGAGGAGAACACCCGAACGACGCTGAAGAATATGATAACTGTCATTACCATAGAGGATGGCCTCACCCTCGTTCTGTTCTACTTGGTCGAAGATAGCATCAGCACCTTTGCGGTCCTCTAACGATGCGTTGAGGTTGATGATGACATTTCCGTTTACATGACCTGTGTTGTAGCAGCCACCATAAATGTTTCCACCCTTGAATCGGCGGTCTAAGTCAAAGTCATTACTTTGTATATCTGTGCCTTCTGTGATAGGAGCGACCTCCTTACCCGTCGAGGCACTGATGGTGTTCCACTCCAAAATACGGTTGCCATAGGTGTCGCGAATATAGGTGACATCGCCATTGGCGTCTTTCACGATATCATAGTTCGCATCTCTTTCCACCTTCCAGCGCATAGGCTGAATCTTCAGACCGTTGAAGTTGAGCGTCAGTTTGTTGCCATTATTATCAGGAGCGCCTAGCAGACCACCTAGGTACTCAGCATTCAGACCATCCTTGGCATAGATATTGGCATCGTTGCTGCCACCCACCAACTTATCGAAAACAATAACCTTATCGTTGAAGTTAAGCGTCTCAGCACCATTGACCTTCATGCTTCCCACGTTACCACCACAATAGAAAGAGCCGAACTTGGTGGAGTATGCTACATAGCCAGGGTCAAAAACCACGCGAGGCTTGATATACATGGCTACGGCATCCATATACTTCTCGAACTGGGTTTTATGCGTCAAGTCCATTGAACTGAAGTCTTTGCCACCAGAATCGACTACCTGACCCGCATCATCCACATTCTTCGCATAATGTTCCAAGACACCCTCATCCTTCATGTTCTCACCATTGTTGCCCAGGAATACCTTGTCAGCAATGACATACGAGCCAATCTTCAGCTCGGCATAGAGATCCTTATTGGGGTCATCGGAATGCAGTGTGGCACTGTTACCACCACAATAGATGGCACCGCCGATAACGGTAGGATGGTTGGCATCCGTTCCCACTACACGGATGGATACCGACTCAGCATTGGGGCGGAAGCTTTTAAGGGAATCAACAGAAGAAGAGCCAGGATTGTAATACAGGTCAGCAAATATATCGTGGTTAGCCAGTTCAGAATTATCAGTATAAGGATACGAACCGTTGCCGCCACCATAGACATCGCCCTTGATGCTGCTATGAATACCTACAGCGTTACCACCATAGACATTACCTGTGATATCGTTTCCACCATATACATTATTAATATCACCTGCCGTAATCAACAAACGGGCCGCGTAGCCAGCAGGGAAGGTCACACCTCCGATGATTTCTTCTTCAATGGCATTCTTGGCAGGATTGACGTCAGCCATACGGCAACCGCCATAGACATTGTCCACCTTGAGATCCGGTGAGTTGAGGACGAGCAGGATACCCTTCTCGTGCGTCATGGCTCCCTCGTTACCACCACTATAGAGGTTACGAATCAGACCACGTTTCAGGTTCCATGTAGGACGGATGGCCATCGGAGCTTTGTTATTACCACCAAAGAAACTGCCTATCTGGAAGGCATCACTGCTGGGATAGGAGAAACCTGTGTTGATGCGCATCTTCTGGAAACGGGCATTGGTCAGCAGCTCACCTTCATCTTCGTTCGTTATTCTGGTGTCCTTAATGCTGTTGATCACCTTACTGGGGTTGTCCAGACAGATGACCGTACTATTGGTAATCGTGGCATTATTACCACCACCGTAGGCATAGACGATGGAGCCACCAAGGATTTCCAGATAGGTTTTAGCGAGTTCGGGTACAGACAAAGGAGTCTTGCTAGTTGCTACTACCTTATCTGTCGTTTTGTGTTTGTCCTCAACCGTATAAATAGTACCGGTTTCATCGGTTGTTGTCTTATAATCATAATAGCCGTTACCACCGCCGAACAGTTGACCGACATAAATTTTCTGGGCATCATCAGTCTCTTGTACTATATTATTAACGGTATTTGTCTTGGTAGAGATACGCACAAAGGAATTCCAACTATTGTTAATCTTGTTCTCAACGGTGTCAGTCAGTTCTTTAGGAAGAGATTTTGAAGTGCCGATTGTTCCTGCAATATCATTACCGCCATAGACGTAGTCGGCAAGGATATAGTCGGAGGCATGCTCGCCATCAATATGGACAAAGCTGGAGCCACCGACATTAGCCATACGGGCACCGGCAAACACAGCATGCAGATTGCCCTCATAGACTGTAACCTTCGTACTTCCTCCTGTGTTTCCAGCATTACCGCCGCCATAGATGCTACCGCCAATGCTAATCTGTGCCTGAGCTGTTATTACGCCCAGGAGCATCATCACGCTTATTATGTTTTCCTTATATCTCAATTTCAAATTCTCATTTTTCAATTACCAATCGTTATCGTCGGATTGTCCAAATCCGGATCTGACAGCACATACAGATAGGTGGGCGCAATGGTCAGATTGAGGCTCACTCGCTGTCCACGGGTTGCACTTAGGGACGGTAGCTTGTTTGTAGCTGTACGCTCACTGATTTTATTGTTGTTTCTATCATATACGTCGTATGTGGTCACAAGTGTCAGACTATTATTCAAATTCGGCGCGAAACAACAGGTTGCTTCCGTCAGTGCCGTTGTTTCGAGTGCTACACCCTCGGTGCTGTCGAAGAAGGTGGCCGACGAATGTGTGCCAGTCAAATTGCTATAGGTAGCCGACTGCACTGGCGAACTTCCTGTCGTATTGGAGGCCAGCACGATAGCTGCTGTAACAGTAGATGTTGTCGTCTGCAACTCCATCTTTCTGATCTTGATGCTACGCAGCAGGGCATAATCGCTATCTATGGTCATCTGGATACATATGGCAGCATAGACATGGTCCATCAACAGGTTGACATAGTTGTCCTCTGACTTTCCTGTAAAGGCGAACTTCCCTAAGGGAATATTCTTAGCGACGGTCTTGTTATCCAATTGTTGAACGCCCACGACGAAGCAAATATCCTGACTGCTGACGGCAGGAAGATTACTGAAGGTAAGGGTAGCACCAGAGAGCGACTCATTAGAAAGGGAAGCTGAGACAGCATCGGCGGGGGCATAGCCGAAGATCGCATAGTTTCGGTTGGGAGTAACCTCTATGCTGGATTTCCAGATGTTTTCGCCTGACCTGTAGATGAAGCGGCCCGACTGCGTTTCAAGGCCATTCGTCCCATTTCCTACCAGGAAGACGCCGATAGGAGAATAGTCGTCAGTAACGGTGAATGGGGTGGCACTACGGGTGAACGACACCATATTGAGTGCACTGCCCGACGCCTGTTCTTCAGTGGGGTCGTTGGTACAACCCACCAAAAATCCACCCAGAACCATCAGTAGTCCTGTCTGAATGATCTTCTTGTATGTATATTTCTTTTTCTTCACTTTTCAATCTTCACTTTAGTCTTACCAGTTATACACCGTATGGTTTCCATTTCGCTCTTCCCAGGGTGTCACGTCTACTGTCACGACCTGCATTCCCGAGAGTCCCTCATAATAGGCATATACAATCCAGGAGTGATTGCGTGAGAAGTCGCCTGCCGCGTTCATCTTGAAAGCAACTGGTGGCTGGTTAGCACCGTCAATCTGATAGCTTATTGTTCCTTCCAACTGCTTGTCCGATTCACGCAGATAGAAGGTACTGGTCTGCGTCAGGCCAGCTCCGTTGAGGAGGTCCTCATATTCCTGGGCCGTCTGGCCATTGTAAACATATTTGGCAGGATTAGGCTTTACTATCACTGATTCTATAGGATTTTCCAGCAGAGGCCCGGCACTGCTGTTGTAGGTCAATCCCTGGGCCTGCGGGAACAGATATTCCTCATTCGGAATCATCCCTACATTCAGGTTGATACCGGTGATGCCCAGTGCAGGAGATCCAATTGTGTTCGCAAAGACGAATCGCAGCTTCGACACGGCACGTGTCAGCGATACGGTGGCTATCTGTTCCGTTGTACCAATACGCAGTACAGGGGCATCGCCAAAGACTGGTTGGTTCTTCAGCTCGCCAGCCATGGGCAGACCTTCTTCAGGAACGAATTTTCTGAGGGGTGAAAATCCAAAATAGTATGTGGTTATCTTCGCATTGGCTAGCAAATCGGCACGGGTGGTAGTCTCCTCGAGCGATGGGGTAATACCGTAATTGCTTGAATGCACATTCGCCAGCACATAGACATCGACGTTGGGCTTATTCTTAGCAAAATCATCGCTTACAGGAATCTGATAGACGGCACCCTCACTGCCATTCAGCGTGGCAGTTTCTTCTGTTCTGAGATAGCCTACCTTGTTGCCATTGGTATCATAGACCCATATCTGCAGCAACGTAACCTTGCTCTCTTCTGGCAACGGGTTGACAGGGCCAACGTCAGCTCGCGTCAATACGGGATGCTCAGGCGAATACACATAGATGGTCAGCATGGTGGGCTTCTGCTGTCCAGGCTGTGGCTCTTCCGTCGTGTCGGACGAGCTGCAGGCTGTCAGCCCCATCATCATAACCAATATGTATATCAGCGCTTTATTCATCTCTCTAATCTCAAGATTTTACAATATCACCGTTGTTGTTGTCGGTTGTATCCACGTCGTCGTCACTTGTACTCCAATCTCCAGTCGGGGCGACAGCAGGTCGGGCATGCACGAGTAGGCATTCTTCAGCGAATTGACTATCATAGTCATCTTGGTGGTACGGTCTTGTGTAAACACTCGATTGTCATAGCCGTCCTCACCAGTTCCGTTGGCAGGATCTATCTGTGCGATGAGGTAGAACTTCGTGTTAGGATAGATGATGCCGTCCTTTCCGGTAAACCGCTGCCCGGTGTTATTCTTAAATTCCAGCACGACAGGTACCTTCTCGTTGTCGTAGGTCTGGAGCACCAGCGTGTTAACGGTATATTTGCCGTTGCTATCAGCGTCTCCTACCACCGTATCGTAAATAAAACGTGCATCGACATCACTCTGAGGCTCCCTCGGCTTGAAGTCGAAGCCTACCGTATGCTGTCCGCCGATAATGACTGCTGTCAGGGGGAACTGACCGTCTGTATAGCTGACATTCTGTCCTTTGGCGTCATTGAGCGTGCCTGTTATCTTATTTAGCGTTATCTGCAGACGCGCCACACCATATTGCAGGGGCTGTTTGACAGCTACGGATTTGGTTCCTCCGGTGACTGTATTTCCTGCGTTGTAATAAGCAGTCAGCAGACTGCTCCATTGCGTCTGAGACTCATAGGTTGTCTTGGGCACATCCTCTTCTGAGGTCTGGATACCGCTGTTAGCATAGTACCACAACTCGGCAGGATATACCCAGCGGGTAATGCCGTTGATGTTGTCGAGAGTGGTAGCGTGTGTGCGGACGGTAAAAGCACTACCGGTCCAGCGCAGGGCAGCAGCACCGTCAGGCAGCTTGATAGAGCCAGGATAGCCATTGTCAAGACAAGACTTTGCTTCAGCATCAATATTAGTTACAATGGCGCTGCTGAGGTCATCCGTATTATTTTTTAGCTGGTCTTTTAGTGCATTGACATATGCCTTTACATGTGCAGCAGAGCCAGCCATAAGTCCTGTTCCCTCTGATTTGGCATTGATAAAGTCCAGATAAAGACCTCTCAGCTGCGAATTAGAGGTATTACTCCAGCCAGTTGTATTGGCAATAACTGTCATATAGTTGGCCAAAGCCTGAGCTCGTGCATCCACTTCATAGGTGTCACGGATAGACTGTAGACTGAAGCGGATGCTATCAGGAAGCATGCGTTCTGTCAGTGTAGTGTTCAGCTTGCCGTTCAAGTCGGCAGACTCCTTTTCGCTGATAGTTGCTGCCTGACCATACACCAATACGCGATTAGTGCCTCGCATCATGTTGCACTTATCCATATAATAGTAGTAGCGTCCATCAACCTTATTGGTCTGATTACCAGATACTACCGAAATCAGCGGCATGTCGCCCGATGCTACTGGGGTGTCGTCGTCGGTGGCAAAGGGAATCACCATCAGGCCCTGCAGACCTCTGAACGGATGATCCTCATCCTGTATCACGTCGCGTCCCTGGCGAGTGGTTGTCTTTGTCTTACCGATGCTCAGCACCAGATTGGGTTCCTGCTCGCTGTTGTCAACGTCGGACACGTCGTCTACTGCCGTACACGACAGCATGATCGTGCATAGCATCAAGTAGAAGAAGATGTTCCGAACGTTTACCATGATCTCTTATATATTCGGATTAAGTATCAGACCCTCTTTCCATTCGAGGTTGACTGATGTACCGAGTTCTATTCCTGGGCTCGTCATGTCGGGAATACCATTCGTGGCGTTACCCAAACCGTCGGGGATGGGTGGGGTGTCAGGGTAGTTGCCGTCTTCATCGGGAACAACAGGGATGTCAACTTCACCATCACCGTCAGTATCCCATCCCGGACCACCATGGGCGGGGTCTGTGATAAAGGTGTCGGGATTGCCGTCACCATTGACGTCGTATGGGTCAACAATACCATCACCGTCAGTATCTACACCGATGGGATTGCCATCACCATCCTTGATATATACATCCGGTATTCCGTTACCATCACGGTCAACAGTAGTACCACTGTTGTTTATGGTTACTGTAAGACGGGTAACATAGTCCTGCTGGATAATCTTGTCAAGCGTGCCGGCCTGATAGTTTGTAGCCTCTTGAGGATCGAGCTTTACAGCCAGATAGAAGGTTCCTCCGGCAGGGATGATTCCGTCGGCACCCATGAAGTCCTTACCGCCATTGATCAACTCAAGGGCTGCATAGACAACCTGGTTGGCGGATGTCTCTAACGCCAGGGTCTGGTTGGCTGATGTGGTATAGCCTGGTGTTGCCACGATGTTACTGCTGGCCATTACACGATCATAGATGGTCATGTTTTCTAATCCTACAGGGGTAAAGTCATAGCCCACACTACACTGGCCACCAAGGAGAATACCTTTCAAGGTATAACCGGTGCCTAGATCCACCTCTTTTCCGTTGGCATCATAGAATGTGCCGGTGCCCATCTTTACCCTCGTCTCTATACGACCAACACCATATTCTGCCTGTTTGGTCAGGGCGATGGACTGTGTCTCTGCTACCACCTCGTTGGAAGAACCGTTATATACACTGTTGATGACACCATCCCAGTTGCCTGCAGCATCATACAGGTCTGACTTCTTGCTGGGAGCTGCCTTCAATGGAGAATTTACGTAGTACCACAGAGCAGCGGGATATACGTAATCTGTTATCTTCAGGTCGTAGTTCTTACCATAGTGAGCAGTGACGTCAACGAAGCTGTTGCCCTGCAGTCCACCGGCATTCCAACGTACACGTACTGCACCGTCGGGAAGACCGATATTACCGGGATAGCCAGCATAGCTGCTACTTAATGATAGGGGTTCTCCGTTGATAGGAGTCGACGTACATGCTTCCTCAATCTTCGTCCTGATGGCGCTGGCTAACTTATAAGCAGGGTCTGTTGACTGGATATGTTTGAGTGAGAAATATAACTTGCTCAGAATCACTGCCACAGTATTCGAAGATGAGGTGGTGAGGCTTGTGAATCTCTTGTAAAGGGTAAACAGGTTGGCATTATTGGTAGTACTCCATTTGTCATTAGGAGCAGTAGCACCGGAAACAGTGGTGTTAGCTATTGAATTCAACAGCTGGATGATATTCTTACCTGTAATGTCTCCTGCCTGTGCATCGGCACTCGTATTTATCTGTTCAAGAGAGAAGAGAATGCTGTTTGGGTTGGTAAACTCATCGTTAGTCAGGCCTTTGGCATTGAGGACACCATAGTGGAACTTGTCTGACATTGTCGTGATGTCTTCTTCTGCAGCATTAGCAATGGCTCTGCCATAGAATAGGAAGTTCCTGGTGCCAACAGGTACAAACTGGTCGGAATAGACCTTATAGTTGACGCTACCCGGACTGCTTAGTGCTTTGACGGCACTGAGACGCATGATATCTGAATGCTTGGTAGAAGTGCCGCTGGGTTCACTGGCAAAGGGAATGAGACAGATATTATCAATACCGCGGAAATCAGCAACGAGACCGGAACTCTGTGTAGCCCCATCCGTCTGTCGTGTTCCCACTACCTTACGTGGGACAGAGATGACAAACTCCGACTTAACACCGGCCTTGCCGTTGTTGTCATAAACCACATTGCTGTTTTCCTCGATGTCGCTTGACGAACAGGAGGAAAGTCCAGTTGTACATGCGATGGCTAATGCCATCATCAGGGTTGAAGTTTGAATCTTTTGCATAACTGTATTTTTTATTTTTTTTATTCTATATTATTAAAGAGGTATATCAGGGAACCAGAGCCCTTCTTCCCAGCGAAGGTCTACGCTCAGGCCAACCGTAGCGACGGGAATATCCAGGTTAGGAAGTCCGTAGGTGGCGTTGCCCAGACTGTTGATTGTTATGTTCACCATCGTAGAACGGTCTTTTATGAAGACTTTGTCCAGACGTCCCGGGTCGTAGCTGCTCCCTTCGGCTTGCTTGGGGTTGAGGTTGGCTACAAGATAGAATGTTGCCCCGGTAACGATAACCCCGTCGGCACCCTCGAAGTTAGGTCCATTGTTAACCAACTCCAATGCTACCATAATCACCTGGTCGGCAGGTGTACCAAGACCGAGCACATAATCGGTCTCACTGAAATAGTGACGCTTCAGAGCCTGAGGACCACCGTTGATGTCGGTATCGTAGATGGCAAATGTCTTACTGGAGGTGACCGGCTGGAAGTCGTAGTCTACCTCTCGTTGACTGCCTATGACGTATCCTTTGAGTGTAAAGGGCTCATTTCCCACATACACATAATTACCTTTAGCATCTGGTATATATGCATCGTCACCAAGTCTGGATCTGATGGCGAGTCGGCCTACGGCATACTCTACCTGCTTTACCATCGCTACAGATTGCGTGGTGCCCTTCACCTCTTTCGAAGAGTCTTCATAGCCGTTGTTTATAAGGTCGTTCCAGTTCTTGTATTTTGACGCGTCGGCTTCGGTGGTTCCTCCCTTGAAAATGACTAATGAGTCGGATGTCACGATGTCAGAGAATACCTGATACTGCAGGTTCATAGGATAAACATAGTCGTTGACTGACGTGACGTTGAGATTGTTGCCATATTCCTGCTTGTCAGGGACGATAAATCTGTTTGTATTGGTATCCCACTTGATACGTGCTGCTCCTTCCGGCAGTTTGATGTCAGCGGGGAATCCCTGATAGGTGGACTTAAGCTTGATGATACCGTTTGCTATGTCGGGTGTCGTCTCGGGATCACAGCTCTCGATAATCATATTCGTGATGGCGTTTACCATCTTATTCGCCTGGGCATCAGCTGTATTCTGATTGACGAGCTTAAGAATGAAGCCCAGCATTACCTGTACGTTGTATGAAGAGAGGGTTGTAAGCTGCGTCATCCGCTTGTAGGCTTCGTTAACATACATATTGCCTGCAGTAGACCAACGGTCATTGGGGGCTGCATCATTTACTGTGATGTTCATAAGGTAGTTAAGGAGGTTCAGTAAGGCTTGACCCTTCTCACTGCCACCTAATACGTCTTTCTTGGGACAGATCTGTACGGGACGGATACGGATGGCGTTGTTGCCCTGATAGGTGCTCTTACTCAGACCAACGGCTTCGCTGGTACCGTAGTGCATTCGCTCGTCATGGGTCGTTGGCGCATCTGCTGCACGTCCGTAGAAGGCGAAGAACGAGGTTCCTACGGGGATGTTTATCTCCTGACTGAGCGAGTAGTCTTCCTGGGTCGCTTCTTCACTGACACCTTTGCCGGAGGTCTTCATGTCTATCACACCACCAAGTTTCTGGGCGTTCTGGGTAGGATACTGGTTAAAGCACAACAGATGGACATCATCGAGGCCACGGAAGTCTTCTTCCTTGCCGCTCTCCTGAACAACATCACCTGTCATACGGGTATTCTTTGCCTTCGTCCTGCTTACTATACGTCCGGGAAGAGAGAAGTTCAGCCGGGCAGTGATGAGTTGTGCAGGCTGATTGGGGTCAGGTGCCAGATCTTCATTGCCAGAACATGCCGACAGAAGCATCACTGCCATCAGCAATACTCCCATCAAGCGTACTATGTCTCTTACTTCACGTATCATTATTTCTTCATATATTATCCTATCACCAGTCCGGGCTTCCAGTCGAGTGTCACTGATGTGCCTATCTCTGGAGAGTCGGTACTTATGCTGCCGTCGTCGTTAAGCCATACCTTGATAATCTTCAGCTGTCCGGCACGGAGAGGCTCTTTTACACGGAGGATGGTCTCTGTCACCGGGATGTCGGCACTTGTTCCTGCTGCATTTGGCTGGGGCATATATACCTTGAATTCCCAAAGCGCCTCTTCTCCCGGCTGTGCTATAAAAGGCTCCTCGGTCTCGATGATACTACGAGTATGTCGTGTATCTCGTGAGGGGAAGGTCACAGAACAGAATCCCACTTGCCCTTTTTCGCCATTGACTTTCAGTTGGGTAGTCCTTACTATCGGGGAGTTGGCTGGATAGTTATAAACACTGTCGCAGATGTTGAAACCTGTAGCAAACCCCGTTGAATAGACTCTAATGCCATTGGTATCGTGCCCCTGGGGGTCGATGATGAGCATCGCAGCGCAGTTTGCCATATACAGGCGGACATTGAAGTTCTGACTTACTCCCTCGAGGACCTCCATATACTTGCGGGCTGTGAAGATACCAGTCTCGTGAGAGTCGATAGTGTCACGGCTGACCTGCTGGAGGGTAGAAGGGTGACAGCGTTCGTCGTTCTCGAGGGTTACCAGCTGGTTGTCCAGGATATTGGCTGTGGCCAGATGCATATAATGACGCATAGGGAGGTTAAGTGAATACGATGCCTGGTTGGCGTCCATGATATGCTCATCGTGCTGAAGGCGTAATGAATCGCCTACGGTGTCATAAAAAGACAGGTCCACATCGTGGGCAAAGTCGGTGAAGATGCCAGAGAGGTGATTCCTTAGTGCCTTAGCCAACTCAAGGTTAGCCTCGGTAGATAGGGTGGTCTCTGTCTCGAGCTGGGTCTGAATCTCTGTCGAGATATTGGTAATCAGATTAAGCTCGTAGTCGATTTTCGACTTCTCACAATCGCTTTGGTCTTCGTCGATCATACTGCATGAACAAGGTATAAGCATGAGGATAAAGAGTCCACAGCACAAAACCGCTTGGTGCATAACACCCCTGTAGTTGAGCATTTCTGCCCAACTACAAAGGATTTGTGCTATGGATGTTCTTTTCTTCAATTTACGAGGGTCGAATGGTTATTATTGTCCAAGAATGACATTCTCGAAGAAGATACCTGTCGACCAGTTCAGGTCAACAGACAGACCCAATGTCACAGAACTGCTGCGCAAATCGGGCACTGTCAGATATGCATACTTCAGCGAATTGACACCAATCTTAAAGTTAGCCGTTGTCATGTGGTCTTGTATAAACACACGGGGGATAGTCTTGGTTGCATCTGTACTATTGGTAGCATCATAGGGTGGTAGAGCATGATAAGTTGGCTTTGCAGGTCCCGTCTTTGTTGAAGGATCGAGTTCGCCAATGAGGTAGAAATGGCTACCATTGGTAATTAAGTTGTCCTTACCAAAGAAGTCCACGCCAGTATTGTTCTGAAGTTCAAGAGCTACGTAAACCTTAGGCTGTGTTTCTCCACTCACATAGTTGTCGAACACCAAGGTATAGTTAGGGGTTGAGGCTGCACTCGTGGAAGCCGGAATGGCACCATTTCCTGTAATCTGGTTGTCATAGATATACCCCTTCCTATAGTTTGCATCAGTATCCGTTGTCTTAGGCAGGAAATTCCAACCAACCTTAGGCCACTGGTCACCAACGAGGACACCTACCAGTTTGAAGGATGTATCAGTAACAGGAATTGATTTGTCTTCTTCGTTGACATTATAATCTCTGTCCTGAATTGCATGGTTATTATCTTTAAGTACTCCTACGTTATAACTAATGGTTGTTTTAAGCAGCGAAGTTCCGTAATTGATATCATTCTTCATGGCCACACTGCGAGTGGAAGATTGTACGTGACCCACTGACCAATCTGAAGTCCAGTAGTTAGTGGGATTCGTAGAAACATACTCGGTATTCCACTTGGTAACAGATTCAGGATAGTCGATAACGACATGTTCAGTTGCAGATACGCGAACAGGGCTATTACCGAAATAGCAGAGCTCTGCTGGATAGTAGTAGTCGTCAACGGTGAAGGTGCCTCCACCTACAGCACTCGAGTTGAAGTCCTCTGCGTAATAGAAAGTTTTCTTGGTGTTGTCAAACTTGATATGGGTTGCGCCCTGTGGCAAATCAAACTGCTCAGGGAACCTGCCCATGTCGGTACTCGAAGTTAAACTGATGTTAGGGAATGTTGAAGGTTTGGTACCTCCTGAATTTGGCCAATAGGTGTCACTGGCCAATGCAGTAATAAGATCGGAAGCTGCTTTAATAGAAACACCTGTAACCGAACCGCCATTATTCGGGAGAGTTGTTGTGGTGAAATATTTACTTAATTCAGTATGAATCAAATGAGCCATGTACTTAGCCAAAGCCTCTTGTTGGTTAGTTGGTTCTGCACAACGAACGGAGTTAATGATAGACCAAAGGTGCTTGATAGTCTCTTTTAAAGCATAACCAGAAGCATTACGCAATTCGTCTTCCTGCACGGTAGTCAGTTCTTTATAGGCATTTTTTAGCTTGATTTCCAAAGGACGAAGTTCTCCACCATCGACAGGACTGGTAGTAGAGTTATATGCAGCCCAAGTCATGTTAGGTTTGAGAGTGGGAGGAAGAGCAAATCCATAAGGTTTAATTCCATCGGCGGGGACATCAGTATCTGCAACTTCAGTTTCTCCACGATTGGTATTGATGATGCATGACAAGATGGCTGCCAGCAGCTGCTGGATTTCCTGGAACTTGGTCTTGTTAGCTTCAGTCAGTCTCCTACCCAGCTGGAAGTTAACATTATCCAAATTGTCTGTCACGGTGTAGTCGTCCAAATGACCGTAAGTATTAAAGCCTGTTGTGTTGTCTTCTGTTTGGATGGCGCGGCCGTAGAAAAGCATGGTGTTTGTGTTCAAGGGCAATGACATCTCCAACACACGACGAGACTGGTCGTTGCTAAGTGTTCCAGGTGTCACCACGCGCGACATATCGAAGGACTTGGTTGCTGTTGCAGGTGCAGAGAGAGATTGGCCATCTGTTCCTTGATTAAAACACATAATGTAAGAATGATCGATGCCGCGGAACTTTTCGGCTGTAAATGTGGATGATGCTTGAGTGGCATCTTCTGACTGGCGTGTGGTGGAAGTATTACCACTTGCCACGTTAAATACAAACTGGGTTACCACCTCGTTGGTCTCCGGATTGTAGTTCGGGTTCACATCCGCTGTGTCCTCGCTGGAAGAACAAGAAGAGAAAATCGTTGTGCCAGTTAATGCTATCGCACAAAGCAAGGCATAGATAAAACTCTTTTTCATACTTTCGAAAATTTTTATTGTTATTATTTTTTTTAATTCAGTTGATTATGTACACTACATTTATTCCTAACTGCGGCAGGAGGAAGATGCGGTCGCCCTTGCCGTAGAAAGTGCCGCAGTGGTCGCAGTCGTATTCCTTAAACCAGGCGTAGCCAATGGCGATGCCGGCTTCGGCTTCGAGACGCCAGTCGCGGGAGAGAATCCAAGAATAACCGTATTTCCCGCCGAGGGCAAAGAGGTCACCCTGAAGGCGGCGATCCTGGATGGATTTGTAAAGTCCAAAGGGAATTTTGGTATTACCCACGTTGAAATGGCTAAAAATAGCATCGAGTTCCAGATAGCTTATATGTCGGCTTGCATCGGCAGGGATTCCCCAGAGAGAGCTGCTTGCAGGCTTATCTGATTTGTGGCCAAAATAACGACGGATATTCGGGGCAATAAGGAAATGACGCCATTTCTTGTTCTTGCTCTTGTCGATATCCCAAGCGTTTAACCCAATATTCACTCCAGCTGTCCATGCAGAGTCGATACGAAGCTCTGCACCGATGTTGGGAGTAAGTGTTGCGTCGTAAAGCAAATTATTACGTAAGGCCAGCGTCTGAGCGTTAGCCTTTTCAACACCTACAAACGTCATTAGTGTTAATATCCAAATGGTTAAAGTACTAAATCTCACTGTTTTTAATTTATTTCCACATGCAAAGGTACAAAGTTTTCATTTAAACCGGTAAGCTTACACGCGTGAAAATATTATATTTAGTCTTTTTTTTGTTACAATTTGTCCTATTGCAGAAATTATAAATTCTAAAAATATGATTTGTGTTTGTGTTTATTCTTGACAAAATTATGTATATTATATATTCTGTTATATAAATATTGTGTCCGCAAGATTATATAACAATTTGTCAAGACTCCTTGTAATCAGATAGTTATAGGTGTATAGTTGCAAACAAAATGTCCTAAAATGAGGCGTGATTGTTTTGGTAAAGTAACTTTACTACCCCCCCCCTAAATGTCGTCAAATATCGATAAAACGGCTCCAAAATCAGCCTTTTTGCTGTAAAAGGGCATTCATTTTATCGCGGTATTCGGAAGGTGTCATATTGTAGACTTCTTTGAATGTACGGTTGAAGGTGACGGTGTTGCTCATGCCGCATTCACTGGCGATGGTGGCGATGGTATATTCAGGCTGCTCTAACAGAAGTTTGGCTCCATACTCCACACGTTTCATGTTGATATATACAGAGGTGTTGGAGGCATCTGAATATTTGCTCATCATCTTACCGAATCGGTTCTTGTCGACTCCGATGAGGCGCATCAGGTCATCACGTCCAAGACCGGGTTTCAGGAAGAGTCGGTCGCGGGTAACCTGCTTGTCCATCTCTACATAGAGCCTGCGGTCTTCGTCATCGGGTTCTTCTAGTTCTTCTGATGACAGATCATTTGGCAGTTTGAGTTTACGCATCTCTTCCAGTGCCGCTACAACCTCGGGTGATGTAGGCGAATCGCCATTGATGACCGCACGGCGATAGGCGTCAAGACCGTTGAGTACCTTGATAAGCTCAACATTGCGTTGACGTATATATCTTACATAATACAGGATTACCAATGATATTATCAATACAGCGACTAAGATTATCGTGAGAATAGTAATCCATTGCGCCCTTTGTTGCGACTCATTCTTTTCCTTCAGCAGATGATAGGTGGTCTGCATCTGTTCGCTAGATCTGCGCACATGGAGGCTGTCGGCAATGGCGCCTATCTGATAACCAAGCTTATAGACTTGTTCATAATCGCCTATCTCGACACGAAGCAAAGCCTCCATATTTAGGACGGCGAGCATGCGTACTGAGAGTGTGTCACCACGCCTATAAAGGAAATAACGGTAACTTGTAACTATGTCGAGGGCTTCTTCGTCTTTTTTTGACAGACGCAAATAGTCGAAAATTTCCTTGTCATCGATGACGTTGCCACCGGTTGTCTTCTTCCATGACTCATAGGCTTGGTCGGCCTCACTCATACGTCCTGCCTTGGCCAGCATACTGGCACGGATGGCATAAGTCTGACGGAGACCACGCTCATTAGCCTTCTTGATGATTATAGGTGCGGGATGCAGCGTCTCTGCCTCCTGAAGACGTGACATGTGCATGGCGTCGTCGTATCGGCCGTCACGGGCATACATCTTTACCATCTCACCATAGAAGCCGCGCAGTTCTACGTGCTTGCTGGGGTAGTCGGATGATTTCATCATCTCTATAGCATCATGGCAGTAAGTGTAGCCAAGGTCTTTCTGACCGTTGATATGGTGCCACTTGCCGCTTGTGAAGTAGGTCATAGCCTCGAAGGCCTTGTTGTGGTTGCGTTCGGCAAGAGTCCTTAAACGCATGAGGGTCCTGACAAGATGGTCGCTATCGAGGAGCTCGTCGTAACAGTCCATCATGCGTTTCAGCAATAGTAACTGCACGTTGGTACTGTCGCTGATTTCCGGTCTGACATCGATTTTCTTGTATATGGAGACTGCTGTCAGGTAGCGACGCTGGTTGAAATAAAGGTTACCTTCGGCATATTCGATTTCCCATTCCGGTGCCAATTTCCGTTTACGGATGGTCTCGATTATAGCCTGAGCCGTATCAGGACTGGTGATAAAATAGAGATATGACTTTCTGATATTAAGCATGGAATCTGGTACGACGATCTTTGCATCGCCAACCAGCGACACAAGTAACATACAGACAGTCAGAAGGTTTCTTAATATCCTTTTCATATCAAGAAGATCGCGACTTGTTAATCTCCAACAGTTGTTTATTGTATTTAATATAATAAATTTTGATGCAAAGATAGGAATAAAATCAGAAATATCAAAATTTTCCCCGAAATTATTGTAAAATACAAAATAAAAATAGTATCTTTGCCCGCAGAACAAAACGGTAACGATGAGACAACTACTTATTACTTTATTCCTGAGCTTAAGTTCCTATGGTTTATTATATGCTGCAGAGTCGGATGACTATAAGGAAATAGATGAGGGAATAGCCAGTTATACAAAATATGTGGCAATGCATGAAAAGAAGATTACTGAGGTCCGTGAAGCCTTGGTAAAGGAGAATTCTGCAGAGGGACGGTTCCGTTGTAATTTCAGGCTTTATGAATTGTACAAGGCCTTTGTAAGTGACTCTGCGATTTTTTACCTCCGTACATGTATTCATGAGGCTGATGAACAAGGCTGGCGTTCCGAAGCAGCGAGATGCCGTTCGCTGCTGGCTATACGCTGCTCTAACATCGGTATGTATCATGAAGCAATGGAAATCCTAGATTCCGTCCGTGCAGACGGTATTGATACTCTTTCCCTTGGCACTTACTATTCTGCTTATAATAATTTGTATAGTGAGATGCAGTATTATACTACTCTGTATGATATGAAAGAGCATTATCTCGAAAAGGCCATACATTATGAAGAACTTATGATGCGGTATCTACCCGAAGATGATGAGTCTTGTTTCCTGAGACGTGAACTTAGGGCACAGGGTGAACGTGACTTCAAGGCTGCGCTGGCTGTCAATGACGAATGGCTGAAGAGCGTTGAGGTGGGCTCACACCCATATGCGCTGGTGGCTCTTTACCGGTATATAGAGTATAAGAATCTTGGTGATACGGAACAGATGATGCACTGGCTGAAGGAGTCTGTGCTGTCGGATATCCGAAATGCAGCGATGGACCAGGGCTCGATGTGGGAACTGGCAAATGAACTGATGCTCAGGGGTGACATCGACCGGGCTTCACGTTATATCAGTTTCACCAGCGACTGCGCTAACCGCTATGGTTCGCGTCAGCGTAAATGGCAGATATCGCCGCTGCTCTCGCATATCGCCAAGGAATATAAGGAAAAGAGCGAACAGACTACTCATCAGTTGTGGGTCACTATTGCAGTGATAAGCATACTGGCACTGTTGCTGTTTGGTGTCCTCTTATTCCTGCATTACCGTAACAAACAGCTTAGCGTGGCACGTAATGCCCTTAAGGAGTCAAACGATGAACTGGCATCGGCCAACCGCCAGCTTGCTTCACAGACAGATGAGCTGTCGGCACTTAACTCACAGCTCTCCACTCTCAACTCACAACTCTCTGAGAGCAGCCGTGTGAAAGATGAGTATATCGGACGATTCCTCAGCCTCTGTTCCCAGTATGTGGATAAGATTGACAACTACCGTAAGATGGTGAACAAGAAGATGAAGAACAAAGAACTTGACGAGTTGTTCCAGATGTCCAAATCAACGGAACTGAAGGAGCGCGAACTCGATGAGCTGTTTGAGAACTTTGATAATGTATTCCTGCACCTCTTCCCGAACTTTGTCGATGATTTCAATGCCCTGCTTCTGCCTGAGGCTCAGGTGCATCCTAAGGAAGAGAACAGGCTTACTACTGAAATACGTATCTTTGCGCTTATACGACTGGGTATTGAGGACTCCTCAAAGATTGCCGAGTTCCTACACTACTCTGTCAACACCATATATAATTATCGTGCGCGGACAAAGAATGGAGCCGTGGGCAATAGGGAACGGTTTGAACAGGAGGTCAAGAACCTTGGCCACATCCAATAACAAAGGGGCATGTGCATCACGCATACGCCCCTTTTCATGTTAAGCAAAATGCTAGTTACTTCATTGCTCTAATGTAAAAGAAAAACTACTAACTAAATTGTGTGCGGAATTTCCTATGAGTGCCTCAAAGCCGCCTGCCTCAGCTGTCCATTGCCCTGTCTTGTCATTGTAGAAGCTAAGGGCCGACTTGTTGATGGTGAGGGTTATCTCCTGTGTCTCGCCTGGCTGGAGGAATACCTTGCGGAATGCCTTCAACTCCTTGTAGGGACGCTCGACACTTGATTTCTTGTCATGTATGTACAGCTGTACTGTCTCTGCACCTGCCACGGAGCCCGTGTTGGTAACAGGAATGGTTAGGGTGAGCTCTTCGTCAGCTGTCATCTTGGTCTTGTCGCTTGTGGCCTTGCCGATCTTGAATGTCGTATAGCTCAGGCCGTGTCCGAATGGGAACAGTGGTTTTTCCTTCTTCAGGCGGTCAGTCCAGCGATAACCCACGAAGAGTCCCTCTTTATATTCCTCGTCGATGATTTTGTGATCCTCGCGCCATGTGCCGGGGAATGAGCCTGTGGCATGGGCGCCACACTGCCCGAGAGATGCATACCAGGTGAATGGCAGTTTGCCGGAAGGGTTGACATCACCGAAGAGCACGGATGCAATGGCCTTGCCCGACTCAGAACCGATATACCATGCCTGAACCACTGCAGGCACCTTGGAGAGCCAAGGCAGGGCAGCACCATTACCGGAGATATTCACGTAGACCAGACGTGGGTTGACCTTCAGTATGGCCTCAATCACCTCGTTCTGTGCATATGGAAGGTCATAGCTCTTGCGGTCGTGACCCTCACAGTCCTGATAGTCGCTCTTGTTAAGTCCGCCGATGAAGATTACGATGTCGGCCTCGCGGGCTTTCTCCACTGCCTCGGCGGTAAGCTCAGCCTGAGAACGTGTCTCATAGAGTGAACGACCCACCGTAACGCCATTATAGCTCTGGACAGTGTCGCCGACATATCCGCGGGCATAGTCGGCAGGGAGGTAAGAGCGGATGCCGTCGAGGGGAAGGATTTCCCTCTGTACCTTCAGTGAAGAGGAACCGCCTCCCACGGTCATCATCTTGATGGCATTCTCACCAACTACGAGAATCTTCTTGGTCTTTGTGATATCTATCGGCAAAAGAGCCTCACCATATTTCTTATTCTTTAATTTTACTTTATTATTCTGCAACAATACAATTCCCTCCTGGGCAATCTTCAGTGCAGCATCATAGTGGCTCTCAGAGCAGAGGAATCCATAAGGCTTGTCTTTCCTCATTGTCGTGCGATAGAATAGTCGAAGTACGCGACGGACCTTGTCGTCGAGCTCCTTTGTAGTGTAACGGCCCTCGCGGATTCCCTTCTTATAGGCATCGGCCATATAATAGAGGTCGTATGCGTTGGTCTTACCCATCGTCAGTCCGTCGGTCCAGGAGCCGAACTCCAGGTCGAGACCGTTCTTAATGGCCTCGTCGGTATTGTGGCAGCCTCCCCAGTCGGAGATGACAACACCGTCGAAGCCCCAGTCATGCTTCAGAATCTTATTGAGCATGATATCATTGTGGCAGTTGTGTTGGTCTTTATATAGGTTATAGGCACCCATGATGGCCCATGCGCCACCCTCCTGGACGGCTGCCTTGAAGGCTGGCAGGTAAATCTCGTGGAGAGCACGGTCGGAAACGACCACGTTCACCTGATGGCGATACTCTTCGTCGTTGTTCAGGGCATAGTGCTTCACACACGCTGCTACTCCCATTGACTGCAGTCCCTGGACATAAGGTGCTACCATGCGTGAAGCCAGCAACGGGTCTTCGCCCATATACTCGAAGTTACGGCCGCCGAGAGGCGTGCGGTAGATGTTCACGCCGGGACCCAGCATCACGCTCTTGTTACGGTAGAGCGCTTCCTCGCCTAAGCTCTCACCATAGAGTCGTGCGAGGTCGGGGTTCCATGTGGCGGCAAGACAAGTGAGGGCAGGGAAGGCCACACAGGAGTCGTTGGTCTGTCCGGCTTGTTCCCACTCGTCCCAAAGCACGTCGGGGCGTACACCGTGAGGGCCGTCGTCAGTCCAAAGGTCAGGGAATCCGAGGCGTTTAACACCAGGGCTGGAGAACTTCGACTGTGCATGGATAACGGCAATCTTCTCGTCGAGTGTCATGCGGTTGAGGGCATCGTCGATGCGCTGTTCGATGGGTTTTGACTCATCGAGGTATACAGGTTTCTGGGCCTGTATGACCGTTGTCATCGTTAGTGACAGAAGTACGATTGCTATCTTTTTCATTTCAATATTGTTATTTCTTTTGGAATACACGTATGTAATCTACTTCCATGGTGCATGGCAATGCACTCTCGTCGACACCCTGGGATCCGCCCCAGTCTCCACCCCAGGCGAGATTGAAGATGACATAGAAAGGATCATCGTAGGGCCAGTCGTCGCGACCCAGACCACGATTGTCGTAGGAGAGTTGTACCTTACCGTCGACGTATGTGGTGATGTTCTTCGCTGTCCAAAGTATGGCATAAGTGTGGAACTCGCCCTCGGCACCGGCACACTTCATCTCATGGGTTACCTGCGTGTTATTGGAATGGACATGCGCATTGGCATGCAGGCTCGACGATACATAGTCAGGGTGATAACCTACCTCTTCCATGATATCTATCTCACCGTCAGCAGGCCAGGACTTGAAGTTTACGGGCATCATCCAGAAGGCAGGCCATGTGCCCTTGCCCTTTGGCAGTTTGATACTGGCTTCGATATAACCGTAGGTCCAACCTTCCTTCACTTTGGCATACACACGACCAGAGTAGACCTTTCCGTTTTCCTTAAGGGCTGTGATACGCAAGGCACCGTTCTTGATCTCTGTGACCAGAGCTCCGCCGGGAGTCTTGTGGTTGACATATTCCTGCAGCTCGTTATTCACCCAGCCTTTGCCCTTTACCTCATGGGTCCAGTCGTTCTGATTAAGTTCTGAACCACTGTCGAACTCATCCTGCCATACCAGCTGATAGCCCTCTGGTGCATTGTAAGGTGATTTCTCTGCAGCAGCCTGAGTGATGCTGATGCTCTTGCGGGCAGCACCCGACATCACTGTCACGGTGCCAGTGCGGGCACTGGTCGTAGGATTAGCAGGAACCATGACCGTCAGTGTGCCCGACTGGGTTACCGTGTTTTTAGTTGTGACAGTAATGAAGTCCTGCTCTGAATATGCACCCCATTCCTTGCCAGTGGTGGTTACGCTGACGGTGTAAGTACCGCCATCGGCAGGAGCAGTAATGCTTTCAGGTGATAGGGTGATGGTTACTGATGCAGGCTGTGGATCATCGTTGTCACTCCCGCCACAGCCCGTAAGGACTGCAGCGAGACAAATCAAAAGAGTATTAAGCATGAATCGTTTCATTAATTTGCTTCTTTAAAAACAATCTTACTTATCTTAACATTAGTGCCGGCAGGCGTGCCACCGAAGTCTAAGAACAAACGGATGGCAGATGCGTCGGTACCGTCTTTAAGAGTTGCATTCTTAAGGGTGTAGACGAACGGCTCGTCGGCCTTTACTTCGTGACGACCCTCGCAGAAGAAGTTGCTGTCACCGGAATCGGTCAGTTTGATGGTGATACCTGGGCAGTCGTTGTCTGCTTCCAGAACCAGCTGGAAGTGATACTGCTTTGCAGCCGACGCTGTGAGGTCGGTATCGATATGGAACTGACCCTGCCACTGCTGGCTACCCAGATCTTCCGGCATGGTGAGCTCGTAGGTGTCGCCGCTGTGCTTGCAGTCGGGATGGGCAATCTCGCCCCAGCCTTCGTTGGCAAACCAGTAGCCGAATGTACTTGCTACCGTACCGTCGTCAACACCCTTCCAGAGGTTACCGGCATCGTCGTAGTTCAGAACGACAGCCTCCTCGAAGTAGATCTTGCTGATCTTAACATGTGTACCGGCGGGTGAGCCTCCGAAGTCGAAGAACAGGCGGATAGCTGTTGCGTCGACACCGTCCTTGAGTGTTGCACCTTCAAGTTTGAAGATGAATGGCTCGTCGGCCTTGATATCGTGGCGTCCCTCGCAGAAGAAGTTGGTGTCGCCAGAGTCGGTGAGCTTAACAGTAACACCTGGACAGTCATTGTCGGCCTCCATCACGAAGTAGAAGTTGTAGGCCTTTGATGCACTTGCAGTCAGTTTGGTGTCGATATGGAACTGACCCTGCCACTGGCTGCCACCGATTCCGTCAGGAATGGTAAGCTCGTAGGCATCGCCAGCGTGAGTAGCTACTGGCTGATTGGGCAGTTCGCCCCAGTTATTGTCGGCAAACCAGTATCCGAAGGTATCGAACAGTGTACCATCGTCGACTGCCTTCCAGAGGTTTGCTCCACTCTCGTAATCCCAGTCCATCTTAGGTGTGTCACCGCCCTCGCCATTGTTTGTAACGATGGTACCATCATCATTAGCATGATCTTTCAGTACTACGTTGCTGATGTTGATCCTTGTAGGCTCGGTTGCACGACCAAAGTCGAATACCAGCTTAACCTTGGAAAGGTCCTTACCTGCAAGGTCGCTCTTCCAGAATACGAAATCCTGACCAGCCTTCAGACTAACGTCGTCTACGTCGATGATGGCATTAGCATCAGCCTCGTCGGTCAGCTTCACGGTAACACCTTCGATATCCTTGTCGGCATTGAAGATAACAGAGAAGTCGTAATTTGTAGCGGCATTGATGTCCAGATCTGTGTGCAGGTGGAACTGTGCCTGCCAACGATCGGCACAAGCGTCGGGCACTGTTACGGTATAGTCATTGTTGCCACCAACATATGCAGCTTCCATCTCGCTGGTACGTTCTGCACCCCATCCTGGGTTGAAGTAGAAAGTAGCATTTGGCGTGATGCCCTTCCACATGTTGAAGTCACTGTTTGCATCGAATCCCTGCTCTTCTACCAGACGCTCATCAGGAGCACTGGTCAGGATGAAACGCCATGCGATACTACGATCGGGAGCATCGTAAACCAGCACCAGCTTGGTGGCAGTAAGGGTCTCGATACGGAACTTCGGATTCTGGAACTGAGCGTTGCTGGAGAGATAAGGGAACATGGTGTTTTCTGCCAGCTGGATGTAGGTTTGCTTGGAGAAGTTGCCCTCTGCATCCTCCCAGTCGTAAACCTCGAAGCTCCATGTAGAGGTCTGGTTGCCGAACGCCACGTCTATATCGGCATCTGCACCACCTCCCCAGCTGGTATCCTTATTGACGTATGTCATGCCGTCGGCACCTGCATTATAGCTGTAGCTACCTCCCTTACGGGTATCGGCAGTAAAGGTGATACGGTCATCGTATACGCCGAAGTCCTTCTTGTCGTTAGGCTGAGCGCTCCACCACTCAGTGGCTGCCGTGCCGGCAGGGCCGCAACCCATGTGACCAACCTCCTTGTTGGCTATACGCCACTCCTTGTTACAAAGACGACGGAAGTCTGCACTGTAGTCGACCTTGGTCTCGTTGAAGGTGAAGGTCTTGCTGACTGTCCCTTGGCTGAGACCATTGCGGTTGGCTATCTTCAGGTCGAGGGTATAGGTACCTGCCTCGGGATTGTTGTAACCTACTTCCTGAAGGGTAGAATACGTGTTGCCGTTGAGAATCCACACGGGGTATGTGCCTGCCTGTGGGGTATAGCTGGCAATCATCTGGTTGGTCTCCTGGTCTACGCTGATGTTGAAGTCAACACCACTGACCACGGGAATCCCATTTGGGTCTGCGCCATCGAATTTCTCTGGCGAGCAGGATGTCATCACCACGCCCGCAAACAGCGCTCCTATTGTATATTTAAACAGATTCTTCATAATCTTTCAATATCTTAATTTGTTTTGTTTAATAGTTATTCTGCTTCAGTGTAGGATCTGCATCGAGCTCAGACTGGGCCAGAGGGATATGCTTCTTGCTCGGAGTCCAGGAGTTGGTGCGATATCCGTATGTGTCGGGAACAAGAACGGTAGAAGCCTTCTGTGTGGCACCAGAGATGCCCTCGGCACGTACCAGGTCGAAGTAACGCTTACCCTCACCACAGAATTCGAGGTGACGCTCAGTGTAAATATCATCGATGGTTACACCATTAAGTGCAGCAAGTCCTGCACGTGCACGGACCTCATTAACATAGCCTGCTGCCTCAGACGTGTTGCCGCCTGTCTGCAACAACAGTTCTGCAGCATTAAGCAGGGTCTCTGCGTAACGGTAGATGCGTTTGTTGTTATTGTAGTTCAGGTTCTTTGAGGTAGGACAGTCCTTGTTGTTTTCTGACTGTGGACGATATTTGCCGTGCCAGAGGTGGGTGTCCTGATAACGCTCTGTGTAAGTGTATGCCCGTACGTCCCAGATGGTGACATCGCGGCGCTTGTCGTTCTCGGCATACATGTTGTAAGTCTCAACCTTACATGGCAGGAAACCCCAGCCGTCGTTACCGCCGTCCCAGCCATCGCCGCCGCCCCAGCCGTTAGGAGAGCAGAGGGTGGGGAATACAGTACCGCCAGCAGAAGTAGAGGTACCCCAGTCGCGCTGTGCCTGATCGTCGTTGTAATTGATCTCAAAGATGCTCTCAGAGCACCACTCGCCATTCTCAGACCAGAGGTCTGCAAAGTCGGGATTGAGAGAGTAGTTGCTGTCGTTGATAATCTGCTTCATGTATGAGAGAGCCTGCGGATAGCGCTGTGAGTCATTCTGATACATCACCATCTCAGCATAGAGCATATAGGCGAAGGCCTGAGATACACGACCACTCTCACCTGCTTCCCAACGCATTGGGAGCACGTTAGAGGCGATGATCTCCTCCAGTTCGGGCAACAGTTTATTATAGATCTCGTCGGCTGTCAGCTGAGGAGCAGTATAAGGCAGTGAGAGATTCTCAAGATAGAAAGGCACGTTGCCGTAGTAGTGCCACAGGATATTGTAATAGTAAACGCGGAGAAGACGAGCCTGCATCAGCATTGACTTGCGGAAACTGTCGCTGGCTTTGCCTGGCCATGAGGAGTACTTGATAGCATCGTTGCAACGCTTGATACCGCTGTAGAAGTCACCCCAGAGAGTGGCAAGGGTCTGGTTGCCGTTACCTTCGAAGTTGAAGAGTTTGTGCCAGTGCTCATTGTCGGTGGCGTTAGAGCCTCCTACCCAGAAGTCGTCGCCCATAATCTCACCGTCTACAGTGAGGTCGTTGTAGGCTGTACCGTCCCAGTCGGGCCAGTGGAGAGGAGCATAGGCAGAGGTAAGAGCCTCGTTGAGGGTCTCCTCAGTTGTATAGTATTCCTCCAGAGGCTCACCAGTAGGATTCTTCACCTCCAGGAAATCGTCGCTGCAGGATGCCAGCGTGAGAGCTGCTGCGCAGAAGCCTGCTATGATTGAAATATGCTTGTTCATATTGTATATTCTGTTATGTGATTAGAGTGAAATATTGAAACCAAGGGTATAAGTACGGGCCTGTGGATAAACACCATAGTCGACACCCAGAGAGGTTGAGCCAGAACCGATTTCTGGATCGAAGCCCCAGTATTTGGTCCAGGTGAAGAGATTCTCAGCACGGGCATAGATGCGCAGACGGCTGATGTTGACCTTCTTGGTCAGGTTGCGGGGCAGAGTATATCCGAGTGTGATGTTCTTCAGACGGAGATAGCTGCCGTCTTGGATATACATGTCGCTGCAAACCCAGTTTTCAGACTTACCCAGGGTCGGAACACTATTTGAGGTTCCCTCACCTGTCCAGCGTTGGAGCACCCAGGTTGGATAGTTACCTGATGCGATGTCCTGACGATAGGTGGCATCGAAGACGTCAGCACCGCTGACTCCCTGGAAGAAGAGGCTAAGGTCGAAGCCTTTCCACTCTGCGTCGAGGTTCAGACCGAAGGTCCATGTGGGTACACCGTTACCGATATTTGTACGGTCATCTGAGTTGATCTTGCCGTCACCGTTCATATCCACGAAACGGAAGTCGCCTGGCTGTTTGTTTGTGCCATACTTGGCATTGTATTCTGCTGCTTCGGCGGCATTCTGGATGATACCGTCGGTACGGTAGCCATAGAAGAATGGGAAGGGCTGGCCGTTCTCGGCACGTGTACCACCATCGCTGAACTGGCTGATGCCATAGTTCAGGAAACCAGTATCGTTACCAAGATTCTTCAGTTCGTTCTTCAGGTAAGAAGCATTGCCCTTGATTGCAAAGTTTGCATCAGCGATATTGAACTTATATCCCAGTTCAAACTCAACACCTTTGTTTTCCATATCTCCAACGTTTGCCAGTGGGCGAGCCTCACCAACGTAACTTGGAATAGGCATCTCGATAATCATACCATTGGTCTTCTTGATATAGTAGTCGACAGAGAAGGTCAGTTTGTTGTTCCAGAAACCGAAATCGAGTCCGAAGTCGGTCTGCTCACTCTCCTCCCACTTGAGGTCTTCATTTGAAAGACGGTTTGCTTTTGAACCATAGACCATGGTGGCAGTACGTCCGAAGTAATTGTTACTGGTGCCGCCCAGTGCTGTCAGCGTGGTATAGGCGAAGTCACCGATGTTGTCGTTACCGTTCTTACCCCAGCTGGCGCGGAACTTAAGGTTGGTGAGCCAGTCACGGGTGTCCTTCATAAAGTTCTCGTTCATGATGTTCCATCCGATAGAGACAGAGGGGAATGTTCCGTACTTGTTGTTAGAACCGAAGCGGCTTGAACCATCCCTACGGATAGTAGCCTGAATCATGTACTTCTCGTCATAGTTATAGCTGAAACGAGCGAAGAGTGAGCTTAAGCGATGCTCTACATAAGGACCACCCCAGGCACCAACAAGACTCTTGGCTCCGGTTACCTTACCATCGGCATCGGTAGAGAGTTCCAGATCGCCACCAGTGGTGTAATTGATGGATGGTTTGTCGGTGTTGACAAGATTCCAGTGAGAACCTCCCAGCTCGTCGCCCTTGAACTTCAGGGCCGACTGTCCAAGAACTACACCTATGGTGTGCTTGCCGAATGTCTTATCGTAGGTAAGGGTGTTTTCAACCTGCCAGGTTGTGTTGTTACCCTTATATGATGTAGCTGAAGTGTGGTCGGCATTGTTGTTGCCAGAGAGATAGTATTTTTTCAGAGTGGCAGCATCATAACCCCAGAATGAGAGCTCCGCGCTATAAGTGAAGTGATACTTCAATTCGTCCCAAATCTGCAAGTCGATAGAGAACTTAGGCATGAACTTGTGGCTCCAGTTCTTGTTAGGATTGCCCTGCATCATTGCAATAGGGTTGTTCTGCTCCTGATAGGAGCCGACGAAGTTAGGAATTGTATATGGGTCGCCATTAGCATCTGTGTAGAGGTCGTAGGCAGCATAGCGGTCTATCATTTTCTGTCCCATATTGCCTTTCAGGGTAACAGGCAGGGTGGGAGCCAGATAGAGGGCTGAGCCAAGGGGTGAACCCCAAGTGGAGTTTGCCTCGATACCAGTGTTGTGAACGCGCATGTATGACAGGTTTGCACCTAAATCGAGCTTGTTAAGGAAATTACGCTCCTTAGAGTCGTCGAATAGGTTGAACTGATTGTTTGAACGGATGGTCAGACGATCGTAGTTTGACTGTCCGTAGTTACCACCAATGATACCATCCTGGGTGAAGTAACCCAGTGAGAGGTAGTAGTTGACCTTCTCAGATGCACCGCTGATACTTATATCGTGTTGTACGATGGGAGCGTTGTCGTTGAAAAGAAGGTCCTGCCAGTTGGTGCCGAAACCTGTGATGGCATCACCATTGGCATCTGTAAGCTTGTATGGGTCAGCGTAGAGAGGTGGCTGACCTGTCTGGACAGCACGCTCGTTCTGTAGGATAGCATAATCGGTTGCTCCTGTTACGTCGCGCTTCTTCCAGGCACTCTGCCAGCCGTAACTGAAGTTGTAGTTGATAGAGGCCTTTCCCAACTTACCTTTCTTGGTAGTTACGAGGATAACACCATTGGCGGCACGGGCACCATAGATGGCACCAGAGGCAGCGTCCTTAAGAACTTCGATACTCTCGATGTCGCTGGGGTTAACGCTCTCCATACCATTCTGGTCGGTAGGCATACCGTCAATAATATAAAGAGGATTAGAGTCGTTGATGGTTCCGATACCACGGATACGAATCATGGACTTTGCACCAGGCTGACCAGAGGCAGAGGTTACGTTGACACCTGCAGCCATACCCTTCAGGGCATCCTCAGCGCGCAGACGGGTCTTGCCTTCAAGATCATCGGCAGAGACCTTTGCGATAGATGCGGTGACAACACTCTTCTTCTGAACACCATAGCCGATAACGACTACATCCTGCAGTGTCTGAGCGTCTTCCTTCATCACCACTTTCATGTTTGCACTGGCTTTCACCTCCTGAGAGAGATAGCCAATATAACTAATAATAATAGGTGTACCCTCGCTCACCTTGATGGTGAAATTACCATCGAAGTCGGTGATAGTACCGTTCTGAGGGTTACCTTTCTCGACAACGGAAGCTCCGATTACGGGCTCCCCCTGATCGTCTGTAACAGTTCCCAAAAGTCCTTGGGCGTTTGTAGCCATTGACAACATAAGTGTCAAAAACAACAGTAGATACCTGCTTTTTTTCATACTTGTTAGTTAAATTGTAAAAATATTATTTGTTAGAATTAACCTCGAAAGGTAGGAGAGTCCGGGGCTCTCATTTCTGATGCAAAATTATATAAAATTGAGTTGTGTTTTTCAGAGGTTAGTTGCAAAAGTGGATAATATAGAAATAATAAGGTTGGGATTTGGTTGATAATGAGCGTGTTAACAAATAAAGTCCACTACCTAAAGAGTGGACTGTATATAGAAGTGTAAAAAGTACATTTATGATTTGTTATTTACAAAATCAACTCGTTTTCAGATATTGACGGAAGTAGGCGATGATGTGATCAAGGCCTTCATCGAGCTTGACCTTTGGCTCCCAACCTAACTGCTGTTTTGCCAATGTGATATCGGGCTTACGCATCTTGGGATCGTCGCTCGGAAGTGGACGGAATACTATCTTGCTCTTTCCTCCGATTTTCTGGATGACCTTCTCGGCGAGCTCCAGCATGGTGAACTCACCTGGGTTACCCAGATTAACAGGACCGGTAAACGAATCATCGGTGTCCATCATCCGCAGCATGCCCTCGATAAGATCGCTCACATATTGGAACGAACGTGTCTGCTGGCCGTCGCCATAGATGGTGATGTCTTCACCGCGCAAGGCCTGGACAACGAAGTTGGAAACCACGCGACCATCGCTGACAGCCATACGGGGACCGTAGGTGTTGAAGATACGGATGACCTTAGTGCGGATGCCGTGCAGACGGTGATAGTCGAAGAACAGGGTCTCTGCACAACGCTTGCCTTCATCATAGCAGGAACGCAGACCGATGGGGTTAACATTGCCCCAATAGCTCTCGGGCTGGGGATGAATGGCAGGGTCGCCATAGACCTCACTGGTCGACGACTGCAGAATCTTTGCCTTGGTACGACGGGCCAGACCCAACATGTGGTATGCTCCGAAGATGGATGTCTTTGTGGTTTGTATGGGGTCTGTCTGGTAATAGATGGGCGATGCCGGACATGCCAGATTGTAGATCTCGTCGACCTCAGCCCAATAGGGGTTGCAGACATCGTGGCGTACCATCTCGAAATTCGGCTTACCTATCAGATGCCAGATATTCTCTTTCGAACCGCTGTAATAGTTGTCGAGGCAGATTACATCGTGACCTTCGTTCACCAGTCGTTCACACAAATGGGAGCCAATAAATCCTGCTCCGCCAGTTACAAGAATCCTTTTCATAATATGTTAATATAATTATAAATTCATTATAATTGTCATAGCAGCAGTAGTCCGGCGAAGCCGGCGAAACAGATCATCTTGATGGGATTGATCTTTAGGTAGCCGGTGCCGAAGGCGGTGGCGATGAGAAGGGCACAGCTGATAAAGAACTGCCAGGGATTATCGTATGGGGTGGAGAAGTTCTCCTTGTTGCAGAGTAGGAGGGTGGCGGCTGCAAGAAGACCTACCACCGCAGGGCGCAGACCGGTGAAGACTGACTGTACCAAGTGGGTGTTCATGTACTTCATGAACATCTTGGAGATGAGTATCATCAGTATCAGTGACGGTAATACCAGGGCGAAGGTGGCTGTGGCAGAACCCAGCGTCGCCATCAGGTGGCCATAGCCGGCATTGTGGATGGCGGTATAGCCGCAATAGGTGGCAGAGTTGATGCCGATAGGACCAGGAGTCATCTGAGAGATAGCCACGATGTCGGTAAACTCGGCTGTCGAGAGCCAGTGATTACTCTCCACCGTCTCGTGCTGAATCAGAGAGAGCATGCCATAGCCTCCACCAAAGCCGAAAAGACCGATTTTAAAAAACGTAAAAAACAAACTGAGGTATATCATATGTCTTTTTTACTTACCTTCCCATAAAAATATCCGGCAACACCTGCAATCAGTATTATATATATAGGTGAAACGCCTAACGCCCAGATGGCGAGTGCACATACGACGGGTATCCAGATGGTGTAACGGTTGAGCTTCGCCCTACGACCGAGATTAAAGGTCGGAACGGCGATAAGGGCTACAACGGCCGGACGGATACCTCGGAAAATGGCTGCTATGTAGGGATTGTCCTTAAACTGACTGAAGAAGATGGCGATAGCCAGGATAATAAGGAATGAGGGTAGGGCAGTGCCAACGGTTGTCGCAATGGCTCCTCGTTCCTTTTTCAGCTTATAACCGATAAAGGTGGCGATATTGATGGCAAAGACGCCAGGACAACTCTGGGCAACGGCTATCAGGTCGAGCATCTCGTCCTTTGATACCCACTGCTTCTTGTTGACCACCTCTTCCTCTATCAACGGTATCATGGCATATCCACCACCAAGGGTGAATATGCCAATCTTAAAGAAGGTCTTAAATGAATCCCAGTAGATGTTCATTGCTGCTCAATCCACTTACGTGCATTGACGAAGGCCTCGATCCAAGGTGTCACCTCGTCGTTCTTGCGGTCAGCGGGATACCAGGCGTTCTGCCAGGGGAAGAAGGCACGCTCCAGGTGAGGCATCATACAGAGATGACGACCGTCGTCAGAGCAGATACCTGCCACATTATAGTCAGAACCGTTAGGATTAGCGGGATAACCGGCGTAGTTGTATTTGGCAATCACGTTGTAGGCGCTCTCTGCCTCGGGCAGATGGAACTTACCCTCTCCGTGAGCTACCCAGAGACCCAGCTTCGAACCGCTCAGGCTTCCGAACATCACGCTGTTGTTCTGAGGAATATCGAGACAGATGAACTCACTCTCGAACTTATGCGAGTCGTTGTGCAGCATTTTGGCACCCTTGGCACCTGTGAGGCCGAGCTCGACCATCAGCTGACAACCGTTACAGATACCCAGTGAGAGGGTGTCCTTACGGGCATAGAACTTATCAAGCGCCTCCTTGGCCTTGGGATTGAAGAGGAAGGCTCCTGCCCAGCCCTTAGCTGAACCAAGCACGTCGGAGTTAGAGAATCCACCGCAGAAGACGATGAGGTTCACCTCTTCGAGTGTCTCGCGACCACTGATCAGGTCGGTCATCATCACATCCTTCACGTCGAAGCCGGCGAGGTAGAGCATATATGCCATCTCGCGCTCTCCGTTGGTTCCCTTCTCACGAATGATAGCTGCCTTAACGCCAGATGCCTCACGACGGTCGGCAGAGATGCCATATTGTGCGAGCTTGCCAGTGAAGCCCTTGGGGAACTTCATCTCCAGTGGCTGCTTCTTGTAGTTCTCGAAGCGCTCCTTAGCCTTGCCGTTGAAGCTCTGCTTGCGATCCAGCAGGTAGCTGGTCTTATACCATACATCGCGGAGGGCGTCGATATCGAACGTCTTCTCCTCGTCACCTGCCTTCACCACGATGGTGCGAGCATCTTCGACGGGATAGCCAATCTTGGCATAACCAATACCCTGCTCCTCCATAAACTCCTTGAACTCCTGCTTGTGCTCGTCGCTTACTTCGATGACTACGCCTGGGTTCTCAGCGAAGAGGGCCTTCACAACGTCACCATCAGCACAGATATCGTGCAGGTTGATATGCATACCGCCCTTGGTGTTAGCGAAGCACATCTCGAGCAGCGTGGTAATAAGACCACCGGCAGAGATATCGTGACCAGCCAAAATCCAACCCTTCTCGATCATCTGCTGCACAGCCATGAAGGCATCAGCAAAGTACTCGGGATTCTTAACGGTTGGTACGTCGTCGCCCACCTTACCCAAGCTCTGGGCGAAGGCAGAACCACCAAGGCGCTGCTCGTCGAACGAGAAGTCGATATGGTAGACAGATGCGTTCTTATCATTTACCAATACGGGTGATACCACCTTCTTGATATCTGAAACCTCACCACCGGCAGATACAATCACTGTTCCCGGAGAGATAATTTTTTCTCCATTCGGATACTGCTGACTCAATGAGAGAGAGTCCTTACCTGTAGGCACGTTGATATGCAGGTCGCAGCAGAAGTCGCTCAGTGCCTTCACACCAGCATACAGACGGGCATCCTCACCCTCCTGAGAGCGACAAGGCCACATCCAGTTAGCACTCAAAGAGATGCTGTCCATTCCCTCTGCCATAGGAGCCCAGACGATATTCGTCAGAGCCTCGGCTACAGAAAGTACAGAACCAGCAGCAGGATCAGCCAAACCAGCCTGAGGCGCATGACCCAGGGCTGTGGCGATACCCTTCTCTCCACGATAGTCGAGGGCTACGACACCACAGTCGCTCAATGGCAACTGAATCTCACCCTGACACTGCTGACGCGCTATCTTACCTGTCACAGAACGGTCTACCTTGTTAGTCAACCAGTCCTTACAAGCCACAGCCTCCAACTGGAGCACGCGCTCGAGGTACTCGTCAATCTTATCTTGTGTATAAGTGACGTCTTCGTAATGGCGCTCAACGGTATTGTCGCGCATGATGGTCTTCGGAGAGTGACCGAACATCTGAGCGACATCGAGGTCGAAAGGCTTCACACCGTCGCCCTGCTTGAACGAGAAGTGGGCATCGCCAGTGGTCTCACCGACGACATACAGCGGAGCACGCTCGCGCTCAGCTATCTTACGTACATGTTCGATATGCTTCTCGTCGATGAGCAGGCCCATACGCTCCTGACTCTCATTGGCGATAATCTCCTTAGATGAAAGGGTCTTGTCACCGATAGGCAGCTTGGTCATGTCAATCTCACCACCACACTCCTCAACGAGCTCTGACAAGCAGTTCAGGTGACCTGCTGATCCGTGGTCGTGGATACTTACAACGGGGTTCACATCCTCCTCGCAGAGTGCACGAACGAGGTTATAGGCACGCTTCTGCATCTCAGGGTTGGCACGCTGTACGGCATTCAGCTCGATACCGTTGCTGTAACGACCGGTATCAACTGATGATACAGAACCGCCACCAAGTCCGATGCGGTAGTTGTCACCACCTACAACGACTACCTTGTTGCCCTTCTGAGGCTCCTTCTTCAGACAGTCGCGCTTGGTGCCGTAACCCACACCACCAGCCAGCATGATAACCTTATCGTAGGCATACTTCTCCTTGCCCTCCTGATGCTCGAAGGTCAGCACGGAACCACAGATCAGTGGCTGGCCGAACTTGTTACCGAAGTCTGAAGCACCATTAGAGGCCTTGGTCAGAATCTGCTGTGGTGACTGATACAGCCACTGACGTACAGGAAGGATATCCTCCCAGTCGCGAGCCACATCGTTATCATCGTGCAAACGTGGATAGGCGGTCATATACACAGCTGTACCAGCGATAGGCCATGAACCGACACCGCCACCCATACGGTCGCGGATCTCACCGCCAGTACCTGTTGCAGCACCGTTGAAAGGCTCAACGGTCGTGGGGAAGTTATGTGTCTCAGCCTTCAGCGAGATGACACTCTCGATATCCTTTACCTGGAACCAGTCGCTCGTGCTCTGGTCTTTCGGAGCAAACTGCTCAACGACAGGCCCCTGTGCAAAAGCAACGTTATCCTTATAGGCAGAGAGAATCTTGTTGGGATTCTCCTGCGTGGTCTTCTTGATCATCGCAAAGAGGCTTGACTCCATCTCCTTGCCATCGATGATAAACGTACCACCGAAGATCTTATGACGGCAGTGCTCGGAGTTGATCTGGGCGAAACCGAAGATCTCAGAATCGGTCAGAGGACGGCCGTTCTGCTTCTCCAATCCGTGCAGATACTCAATCTCCTCAGGACTGAGGGCAAGACCCTCCTGCTCGTTGTATTCCTCAAGGTTGTCCACATACTTGATGGGCTCGGGCTTGATGTTAATCGTAAAAATATCCTGGTTGATGCCGGTATACATGCGCTGCAGCATCTCGTCGTGCTCAGCATCCTTGCTGTCTACGGGGAAGTACTCCTCGATGCGGCTGATGCCTTTAAGACCCATGTTCTGGGTGATCTCTACAGCGTTGGTACTCCATGGGGTCACCATCTCACGACGCGGACCAACGAAGAATCCCTCGAGAGCGTCTGCCTCGAGCATCGTTGCCTCGCCGTAAAGCCAGTTTAATTCCTTGATTTCCTGTTCGTTAAGTGAGTGATCAACCTCTGTGGCAATCACTGACTTCTGGGGTGTTTTAAAGAAACGTATCATATATCACTTGTTTATTTTATTTTTCTACATACGGAACTTGATTCCTTAGCTCCCATGCCGCCTCGAGAATCTTGTTCTTGAGGTTATCGGGATATTTAGGATTTGAAGAGAGGAACTTCTCTACGGCCTGCTTTGCCAGGACACTCTTATGGTGGGCAAGAAGGGTCTTCATCCAGTTGCCGGGCATGAAGATATCACTGGTCTTCTGGATGTCCTCAAGCGACTTAAGACTTGCAGCGACATAGTCGATGTTGTCTGGCTCGAAGACATCAGCACTCAACAAGTCGAGAGCATGCAGTGCCCAAGGCTCCTGTTTGCGGTTCTGAGGCTTCAACAGACTCTTGAACAAGTCGTCGCGCTTGCCTTTATCGGGATTACATGCCCTGCTGACGAAATCAAACTCATTGCGGAGGTCGTCGGTCTGGAGCATACCGCGCTCTGCCTCCAATATCTTATCCCACTGCTCGGGCTTTACTATAGCCAAGCGATAGGCCATGTTCATATAGTCGTGGGCATCGAAGATGGTCTCGTTGTGGTTCAGCCAGATGGCTTCTATCTGCTTGATGACATCGGGAGAGGTCATATTCCGGGAAAGCTTGCGGATAAGGGTCTTGCGGAACTCCTTGTTCTTGTTCTCGCCGAGAAGGTCCATCATACAGAGCTCAAGGGTATTACGCTGGCTGGGTGTCATGTCGAAGGCAATCTTAAACATGTGGTCGATGGCCGTGGACATGATGAGCTGGTTCTTCTCCTTCATCAGCATACGGTAGATCTCACCGAAATATGCGGGGTTAACCTTTCCCAACAGATAACTGTCGTGGATGGTGTTGAGAAGCACGTAACGGTTAAGGTCATTACGGGTGGTGATGAGGCGTAACGGCAACAGACGGGTGTAATCATCATCGAGAGTGAACAAACCATATCCCTGTCCGTTGTAGTTGGGGATGATATAGTTTGGCTTACCTTTCAGTTTGAAGGTCATCGTGGGCTGTTGCATGTCAACATGGATGGTTCTTGTTCCTCCCAGGTCGTAGATCACGAAGACATCAAACTTCTGTCGCCAGCAGAGGCCGCGTCCGTAAGGGTCTGTCTGAGATACGATAAGTTGTCCGTCTTTGTATGACGTGTGGATATGCGGCATACCCTTCTGTTTCACCCATACCTCACTGAACTGACGCACACCGGCTGATGGCGCCTCTTTGTCGAGAGTGTTGATAAGGTCTTCCCAAGAGGCATTATTGAAGTAGTTATCGCGCAGATATCTCCTGAGACCGTTCTGAAGGTTTACCGCTCCCATCATCTCTTCGAGCATACGCATCATCACGGGTGCTTTGTCGTAGATGATATTATCATAGAGCAGCGATGCGTGATTCAGGTTCTCCAACTGCATAGCGATAGGATGGGTACCCTCGGTGCGGTCAATGGCGATGGCGCGTGTCTGGTAGGTCCTGATGAAGTTCAGGGCGTGGTCGACTTTAGTATACTGACGACGGGTGATCTTCGAGGCCATGAAGTTGGCGTATACCTCCTTTGCCCAGACATCCTCAAACCATTTCAGCGACACCATATCACCAAACCACAGATGGGCTGTCTCATGGGCAATGAGCTCCGTACGACTCAGCAGCTCTTCCTTCGTGGGGTTGTTGCTGAGGAATATACGGCGGTCGCTCAACTGTATGGCTCCCGGATGTTCCATGCCGCCAAACTGATAACCGGGCAGTATCACAAGGCCATATTCCCTGAAAGGACATTTAATGCCTGTGTATCCCTCCATCCATTTCAATGACTGCACGGCATCGTCGAATACTTTCTCCAGCTGAAGCACCTTTGCTGGGTCGGTCTCTCGGTAAAGTGCCCTGATAGGACGACCTTCACGGGTGGCACTCTTCTCTTGGAAGTTGCCGGCAACGAAAGAGTAGAGGTATGTAGGTATCGCGTTCGAACCGTCGCTAACCATCGTCTTCCAGCCGTCAGGAACATTCAGTTTCGTATAGAACTTCGCCCTGAGGTCTGGCTGGTCGAAACAAGGGAACGCAGAACGTGCATGATCTGGCACGAAGAGCGAGTACATATAGTCGCTGTTGCGGTTCAGGGCATCGTCGAGAGATGTGAACTCCATGGTGAGAGTGACGATTCCCGGCTTCACGTATTTCTTTGGTACAACAATATGTTCGTTTTTCTGTGACACGGAACGTTTCTTCTTGCCAACATACACATTTCCGGTAAGTTTGCCCTGGAAGTCGAGTATCACGTCATCCTTTTCCTTGAGGTTGAAGCTGATGATGGCCTTGCCGGTCACCTTAGCCTTCTGTTCTGCGGGGATGTCAAAAGTAAGGTCATAGGTTACATCGCTGATGTTGGCCTTTCGCTGCTCTGCGAGTTCTTTTGAGACGCCCTTGTCGAGCACCTGAGACCATGCGCAAACTGCCATAAGGCAGAGTGCTACAGTTAGGAGTAATTTAGTATGTTTCATCACTGTTTTTTATTTTTGTGTGCAAATTTAATTAAAAATACCTAATTCGGCAAACCTTTTTGCGGTTTTTTGCTTTCTATTGGTAAATTTGCAGTCGAAATCAATGTTTAAACAGCGAATTATGGATTTTAAATCATATCTTGACCTTCAGAAACAGCGTGTGGGACAGGTGTTGGATGCCTGTCTCAAGCAGTTTAAGGACGAAGACTGGGGGGTTGTAAAAATGATGGGACAGCAGAAGTATGCATCTCTTTTCGACGAACACTGGGACATCGTCTGTGATTACCCTTCCCGCAGAGGCAAATATGTCCGCCCGACGCTGGTTCTTCTTATGGCTGAGGCTATGTCAGGCTCCTCTGATGTGGCGATGCATACTGCTGTTGCCATGCAGATGAGTGAAGACTGGATACTTATCCATGATGACTGGGAAGACGGCTCTTTGGAACGTAGGGGGAAGCCTGCTCTTCATCGTCTGGTAAGCTCTGAGATAGCCGTAAATGCCGGTGATGCGCTTCATGAGTGTATGCATCGGGTACTCTGCGAGAACTTCCGCCTGTTAGATGTTGATCTGGCTCGCCGTGTACAGCATGAATTTTTCTTAATGATTGAACGTACTACCTTTGGCCAGTATGCTGAGATAAGATGGACTCAGGAGAATAAGGATGATATGAATGAAGAGGATGTGCTCTTTACTATCAGCGGTAAGACGGTATATTATACCATAGCCGGTCCTTTGCGCCTTGGTGCTATCCTCACCGGGGCAAACGAAGAGCAGCTGAAACGTATCTATGAGTTCAGTTATCCTCTCGGGCTCTGTTTTCAAATCCGTGATGATGTGCTTGACCTGACTGGCGACTTTGAAGGTCAGAAAAGGCAGAAATATAATGACATTTTTGAGGGTAAACGAACCCTTATCCTCCTCCATCTTCTGCGTAGTTGTTCTGCAGAAGAACGAGTTAGGATAGAGGCGACACTCTCAAAGCCTCGTGAGGAGAAGATGGAGGCTGAGGTTCAGTATATAAGGGATCTTATGGACACATATGGCAGCATCGCCTACGCCGAGTCGGAGGCAGAACGCTATGCCTCACAGGCACTCGACCTCCTGCCGAGTATCGACTTTATCCGCGAAAACTATCGCGAGCTCTTCCGTCAGATGGTGGAGTTTATCCTCCGTCGCGGAAGATGACATTACTTATTGTAATGCTCCTTCATGTAGTCGCGAGGCGATACTCCATAGAACTTCTTAAATAGGGTAGAGAAGGATGCGGAGTTAGAGAATCCGCAGGCATACATCACTTCTGTGACGTTCATTCCCTGGTTGGCAAGCAGGTTGGCTGCCTGCTTCAGGCGCAGGTTACGGATGAAGTCGTGTGGTGTCTGTCCAGTCAGTTCCTTCATCTTACGGTGCAAGTGAACACGGCTTATTCCTACCTCCTCGGCAACCATATCCACGCTAAGGTCAGAGTCGTTGAGGTGGGAATTGATAGCTGACATCACACGTTCGAGAAGCTTTTCGTCAGGAGTCTTCATCTTCACCTCTTCAACCTGCTCTTCCAGCACGTCGTTGCGACCGTACTTCAGTTGCAGCAGACGGTGGGTATTGATAAGGTTGATGATCTTACGGCGCAGGATATCCATATTAAACGGTTTCACGATATATTCGTCGGCACCGGTCTCCAGTCCTTCGAGCTTGTCTTCGTCACGGTTCTTGGCCGTGAGCAGTATTACTGGGATATGGTTAGTGCTAGGATTGGTCTTTATCTTCGTGCAAAGTGTGTTTCCGTCCATCTCTGGCATCATTACGTCGCTAATCACGAGATCGGGCTTGCAGTGTAATGTCTCAGAGAGAGCCTCACGACCGTTGGTACAGAGATGTATCTCGTAATCGCCGTTCAGTTCGCTGTCCAGATAGTTGCGGATTTCGTCATCGTCTTCGGCTATGACAATCGTTGTCTTGCGGTTAGATGTCTGGGCAATTATCATCGACTCCATTGCTGTCTCCGTCTCTTCCTCCGGAATAAGATCGGCAACGGTGGCAGGTTCTTCGTCGATAATCATCTCCTCAGGCTTCAGATGAGAGTTGCCCAGAGGCAGGGTTACGATGAATACCACTCCGTCCTGCCCATTATCCAGATACTCGGTATCATCGGTTGTACTGATGTTCTTTGCCGTGATTGTTCCGTGATGCAGCTCTACAAGTGAACGGGTAAGGTCGAGACCGATGCCGGTACCGGTATATCGGTCATTGACAGTGGATACCGTCTGATAGAAACGCTCGAAGATCTTCTCAAGCTTCTCCTCAGGTATTTTCTCTCCATTGTCGCTGATGGCTATCGTCACGTTCTTGTCGTCATGGTTGACAATAATTCTTATCTCTCCACCGGAAGGAGTGAACTTAAAGGCATTGGAGAGGATATTGACAATCACCTTGTCAAAGTTCTTGCGGTCAATCCATATAGGCAGCGAGTTGGTGTCATGTTTGAAGGAGAGCTTGACACTCTTGTTCTTCGCCTGACTCTCAAAGAGCTCATAGATATCCTTTACAAAAGGTATCAGGTCGGTCTCTGACATACGCATCTGCATCTGTCCCTTGTCAATCTTACGGAGGTCCATCATCTGATTGATGAGACTCAGGATACGCTCGGCATTACGTTTGATGGTCTCGTAGACTCCTTTCCGCTGTGGGTCGTCTTCGTTCTTTATGAGCGACAGCAATGGGGTCACAATCAACGTCATAGGCGTACGTATCTCATGGCTGATATTCATGAAGAAGCGCAACTTGGCGTCACTCATCTCTTCGGCATGGATATGTTCCTGCAGACGCAGACGGTTCTGTTCTCTGCGACGACGTGTAACGATTATCTGCCATATTGCTATTCCTATGGCAATAAGATATAATGTGTAAGCCCAGGCAGAACGATACCAAGGGCTATGTATCACTACGGTGAACTCCTTCTCGGGAGTTTCCTGATTGTTGCGTTCTGCCTTTACGCGGAAACGGTATGTGCCAGGGGGCAGGTGGGTAAAGGTGATCTCGTTTACTCCAGGTTGCAGTTTTACGAAATCCTCACCGTTGATACTATATAGATATGTGATATGCTCCGGGTTGTCGTAGCTGAGTGTAGAGAACTGTATCGCAAAGGCATTGTCATGCGATGCCAGTTCGAAACGGTCGGCTGCGATTATCGTTGTGTCACATATCTGATAGTCTCCCGACATTGATAAACCGCTTACAGGCTGGTTGTTGATGATGAAGTTAACGATATTTACCTTTGCGTTCCATTCTTTCAGCTTCACTTTCTCTGGGTGGAACCATGTTATTCCTCCCACGCCTCCGAACACCATGATGCAGTGGTCGCCTCTGTCGAGTGCGTGAGAAGCACCGTCGGAGAACTCGTTAGACTGCAGACCGTTGTCTACGAAATAGCTCTGTGTGATACCAGTCTTCGGGTCGTGACAGCACAGTCCGTGGTCTGTTCCAATCCACAGCTTACCTTCCCTGTCTTGCTCTATCGATGCTATGCCGTTGTCGGCAAGGCCGCTCTCAGCGGTAAACAGCTTCTGGGTCTTCTTCATCAGGTCATAGCAGTACAAGCCGTCGTTGGTACCTATCCACAGTCGTCCGCTGTATTCCTTTACTATTCGTGTCGGTTTACCGTAGTTAAGGCAGTTCTTGCCGAAGAGACTGGTCCAACTGTCTCTTTCAATGTCGAGACAGCAGAGTCCCATGGTGGTGGCGACATATATCCGTTTGCCGTCGGGGGATAGCGACATCTTAGAGATGTAGTCGTTGGCTATGTGGTTTTGTGTCTCATCGTTTGATGCGCTATGTGTGGTTGTGGTATATGCTTTCTTTAGGTTGCCGTTGTTGTCGAGTCGTAGGAGTCCTTGTCCCATGGTTGCTATCCATACGTCACCGTCGTTAGTCGTGCAAATAGAAAAGCCGCAGGATGTCTGATAAACAGGCAACTGGTGATATCTGCCGTTTCCATCGATATATCCGAATCCTTCATCATAGGATCCTAACCATATCTTTCCATCTCTTCCTTCGCAAATGCTCATTATAGTGCTGGGGAATCCTTCCAGATAATGCTTCTGAAGCGTTTGTTTATGGTCGAGAAGATAGAGTCCGTCTTTGTCGGTTCCTACCCAGCAGCGGCCTTGGCTGTCGATATATGTGCTGGTAACACATGCTTCTCCGATGAGGTTGTGCTTACCAAGCTTATATCCCAGGTATTCAAACTCTGTAATCTGCTTCGGTTGCATGAAGATACCCTTCTGGAGCAATCCGAGCCATATATTTCCGTTGTTATCCTCTACGATGGAGTAAACCTTACTCTTTGACAGATCTACGGAATAGTTGTAGTATGGATTGTTTGTCAGGATGCCTGTCTTAGGATTGAAGATACCGAGTCCTGCTCCGTCGTAGCCTATCATCACATTTCCATCGCTGCTTGCGTAGAGTTCTGATATAGGCAGGTTTCCGGCTTGAGGAACATTTATGAATTCTTTTCCGTCAAACTTGTATAGACCATGGCTGTATGTTCCAATCCAAATTGTGCCGTCGTTTGTCTGACAGATCCTTCGCAGGTCGGTGTTCATTGGAGCCTCGCTTAAGTACTTTTGTACGGTCTTGCCGTCATAGCGGATAAGACCTTCTTCGCGTCCAAGTATCCACAGGTAGCCCTCCTTGTCTTCCATGAATTGCTGAATGGTATAGATGTCCTTCAGGTTTCCTGCTATCTGATGGGCATGTCCGGGATCGTCGATCTTCAGTATTCCGAATCCTGATGTTCCGGCAAGTATATCACCGTTGCTCCGTTGGATAAAGCTCGTGATGTAGCAGTCTATATGATTACCTTCGGCATCTTTCACTTCTATGGTTTGGAACTTATTTCCGTCGTAGGTCTGCAGCACACCCCACATTCCGAGATAGAAGAGCCCGCTTCTGTCCTGCATCATACAGTTAACATAGTTGCTCGCCATAGAGTCAGGGTGCTTCGGATTTTTCTTGTATATATCGAATTGGTATCCGTCGTAGCGGTTTAGACCGTTACGGGTTACGACCCAAAGGAATCCGTCGTTGTCCAGATATACTTGGTTTACGAAGTTGCTGGATAATTGCTGACTGGCATCAAACAATTTTCCCATCTGTGCGAAAGCCAACTGCACAGAAATGATTAAAAATAGTAAAAGTAATCGTCTTTTAGACATTGTTGTGGATAGAACTCTACGAACCATTAGTTAGGTTATATTTTGTACTGAGTAACGTAATTTTGTTGCAAAGATACTTATTTTTGTCTGAATAACCAAGGAAATGTTATAAATAATAAAGTTTTTGTTACTTATTATGTTCTTTTTCTTCGTTTATGATGATTTTACGGTCTTTGTTTAAAGTTTAAATAATATAATTAAGAATGGTTAAATTTTCACTTTTTTCAGCTTTGTTACAAATTCGCAAATTCCCGTAACTCTTTGCAAAGCCTCTTCTAAATAATGTATGTACCTTTGCAGCCGAAAATATGTCGAAACAGTTTTTTAGGTTAGTATAAATAGTTAGTAGTTAGTTTGAATTCGCCTTTTGGTCTGATATCCATGAAGTGGCTGGCACTGCTCGGAAGCAGATGCGTCGGGCAGTTGCCGGCTTTGCACAATATTAAAAAGTATTATCAAGACAATGTATAGTCTTTGCGAGATATAGCATAATCAATTTAACTAATAAAAGTATGAATCAAAATCAGTCAAGATGAAACAGTTAAGTATTCTGTTGTTGACAATGATGTTCTGTACTACGATGTGGGCCCAAAAGGTCGACATTAAGGGAGTTGTTGTCGACGCAAACGGCGAGGCGCTGATAGGTGCTTCCGTTGTAGTCAAGGGGAACACCTCGAATGGTACTGTTACCGATTTCGATGGTAATTTCTCTTTGAGTGTTCCTTCTGAGAATTCTACAATTGTAGTTTCTTACGTAGGAATGAATACCCGTGAACTGAAGGTTGGCAAGCAGCGCAGCTTCAAGGTTACGCTGTCTGACAATACTCAGCTCTCGGAAGTGGTTGTCGTAGGTTTCGGCCAGCAGAAGAAAGCCTCGGTTGTGGGCGCTATTACCCAGACCACAGGTGAAGTGTTGGAGCGTGCTGCCGGTATTACCGATATCGGTGCTGCCCTGACCGGTAACCTGCCTGGTGTTGTAACAACAGCTTCTCAGGGTATGCCTGGTGAGGAGGAACCGAAGATTCAGATCCGTGGTGCTTCTTCATGGAACAACTCAGAGCCTCTGGTGCTGGTAGATGGTATCGAGCGTCCGATGAGTAGCGTTGACATTTCGTCAGTAGCTACTATTTCTGTGCTTAAGGATGCTTCTGCCACAGCTGTTTATGGTGTGAAGGGTGCTAACGGTGTTATCCTTATCACTACCAAGCGTGGTGCTGAAGGTAAGGCTCAGATCAATGTATCTGCCAACGCTATTATGAAGATCCCTTCTAAGCTGCCAGACAAGTATGACTCTTATGATGCACTTGTTGCCCGTAATACAGCGGTAGAGCATGAGTTGAATATTTCTCCGGATAGCTGGGCTTATATGCGTTCTATGGATTTCATTCAGAATTATCGCAACTCTGATCCTGATGCAAAGGATGAGTTCGGTAACCTTATTTCTGAGCGTTATCCTAACGTAGACTGGCAGAACGCTCTGTTCAAGGACTACACTATGTCGTATAATGCTAATTTGAACGTAAGCGGTGGTACACGTTTCGTAAAGTACTTCGCTAGTGTCGACTTCGTTAGTGAGGGTGACCTTTACAAGGATTTCGGTAATGGTCGTCAATATCCTACAGGTTATGACTATAAACGTGTAAACGTTCGTTCAAACCTCGACTTTAACGTAACAAAGACGACTGTCCTTAAGGTTAATATTGCTGGATCAAGTGGTAAGCAGATGACTCCTTGGAGTAATTCTGTTAATAACGACTGGCAAGTTTCTCAGCAGTGGGCTGGTGTATACAATATTTCTCCAGATGCTTTTGTGCCCAAATACGCTGATGGTTCATGGGGTTATCTTCCAGGTTCAACCAATGTAAGTAATGCTGCGGTAAGCGTAGCTCTCGGTGGTACTCAGTATATTACAACCACCCGTATAACAACCGACTTCGTTTTGGAGCAAAAGCTTGACTTTATCACAAAGGGTCTTGCAGCTCGTGGTATGATTGCATGGGATAACAACTTCCGTGAGAGTGGTCGTGGTATCAATGACCTCTATAATGATCCTCAGTATAAGTGGATTGATCCACAGACAGGTGCCGTAAACTATAAGTCTGCATACGAGGCGTACGACCGTTGGGACTATACTATTGGTGACAAGTGGTCTACACAGAATGGTTCTGTTGACAACTGGGCTACTACACGTAACCTTAACTATCAGTTGCAGTTGAACTGGGCTCGTTCATTTGGTAAGCATGATGTTTCTGCAATGGGTGTATTTGCTCGTCAGGAAACAGCACAGGGTTCTGTTATTCCAAACTATCGTGAGGACTGGGTATTCCGTACGACTTATGCTTACGGTGGCAAGTATTTCTTCGAGTACAATGGTGCTTATAACGGATCAGAGAAGTTCTCTAAGGACAATCGATTCGCATTCTTTAACTCTGGTGCTATTGGTTGGATGATCAGTGAGGAGCCATTTATGAAGTATCTGCGCGAGAAGCATATTCTTGATATGTTGAAGATCCGTGCTTCCTATGGTGAAATCGGTGATGACAACGTCGGTGGACGTTTCCTCTATATGACACAGTGGGCATATGGTGGTAAATCTACTCTTGACGTAACTCAGACGGGTTCTCCTTATCAGTGGTATCGTGAGTCTTCTGTAGGAAATGAGAATGTACATTGGGAGAAAGTCCAGAAATTCAATATCGGTATTGACTATGGATTCCTTGGTGGTCTTTTTGCCGGTGCTGTGGAAATCTTTAAGGACAAGCGAACTGATATCCTTGTACAGGGTGCTAATCGTGCTGTTCCCGCATATTTTGGTCAGTCACCTGTAACAGCCAACCTTGGTGAAGTTAAGACCAATGGTTATGAGATAGAGCTTCGTTTTAATAAGGTTCTTAACAATAAAATGCGTTTCTGGGCCAATATGAGTATGACTCATGCTGAAAACGAGATTATAGTTAAGGACGATGCTCCGTTGCTGCCAAGCTATCGTAAGGAGGCTGGTTACTCTATCGATCAGGTTCGTACCTTCTTAGATAAGGGTATGATGCAGAGCTACGATGCAGTTTACGGTTCTCCAAAGCATGACTCAAACGATAACTTGAAGTTGCCAGGTGATTACTATATTGCAGACTTCAATGGTGACGGTGTCGTTGACAATGTGAACGACCAGGTTCCTTTTGGTTATTCTGGTTTCCCACAGAATACATATAACACCACAATCGGTTTCGAGTGGAAAGGCTTTAGCTGTTTTGCCCAGTTCTATGGTGTTACCAATGTTACCCGTGATGTTTCTATGATCAGCTTCTCTGATGTTATGCTAGCCAATGTATATGACCAAGGCACATGGTGGAGCGTAGATCAAGCTAATGCTGATATCGTTACTCCACGTTTCAATAAGCCGATAGGTAACAATGGAATGTACTATGGTACACAATATCTCTGTGACGGTTCATATATTCGTCTGAAGAACGTTGAGGTGGCTTATACCTTCACTCAGCCTTGGATTCATAAGCTTGGTTTGAAGAGCCTTAAAGTCTTTGTCAGCGGTAACAACCTCTGGCTTTGGACGCGTATGCCTGACGACCGTGAGTCTAACTTCGGTGGTAACCACACTGCAAGTAACGGTGCTTACCCGACGTTCAAGCGTATTAACTTCGGTGTAAAGTTCAATCTTTAAAATAGAGAATGCAATGAAAAAGTTTCGTAATATATATATAATAGGTGTAGCAGTCTTGTCGCTCATGTTTGGAGCAACATCTTGCACAGACTATCTTGACAAGTCGCCAGACTCCGATGTAAGTCCGGAGACCGCCTTCAAGAACTTCACCAATTTCCAGGGATTTGTTGAGGAGATCTACAACTGTATTCCAAACAAGGAGTCTAATATGTGGTGTTGCACATTTAACTGGGGAGAGGATGAAATCATGAACACTGGTCTTGGTGATAGTCACGTGACTGCTCACTTTGACTTGGGTGACTATCGTAACTGGTATGGAAATAACCAGAGTTTCCTGCATGGAGACATTAATCCTACTTCTACAGACAAATATGCTCATTCTTTGGAGCATGCATGGTACTGTATTCGTAAGGCCAACCTTGGTTTGGAAAATATTGACAAACTTGTTGATGCAACTAAGGAAGAGAAGAACTTCGTCAAGGGTCAGTTGCTTTTCTTCCGTGCTTGGTGGCATCATCAGCAGATGGAATGGTTTGGTGGCATACCTTATATTGACACAGTACTTCCTGCTGACGGACAGCTTACATTGCCACGTCTCTCTTTTAAGGAGTGTGCTGAGAAATGTGCTGCAGACTATCGTGCAGCTGCCGATCTTCTGCCCGACAATTGGGACAATACTACCATCGGTAAGAAGACTCTGGGTAAGAACCAGCTGCGTATCACCAAGGTTTGTGCACTTGGTTACTTAGGCAAGGTTCTCCTTTGGGCTGCTTCTCCTCTGAATGCAGAAGGAAATGGCGGAGCTCAGCTTGGAGCTTCTAAAAACGGTAAGACTTACGTTTATAACGCTGAATTTGCTAAGCGAGCAGCCGATGCTTTAGGTGAGGCTATTGCACATATAGAAAGTGGAGTTACTCCATATTCTCTGGCAGAATATAACTATGAGGATATTTACAACCATATTTCAGCAAAAGGTTCTAAGAACAATTACTCTGATATCTTCCGTACCACAGGTCAGAGTTGGAAGATGCCTGGTACTGTAGAGGCTATTATGTGTGGTCCTATGCCTGACATAAATGGTTCAAACTGGAACTTTGCTAAACTGTGGGGTCCGAAGGTTAATAACCTCGTTGAGCACGATGCTTTAATTCATATGCCTTCAGCTAACTATGTGAACTATGCATATGGTATGGAAAATGGTGAGCCGATCCTGCTCGCAGACGGTTCTCTTAATCCAGAGTCTGGCTTTGATCCGACTCATCCTTTCAAGAATCGTGATCCTCGTTTCTATCATGACATTATGTTTGATGGCTTTAAGTTCCTGAATACTACACCTGCTGATGAAGACAAGCCATATCAGTATCTTGAGATGTTTACTGGTGGTAACATGGTTCCTACAGGTAATCCTGAGCGTAGTGCTAATGGTAGCCGTACCGGTTACTTCTGCCAGAAGCTTGTTCCTCATCAGTGTAACAAGTACGATGGAATGTATAACTGGGGTGGTGCCCTTCAGACCTATCTTCCTTATATGCGTGTTGCTGATATATATCTGCTTTATGCTGAGGCAGGTGCTGCTTCTGGTGGTGCCAACTACAAAGCAAAGTGCAACCGTACAGCAGAGGATGCAATCAACGTTCTTCGCGATCGTGTAGGTGCTGGTCATGTTTCAGCATCATTCACCGGTGACCAGAAGAAGTTTATGGATGAGGTTCGCCGTGAGCGCGCCTGCGAACTGGCCTTTGAAGGCTTCCGCTGGCAGGATCTGCAGCGCTGGCTGCTCCTTACCGAATATCCTTATAATGTTAAGACACGTGAGGAGTTCAAACGCGTAGGAAACTTCAACTTCAAAGAAAATGATCCTCGCGATGCGGAGGTAACAGGTTTTGACCCGGTTATCAGCAACGGCAAGGAGACCATCATCGTGGAGCGCAAGTTCGCTAGTAAGCATTATCTGCTGCCATTTAAGGAGAGCGAGGTATACCTTTACTCAGAGTTCCCACAGAATCCAGGATGGTAATCTTTTTAATGTAAAAAAGTAAAAAAGTAAAAGAGATTATGAAACATAATAAATATATCATACTGTCAGCTCTTCTGGCTCTGTCGGCTGTAATGCCTGTGCAGGCTCAGATAGATGCTGCTGACGACTCTACCCAAATCAACGTGGCTTTCCGCAAGGTTGCCAAGGAAGATATTATGGGTGGTGTCTCCAGCCTGAACTACAGAGATCTGATGGACAAGAACTATAATACTTATAGTCTTGACAATCTACAGGGCTATGTAGCTGGATATAATGGCAATGGTATGTGGGGTTTCACAGATCAGCTTGTCCTGATTGATGGTGTTCCCCGTGAAGCCAATAATGTATTGCCTACAGAAATTGAGGAGATTACATTCCTGAAGGGTGCTCAAGCAGTAGTGCTCTATGGTAGCCGTGCTGCCAAGGGTGTAGTACTGATTACAACCAAGCGTGGACGTGTTACTGATGGTCTTAGGGTTGATGTTCGTGCTAATACAGGCTGGAACGTAGCCAAGGCTTATCCTGAGTACATCAGCTCTGCTGAGTATATGACCCTCTATAATGAGGCTCGAGCAAACGATGGACTTGCTGCACTTTATTCTGCTGCGGATATTTACAACTACGCGAGCAGAGAGAACCCATGGCGCTATCCAGATGTTGATTTCTATTCTTCTGATTATATCAAGAAGGCTTATAACCGTTCTGATGTGACAGCAGAAATTGAGGGTGGTAACGATCGTGCGAAGTTTTATGCTAACGTTAGTTATTATCGTGTAGGTGACTATCTCAATTTTGGTGAGGCTAAGAATAACTATACAGATCGTTTCAATGTACGTGGTAATGTGGATGTTCGTATTAATCAGTTTATTACTGCTTATGTAAATGCAAATGCTACATATTATAACCAGAATTCTGCTATCTCTAATCAGAAGGATGGTGATAATACACTTGATTATTGGGGTGTGGCTGCAAAATGGCGTCCAAACCGTATGAGTCCGCTGGTTCCTATATCTTATCTGGATCCAAATGCTATTCAGCCTAGGAACGCTTTGTCTTCAACAACCAACATTATTGATGGACAATACTTCCTTGCTGCCGGTCAGTCGGATGCAGACTGGACAAATATCTTTGCTGACTATTATGCAGCAGGTAAGAGCACTTGGGTAAGTCGTCAGTTCCAATTCGATGCAGGTGTGAATGCTGATCTTAGCTCATTGCTTCAGGGTCTGAGCTTCCATGCCTTAGTAGGTGTTGACTATCAGACAAGCTATTCACAGTCTTACAACAACTCTTATGCAACCTTCTATCCTGCATGGAGTAACTACAATGGTCCCGACCTCATACTCTCACTTGATAACCATGAGACATCAGATAAGAAATCCGGTGTACAGAACATCAGTGGCTCAACGAATCATCAAATGATTACATTTAATGCTCACTTTGACTACAATCGTACATTTGCTGATGTTCACAACGTAAACGCTATGTTGATAGCTAATGGCTTCCAGCAGACTCGTGCAGGACAGTATCATAAGGTAAGCAACGCAAACCTTGGATTAGATCTGTCTTATAACTATGCAAAGAAGTACTATGCTGAATTTGCTATTGCTGCTCCTTGGTCAGCCAAGCTTCCAGATGGAAAGCGTGCAGGTTTCTCTCCTTCGGTAACACTTGGATGGAATATTGCCAAGGAGTCTTTCATGGAAGGCAGTATTTTCGACAACCTTACTGTTAGTGCAAGTGCAAGCATTCTGAAAACAGACCTTGACATTGATAACTATTATATGTATCTTGCAGCATACCAAAGCGGTGGCTGGTGGGATTGGAATGGTGAGACTGGTCATAATGCTTATCAGTCTAAGCGAGGTGGTAATGACGAGCTTACTTATATCAAGCGTAAGGAGTTCTCTGCAAGCATTCATGCAGAACTGCTGCAGCGTAGTCTTTCATTTGATGCTTCGTTCTTCAATAGCGTGATGGATGGTGGTATAATTACAGCTACCAACCAGATGCCAAGTTACTTCAAGGTGTACTATCCTGAATCTTCATTCCTTTCTTATCTTAACTACAACAAAGATAGCCGCTCAGGTTTTGATCTTGCTGTTAAGTATAAGAAGAACTTTGGAGACTTCGGATTTGAAGGTGGTTTGAATATGACTTACTATACAACAAATGCCTCTAAGCGTGATGATTCAAACTATGCTGATACGTATCAGTATCGTGAGGGAAAGCCAATGGATACTATCTGGGGATATGAATGTCTTGGATTTTTCAAGGATCAGGCAGATATTGACAACTCACCACAGCAGTCTCTCGGTGCAACTGTTAAGCCTGGTGATCTGAAGTATAAGGATCAGAATGGTGATGGTATAATCGATTCAAAGGACCAGGTAGACCTTGGTAAAGGTGGCTGGTATGGTGCACCACTTACACTTGGTGTAAATCTTACCTTCAAGTATAAGAATTTCACTCTCTTTATGCTTGGAACAGGTGGATTTGGTGGACATGGCGTAAAGAACAACAGCTATTGGTGGATTTCCGGTGAGGATAAGTATTCAGCCGTTGTACGTAACCGCTGGACACCAGAGACAGCAACTTCAGCAACCTATCCGCGTCTGACAACTCAGAGTGGTGCAAACAACAACACTACTTCTGACTTCTGGATTTACTCTACTTCTCGTTTCGACCTTGCTAAGGTGCAGTTGACATACGACTTCCCCAAGACCATTATCGGTAATGGTATCGTAAAAGGCCTTTCACTCTATGTCAGTGGCAACAGTCTGCTGACTATAGCTAAGGAACGTGAGTTGATGGAGATGAATGTCGGTTCAGCACCTGCTGCCCGCTTCTATAACATTGGTGCAAAGGTATCTTTCTAACATTTTAATAGGATATAAGATATGAAACTTAAGAATATAATTCTTCTCGGAACAGTCACATTGGCTTTTACTGCATGTGATGATCTGTTTGAGCCGGCTCTTGAGAATAATGCGGATCTGTCACGAATGAACAATGACCCGGAATTTGCCCGTGGAATTATAGATAATGCATTTCTCGTGATTCCCCTTGAGGCCAGTGGTATTGCCAGTGAGCAAAACGGTGGTACTACAGACGTGGCAACAGACGATGCCGTATCAAATAATACTAGCAATAACTATAAAAAGATGGCTACAGGTAGCTGGACCTCACAGAACAATCCCATTAATCAGTGGGAAGGTCGTTATCATGCCATCCAGTATTGTAATCTCTTCCTTTCTAAATGTGATGATGTTTTGTGGGACTACTCAACAGAGGCACTTAATCAGATGCACAGAGACCTTTATAAAGGTAATGCGTACGCACTCCGCGGACTTCATTTCTTCCACCTCCTCCGTGCTCATGTAGGTAAGGTAAATGGTGAAATCATGGGACTGCCAATTCATGTTGAACCAGAGGATGGTACTTCAGACTTTAATTTACCTCGTAATACTTTTAAGGAGTGTATCGATCAGATTATGTCTGACTTTGATGAGGCTTTGAAGTATCTCCCATTAGAGTATGGTGATGTAAACGCAGGAGGTGTTCCTGCAAAGTACGTTCAGATAGGTGGCAAGGACGAAGAGTATAACAGAGCATTCGGTGATTTGCAGAAGGGTAAGATCGATGGTCGTAATATTGCCGCCTTCAAGGCTCAGGTGGCTATCTTCGCAGCTTCTCCTGCATACCAGTCGGCTGGAGCAATGTCATGGGAGAAGGCTGCCGAGTATGCTGCCACTTCTCTGAAGAATGTAGGTGGTTTGGATGGTATGGATCCTGATGGTTGGCACTGGTATAACAATACGGATATGATCGAGTCTTACAAGTTCTCTGATCCTGATCCCCTGGAGGTCTGCTTCCGTGGTAACATCGGTGAAAGCTATTCTCTTGAGCAGGATCAGTATCCACCTTCGTTGAATGGTAACGGTCGTCTCAACCCGACTCAGAATCTTGTTGATGCATTCCCAATGGCTAATGGTTATCCGATTTCTTCAGCAAATTCTGGTTACGATTCAAAGAACCCCTATGAGAATCGTGATCCTCGTCTGAAGACTTATATCCTTGTCAATGGTGAGACAATCGGTGCTAATGGTACTGTAATCAATACTACAGATGACGACAAGACAAACCTCGATGGTATTAACCATGAGAACGGTCGTTCAACAGTGACGGGATATTATCTTCGTAAGCATCTCCGTGATGACGTGAATTTGAATCCTGCTGCTGCGAAAAAGCATTTTGCCGTACGCATTCGTTATACAGAAATTTTCCTCGACTATGCTGAGGCTGCTAACGAGGCCGTTGGTCCAAAGGCAAATGTTGGTGGTGCAAACTACTCTGCATATGATGTTATCAAGGCAATACGCAAGCGAGCTGGTGTTGGTGGTGAGAATGATCCTTATCTTGAGGAGTGTGCACAGTCAAAGGATAAGATGCGTGAGTTGATTCGCAACGAGCGTCGTCTGGAACTCTGTTTCGAGGGACACCGTTTCTGGGATCTCCGTCGTTGGAATGCCAACTTAACAGAAGGTGCCAAGGGCGTAAGCATCACTACAACTGCAAGTGGTCTTGACTATAAGACTATCAACGTGGAAAGTCGCGATTATAAGGATTATATGATTTACGGCCCAATTCCTTACTCAGAGGTTCTGAAGTGGAGCAATCTGACGCAGAATGACGGATGGCAGTAATATAAAACAATGTAAAACTAAATAAGTAAAGATGATTATGAAACATAATATAATAAAGTTCATCTGTGGAATCGGACTCGTCTGCGGTCTTTGGTCATGCAAAAACGGAGACCAGACCTTCCCTGATTATGAGGGTGGTACGACAGTCTATTTCCCCTATCAGTACCCTGTTCGTACGATAGTATTAGGTGACGATGAATATGATCTTACACTCGATCATGCACATAAGTGCCAGATTATGGCTACCTTTGGTGGCTCATACAATGGATCTAATGGTAGTGTGCAGGTTGCTGTTGATGAGAGCTTGGTTGACAACCTCTATTTTGAAGATGGCGTAACTCCTGTTAAGGCAATGCCAAGCAGCTACTATCAGCTTTCTACCAATACATTGTCTTTCAACGGAACAATGAATGGTGCTACTGAGGTTCAGCTTACAGACGCATTCTTCAACGATCCTGATGCAGTAAATGCTACCTATGTTATTCCTCTAGTGATGACAAGTCAGACTGGATTTGGAAAGATCCTTACTGGTAGTTTGCTTGAGGGCTTCTCTGGTTCTCGTACTGATGAATCTGTATGGGATGTTAAGCCAATGGACTATATACTCTATTGTGTTAAGTTCCAGAACAAGTATTCTGGTTACTGGCTCACCAATGGAACAACTTCTACTGCTAACATAGAGAAAGCTCAGGCAGTGCAGATTAAAACCTTGTCTTTGGAGGATTGCTCTTATGCTGTTTCATTCCAAGATGGTGGTAAATTGTATAATGCCAATCTTAAATTATCATTTGCCGGTGGAACTATCAGTTCTCTTACAGATGGTGTAACTGCAACAGGAACATGTTCTTGGGGTGACGATACAGAGAAGAAAGCCTGGGGCAATAAGGACCGTGATGGAATGGAGCTAAACTACACTGTTACCTTTGCTGATGGAAAGCAGTTCTCTACCCATGAGAAAATGGTATGGCAGCGTAGTGGCGTTACCCTCACAGAGTTTGCTCCTGTTTATAGTAAGTAATGCTTAAAACATAATGAAAATGAAAAAGCAATATATCATTTTAGCACTCGGAGCCATGCTTATGGCTTCGTGTGCAGATGAGTTCGACAGAAACTTCCAGGTAGGACGTCCTGATAAGACCGAGAAATATGCTTATCTTTCCGAGTATAAGGCTTTGAAGGAGTATGTTTCTGATCCGAATTTCCATCTGGGAATAGGTACGGATGCAGCTGACTATGCTAGTCAAGGTTCTACATATGTGATTACTAACGTGAACTTTAATGAGACCGTTGCTGGTAACGCTATGAAGATGGCTTCATGTGTAGCAGATGATGGTAGCATGAATTTTGGAACAGTTGAGTCTTATGTAACAGAAGCTGTCAACGCAGGCATGAATGTTTATGGTCACACATTGGCTTGGCATGCTCAGCAGCCAGTGAAATGGCTCAATACCCTGATTGCAGATAAGCCTGTTCCTGTTACGCCTGGTGGTGAGCAGGAAGTTGAGGATTACTACCAGGATCTTACAACTGTAGCATCGTTCCCTTACTACGTTATGGGTTATACTCCAAACTATAGTAAGGAAGAAGGTTTGATTAGTGAGTTCCCTGGTGGATGGTATCAATATTTTATTGCTACAGGTATTCCAACTGCTCCAGATAAGGATTATACATACAAGGTAACATGTGAAGTCAAATCTGATAAATCTGGTGATGTCGGTGTTCAGATGCGTTGGTCTTGGGGTGAAGATCCTGCAAGTTCTACTTTGCATGTTAAGGAAGGAGACTGGCAGCTTATTTCTTGCGATTTCTCAGGTGTAAAGGGTACTCCTTGCGACCTTATTTTCCAGCCAGGAGGCTTTGATGGTCGTTTCTGCATCAAGAATATCAAGGTTTCTCATATAGAAAAGGCTGCCGGCGGTACTATTAAGTATTGGGAGTCAATCATTGATAATGGTGATATGGAGGGTAACGATGCTAAAAACTTCGCTACCAAGTCAGATCAAGGTGCTATTGTTTATGAGATCTTTGATGGAGTAGGTAAAGACGGAAGCCGTGGTGCCAAGATTTCCTCAAAGGGAGGTTATGCCGATTCTTGGGAGAGCCAGTTCTGGATTGTTTCTAATGAGGTATTGAAGGAAGGCGATAAGGTTCGCGTGAAGTTTGATTATAAGGCAGATGGCGGTTGTGTTGGCACAGGCGTTGACACTCAGGCACACTTCGGTCCTGGAGAATATCAGCACTGGTCTTGTGCCGGTTCACCAAAGTTCACTGCAGATTGGCAGAGTTATGAGAAGGAGTTTACCGTTGATGGTTCAATGGCAGGTGCCAATGGTATGAAGTCTATTGCATTCAACATGTCACCCAATACTTCTGCCGGTAACTACTATATCGATAATGTTTCCCTTGAGATTGAGAGAGAGAAGGTTAATACAGGTCCTGTTCAGTATTGGGCTTCGATGATTAATAATGGCGACATGGAGGGCACAGATGCTGTTAACTTTGCTACTAAGTCTGATCAGGGAGCTATCGTTTATGAAATTATTGATGGTGTAGGTAAAGATGGTAGCCGCGGTGCTAAGATTACCTCTAAGGGTGGTTATCCCGACTCTTGGGAAAGCCAGTTCTGGATTGTTTCTAATGAAGTACTTCCTGAAGGAACCAAAGTTCATGTTAGCTTTGACTATAAGGCTGATGGCGGTTGTGTAGGAACAGGCGTTGATACTCAGGCACACTTTGGTCCTGGAGAATATCAGCATTGGTCTTGTGCAGGTACAGTACAGTTTACTGGCGATTGGCAGAATTACGACAAGGAGTTTACTGTTGATGGTTCAATGGCAGGTGCCAATGGTATGAAGTCTATTGCATTTAATATGTCTCCTAATACTTCTCCAGGAGCATACTATATTGATAATGTGGTTCTTGAGATAGAGAAGGAGAGCACAGGTGGCGGTATTCCTCAGACAGCTCAAGAGAAGAAGGATACTCTTACCTATGCTATGGATAAGTGGATCAGCGGTATGATGGATGCTTGTAAGAATGAGGAAGGCACTGAGGTAATGGTTAAGGCATGGGATGTTGTCAATGAGGCTATTTCTGGTGGCAATCCTGATGGCGAAGGCGTATATGCTCTGCAGCATGGTACACCAGACAATACTACGGACTTCTTCTGGCAGGACTACCTCGGTGATCTTGACTATGTTCGTACTGCTGTTCGTTTGGCACGTCAGTATGGCGGCAACGACCTGAAGCTCTTTGTTAACGACTATAACCTTGAGAGCGACTGGGATCAGAACGGTAAGCTGAAGAGCTTAATCAAGTGGATTGAGCGCTGGGAAGCTGATGGCGTAACAAAGATTGACGGTATCGGTTCTCAGATGCACATCTCTTTCTATGAGGATCCTACAACTCAGGAGAGTAAGAAGAAGGCTATCACAGAGTCATTCAAACTGATGGCAGCTTCTGGTAAGCTCGTTCGTATCTCTGAGCTCGACATGGGCTATGTTAAGAAGGGTGCAACAGAAGGTACCAAGACTGTTGATATGACAGAGGAGATGCATCATCAGATGGCAGACTTCTACACATGGATTATCAAGGAGTACCTTACAATTATTCCTCAGGCTCAGCAGTGGGGTATCTGCCAGTGGTGCGCTACTGATGCTCCTGCAACAAGCGGATGGCGTGGTGGTGAGCCTGTTGGCCTCTGGGATGAGCAGTTCTATCGTAAGCATACTTACGCTGGCTTCGCAAAAGGCTTTGGCGCAGAGTAATACTAAAAGAGCAGGGGAGTAAAAGTTCGCTCCCCCGCTTTTATCCCATTGTCGGTCTTCGGACAGGCAATTTTAGAACTTTACATTGTTTTGGGGTCTGGGCTTGAGAAAGTCCAGACCTTTTTGATGCTTTTGATGATCATTATTTGGATAATTCAGTAATAATATGTAACTTTGCAGCAAGTTATCAACTTCAATGAAAAGAATAAAACATATATTATTATGGCTGGGAGCATTGCTGGCAGTCGCTCTTGCGATGCTGGTCTTTGAGGCAGACCTTTTATGGAAGGTCCAGCAATATAATCTGTTCCTCTACACAGCCTCTTTTTTCCATGAGCAGATGTTAGTGCCAGGAGGCTTGCTTTCCTATATAAGCTGTTTCTTTACACAGTTCCTGTTACAACCTTGGCTTGGTGTTCTGATGCTTTGTGGATGGTGGTTGTTGTTGATGTGGCTTGTCAAAAGAGCTTTCCGAATCTCAGCCCAATGGAATATCATATCTCTGATACCTGTAGCCATCCTGATTATCGCCAACATGGACTTAGGCTATTGGAACTATTTCATGAAGTTGAGGGGGTATTTCTTCGTTGCTACTATAGGTACAACCATTGCTGTTGCACAGCTTTGGGCCTTTCGTGCCCTGTCTGAGAAAAGATGGCTAAACTTGTCATGGATTGTAGTCTCTGCATTACTAGGTTATCCGCTATTAGGAGCATATTCATTAGTAGCAGTTCTTTTAATGGGTATTTGGACATGGCGAATCTCTAAGAACCACATTAATAATGTTATTATTTCAGTTGTGGCACTTCTCAGTATTGTAACCATTCCACTATTATTCTACCGTTACGTCTACAATCAGACCAACCTCATTTATCTTTGGAAGGCAGCACTTCCTTCATTCACGATATTTGAGACATATCACACATATTATGTACCTTATTATCTTTTAGGAGCATTTTTCCTGTTGATTGTGATATGCTACCAGGCTTCTTTGCCTGTAAGGTGGCAGAAGAATGTCAGAGTAAGAACACTACAGGGTATACTGTTGACAGCAATAATCTCCAGCGTCTGGATATTCTGGTATAAGGACGATAATTTCCATCATGAACTAACGATGCAGCACTGTATAGAGAGAGTAGACTGGGAGGGAGTGTTAAAAGAAGGTAAGAAACAGAAGACAGAGCCTACTCGTGCTATAGTGATGATGCATAATCTCGCCCTCTCACGTCTTGGACTACAGCTAGATGAGATGTATAACTTCCCGAAGGGGTCCAAGAAAAGCAACACACCATTGCCTGTATATATGTATCATGTAGCAGGTCGTCTGATTTATTATCAATATGGACTGCCTAACGAGTGCCACCGCATGTGTATGGAAGAAGGTGTTGAGTATGGCTGGCGTCTGGAAGTGCTACAGTATATGGCTCGCTGTTCACTGCTGAGTGGCGAGAAAGAGGCAGCCCGTAAGTTCCTTGATATCCTCCGACAAACGCACTATTACTCAAAATGGGCTGAGGGTGTACAGAACTTACTGGATCATCCAGAGCAGATAGCCGAAGTGCCTGAGACGGCCCCCATCACCCATATGATGCATTACGATAACCGCCTTGGTTCTGACAAAGGCTATGTGGAGAATTTCCTGATGTCGCTTCTGGCTGACATTGATTCTGACGATCCTTATTTCCAGGAACAGGCTGTGTTGGCAGCTCTTTGGAAGAGAGATGCAAAGCTCTTCTGGCCACGATTCTTCCAGTATGCAAAACTTCATCCACATGATAAGATTCCACGTATCTTTCAAGAGGCAGCCTATCTTTTCGGCAATCTCCAACATTCCGACATCATCTATAAGATACCGTTTAACAAGAATGTGAAAGAGAGCTATGAAGCATTCTCGCGTCAGGCTCAACAAATGGATGGACAGCCTATAGAGGAAGTGCGCGAAGCACTTTATCCAATGTTTGGCAATACATATTATTTCGAATATTACTTCCTGAAAGATATCACATATATTTGATTTATGAAGAAAGTGTTTTCCCTCATTACCCTCCTGATAATTCTATACTCTTGCGGCAACAAGATACCCACAGACTATATACAGTCAGAATCGCTGCCTCGCATCTATCCTGACTATGTGAATGTCACAGTGCCAGTAAATATTGCGCCGCTGACGTTTCAGATGGATGTCCCGTCGGATGAGATGGCGGTACGCTACTCTTTTGCTGATGAAGAGATTATCTGTTGTGGAGCACAGGCTTTGCCTGATATAGATGATTGGCGCAGGCTTACTTCTGTAGCTCAAGGACAAACCATTCAGGTTGAGACATACGTAAGTAATCAGGGACAGTGGACGAGATATAAACCATTTAACATATATATTTCCAAGGATTCCATCGATCCCTATATCAGCTATCGTATCATCTCGCCTTCATACGTTTCATACGAGGAGTTGACCATTAGGCAACGTAATCTTGAAAACTATGACGAGAGCGTTATATATAATAATATGCTCTGTACCGAAGAGTCTTCCGGACAATGTATTAATTGCCACAATTATCAACAGTATAATCCTGAGCGCATGCAATTCCATGCACGTCAGAATCTTGGTGGCACAGTCATTGCATATGATGGGAAGATACAGAAGATAAACATGAAGAATGACTCTATTCTCTCTGCAGGTGTCTATCCAACTTGGCATCCCTGGTTACCGCTAATAGTCTATTCCACAAACCTCACGCACCAGACTTTTCATACTATTGATCCCAATAAGGTTGAGGTTTTCGATACCCAAAGCGATCTTATAGCCTATGATGTTGAGAAGAATGTTGTATCCAACATTGAGCGTGATCCCAATGAGTTGGAGGTGTTTCCATTCTGGTCTCCTGACGGTAAGATGCTTTATTATTGCAGTGCCCATTTTGAATATGGCGACTCTATAGAAGATCAGGCTTTGGAACTTATCAAGCATTCTAACGAGATAAAGTATAATATCTATCGCAAGACTTTCGATCCAGAGACAACCCAGTTCGGGCCTCGTGAACTGGTCTTTGCTGCCGATTCTCTTGACAAGAGTGCTACATTGCCTCGAATCTCACCTGACGGAAGATACCTGATGTTTGCACTTGCAGAATATGGTGTGTTCCACATCTGGCATCGTGACGCGGATCTCTGGCTACTTGACCTCAAGACAGGAGAGGTGCGTCCAATGCAGGAGATAAACTCGCTAGATACAGAGAGCTATCACTCATGGTCTTCTAACGGACGTTGGGTCGTATTCAGTAGTCGTCGCTACGATGGTAACTACACACGTCCTTTTATTTCACATATAGATAAAGATGGCAAAGGCGCGAAGCCGTTTGAACTGCCATGTGCAAATCCAAATTATCATCGTGAGTTCATGAAATGTTATAATATACCGGAATTCATGCGAGGCCCTGTCACCATTAGTCCGCAGCAGTTCGCTGATGTGCTCAAAGGTGATGCCAGACCAGTGGAATATAAATAAACGATTGTCAACTAAATCAATAGGAAATGAAACTAAAAGTATTAAAGCTATTCGTTATTATGTCTGCTCTATGGCTACCTGCCATAGCACAAGACAATATCAACAAGAAGTTTGGCAAGCCTACCAAGGAGGAGATGCAGATGACTGTATATCAGCAGGATCCCAATGCTGAGGCTGTAATCCTGTGCAGACTTACCAATGTAGAGTACACCATCCAGCCTAACGGATATGTTGTAGACTACCATGAGAAATTCCGTGTAAAAGTGCTTAAACCAGAAGGAGCGCGTTTCGCAAATGTTACTATTCCATATTCGAAGATTGAAGAGAATAAGTCGGGTATCAATGCTACACGAATATCGCTAAAAGCTAGTTCGATAGATATCGGAACCAACAAATTCAAAACTAATTTCGGAGCAGGAACGAACTCACCAATCTCGTATTTCGATGATGCAGGAGGCTCAATGACTGAGAACGCAATGGGTGTTTACACAGATGAGAGTGTTGAAGACCTTAAGGCGACAGCATTCAACATGGAAAATGGCAAGGTAGTGAAGAGTAAACTAAAAAATAGTGATGTTGTCAAGGAGCAGATCGATAACCAGAACTGGCAGGTAAAGTTTACTGTTCCCAACGTAAAGGAAGGAACGGTGATAGAATATGAGTATACCCTTCACAGCCAGCTTTTCTGGCGCCTGCATGACTGGTTTGCACAGTGCGAGATACCTGTTGCCTACGCATGCCTTGATATGGAGATTCCTAACTATTTGATCTTCAATATTGAGGAACATGGCATACAAAGATTGGCTTGTACATGCACAGTTGGAAGTATGCAATATAAGATTGAGAGCGACCCATTGGCAAAGCCGATAACCGTAAATACAAATCGCTATACTTGTGTTGGTCGTAATTTGATAGCTATGCCGAAGGACCTGTATGTCTGGAATGTAAACGATTACTGCGCGGGCATCACTGCAGAATTGAAGACTTTCAGTTTGAGAGGCACAATGTCAATGCCATACGCTAAAACATGGGATCAGATTGACGCTATGCTGCTCGATGACGATGATCTCGGAAAACAATTGAGCAATCACAGTCCGTTAAGTGATGAACTCTCAAGTGCAAAGGATATCACGAATGAGCAGGATCGTGCAGAGGCTATATGCAAGATGGTGTTCAATAAGGTTAAATGGAATGGCAAATATTTTTTGTGGCCAGAGAAAACCAGTGAGACGCTCAAGAAAGGTGAGGGAAACAACGCCGATATAAATATGCTCCTGATACAGACATTACGTGATGCTGGACTAAAAGCTGATCCCGTTGTCCTGCGACAGAGAGATGAGGGACAGATGCCATACAACTTCCCGACTATAAGCAAACTGTCGACATACGTTGTGGCTATTAAGTACAGTAATGGTATGACATCATACGTGGATGCTTCATCTGCAGGAGGATGTCTTGACGCTATACCAGAAGTCTTGTTGGTAGATAAGGCACGTCTGGTAGCAAAAGGAAACAGAAGTCCTTGGGTGAACCTTCAGAAAGTATCAAAGTCACAGATAGCAACAATTATCGATGCCACTCTCGATGTCAACGGAAAGCTTAGTGGCAAGCAAGTTACTATGTACAAAGGTTTGGCTGCTCTGAAATATCGTCAGCAGAAGGGCATTACAAACGAGTTCTCATCAGAGGCAAAGGAAGAGGTGGACTTCACAAAACAAGGTGAGGTAAGTGATGGAAAGATAAGCATCAATCCATTCAATACAACACCAATGGATAATAATCCGTTCACTGCAGAAAGAAGGCTCCTGCCTGTAGAGTTCAGCTCTGAAGGTTCTTATCAGGTTGTTGTTAACCTCATGTTGCCAGAAGGATATGCATTAGACGGTGAGGGGTGGCAGACTATTGCCTCTACACCAGACAAGGGGCTCAGCGGACGACTGATAACCACCTCTACTGATAATATGATTCAAGTGAAGTACCAGTTTAATACTAATAAGGTGTCTCATCCAGAAAAGAACTATGATACCTTACGGGGAATGTTTGACATGTTCTCAAAGAAATGTAAAGAGGATTTGGTATTTAAAAAACAATAATAACGATGAAGGGTACAATAGTTAAATGGAATGCCAATGAGCGATGGCCTTTGTGGGTAATCGCGGGGCTTGGGGTAGTATGTTTCTGCTTTTTCCAACTATTGTATCCTTATCATTTCTTCTTTAAGGGGCAGAATCAGTTGTTCCTGATGTCATGGTCGTACGTCAGTACCATGTTCGCAAAACCGGCATGGGCTGCCTGTCTGGCTGGGGAGTTCCTGACCCAATTCTATTATTACGAGTTCGCAGGTGCAGCCATTCTTACGGCATCACTTGTTATTTTGTATTGGCTGGCTTATCAGGCTTTAAGTACTCTGAAGTTAGGTAGCTTGAAGTTTGGTAGGTGGATTGTATTGGCAGTGGCTCTGGCTATTACCATACATGAAGCTTCGTGCCATCTGTTTTATGGATATATACTGTCATCAACAATTTCCCTTATCGGTGGACTGCTGATGTTTCTGGTGCTTCGCAGGGTGATGGGATATAGATGGCCTTGGGTTTTGATGGCGGTACTGTCAGGCACGTTGTTATGTTATTGGATGTTTGGCTATGGTGTATGGGTATTCCTTTTGCTATCGGCATTTGTTGTATGGAGGGTCACTGTGCCCGTAGCTGTAGCCTTTGTATGTCTGCTGCCTCTCATGAGAAGTCATTTTAACCTCAACTTCTCAGACCTGTGCCAGTATCCGGGTGTTGAGAGTTTCCACTTACCGGATTTCCTAAAAGAAACCGACTTCCACATGATGCACAGTTACGAGACAGGTGACTGGGATGATGTAGTGGAAACGGCAGAAAAAGATAAAGTGCTGAATATCCTCACAGAGAAGGGAAGTGCGCAGAAGAAGCTTATTCAGGAAGCACAGGTGTCATCTACAGTGCGACGATTCTTTTATAATCTTGTTCAGGCACAGCGGGGTCAACTACCTGATGTATTGATGAACTATTATCCCAACTATCTGGGTACTTTCACCAGTATGATAGGAACACAGATCCCTTGGATGATTTTTATGAATCTGCATGAGTTTTACTATGCTATCGGTGATATTTCGCGTGCAGAAAGAGGGGCATTCATGGCTTGCGTATCTGTTCCAACCAATAAAAATTCATATACTGTCAAGCGACTGGCTGAATGTGCGTTAATCAGGAATGACCAGAAAGCTGCGGAGAAATTCCTCGGACTGCTGCGTCAGACAATACCTTATAAAGATTGGGCGGAGAAGGCTTCCAACGATGAACGATACAGACAGAAAGCTCAGTTTGTCAATCTGCAGGACACAATTTCGCCAAGCGAGGACTCACATAATATCATGACGCAGCTGTTAATGTCAAACCCGAAGAATGAGGTGGCACTTGACTATTTACTGTGTAGTTTGTTGCTTAAGAAGGATATAGACAACTTCAAAGCCAACTACGATATGTACTGCGCAGCGCAACCTCGTATCAAGAAACTCTATCAGGAGGCACTTTGCATCTGGCTGATGAAACAAGAGGCTACAGAGGAAGAATGGCAGAAGTATATTAAGGACGAGCAAATCAGGCGTAGGCTGGAAGAATATATGACGGAAGGGGTTAGCCCGCGCTTTGCCGATACTTACTGGTACTACTTCGACATTTTTAATCTCGGAGGCAATTAATCACATTTTTGGATCTATGAAGAGAAAAGATATCTTTACTATCGTAGCCTCGGGCTTATTGACACTATTAGCGGCTTGTACCCCCACACCTCATGACGTGAAGCAGAGTGAACAGGAGGCGGAGATATATCCCGACTACAAGGATGTGACAATTCCAGTAAACATTGCTCCGATGAATTTTGTGGTGAGGGATGCTGAGGCTGTTGAGGTAAAGGCTGGCAACCTGACAGTTAGTAAACGTGGTGGCAATGTCCAGTTCGGAATACGGGATTGGCGCAGGCTGATGGAGGAGAACGATACAATAGAGGTGGAAGTGACTGCTTTGAAGAACGGACAGTGGACAGCATATAAGCGGTTTTGTTGGTATGTAGTCAGTGATAGCATTGACAGTTATGTGACTTATAGATTGATAGAGCCTGCTTACTCTGTCTGGAACCGATTGCAGATAAAACAACGCTGTGTGGAGAATTTCGATGAGTATGCATTGGCTGACTATAATCTGCAAGAGAATCGTTGTATGAATTGCCATACTCCCAGTAGTCAGAACCCATCGCTGTCGATGATGTATGTGAGAGGAAATGGTGGTGGAGCTATTCTCAACAAAAATGGCCACTTGAGGAAATTGAATATCAAGACTCCTGACATGGTAGCTACTTCCACGTATTTCCAATTTTCACCATCAGGACGATATATAGTGTTCTCGGCAAATGTTGTCGTACCGGCAGTTCAAGCTTCTGCACGCAAGAGGTTAGAGGTTTATGATACGGCCTCTGACATTTATGTGGCAGACCTTGAGAAGAATAAGATCATCCGCTCTCAGTTGTTGAGTGATTCTGCAAGACTTGAGACCTTCCCCACATTCTCTCCTGACGGGAAATACATATACTATTGCACATCTCCGAAAGTGGAATTGCCTCAGAATTACAAAAATCTTAAGTATGTGCTTGCAAGGATTCCTTTTGATGAGGCTTCGGGTACTATCGGCACGCAAGTTGATACGTTGTTTACCGAAAGGAGCGTATGCCATCCAAGAGTTTCACCCGATGGCGAGAGACTGCTTTTCACAGTTCAGGATTATGGAACTTTTCCGATATGGCACAAAGAGGCTGATCTTTGGATGATGGACTTAAAAACTTGCACGATGGATACGCTGAAGATAGTGAATTCTGACATGAGCGATACCTATCACAGTTGGTCAAGTAACTCGCGTTGGTTTGTGTTCGCCTCTAAACGTGACGATGGACTATATGGAAAGCCTTATTTCTGCTATGTAGACAGTAACGGCAAGGCTCACAAACCATTTTGTCTGCCTCAGCAAGTTCCTACCTTCTATGATGATTTCCTTAAATCATTTAATGCTCCAGAGTTGGTTAGGGGTAGAATTCCATTTAATGCCGTCGACGTGGCGAATGCCATGAAACTCCCTGCAGAGTCATTTGAATAGTATCTTGGATTTGGTGTGGGGATATGAAAAGTGGGTGAATTTACAAAATTTAAGATTTAAATAGTTGTACGTTTAGGATTATTTTTGTATCTTTGCACCCGGTTCGGTTTTCCAAAACGGACAACTTTTTCGAATCGAGAAACAAAAAAGTTTCCCCAAACGGATAACTTTAATAGTGAGACTCTAATCATAAACGAATAAAAAATATAATGGAAATTAAGAATTTTACCATCACGAAACGAGACGGCTCTAAAGACCAGTTCTCACTCGACAAAATCATGAATGCCATAGTTAAGGCATTCGAAAGCGTGAACGAACCCGCTGACTTGGGAATCGTTTCAAAGATCCTCAATCACCTCGACATGCACGATGACATCACCGTTGAGGACATTCAGAACCAGGTTGAGGAAGCCTTGATGCGCGAGGGCTACTACAAGGTGGCAAAGTCATTTATCCTTTATCGTCAGTTGCACTCTGAGGATCGTGACACATTGGATAAGATGATGTTCCTTTCTGAGTATACCGAATCTGTCAACGCAGCAACAGGCTCTAAGTATGATGCCAATGCCAACGTCGAGCACAAGAACATCGCAACACTTATCGGTGAGTTGCCAAAGTCGAACTTCATCCGCCTGAATCGTCGTCTGCTCACAGACCGTATCAAGAAGATGTATGGCAAATCTCTGGCCGACGAGTATATCGACAAGCTGACACACCACTTTATATATAAGAATGATGAGACCAGTCTTGCAAACTACTGTGCATCAATCACAATGTATCCATGGCTCATTGGCGGCACTCAGGCTATTGGCGGTAACTCTACGGCACCAACAAACCTGAAGTCGTTTGCCGGAGGTTTCGTAAACATGGTGTTTATGGTAAGTTCGATGCTTAGTGGCGCATGTGCAACACCAGAGTTCCTGATGTATATGAACTACTTCATCGGCAAGGAGTATGGCAGGGACTACTGGCAGCGTGCTGACGAACAGGCAGACCTCAGCCTGAAGAAGCGTACCATCGATAAGATAATCACCGACTACTTCGAGCAGATCGTTTACACTCTGAACCAGCCAACTGGTGCCCGTAACTATCAGGCAGTGTTCTGGAACGTGGCATATTATGACAAGTACTATTTCCAGAGCATCTTCGGCGAGTTCTACTTCCCCGATGGCTCACAGCCTGACTGGGACGGACTGTCTTGGCTCCAGAAGCGTTTCATGAAGTGGTTCAATAAGGAGCGCACAAAGACTCTGCTTACCTTCCCTGTTGAGACAATGGCTCTGCTCGTTGATGAGAACGGAGAGTGCAAGGATAAGGAGTGGGGTGACTTTACAGCAGAGATGTATGCCGAGGGACACTCGTTCTTCACATATATGAGCGACAATGCCGACTCTCTCTCAAGCTGCTGTCGTCTGCGTAACGAGATCACCGACAATGGCTTCAGCTATACACTCGGTGCTGGTGGCGTGTCTACAGGTTCAAAGAGTGTGCTCACTATCAACCTGAACCGTTGTATTCAGTATGCAGTGAACCACAAACTCGACTATCTGGAGTATCTCGGTGGTATCATCGACCTCTGCCATAAGGTACAGCTTGCATACAACGAGAACCTTAAGGAGCTTCAGGAGCGTGGTATGCTGCCACTCTTCGATGCAGGATATATCAACATCGGCCGTCAGTATCTTACCATCGGTATCAACGGACTGGTAGAGGCTGCTGAGTTCATGGGCCTGAAGATTACTCCAAACGACGACTATCTGCACTTCGTACAGGGAATCCTCGGACTTATCGAGAAGTACAACAAGCAGTATCGTACTAAGGACGTGATGTTCAACTGCGAGATGATTCCTGCTGAGAATGTAGGTGTTAAGCATGCTAAGTGGGATCGTGAGGATGGCTATTTCGTGCCACGTGACTGCTATAACAGCTATTTCTATGTTGTTGAGGATGATTCACTGACCATCATCGACAAGTTCAAGCTGCACGGAGCCCCATATATCGAGCACCTCACTGGAGGTTCTGCACTCCACATGAACCTAGAGGAGCATCTGTCGAAGGAGCAATATGCACACCTGTTGAAGGTTGCGGCTAAGGAGGGATGTAACTACTTCACATTCAATATCCCTAATACAGTTTGTAATGACTGTGGCGCCATCGACAAGCGTTATCTGCACGAGTGTCCTCACTGCCATTCAAAGAACGTTGACTATATGACACGTATCATCGGTTACCTGAAGCGTGTCAGCAACTTCTCACAGCCACGTCAGGAAGAGGCCGCCCGCAGATTCTACGCTCCAGAGAACAAAATGGCTTGACATAATGTTGAAGTATGTAAACACAGGAATCGTATTTCAGGAGATACCCGACGAAGTGACACTGGCAATTAATATCTCTAATTGCCCGTGTCACTGTCCTGGGTGTCATAGCCATTATCTTTGGGAGGATATCGGCCTGCCGCTCAACTCTGACGCTGTTGATGCCTTCGTAGAGGAGTATGGCTCTGACATCACTTGTATCGCATTCATGGGAGGCGACAATGATCCGAGGGGAGTTAACATGCTGGCACAGTATATTCATGAGGAGCATCCTCAGTTCAAGGTGGCCTGGTACAGCGGAAAGACGGTGATCTCATCACTGATTAACAAGACTGATTTTGATTACATAAAAATCGGACCCTACATCAGACATCTGGGTCCGCTGAAATCGCCGGATACCAACCAGCGGCTTTACCGTCAGAATGAAAAGGGGGAGTTTGAGGATATAACCTCTAGATTTTGGAAATCTCGATGATGAAGCGACATCCTTCTTGGTAGTTTGTATCGAGGATGATGTCGCCATTGAGATTCCTTATATGACGTCTGGCAAGTGGCAGGCCGATACCAAGACCTTCTGAGAGATCATTAGTCTTCGTGAACATCTCGAACAGACGGCTGACATCTTCCTCTGATATGCCGGTACCCGTATCCTCTACTATGAAACGCACCATAGACCCCAACTCAGAAACGTGCATCAGCACATTCCTGCCATCGGAATACTTACATGCATTATAAAGTAACTCACGTATGCTGCGCATTAGTAAGCTGTGATTGCTATTGATACTAAAGTCATCGGACACGTCTGTCTTGAACCTTATATTGATGTCAGGGAAATGTTCATTGGCATAGGATATACACTCCTGGGCCACATCATTACAAGATACTATCTCGTTTTTGTCCTTATAAAGTTCCTCCGTTTCACCTTTTGCCGAGCAGTCGGAGAGCATAAGTACCATACGGTTAAGCATCTGTGCATTGTGCTTAATCATGTCTGTAATGCTTTTCATCTCTTCCTCAGGAAGTGAACCCTTGCTCTCCTTCAGCACCTGTGCAAATCCCATGATGATATTCAGCGGAGTGCGAATCTGATGGGATACATGCTGGATGAAAAGTGATTTCTGGTGATTAGCCGTCTTGGCCAGTTCACTCATACGGACAAGTTCGTCATTACGCTTAGAGGTCTCATCGTTCATATGCTGGATGTCGCTGACATGTTGGCTCAGTGATTCCTGCATGGTGGCGAAAGAGTTCTGAAGGCGTCCAACGATATCGTTGTAAGGACTGGTTTCGATCTGTTCGTCGTAGTCTCCGGCTGTAATCCTTTGTATCTTCTTTGTCAGTTTGTTAAGCGGTCTTATTGCATGGGCAACGGTGAAGATGCTGAACAGGAGGATCAGCAGCATACCAATGATAACCAGCGGGGTTATGATGATGCTTAGGCGGTTGTAGTTCATAAGTATGCTTCGTTCTGGACATACGAGTGCAAGGCTCCAGTCGGTACCAGGCACAGGCTGATAACTAACGATACACGCCTTGCCGTCAATCTTTACACTCATAGTTCCCTTCTTACCTGTTGTCATCTCATGACCCAGTGCTATGATGTCAGAATTCTCTTCGGGATTGGCATCGCTGAAGATTGTTTTATTGAAGAGTTTTGCTGTGTCGGGATGTAGACAGAAACGGCCCTCTTCGCCTGTCATCATGAAGTAAGAGTCTTCGTATGGCACTTCTTTGGTGATGGCCTTGGAAAGACGAAGCAGGGAAAGGTCGGTGGAGATGACACCTACGAAACGTTTGTTGGCATCATAAAGTGGTTTGTTGTATGATGCTATCATTCCGTCGAGTGTGAGTGCCAGCGAGTCGCTCTCGTCGTAATAAACTGCCCAACATGGCTTGCCTAGAGTATGTGGTTTTTTGTACCATATCTTCTCAAAATATTCATACTCCTCCTCTATGACAGTGGTGACGGTATCTGGTTCCCTGACGGTATATACCGAGAAGTGTCTGCCATATTTGGGGAAGACATCTGGCTCCATGCTTATCGAGCAACCATCGATATGACCATTGAGGGCGACGATATAGTGTGATATGTTCTTGATGGAGTCAGGATGAAATTTGTCTATCACCTCCCAGTCATTGATATCTGTGGCAGTCTGTACCATCTCCATATAACGCAGGAAGTGCTCTGTCGTGGTGTTGAGCATGCTGGTCACGTGTTTGGTGGCGTCGCTCTTGATGTTTTTTCTCGACTGTTCGAACAGAATGCCTAGTGCCAGTGCAAAGATAGGAATTGCCATCAGCAGGATGCCGAGGCTAAGCTTCCATGAAAGCGACTGGCGGAAATGATATATAATATTGCGCATCCGTTCTCCTTTTTAGTTTGTTATCTTCTCTGATTCGGCAATCAGGTTATTAAGGATGGAGGTAACCTTTTCACCTTTATGCTGTATCTTTCTTACCAGATGGTTTACCTCTTCCTCCGACAGTTCCTTGTTGTGGTTGCTGATGGCAATGGCTCCTTTGTGGATGTCTTTTACGGGAGTAATCATCTGGTCAGACATGTTATGTAGGAAATTAGTCTTCATCAGGTCTGCTGCCTTGGTCTGTTCATAGGTGGCCTGCAACTCTTCATTTCGTCCCTTGAGGGTGTCTGCCAGATGCTGCATCTCACCAACACGGGTAGACAATGACTTCTGCATTTCCCTGAAATCATTCTGAAGACGCCCCACCTCGTCTAGTCTTCGGCTGTAGGGGATGGTCTCGTCATAGAAACCCTCAGCGATATGCTTTGCCGACTTCTCCAGTTTTCTCAATGGCAGTAACTGTCTTCTGATGAAGTAGAAACAGGAGATAAAGAGCAGGGTCAGTCCAATAAAAGTGATTGCGAGTACAATATAATGCAGGAGGATATACTCACCGAAGATATCGTCTTTGGGCAATACTATTGCTGCGCTCCATCCCAGTTCTGTCATCGCTCTTCCCATTACAGAATCGCGCTCAAAGGGTTTGAAGAATACATAGTAGTCCTCACCTCTCAGATTTACGCGTTTATATCCCTTTCCTCCCGATATCATCGCCTGAGCTGTCTCTTTCATCGAATGGTCGTCACGTTTTGTGAGAATAAAGATATTCTTGTTCAAGATGTTGCTGTCAGGGTGCACAATGACAGTACCGTCTTTTCTCAGCATAGTACAGAAGGAATTTGGCGACGGCTTTGTTTCGAGTAAGATACTTGACAACTGTGACAACGATACCTCTACGTCCATCGTTCCGATTACTTGCTGCCTATCGTAGAGTGGGAGCCTAAAGATACCCACAGGATTGATTTCGGAACTCATTGCTTCTTGAGGATCTATCCATCCTACGAAATTTGTATTTAAACTATCGGAGTCGGTATTAAAGATTATATTGCAGTCTGTAATATAAGGGCTGGCTTCCACAAGTTTCTGTGTATACAGTCCAACCTTTTCCGAATTGTGGATGTTGTTTATCATCTTCCAGTAGATATTGCCTGATGCCTGTTCTACGCTCAAGAGGATGTTGTCGATTCGACGTACCGTTGACTCTAAGGTTTGTTCAGCATTATTCAGGGCCTCTGCTTTAACTGCTTTTCGTGAGTAGAAAAACAGTATCGACAGCGCCAGGAGAAGAAGCGTTGCCAAGGCTACAATAACCATTAGACTGAGTCTGAATGATAAGGTCCTGTTGATAATTTTAGTTATTCGAATCATTTTCTGCGGCAAAGATAAAAAATTATCCTGAATTATCTGTAAAATAATCAGAAAACTTGTCGCTTAGTATATAATTATTCGATAATTATTAGTATCTTTGCACCCATAAAGTCTTTTATCAACTATTATGGGTAACTTTTTTATAATAGATGCGCATAGCCATTTGTGGCTCCGACAGGAAACGAGCTGGGATGGTAAGGAGATACGTTCACTGAAGAACGGCCGTTCGATATTCCTTGGTGAGGAAGTGCAGATGATTCCTCCTTTCATCATAGACGGCAGGAATACTGCAGAGGTGTTCCTTAGCAATATGGACTATGCCCAGGTGTCGGCAGCTGTGGTGGTTCAGGAGTTTATCGATGGTATCCAGAACGACTATCTTGCAGAGGTAAGCAGGAATTATCCTGAGCGTTTCTTCGTGTTCGGAATGGCCGACTACCTTAAAGACGGATTCTATGAAAAGGCGGAATCTCTGTTGGATAATGGTTTTAAGGGTCTGGCGATACCAGGGCACCGACTGTTGGGAAGACCTCTTGATGACGATGAGATGATGCGTATGTTCCATCTTATGGAGGAACGCGAGGCCCTGCTTTCCATCACTCTTGCCGATGGCGACAAACAGGTGGAGGAAATGGAACGTGTCATCGGGAAATGTCCTGACCTGAAGATTGCTATAGGTCATCTTGGCATGGCAAATCCTCCTGCAACGCCTTGTTGGGAGAACGACAGCTGGCGCAGACAGATCCTCCTCGCAAAGCACGACAAAGTGATGATTGAGACTGGCGGAATCACCTGGCTTTATAACTCAGAGTTCTATCCCTTCCCCTCTGCTGTCTGCGCTATCCGGGAGGCTGCAGGTCTTGTGGGAATGGAGAAACTGATGTGGGGCAGTGACTACCCGCGTACAATAACTGCTATTACCTATCGCATGTCATACGACTTCATCATTAAGTCAGATGAGTTAACAGATGAAGAGAAACGATTGCTCTTAGGCGATAATGCCCGCCGTTTCTATGGCTTCAGCAATCTCATCGATCTTCCGTATATTAAGAATATGTCAGAATGAAATAACGAACTTATGAAGAAGACTTTATTATTAACGATTCTGTTGTGCATTAGCGTAATCGTTATGGCACAACCGCAGGGAGGCTTTGGCGGTTTCCAGGTTCCAAAAGTGGAACTCCCTACATCTCAGGAATTCAAGGATGTGAACTATGCCGGCGACGATCAGGCATACCACACATGTGACATCTATCTTCCGAAGAAAGAGGCAGAGTCTTATCCTGTGGTTATCCATATATACGGCAGTGCCTGGTTCAGCAACAGCAGTAAGGGGATGGCTGACCTCGGTACTATCGTAAAGTCGCTCCTTGAGGCCGGTTATGCAGTAGTTTGCCCTAACCACCGTAGTAGCATGGATGCCAAGTGGCCTGCTCAGATTCATGATATCCGTGCCGTCATCCGTTTTGTTCGCGGAGAGGCAAAGAAGTATAAGTTTGATACCTCGTTCATCGCCACATCTGGATTCTCTTCTGGTGGTCATCTTTCATCTACAGCCGCTACCACCAGTGGCTTGAAGCAGACGAAGGTGGGTAGTGTGGATATCGATCTCGAGGGGGCGGTAGGCAACCATCTTGGCGAGTGTAGTGCCGTTAATGCTGCCTGCGACTGGTCTGGTCCTGTTGACCTTACAGCGATGGACTGCGGTGAGTCGATGAAGATGGGTGAGAACTCTCCAGAGGATGTGCTGCTGAACTCCAAACTTGCAAAGGAGCCTGACAAATACCTCAGTCTGAGTGCTACGAACTATGTCAACAGTAGCAATCCTCCTATCATCATCTTCCATGGAGAGAAGGATAATGTTGTGCCTTGCTGTCAGGGAAAGAAATTCTTTGAGCTGTTGCAGGCTGCAGGTGTAAAGTCTGAGGCATCCTTCGTACCCGAAGGCAGTCATGGTGGTCCGCAGATGTATACTGAGGAGAATCTTAGCAAGATGGTTAATTTTCTGAACAGCGTACGTCTTTCCAGGCAGGCTAAATCGCCCAATGGCAAGATTTGCGCAGTACAGAAGGGTAGTGGTTATGTTATTAACTATCAGGATAAGACGGTGCTCGATATCCCTGTTGTGGGTTATGCTGGTGCTAAGGCCGGTAGTCTGCAGTTTACTAAGAAGATAAGTGCTGATTACCAGATGTTGGCGGGTAAGCGCCTTCACTGCTCCAACGAGGCTAATGAGTATTGTGCCGACCTTGGAAATGGTCAGCGACTGGTGATGAGACTTTACAACGATGGTGTAGCCTTCCGATATGAGTTAGCGTCACTTAGCAACGAGACTCTGCCTGCAGAACAGACCACATTCTTTATACCGGAAGGTACAAAACGTTGGATGATGCAATGGAACGATGCCTACGAGGGATTCTTCCCCCTCTCTACAACATATAAGGTAAAGACAGAGCGAGAAGCAGCCCGCGGACATGTGTCTCCAGAAGGATTCCATAATCGTTGGGCATATCCTGCTCTCCTCGAACCATCAGAAGGTGTCTTTACACTTATATCAGAGGCAAATATCGAGCGTCAGCAGAGTGCTTCTTGTCTTTATAACGATGGAGAACTGTTTAAGGTGACTCCTGCTGAGAATGATACTAAGGTGAACGGCACATGGCATAGTCCTTGGCGAACAGCAATCATCGGCTCTCTCGCTGATGTGGTGCAGTCAACTCTTATCACAGATGTTTCTGAGCCATGCAGACTCGCTGATACATCATGGATAAAGCCTGGTGTGGTGTCTTGGATATATTGGGCGTATAATCATGGCTCCAATGACTATAACATCATCCGCAAGTATGTAGATATGGCTGTCACCCTGCATCTCCCTTATGTGCTTATCGATGCTGAGTGGGATGAGATGAAAGACGGCAAGACGATAGAGGATGCTGTGGCATACGCTGTATCCAAGGGCATTAAACCGATAATATGGTATAACTCCAGCGTGGGATGGATTGATGGTGCTCCGACTCCAAAGTTCCGACTTAACAAACCCGAGGACCGAGAGAAGGAATTTGCTTGGTGTGAGAAGATTGGTGTTGCAGGAGTGAAGATTGACTTCTTCTCAGGAGACTCCTTCCTAAATATGGATTTCTGTATTGATCTCCTTGAGAGTGCCGCCAAGCATCATCTGCTGGTGAATTTCCATGGGGCAACAGTTCCACGTGGATGGCAGCGTACATATCCAAACCTGATGTCTACAGAGGGTGTTTATGGTGCAGAGTGGTATAACAATAAACCAGTATTCACTAATAAGGCTGCATGTCATAACGCCACATTACCTTTCACACGTAATGTAATTGGTCCGATGGACTATACCCCATGTACCTTCAGCGACTCCCAGTATCCGCATATCACATCAAAGGCCCATGAGTTGGCTCTGACTATACTCTTTGAGAGCGCCCTACAGCATCTTGCTGACAAGCCTGAGAGTTATCTCGCACAACCTGCAAAGGTTCATAAGTTCTTTGGCGAGCTGCCAGCGGTTTGGGATGAGACCCGTTTGTTGAGTGGTTATCCTGGCGAGAGTGTTGTGATGGCACGTCGTAGTGGCACCACATGGTATATTGCTGGTATCAATGGTCGCGATGAGGCTCAGACATTGGATATCACAGGTATAAACATAAAAGGCAAGATGATGCTCTTTGCAGATACCGCTGCTGGTAAATGGAGCATCACCTCGCCTAAGACAGTCCCCTCTAAACTCAGTTGCCAGCCTCGAGGTGGCTTCGTTCTCGTGGTGAAAGAGTAATCACTGGAAATCCACAAGTATGCGGAACACCTTTCCCGGATCAGCTTCCCACTGCTTCATGGCCTCTTCGGCAGCCTCTGGCTTAACCACGTTGCTGATAAGACGATCTACGGGACAGGTACCACGCTCCAGATAGTGGATCACCGCACGGAAATCACTGGGCTGGGCATTACGCGAACCGCGGATGTCCAGCTCTTTCTGTACGAAATACTTTGTCTGGAACGATACTTCGCTCTTTGCATATCCGATACAGATTACACGCCCTGTGAAAGCCACCTCGTCGACAGCCATCTGATAGGTGGGAATACTGCCCACAGCCTCGATAACCACATCAGGACCAAAGCCGGAGGTCATCTCTAACAGACGGGCATGCACATCCTCTTTGATAGTATTGATGGTGTAGCTTGCACCCATCTCCTTGGCCAGAGCCAGTTTCTCATCGTCGATGTCGGCAGCAACAACGGTAGCACCACGCTGGGCAGAACGCACAACGGCTCCCATACCCACCATTCCGCAACCAATCACCAGCACCACGTCGATATCTGTTACCTGAGCACGACTCACAGCATGGAATCCCACACTCATAGGTTCTATTAGTGCACATGTGCGAGGGGTGAGCAGTCCTGCAGGGATAACCTTCTCCCAAGGCAGAGCGATATATTCGCACATGGCTCCCCAACGCTGAACACCCAGCGTCTCGTTGTGCTGACAGGCGTTAACACGTCCGTTACGGCACGATGCACACTTGCCGCAGTTGGTATATGGGTTAACGGTAACTGTCATGCCTGGCTTAAGACCTTCAGGCACGTTCTTACCCACCTTTACCACATCTGCACCAACCTCATGGCCAGGCACCACTGGCATCTTCACCATCGGGTTACCCCCACGGAAGGTGTTCAGGTCGCTACCGCAGAAACCTACATATCTCATCTTCAACAATACCTCGTCGTCGCCCATCTGGGGCTCTGGCATATCAATAACCTTCATCACAGAAGGCTCACTAATCTGAATCGCTTTCATTTTTGAACTTTATAATTACCTTTTACTTTTTTACATTTTTACGAGTTCTTCCAGCGGACGAACATCTGGTCGCCGATAATCTCCTGTACCTTCATTACCAGCTCCTCGTCGATAGGGTCGTTGACAAAACCGATATTCTTCAGCACATTGTCAGGATTGGCGCTGCTGAAGAGGGTGGTGGCAATGCGGGGATTAAGGCTCGTTGAGAACTGTATCGCCAGTTTCTCTATGGGATAACCCTGCTGCTGACAGTATTCTGCAGCCCGGGCACAAGCCTCGCGCAGTTTCCATACTGCAGGATGCCACTCTGGGGCTCCACGTGTTGAGAGCAGACCCATGGACAACGGAGAGGCATTAATCACTCCCACATTATTCATCTCGAAGAATCCGAGATAGTCGGCCAGGAGAGTGTCGTTAAGGCTGTAGTGACAGAAGTTCAGGATACTCTCCACAGTACCCGTCTCGCAGTGTTCGATGACCCACTTCAGGTTCTCTGGCTGGAGGTCGGTGATGCCCACATGACCAACGACACCTTTCTTCTTCAGTGCCACCAGTGCCGGCAGGGTCTCATCGCATATCTTCTGCAGTCCGCCATCCATGTCTCCCTGGAACTCGATGTCGTGAACGTTGATAAGGTCGATATAGTCCACATTCAGTCGTTCCATACTCTCGTAAACACTATCCGTAACCCTCTTCGCGCTGTAGTCCCAGGTGTTGACTCCATCCTTGCCGTATCTGCCCACCTTTGTCGAGAGATAGTACTTCTCGCGAGGAATCTCCTTAAGAGCCTTGCCAAGAACCATCTCTGCCTTCAGATGTCCGTAATAGGGCGACACATCGATGAAGTTGATACCATTGTCTACGGCTGTGTGTACTGCACGGATACCTTCTTCTTCGCGTACGCCATGAAACACACCGCCTAATGATGAAGCGCCGAAACTTAGGTTCGACACCTTCATGCCTGTTTTTCCAATCTCGTTGTAAACCATATATTTATCTTATATTCTTGCTTTCTCTCTTGCAATGTGGATTCTGAAGCCGTAGAGTGTCACTATCACGAAACAGATGAACGGAAGTACGAATGATGCGTTGGTAGCAGGGAAGTCGCCAAAGACCGTTCCCAGATCGATTACCTTCGCCTGCATCCAGGGAAGTACCGAACCGCCGAGGATGGCCATGATAAGACCAGCAGCACCAAACTTCGCATCGTCGCCAAGACCATCAAGGGCGATGCCATAGATGGTGGGGAACATCAGCGACATGCATCCGCTGACGCATACCAGGCAGTAAACGCCCATGCGGCTCTGGAAGGCGATGACACCTGCAGTAAACACCATTGCCAGAATACCGAACACAGCCAACAGCATCGCTGGCTTGACATATTTCATCATGAAAGTGGCTATGAATCGTGAACAGATGAAGAATATCATCGCAAAGATATTATACTGTTGTGAGAGCACCTCGGCACTCCGTTCATCCATTCCCTCAGCCATAAACACTCTCGTACCGTATTGTATTATGAAGGTCCAGCACATTATCTGCGCTCCTACGTAGAAGAACTGTGCTATGACACCCTCACGATAGTATTTCAGCGAGAAGATACGACGGATGGTGACCAGGAAATGGATATCGTGATTGGCATCGCCTATCTTCGGCATTTTCACAAAACGGATAAGCAGTAACATCGCCACGATGACAAGGCCAATAATGAGATATGGCGAGATGAGCACACTGAGGTCGGCATCCTTCAGCGCTTCGAACTCTGAGTCGCTAAGGAGCGCACGTTCATCGCTGCTCATAGGATTCAGCTTTGCCTGGATGAAGTTCATTGCTACGAACATACCTATGATAGATCCGCAGGGATTGAAACACTGCGCCATATTCAGTCTTCGGGTGGCTGTATCCTCTGGTCCCATCGTAAGGATATAGGGGTTGCAAGATGTCTCGAGAAACGACAGTCCACAGGTCATGATGAAATATGCAATCAGGAAACATCCGAAAATGCCAATGCTCTTGGCCGGGAAGAACAGCAGTGCACCAGCGGCATAGAGTCCGAGTCCCATGAGCACGCCAGCCTTATACGAATACTTACGGATGAAGATGGCTGCAGGGAAGGCCATACAGAAATAGCCGCCATAGAAGGCCACCTGTACCAAAGCACCATCGGCCACACTCATTCGGAAAATCTTTGAGAATGCTTTTACCATAGGGTTGGTGATGTCGTTGGCAAAACCCCAGAGGGCAAAGCAGAATGTTACGAGGATAAACGGGATGAGATAGCTCACGCCGTCCTTTGTAATCAGAGATGATTGTTGCTTATGCATAATTTTTAATTATTTACAGATTGGTCATTTATATTTCTGTGTGCAAATTTACAAAAGAAAATCCATATAAACAAGTTTTTCTGTGTTATTGATACATTTTGAAAGATATTTGCTACAAATGCGCTTGGCTTATTGGGAGATTATTCGTAACTTTGCAGTCGAAAATAAAATCATAAACTTAAAATATAAAATAATTATGAAACGATTGCTGATATCATTATCAATTATCATTTGTCAATTATCATTTACCTATGCTACCACCAAGACCTTTGCCAGTCCAGATGGAAAGATAATCGTAATGGTGAGTGACGAGGGTGGAAGTCCTAAGTATCAGGTTAGTCTTGGCGATAAGACTTTCATTCAAGAATCGCCTCTGGGTCTGAAGCTTAATTTCGAGGATCTTACACACGGCCTGACGATGACAGCCTGTGATATTGGCAAGTTCGCGGATGAGTACACTCTGAAGACCACAAAGCAGAGCCATATCACTGTAGATGCCACACAGGCTGTTTGTCGTTTTGAGAAAGACGGTAGCAAAACGATGGACATCACTTTCCGGGTAACAAACCGCGATGTGGCTTATAGTTACACGATTTATCCAAAGAAGAATCGTGGTGGTGAGACTCTCGCTGCTGTTGTGGAGAGTGAGGCCAGCGGATTCGTACTGCCTGAGGGTACCACCACGTTCCTCTGCCCACAGATGAAGCCGATGACAGGTTTCGCACGTACTGCTCCAAGTTATGAGACATCCTATACCCTCGACGACGAGGTGGGCAAGAACGGCTGGGGCGCAGGATATACCTTCCCTTGTCTCTTCAAGACTCCTAGCGGTTGGGTGCTTATCAGCGAGACGGGCACAGATGGTGATTACGTTGGCTGTCGTCTTCTCAACGAGGGTGGGGCAAACTATCGTATCGGCTTCCCACAGCCAGAGGAGATGAACGGCATCGGTTCCGTTACCCCTGCCATATCACTGCCAGCATCAACCCCCTGGCGCACCATCACCCTTGGTGAAACACTTGCTCCCATCGTGGAGACAACCATCGCCAATGATCTTGTGACACCAAAATACCAGGCCTCTAAGGACTATACTTTTGGCAAGGGCTCCTGGTCGTGGATCATCGGCATGGACCCCAGCTGTAACTTCGACGAGCAGAAGCGTTATATCGACTTCTCTGCCGCGATGGGCTATCGTTCGGTACTCGTTGATGCCCTCTGGGACACTCAGATAGGCTATGAGAAGATGGAGGAACTGGCACGTTATGGAAAGTCGAAGGGCGTGGGCCTGTTCCTTTGGTATAACTCCAATGGCAGCTGGAACGATGCACCTCAGGGGCCTCGTGGTAAGATGGACAAGAGCGCTCCACGTCGTAAGGAGATGGCCTGGATGCAGAAGAACGGTATCCTGGGTATCAAGGTCGACTTCTTCGGAGGCGACAAACAGGCGATGATGCAGCTCTATGAGGATATCCTCACCGATGCCAACGACTTCGGCATCCAGGTGATCTTCCACGGATGTACGCTGCCTCGCGGCTGGGAGCGTATGTATCCTAACTTCGTGGCTGCTGAGGCTGTGCTGGCATCAGAGAACCTGCACTTCGGACAGGGCGCCTGCGATGCAGAGGCTCAGAATGCCTGTATCCATCCGTTTATCCGTAATACCGTGGGTTCGATGGACTTCGGAGGCTCTACGCTCAACAAACATTATAATAAGGATAACCAACACGGCACCACCCGTAAGACAAGTGATGTTTTCGCCCTCGCTACGGCTGTGCTTTTCCAGAGCAGTGTGCAGCACTTTGCCCTGGCTCCGAATAATCTTGGGGATGCTCCTCAGTGGGCAGTGCAGTTTATGAAGGATGTGCCTACATTGTGGGATGAGACCCGTTTCATCGACGGCTATCCGGGAAAGTACTGTATCATGGCTCGTCGCAGCGGAGAGAAATGGTTTGTTGTAGGTGTTACCGCTGATGGTACTCCTATGAAGTTCGAGAAGGGAAAGCTGAGAGTGGGTAAGAAGACTATCTTCAAACTCGATGCATTCTTTGCCAAAGGTAGTAAGCCAACTGTCTATTCAGATACTGACGCCATCGTTATTACAGAATAAGAATATTTGCTAAGACATGAAGAAGCTATTCGTATCCTTGTTCGTTGCGCTGATTGCTGTGATGGCTGTGGCGCAAAACAGACAGGTGCTCGACGACCTGAAAGCCGACCCTCGTAAGGCCTACGGCAACGACTATCCCTATCCGTTTGTTACGGCCCCTCAGACAAAGGCTCCTAAGGGCTATAAGCCTTTTTATATCAGCCATTATAGTCGTCATGGGTCGCGATATTATTGGAATGAGTTCCTGTATCGCGAACTTGACAAACTGCTCACCACGGCCCATGAGCGTCGTCAGCTGACGTCTGCCGGCGAGGCTTTCTTCGAGAAGTTCATGGCTTCAAAGCAGGAACTCGTCAATGGTGTTTCTGAACTCACCCAGCTGGGTTGGGATCAGCATCAGGGCATCGCCCGAATAATGTATAACACCTTCCCTGAGGTGTTTAAGAAGGGCGGCAATGTCTTCGCCATCTCCTCGCTCTCAGGGCGTTGTGTGCTCAGCATGTCAGCCTTCTGTCAGGAACTTGTGCAGTGTAATCCGAAGCTAGAGATCCGTGAACAGTCATCGCGCTCCACACTCGATGGCGTGGTGCCTAGTGATCGTCAGAACCCTGTCAGGCGCGAGTTCCCCAAGAGTACTCCGCGATATGAGAAGAATAAGGATAAGTTCCAGTATGCCCGTTCGCTTCAGGAGAAAGTGGTGTCGCGTGTGTTTACATCTACCGACAGTCTTCCTGGCGATATGCGTCGCATAGGCAGCAACCTCGTCAACCTCTACACCACGCTGCCCAGCATCCTCCACGAGGGAATGATGGAGGGCATCATCAGCGATGAGGAGATAGCATCTCAGTGGGAGGGGGCTAATCTGGGAAGTTATTCGTGGGTGTTTGGTCCGCGTTATGAGATGATTCCCATCCTGAAGGATATCATCCGAAAGGCTGAGGATGTCATCAACGGCAGCACTGATCGTCTGGCAGACCTCCGTTTCGGACACGACACATGTCTCGGACCTCTCACCGTACTGATGGGCATCAACGGAGCCGACATCGACCCGGAGGATCCCTACGAGGTGAAATACTGTTACCAGAACTGGGAGACCTGCATGGCATCGAATATACAGCTTGTGTTCTATCGCAAGAGCGGTTCCGATGACATTCTTCTGAAGTGTCTCCTCAATGGTGCTGAGGCTACTCTTCCTGTGCCCACCTCCCAGGCGCCATATTACAGATGGTCTGACTTCCGCGATTACTATAATGGCATAGTCAGCGGAAAATAATCGCTGACTTTGGTGCTATTGTAGTTGCTTAATCCATGTGCTGATATCACTAAGGACTTCTGGTGATATGGTCTCTTCTATCTGGCAGTACTCATTAGGAAGTCCTGTAGTGCAGTGTTGGAAGAGATGGTTAAGTCCGGGATATTCCTTAATGAGATTCTTCTTTGTTTTTGGAAGAAGCTGCTTGATGGCTGTTAGATTCTGTGAAGGTACAACTTGGCAGTCACGATCGCCATTAAGTGCAAAGACTGGGCAACGGGTTTTGCTGATATTTTCAGAAGGGTCATAATCAAAGAACCACTGATACCAGCGCAATTTCTGGAACTGAGGGTCTTGACGTAATTTCTTAACCGTTACTTTAACTGTCAATTTGGGGTCTATTCCTGAGAGTTCCATCATGCGGTTACTCTGTAATGCGGAGAGCGTGTCGCCCTTTACGCCAGGACCTGCTAACGAGACGATGAAGTCTGTCTTCTTCTGTGCGCCAAGGATAAAGGCGATGAGTCCACCTTCGCTATGGCCAATCATACCGACCTTTGAGAAGGCTTTCTTACTACGAAGGAAATCGATACCAGCTTCAGCATCACGAGCAAAGTCCTCTGATGTCGCATTCCTTACATCACCACCCACAGACTTTCCTGTAGCGCGATCGTCGTAACGGAGGGAGGCTATACCTTGGCGAGCCAGATAGTCAGCAATAACCAGGAATGGTTTGTGCTTAAAGACTTCCTCGTCGCGATTCTCTTGTCCGCTTCCTGTGACGAACAGCACAACTACAGGCTTTTTCTTTGACTTTTTGTCATATCCTACTGGCCAGGTTAGTGTACCAGCAAGCGTAGCGCTATCTTTCTCGTTTCTAAACGTTACTTCCTCTGTCTCGTAAGGGAAAGGTGGCTTAGGCTCCTGAGGGCGCTTTGCCTCTGGTACACCTTTCGTCATCTCTAATGCGAGTTTCATCCCCATCTGCGAGAAAGTGCCATCGAGTTTTTCGCCTTTCAGCTTTGCGCGATAGGTAGCTCCAATTGCTTCTACTTTCACTGCTACCGAGTCGTCTGAAAGGAACTCTTTAAGAGCTGGAATACCATATGCTGATTGGTCTGGACTATCAAGCGATGCTTTTACATAGCCATCTGCCTGCTCCAGATGAAGTACTACAGTCAACGACATGGTTCCTACTTTAAGTTTTCCTGACCATGAACCCTTCAATGCGGTTGTAGGTTGAACTTGCGCTTGGCATGTTAATGCAACGAATGCTAAAAACGATAAAATATACTTCTTCATACGAATTTCTTTAATAAGAATAGTAAGAATGCGCCAACAATAACCACTGCAATGGTAATCAGGCGCTCCTTGTTCTCTTTCTTATATTCATTGAAATGGCATAGTCTGTATATCCAATATGGCACCATCATCAATAAGCCAATAGCCGTCATATAGATATATACGTTTTTGTGTAAGAAATCAAAAATTGAAAGGCGAACCAGTATATTGCATACAACGCCTATGGTCAGCGCTAACCATCCTACATTATACAGATGTGTAACAATTTTGTTGAATGGCATAATTATTTTGCTTTGTGGACAAGGATTGTGAATACTATGATTACAACAAACAACAGACCTACTATTGTCAGGATTGGAATGGCGCTGGGACCACCATGATTTATGGAACCAAGAGATGTCCAACCGATGACTAAAGTGAGTACCAAAAATAATAAACCCGCGATACGAGTCATGCGGATGACGAGCTCTACTTGACGGATGTTTGTAATCGCAAATGGCATGTTGATATGGCGTGGGAAATATGCAATAACCATCATGCAGATAGCTGCGATTGTGACGATGATGCAGGGAATTATAATTCCTGTTGGCGAGCCATAAGCATTAGGTCGTCCTGATCCATCGAAATGTGTAGGTACGATGTCTGGTGCCTGATTTACCATCCAAATAATTAATCCCCATACAACGATAGCAACAACAGCAAACACTATTTCGAATATATTTCCTTCGTGCGTGCGATGCACTTTAATATCTTTTATATCGAATTTCTTTTCCATAATCAATTACATGGGTGGGAGTTTACGAACGGCTACAACGATAAGTGCTGAAAAGACAACACCAATGGTGACGACGCAAGCTGCAAATGCCGTCAAACCGATAGCTTTGTTTACGAATAGCGCGACGAACATCGCCAATAGAAAAGCTTGGATGAGTGACAATAATAAGAGGGCTTTCTTCCTGTTCATAACTCTTCTGGTTTGGGTTCTTGTTGTTTCTTTTTAGGTAGGCGCTTTGCTTTGCGCAGAGCTTCGGTGATGATCCACTGGAGCTGGCCGTTGGTGCTGCGGAACTCGTCCGCAGCCCAAGCCTCTATCGCGTCCATCGTCTCAGCGTCAACGCGCAGGATAAAATTCTTTGTTTCTTTCTTCACCATGAATTAATGGTTCAATGTACCAGTATTTACTACGGGCTGAGCACTTTCGTCACCACAGAGCACAACGAGCAGATTCGAGACCATAGCAGCCTTCTTGTCATCATCGAGTTCTACTATCTCCTCGCTGGAGAGTTTGTCGAGAGCCATCTTCACCATCGATACAGCACCCTCTACTATCTTCTCACGAGCGGTGATGATAGCCGAAGCCTGCTGGCGACGCAACATCACAGCGGCAATCTCAGGAGCGTAAGCCAGATAGTTGATACGGGCCTCTACCACTTCGATACCAGCCAGAGCCAGACGCTCGTCGAGTTTCTGTTCCAACTGCTCGTTTACCTCATCAGCATTCGAACGCAGGGTGGGCTCGCCTTCTTTTGTATCCTCATCGTCGTAGGCATACTGACCTGCAACCTGACGGAGAGCTGCGTCGCTCTGAACGCGTACAAAGTTCTCTAGCGCATTCATCAGTCCCTTAGTGTCGCTGCCAACAGTATTTGGACTTGCTGCCATCGTCTGAGAGTCTACCTCAAACAATGCCTTATAGGTATCTTTCAGCTTCCATACGAGCACGAGTCCGATCATTACGGGGTTACCTGTCTTATCATTCACCTTTATAGGCTCTGCATCGAGGTTACGTGCACGCAGCGATACCTTCTTAGTACCATAGAATGGGTTGATCCAATAGAAACCAGTCTCTGAGAATGTGCCTGAGTATTTACCAAACCAAGTGGTGACACGTGCCTCATTAGGCTCAAGCTGCAATATTCCGCACCATAGAATAATGTCGACAATGATCAATAGCGAGCAACCACCCAGCAGCCATCCTCCTTGAGCACCATCGCTGCCATCGAGCATGATGATGCTATATACGATTCCAACAATCGACAAAATCAGTACTGCGATATTCACAAACAGCATCAGAAAGCCGTTGAGTACTGAACCGTTGAAAGCAAATTCCTTATTCTCCATCTTTATAGACTTTTAATTGTTAATATTTAAATTGATATCAAAATGATATCGCAAAGATATACACTATTTTTCAATCGACAATGGATTTTATCGATTATTTAACATTATTTTATAATAGAATTATCATATTTCTTTCTCTTAAGGGTAAATGATACATACGGCAAAGAATCCGCAATGCTTTGCAAAGAGTGTTTCGATGAAAGTCAGTACCTTTGCAGCCGCAAAATGAATTTACCTTTATGAAGAAAACGTTATTGATAGCTGGTCTGATGATTATGACCAGATTTCTTACTGCAAGTGCGGATGTAGATCCGAATTTCTATGTATACCTATGTTTCGGACAGTCGAACATGGAGGGCAACGCAACTCCTGAGGCTCAGGACATGACTGGTGTTGATGACCGATTCCAGATGCTGGCATGTGTCGACTTCCAGAATCCTGTCCGCAAGATGGGAGAGTGGTATACTGCAACACCTCCGATTGTTCGCCAGGGCACGGGCTTGGGTATGGCCGACTATTTCGGACGTACTATGGTAGCCAATCTGCCTCAGGATATTAAGGTGGGTGTGGTCGATGTTGCCATTGGCGGAACAAGCATTAAAGGATTCTTGCAAGAAGAGGTAGCCGACTATATAAAAGGAGAGGCTGACTGGTTTAAGGGCTATATGGCGGCCTATGACAACGGCCCCTATAAGCGTCTTGTGGATATGGCCAAGATTGCCCAGAAGTCAGGTGTCATCAAGGGCATCTTACTCCACCAGGGCGAGACAGACAATTGTCAGACTGACTGGCCTCAGAAGGTGAAGAAGGTATACGACCGTCTTATTGCCGACCTTGGACTCAACGCTGCCGACATCCCTCTGTTCGTAGGCGAGACTGTCAGCCAGGCTGCAGGAGGTGCCTGCTGGGGTCACAATGCCGTTATTGCTAAGGTGCCTGAGGTTATCCCTAATTCATACGTAATCTCATCCTCAGACTGTCCTCAGAAGGGCGACGGACTGCACTTCACAGCCCAGGGATACCGAATGATGGGTGCCCGTTATGCACAGAAAGCACTGAAACTGATGGGTATCGAGGCTGAAATCCCTGAGCCAATGGCAGGTTCCGTAAAGGTCGGGAGTACAGAACGTACCTATCTTCAATACGTGCCTAAGCAATTAGGTTCAAAGCGTCCTCTGCTCATTTCATGTCATGGTATGAATCAGGATGCGCCATACCAGAAAGGCATGCTTAAGATAGAATCGATTGCTGATACTGCGAAGTTTGTTACCGTGTTTCCCCAAGGTGAGAACAATTCATGGGACATCAGTGGCAGAAAAGATATCAATTTTATCCTGAAGATCATCGACAAGATGGTGGAGCAGTATGACATCGACCCCGGAAGAGTGTATCTCTCTGGATTCTCAATGGGCGGTATGTTCACCTATCATGCCATGAACGTCATTGCCGACCGCATTGCTGCCTTCGCTCCTATTAGCGGATACACAATGAGTGGTGTTACGGCTAATCCCAACTCTCGCGCCGTACCAATCATACATACCCATGGCACAAGCGATGGCGTTGTTCCTTTCGAAAACGTGCAGAACAACCTGAATGTGTGGATCAGTCACAACCATTGTGATGCCACACCTGTTGTTACCAAAAGCTATCGTGGTGCTTCACATATCACCCGCCATGTCTGGGGCAATGGCGACAATGGTGTCGAAGTGGTTCTGATGGAGTTGGCGGGCAAGGATCATTTTGTATCAAATGATGTTGTCGTGACAGGTGACGAGATATGGAACTTCTGCAAGAAATACAGCATAGAGGTGGAGTGGCCTTATGTTGCTCCGGGACTGAAGCCCGACAAGAAGTATAAAAGCCTGCAGGAGATAGGTAATACTGCCTTTGCTATAGTTAACGAGGCAGAGGGAAAGGCTCTTTTCGGCTCAAACAACCAGAACCTGGATTATCAGGACTACGAGACAGCCTTCAACGATGGTAACTCAGGATATTTGTTTAAGTTAGAAGAGAGTGAGGTGAGTGGCTGCTACCTTCTGCGTCTCTATACTCCAGATGGCGCACCATATAGCATCTGGGGCAATAAGGGCTATTTGAATGGTTTCTCTACAGTAGCAGACTGCAGCTTCATACTTGGATTAGGAAAACAAAACGGACAGGATGTGGAGAATGGTGCCGTTTGGGAGATTAACTATGTAGATAACGGTTTTACATTGAAGAATAAATATACAGGAAAGTATCTTCATAATGCCCTTTCCGCTAAGTATAATGAACCAGTCAGTTTCACATTCTGCACACTGAGTGAGACTGCTACAGGGATAAATACCATTAGTTATACTCACGATATCTCTGACAACGCTATATACGACCTCAATGGCCGCAGGGTGAACGAATCAACTCTCCGCCCCGGTATATATATTAAGAACAGGAAGAAAATCGTAATTAAATAGTAAGTGGTCGCAAATGCTGCGACCACTTCTTTACTTAATAACCCAAACAGCTTGTTGCTCCGAGGGCCGTTAGAATAGCTGTTGCGATGCTCGCCACGAGCTGTACGATCCACTTCAAGGTTTCTTTCTTAGTCATGATACGCCTCCTTTCCTAAGTTTATCAATTACCAGTCTCGAAGCCTCCGCTGCCGACATTACTGCCGTTCTTGGTGAATACCTTAGTGGCTGCCTCACTGCTTTCGCCGTTCTTGATGGCGATAGCCTTAACGGTAGTGGTATCACTCAGAGTGATTGCCTCGCTGTACAGAGTGCTCTCTGCGTTAGGAGCTGTACCGTCGGTGGTGTAGCGAATCTCTGC
>CACYRS010000002.1 GCA_902776935.1 uncultured Prevotellaceae bacterium | reverse complement strand
CATCTGTGAAAGTTGCTCTTCCACCGCATCCCTCGGCAAGCTTGGCTCATCGTTGTTTGAACAGGAGGTCACCATGAGGCCGCAGGTCAGGATGGCGGCCAGCATCCATTGATTGTTTCTTTTCATCTGATCCATCATAGACGTTTTAAGAAAGATTCCTTCGGACATACAAATACTTCGTTTAGTTATAATTTGCTCACAAAAATAAACGTTTTTCCGCAAAGCCCAACGCCCCGCCCCAATAAAATAACAATAATTAACGTGAGTTCGACGAATTCAGAACAGTGTTAATTGGTTGTCAAAAGCCCCCTTCGTCAGAGCAATCCGAGGAAGGGGGCTTTTATTTGTTTGTTCAAGTGATTCGGTTGGGGCTCGAACCCAAGACCTACTGCTTAGAAGGCAGTTGCTCTATCCAGCTGAGCTACCGAACCATCCTTGTTTTTTGACTCCATTGCTGGAAATCGGCTGCAAAGGTAGACAATTTTTCGGATATACGCAAATTTTCTGGCTGAAATCTGCTATTATTTCTTTTTCCTGAAGTTCGGGTTATACGACTTGCGGCTGTTGTTGGCTGGTGGCTGACCTTCATAAAGCTTCCTTATCAGGTCGGGACGGCCTATGCGTCTGAGGCTCTGTTCGATGTTACGTCGCTCCTCAGGCTTGTACCAGAAGAAATACTGCCGCTGGGCTAGTTTCTCCTTCGGAGTCTTGGCAGAGAAGACCGGCTCGAGGGTGTAAGGGTTATATCCCGTATACCAGGCCTCGGTAGATACCGTCATCGGAGTAGGGGTGAAGTCCTGTACCTGTTCCAGATGGAAGTCGAGCTCCTTGGTGAGCACAGCTAGTTCAGCCATGTCGGCCTCCTGACATCCTGGATGTGAAGAGATGAAATATGGTATTATCTGCTGTCGGAGATTCTCCTCACGATTGATACGGTCGAAGATTCGCTTGAACTCATAGAACTGTTTGAACGATGGCTTTCGCATGTTCATGAGCACTCTGTCGGAAGTATGTTCCGGAGCCACCTTCAGTCGTCCGCTCACATGATTGCGTATCAGTTCACGGGTATACTCCTGTGCCGCACGATTGGCTGCCTCGTCCTTACTGCGATACAACAGCAGGTCGTAGCGCACGCCGCTGCCTATGAAACTCTTCTTTATTCCCGGCAGGGCATCAACGGCATGATAGATGTCGAGCAGCTTCTGATGACTGGTGTCGAGGTTAGGACATATCTGAGGATGGATGCAGCTGGGACGCTTGCATTTCTCGCAGGCAGCGAGGTTTCGTCCGTGCATGCCGTACATGTTCGCCGAGGGACCGCCGAGGTCAGAGAGATAACCCTTGAAGTCGGGCATCTCCATCACCTTCTTCACCTCTTTGAGGATGCTCTCCTTAGAACGGCAGGTGATGAATTTCCCCTGATGGGCCGAGATGGTACAGAACGCGCAGCCCCCGAAACACCCGCGATGGATGTTCACGGAGAACTTGATCATCTCGAAGGCGGGAATCTTCTTGCCCTTGTATTTCGGATGCGGCAGACGGGTATATGGCAGGTCGAAGGATGCATCGAGCTCCTCTGTGGTCATAGGAGGGTAGGGAGGATTAACCACTACATATTTGTTGCCCACACCTTGCATAAGCCTCTGGGCGTGCATCATGTTCGACTGTTCCTCAACGTGACGGAAATTCTCTGCCTGCGCGCGTTTGTTACGAAGACACTCCTCATGACTGTGCAGCACGATGTCCTTATCCGTGATTCCTCCAGGGATATCATCCTTACGAGCAAGATATACCGTCTGAGGCAGTTCGCGGATGTCCCTGATGTCACGACCTGAGGCAATCTGTTCTGCGAGGGCGATGGTGGTCTTCTCGCCCATGCCGTAGGTGATCATGTCGGCACCTGACTCGCAGAGGATACAGGGACGCAGCTTGTCCTGCCAGTAGTCGTAATGGGTGACACGGCGCAGCGATGCCTCGATGCCTCCGAGCACCACAGGCACATCGGGATAGAGCTCTTTGAGAATCTTCGTATAGACGATGGTAGGATATTCCGGGCGCATGTCATGGCGACCGTCAGGGCTGTATGCATCCTCGGAACGCAGACGGCGTGCAGCGGTATATTTATTCACCATCGAGTCCATGCAACCTGGAGCGATGCCGAAGAACAAACGCGGACGACCCAGTTTCTTGAAGTCGCGATAGTCACCATGCCAGTCAGGCTGTGGCACTATGGCCACACGATAGCCTGCGGCCTCGAGTGTGCGTCCTATCACAGCAGCTCCAAAGGCAGGATGGTCAATATAGGCGTCGCCAGAGAACAGGATAACATCTACTTCGTCCCATCCTCTGAGATCCAACTCCTTCTTCGTCGTCGGCAGAAAATCTGTCAGTTTATAATCCAATGTTCAATATTTAATTAAAGGGTGTTCCTTGTATCGATCTCGTAGTGCTTCCGAGACTGTCGTTGCCCTGGTTCTTCCAGTTGATGTAGAGGAGCACGAGCTGTTGAAGTCCGTAGGCCTTCATGTTGGGATGATAGATCACGTCGAGGCAGAGGTCCAGAAGGTCCTTGTCGTTTCCTGTCTGTGACTCTAAGAGAGCACGGATATTGAATTTCAGTTTGTCGAGAACCTGTTCGTCAACATATCCGTTGGAATCAATAAGATCACGGAACAGTTGATACTTCTCGATTGTTTCCAGGTGCAGTTCTTCTACTTCGATGCTGCGTGTCCCTGATGAGTTTGTTTGAATCTTCATAATTCGTTGATGTTAAAAAGTTTATGATTATTGTAATAAGAATTTCAGGATGCCTCGCATGATGGCCTCGCGTTTCTGTTCATCGCAGATACACTCGAAGGGGAATCCCATGGTGAGCACACGATAATCGTTACCGTTGTATGCGATACATGCTGCCTGGTCGTCACCATATTTCATCGCTGCGAAGGATGTTGAGAGAGGCAGCAGACAGTCGGGATGGTCGGCTGCATAGTGCTTGTGGTTAGGTGTACGATGGAAGGTGAAGGCCAGTCCCAGGCCTTGTATCGTGTCACTCTGGAGAGAGTCGTTGTTGGTGCCGTAATACTGGCACTTCAACACGTCCTCAAGGAACTTCCGCTCCTGTTGCATTCGCATGTCACGTCCTATATAACTTCCGCTCACCAGCAGGTTGCCTCCCTGGGCGGTAAAAGCCTTGAGATGTGCCTGAAGTTCCTGTGTGAAGGTCTTGCCCTGTACCAGGGAATAGCCGTCGGCACGTTCCAGCCCTAATATGAGGTCTGTCATCTCATAGCCCTCGAGAGTGGCATAACCCTTTTCTATCGCCTTCGAAGAGCAGCTGGCGATGCTGTATCTTTTGGCAGAGGCGATGGCCTTGGCATGGGTGCGGATATAGTCGAAGTCGTTGCCGCCATAGAAATGTCCTGCCAGGGAGTCGTTGGTGAATCCGAGACCTGTGGGACCCTCCTTTCCCATGCGTGACTTATCGAAGTTGGTCTGTAGTCCCCGCCATCCTGCTGTCACGCCATAGCTCACACCATGATCATGAGTCATATCGAACCCTTGTGTGGCGAGACCATCTACAACCTGAGGCGATGCCAGACGATGGAAACCGTTGACGATAAGCACCTGTTTCTGGGATGTGGGATTAAAGAGACAGGATACCACCTCGCTGGGGAAACTCTCACCTCCATCGTTGACAGCTGCCACACGGAAGGAGTAGAGCTTGTCGGGATCGAGTTTCACTATTGCCGGGGATTTGGATATCACCTGTCCATTGTCGAAGTCTCCGTCGTCCTTTGCTGTATATAATACAAAGGATGTAGGGTGGGCAGTAGGTTCGAGGGGGTCTTCTACGGCAGTCCATGATATCTTTGCCTCGCCCTTGTTGGTGAGACTGACACTAAGGTCCTCGGGCATGAGCGGCTGTACGGTATAGCCGGTGTTATGCATCCGGGCCGTATAACGCAGCATCGCCTTATATATCGAACGGGCGAGGTCGAACTTGAAATGCGGGTCCTGTGCCATCTTCATATCTGCGAAGTTCTGGTGTGAGAGCATCTCAAGGATGGCACTCGGCACCTCTGGCACACGACACTCGGAGTAATTCCTGTCGTAGAGCTCGCGGATATTCCATTTGCCGTATTTCTTCAGGATATCGTGAGGCAGGCTGCTGAGGAGCTCGTCTGCGAGGTCACGTGATGCAAGACGGGTGAAGCCGGCATTAAGGGTAGAGTCGCGAAAGGTGGTCATACAGATGGTGAGAGTACCTGTGTTCCTCTTTCCGTCAAGGGTGTATCCGGCATCGCTGTGAACGGCCAATGACAGTTCGATGGGCACCTTCCGTCCTGTGGTGTCAGGCATATAACATGATCCTCCGCCAAGAAGGTTTGTCATGTTAGAACGGGTGTTGATATCGTCACCATAGTCATCGTCCTTGGTGTGATAGATGCTGTATGGCATTCCTGCCCATTGGGCGTAATATCTGGAAGCCTCCAAACAACGGGGCATGCCGCTAACGATCCCTCCGCGCTGGATGTTTCCCATGCCACCTCCGAACCTTACTGCATCGGCAGTAACATAGCCTTTCGTGCTACTGAGGTTTGACAGCACCACACGATTAGCTTCAGATGAACCCTCACCGAAATCGAAGGTTCCGAGATATACCCATGTTGAACCGCCCATCTGCTGGTTTACATGAAACTCCGTAGGCACACCCTTATGCCATACAGTATATCGGGCATCGTCGGTACTGCCTTCTATGGTCTGATAGCTTACATAGACAGCATATCTCCCAGCCTCGGGGATATTAGGCTGGTAGCTTATCGTGCTCTGGTGGTTATGGTGCTCGATGGTCTCGATGACTCGTGCCGTTCCTGCCTCGAAGGGGTTCTCGTTGTCGACATAGTTCCCCTGATGGAGAGCGAATCCGGGAAGTGGGGCGAGCTGCCAGTTCTTGTTGATGGGATGTTCTGCATATCCTGTGGCTACGGAGTCGTTGTCTACGATCACCTCATTCTTCTGCCAGTCGCGCTCACGGGGAGTAAACACTACAGCTCCTGCCTTTTCCAGCATAGGGATGAGATAAGGCACAACGATAGTCTGGGTAAAGAGATCCTCGCTGGTACAGAAGAGGGGCACTCGTTGCCAGGTCCATTTGTTCTTGGTGGCGTTATAATACATGCCGTGACTTGCCCAGACAGAGAAGTGCCGGTTGCCCAGGCCGTTGCTGATAGAGTAGGGACGTGATGCGTTGCTCACCCAGGGCTTACCCTTATAGTCGGTCTTTCCCCAGGTACGGGATGCGTCGATAGCATTCCTGCGATAGTTGGCCACGAGGTCTCTGATATCCCAGCCTCCTGACTCTATGCTCAGGCTCCATGTCAGCAGACTGTCAGGCAACAGCGCCTTCACGTCGTTATATGTCTTTTCCGTCTTCTCTGGTGTATGCATCTGTTCTCCGAAGGCAGCATTGGCAACCACACGAACAGTCATCAGAGAGTCGTCGATGACTATCTTCTCGAATTTTATCTTGTTGCGTATCACCTGTCCTTCTACCTTGTATGTGTTGAAGTAGGCTGACAGGGATTTCTCCAGCGGACTCTGCTGGACCACTTGTACTTTCTTCTTTTGTTTTGCCTTTGGTCTTGGTGCAGAAAAAGTGAATAGTGAAAAGTGAATAGCGAAAAGAATTATCAGTCCTTTCACTATCCACCTAAGCTTTTCCGTTTCCTCACTAGATATTATCGTCATTTAAACGTCTCCTATGGTAAATTGTTCGGGCTTCTTGCCTTTGAAGTCCTTGAAATAGAGCTTTATCTCTCTCATGTCTCTCTCCAGATCACCAGTAGGGATGATGGTCTTGGTACACTCAATGAGTTTCTTCTCGTAATCCACTCCATAGAGCAGTATCGGCAGTCCTGCCTTCAGGGCTATGAAGTAGAATCCCTTCTTCCAGTCAGCATTGGCAGAACGTGTCCCCTCGGGAGTGATACAGAGGTGGAAGGTCTTTGAGGCCTTAGCCGTCTCTGCCATCGAGTCGGTCATGCTCGTATGCTTCTGACGATATACCGGTATGCCTCCCATCTTCTTGAAGATAGGTCCTAAGGGCCAGAAGAACCACTCTTTCTTCATAAGGAAATTGTTCTTCATCCCTTCGGCGCGGGTATATAGCTGCCCGATGAGAAAATCCCAGTTGCTGGTGTGTGGTGCCAGACAGATGATATATTTGTCGGGATGGTCTTGTGTTACTTTAGTCGTCCATCCCATCTTATTATACAACAACCACTTACAGAATCCCATTATCCATTCATCTGGTCTATGATATCACTAAGCTGAGCAGAGAATTTTTCCTTAAGGTCTTTGAAGTAAAGACTTGGTTTCATTCCTGGCTCAGGGTGGGATATCCTGCTGATACATTCATCTTCAACCTTCACTATAGCGTAGAGTTGGGTTTCAGCATTTGCCTGCTGTGTTTCTGTTCCATAAGTTGAGAGGGCTACTGCCTCTGCAAAAAGTTCGTCACAAATGGCGTGAACCGCCTTCTTTAATGCTCTTTTGTTTGCCATGTCTTAATCCTCCAATTTGGGTTATTTTGATATATTCAGTAAGCAAAGATAAGGAAAATAATTGGATTAGCAAGACATTGTATCCAAAAAAAATATTAAAATGTTGATTTTCGTAAGTTTTCTTTCTATTTTCTGACATAAATTGATTAATTTTGCAGTCCGAAGATCAAATTATTCATCAAAATAACAATTATCAATTATGGAAAAAAGTGCATTGCAAATCGCAAGAGCTGCTTATCAGCCAAAGCTGCCAAAGGCTCTTCAGGGTGCCGTAAAGATCAAGGAAGGTGCCGCTACTCAGAGTGTAGGTGATCAGGAAGAGATCAAGAAACTGTTCCCTAACACCTATGGCATGCCTATCGTAGAGTTTGAGCCCGCCACAGAGGCAAACAACAAGAAGATGAACGTTGGTATCATCCTTTCAGGTGGTCAGGCTCCTGGTGGACACAACGTTATCACAGGTCTCTTCGACCAGATTAAGAAGCTTAATCCGGAGAACCGTCTCTTTGGTTTCATCCTGGGTCCTGGCGGTCTGGTAGACCATAATTATATGGAGCTTACTTCAGAGATCATCGACGAGTATCGTAATACCGGTGGTTTCGACATGATCGGTTCCGGTCGTACAAAGCTGGAGAAGGTAGAGCAGTTTGAGAAGGGTCTGGAGATTATCCGCGAGCTCGACATCAAGGCTATCGTCATCATTGGCGGTGACGACTCTAACACCAACGCTTGTGTACTTGCTGAGTACTATGCAGCAAAGAACTACGGTGTACAGGTTATCGGTTGTCCTAAGACTATCGATGGTGACCTGAAGAACGATCAGATTGAGACCTCTTTCGGATTCGATACCGCTTGTAAGACATACTCAGAGCTTATCGGTAACATCGAGCGCGACTGTAACTCAGCTCGTAAGTACTGGCACTTCATTAAGGTGATGGGTCGTTCTGCTTCTCACATCGCTCTTGAGTGCGCCCTGCAGACACAGCCAAATATCTGTCTCGTTTCTGAGGAGGTAGAGGCAAAGGGACAGAGCCTCGACGAGATCGTTGACTACATTGCCAATGTCGTAGCTACTCGCGCAGCGGATGGCAACAACTTCGGTACTGTTATCATCCCAGAGGGTGTCATCGAGTTTATCCCAGCCATCAAGAAGCTTATCGCTCAGCTCAACGATGTTCTAGCATTGCCAGAGGCAAAGGAGATCAGCCGCGATGAGCAGGTAGACTTCGCTAAGAGTCATCTCACAGAGGAGAACCTTGCAGTATTCAACAGCCTGCCAGTAGGTGTGGCTCGTCAGCTGGCTCTCGATCGCGATCCTCACGGCAACGTACAGGTATCACTCATCGAGACTGAGAAGCTGCTCTCTACAATGGTAGCCCAGAAGCTTGAGAAGATGAAGAAGGAAGGTAAGTATACTGGCAAGTTCGGTACTCAGCACCACTTCTTCGGATATGAGGGCCGTTGCGCTGCTCCTTCTAACTTCGATGCCGACTACTGCTACGCCCTCGGTACCTCAGCAGCTCAGCTGATTGCCAACGGAAAGACAGGTTACATGGCTATCGTAAAGAATACTACCGCTCCTGCAGAGCAATGGATTGCCGGTGGTGTGCCCATCACGATGATGATGAACATGGAGAAGCGTGCCGGTGAGATGAAGCCAGTTATCCGTAAGGCCCTCGTAGAACTCGATGGTGCTCCATTCAAGGCATTCGCTAAGGAGCGTGACCGTTGGGCTCGTGAGACAGCTTATGTATATCCCGGTCCTATCCAGTACTGGGGACCAACAGAGGTTTGCGACCAGCCTACCAGGACTCTCGCTCTCGAGCAGGCTAAGTAATCTCTGATGTCGAAGAAACGTGTAGTCCGCCGCAAGGGCATCGGCACTACCCATACCTATCATGGTCCAAGGGGTAAGCGTCAGCCAAACATCTTGATACGTCTCCTGCAGAAGGTTCCTTCATGGGGATGGTGGATAGGTGGAGCAGCCATTGTGGCGGGCTACATCTGGTTCTTCTACTATTTCTTCGTTTCGCCATTCGGCTTCCGATGGAGGGCATTATATGGCGATGTGAGTTATCCCGAAGGCTATGAGATTCACGGCATAGACATCTCCCATCATCAGGGACGCATCGACTGGGATAAGTTGAAGGATGAGGGAATGATCAACAAGTGTCCTATCCGTTTTATTATGATCAAGGCTACAGAGGGTGCCACACAGACTGACGAGAACTTCCGCGAGAACTTCTTTCAGGCACGCGAGAACGGCTTTACCCGTGGGGCATATCATTTCTATAGTGTTCACTCTCCGGCAGAACAACAGGCATACAATTTCCTTAAGGTGGCCAAACTCGAGAATGGCGACCTGCCTCCTGTGCTCGACGTGGAGCATAAGCCAAAGAACCAGACGGATGCGGAGTTTAAGACTTCCGTGCTCCAATGGTTGGACATCGTGGAGAAACACTATAAGGTGAAACCTATCATTTACACCTATTTTAAATTCAAGATGCGTTATCTTAACGATTCCATCTTCAACGACTACCCATATTGGATAGCCCATTATTATGTTGACTCCCTGGAATACAAGGGACGCTGGAAGTTCTGGCAGCATACCGACGCAGGACGACTGCCGGGAATCAAGGGTAATGTGGACTTCAATATCTACAACGGCTCTTACTATGACCTCCGTCAGATGACGATAGGATCACAGGAGACTATAGGTGAGAAGGCCTATAGCGCAGATTAGCTCAGGATGATGCTAGCCCAGTTGTTATCCGACTTCTGGCTCTCCAGATGAAGTCCTAGGGTACTTGCCTTTTCCACTAACATCGGGATATCCTCTGTATAGAATCCGCTTAATATCAGTTTTGCTCCTTTAGTCATCTTCTTGCAGAACATCGGCATGTCGGCAAGAAGAATATTACGGTTGATATTTGCAAGAACGATATCAAACTCTCCCTCCACATTATTTAATATATTAGCATCGCCGAGGAGTGATGTGAACCTGTCGTCGACACGATTTATCACAGCATTATGCCGTGCATTGTCCACACTCCACTCGTCGATGTCGTATCCTATAGCCTCGCGTGCACCAAGCTTCAAGGCGCAGATGGAGAGGATTCCTGTACCTGTGCCGCAGTCGAGAACGCGGGGAGAGGTGATAGATGAGGGGGTAGGGGTGAGGAGCGAGAGAAGTGTTGAACAGATCATCCGGGTGGTTTCGTGGGTACCGGTTCCGAAGGCAAGCTTGGCGTCGATCTCTATGGAGATGTCATATTTGCCTTCAGGCAGATGTCTGCCATCATGGACAACAAGAGAGTCGATGATGATAGGCTCGAAGCCTTCCTGTTCCCATTGCTCATTCCAGTCCTTGTCCTCTGCCTCACAAACCTCATAGCTGACGGTGGTGCCTTCGAAAGGGAAATCCTCGATGACAGACATCAGGGTATCCTCGTCGAACATTTCCTGTTGCACATATCCCGTAAGGCCCTCTTCCGACTCCTCGAAGGTTTCAAAACCAGCCTCTCCAGCCATTGCCGCAAGCACATCGCGGGCGTCGTCATTTACGGGAACAATCCCGAACTTCACTTCGTAATACTTCATTTTGATGTTAAATTTTGGTGCAAAATTACAAAAAATAGGGAAAATCCTATCTCATATTAGGGTTTTTCCTTAATTTTGCACAAGAATTAATTATAATTTTGCATCGTGAATTAATAAATGTATGAAAATATGAAGAAGTTTTTCCTGATCTCAATCCTGTTTGGTGTGCTGCCATTGTCAACGGTGGCACAGACCGATGATCTTTACTTTGTTCCTAAGAAGAAGGTAAAGAAGGCTACTGTCGAGAATACTGTTCCTGTGCAGGAGACATACTATTCCGGCAGCAATCGTACTGTAGAGGAGTACAATCGTCTGGAAAGCAAATATGAGGTTTTGGATGGCGACTCCACTAAGAGCGATGTTATATATTTCAGCGCCGAGAAGGGGGTATACCCAGACTCTCTGAAGTTGGACTCCCTGAATTCTGAAGACTACGAGCTCACAAAGAAACTGCAGCGTTTCGATGACTATGACATCGCCAACAATGCTGCCTTCTGGGCAGGCTACGAGAAAGGCCGTTATGACTATATGTGGCATTCTCCCTGGTACTATCGCACATACGGATGGTACGGAGGCTGGTATGACCCCTGGTATTATGGTCCCGGATGGTATTATAGTGGATGGTACGGATGGTATGACTCATGGTATGACCCCTGGTATTACGGATGGTATTCTCCATGGTACTATAGCTGGTATTATCCTCGCTATTATAGCTGGTATTATCCTCGCTATTATTATTACGGAGGAGGTGGCGGAGGTCGTTACTATGCCCACAATGGCGTATCTGGTACACAGCATCACGGACGTGTAAGTTTCAATGGTCCACGTGGAATATCCAACGGACGCAGCACCATCCACAGCTCAGGCACCTTTGGAGGCTCAGGCATAGCACGCTCAGACCGTTCACGTTTCGGCACCAGCGGTACTCGCAGCAGCACCCTCGATGCACGTAACTCCAGATATGGCTCTTCAAGCTCTTCTGGCAGGGTGACCAACTCTTACGGAACTTTCGGAGGTAATCGCAGTAGCGGCAGTTACTCCAGCGGTCGTAGTGGTTCTTACTCAGGCAGCTCATCTCGCAGCAGCGGCAGTTACTCAAGTGGCAGCTCTGGCGGTTCCTTTGGCGGTAGCCGCGGTGGTGGTGGAACCATTGGCGGAAGTCGCAGCGGAGGTGGTGGCGGCGGAGGCTCTTTCGGAGGCCGCAGACACTAGGATATTAAATGATAAAGGTTAAAGAATAAATGATAATAGTGTTATGAAGAAGATATTTGTTTCAATATTTGTCCTGGCTGCGGCTATGCCCGTTGTTGCACAGGAGACTTATGAGAATGCTAAGATAGCAACAGAAGATCTCAACGGTACTGCTCGCTACGTGGGTATGGGAGGTGCTATGGATGCCCTTGGAGCCGACATATCCACCATCGGTAGCAACCCCGCAGGTATAGGTCTGTTCCGTAAGTCAAGCGTAAGCACATCCTTCGGTTTCAATTCCCAGGAGGATGCCAAAGACTTCGCCGGATCAAATAAGACCCGTATGAGTTTCGATCAGATAGGATTCGTATTGTCGATGCGTACTGGCGAGAGTTCCTATACCAACTTCGCCTTCAACTATCATAAGAGCCGTAACTTCGGATTTATCCTCTCTGCAGCAGATAATCTCCCTGTGTTCACAGATTATGATGGTAACAAATTCACGGCCTCTCAGAACAAGCTTACCTATGAAAAGGCAAAGAACGGCTTGCTCTACGACGGAATGGATTCAAAAGGATGGCCTAACATCGATAAGCCCTTTGCATCCTGCAACCAGCTCGACGACATGTACACCCGTAACCTGAACTTCGATACCGACGATAATGCTTGGTATTATGATGAAGCTTCAGCTTACACCTTGAACCGTAATCACAAGGGATATATCGGAGAGTATGACTTCAACCTGAGCGGTAACGTGAATGATCGTTTCTATTGGGGATTGACAGTCGGGGTTCATGGTGTTCACTATAAGCACTATGGTGAGTATAAAGAGAGTCTCGATGGTTTCAATATCCTTGTCAATGATGATCGTGAGATCTCTGGTACAGGTTTCGATATCAAGGGAGGTATCATCATCCGTCCTATCGAGGAGTCACCATTCCGATTCGGACTCTCTGTAGCCACTCCAACTTTCTACAATCTCACCACAGAGAACTCCACATCGATTTTAATCTCTGGCAACAGCCCTACTGTTGTCTCAAACAGCGAGTCGCTAGACTACAAGCTCTGGACTCCTTGGAAGTTTGGTCTGAGTCTTGGTCATACCGTAGGACAGATGCTTGCCCTTGGCGCTGGCTTCGAGTATGCTGACTATGGCTCTCTCGACACCCGTTATGGCACAGGCAGATATTACGACTATTGGACAGACACATATCGTGAGAACAGCAGGAGCGACTCTGAGATGAACCGTCATACCGAGCAGACCCTTAAGGGCGTATATACCTTGAAGTTAGGTGCAGAGCTTAAGCCTATCCCTGAGATGGCAGTACGCCTGGGTTACAACTATGTTTCTCCTATGTACAATGAGGATGGATTCAAGGATGGCACCATTCAGAGCGAAGGCTCATATTACAGTTCGGCAACAGACTTCACCAACTGGAAAGGTACCAATCGTATCACCTGTGGTCTTGGTTATCAGTTTGGCGACCTGAATCTTGCCTTCGCCTACCAGTATTCCACGCAGAAGGGTGAGTTCATGCCATTCATGAGTTATGTTGAAGGTGACCATTTCGATGTACAAAATCCAGAAAACAACATCTGCGACCCTGTAGAGGTGAAGAACAATCGCCATCAGGTGCTCTTCACCGTCGGCTACACCTTTTAAATAGTCATCTCGCCTCGTATGCTTTGTTGCATAAGAGAGCGCACGATATCAGGAGAGTCTGGGTAATGAGACTGAAGAAACATCAGTTTGGTTACTGCAGACTCTACTGTCATATCCCTACCGCTTATCACTCCTGCCTCCTGCAGATGATATCCGCAGTCATAGCGTGACATCTCCACAGCACCTTGCAGACATTGGCTGATGTTCACTATCACCTTACCACTCTTGTATCCCTCCTTCAGGGCATTCAGCAGCCATGGACTCTGCGGGGCATTGCCTGATCCGAAGGTACGCATCACGATGGCCTTGAGGTTGGGGGTATGGATGATATGACGGATAAGGTCTTCGCGGATACCTGGGAAGAGCGAGAAGATGATGACATTATTGTCGAGACGGAAATGAGGAGTCATCGCCTTTGAGAAGTCGGGCTTCAGTATACGCTCATGGTGATAGGTGATATTCACTCCGGCATCTACCAGATGGGGATAGTTGAATGATTCGAAGGCATTAAACTCCTCCGCACTCTGTTTCGTGGTACGATTACCTCTCAGCAGATGACTGTTGAAATAGATACCCACCTCAGGCACCAGCGCATGTCCCTCGTCATCGCATGCTGCCGCTATCTCTATCGATGATATGAGATTCTCTTTTCCGTCAGTACGCAACTGTCCGATAGGTAGCTGCGACCCAGTAAATATCACAGGCTTTGTGAGATTCTCAAGCATGTAGGATAGGGCAGAGGCGGTATAAGCCATCGTGTCTGTGCCGTGAAGCACCACAAAACCGTCATACTGCTCGTAGTGGTCTGCTATACAATGTGAGAGGTCTGTCCATAGTGCTGGCGACATGTCGCTGGAATCGATGGGCGGAGTAAACTGGAATGTCTCTATGATAGTATCAAACTGAACCAGTTCTGGTACATTGTTCAGCAGGTGCTCGAAATCGAACGGTTCCAGGGCTCCTGTTTTCGGGTTGCGGTTCATGCCGATGGTGCCGCCGGTATAGATAAGTAGAATCCTACGCTGCATAAAGATAACGTTTACGTAACTATTTTGCTGCAAAGATAGTTATTTTATGCGATATTATTGTTATCTTTGCAGAAAATTTATATAACTTCTAAAACAAATAACAAAATTATGAAGCAGTTCAATGATGATAACTTCGTTCTTGAGACCAAGTTGGCTCAGGACTTGTATCACAATCATGCGGCAAAGATGCCCATCATCGACTACCATTGTCATCTTATCCCTGAGATGGTTGCCAACGACCATCGTTTCAAGAGTATCACCGAGTTATGGCTTGGCGGCGACCACTATAAGTGGCGTGCTATGCGTACCAACGGTATCGATGAGAAATATTGCACAGGCAAGGATACCTCCGACTGGGAGAAGTTCGAGAAGTGGGCAGAGACTGTGCCTTATACCTTCCGTAACCCATTGTATCACTGGACTCACCTTGAATTGAAGACTGCCTTTGGCATTGAGAAGCAGCTCTCTCCAAAGACAGCCCGTGAGATTTTCGATGAGTGTAACGAGAAACTCCAGCAGCCAGAATACTCTGCCCGTGGTCTGATGAAGCACTATAATGTGGAGTGTGTATGTACTACCGACGATCCCGTTGACGACCTTCATAACCACATCGAGTATGCCAAGCACAAAGCTGCCGATGATCCTATCATGATTCCAGCATGGCGTCCTGACAAGGCTATGAACATCGAGAAGCCTGAGTTCTCTAAGTATGTTGCACAGCTCTCAGAGGTTAGCGGAGTAAACATCGTGAAGTTTGCTGATATGGTTGACGCCCTGAAGAATCGTCATGACTTCTTCGAGGCTAACGGCTGTAAGCTCTCCGATCACGGTATCGAGGAGTTCTATGACGAGGACTATACCGACTCTCAGATTGAGACAATCTTCGAGAAGGCTATGCGTGGTCAGCAGCTCTCCGAGTTCGAGATCCGTCAGTACAAGAACTGTTTCCTCACCGTTATGGCAGAGATGGATGCTGATGCCGACTGGACACAGCAGTTCCACTATGGCGCTATCCGCGACAACAACACAAAGATGTACAACCAGCTTGGTGCCGACACAGGTTTCGACTCTATCGGTGAATTCAACACCGCTAAGGCGATGTCTAAGTTCCTCAACAAACTGAACATGGAGGACAAGCTCACACGCACCATCCTCTATACCCTCAATCCTTGCGCCAACGAGGTTATCGCTACTATGCTTGGTAACTTCCAAGGTGGCGAACCAGGAAAGATTCAGTTTGGTAGCGGCTGGTGGTTTAATGATCAGATGGACGGCATGATTCGTCAGATGAATGCCCTCTCTGTACTCGGACTGCTGAGTCGTTTCGTAGGTATGCTTACCGACTCCCGTTCTTTCCTGAGCTATCCTCGTCATGAGTATTTCCGTCGTATCCTCTGTAATATCCTGGGCAATGACGTAGAGAAAGGTCTGCTGCCTTGTGATATGGAGATCCTCGGACGTATGGTAGAGGATATCTCTTACAACAACGCCAAGAGATACTTCAAGTTCTATTAAAACAAGTCATTTTCGGGCTTGTTTTAATAGAAATATCTCTTTTCGAGGGTGAAAAAGCAAAAAAGTAGTGGAATAATTTGGAAATCTCAAATTATTCCATTATTTTTGCAGATTGAATAATCAACGTTTAAACAATGGACGCTGGAGCAACATTAGAATCAAAGATCAACCGTAGTGACTATAAGATACTTATTGTCGACGATGTGATGAGCAACGTTTTGTTGCTTAAGATCTTACTTACCAACGAGAAATTCCAGGTATGTACCGCCAATTGCGGTAATGCATGTATAGAGCAGGCTCGCAAAGAGCACCCCGATCTTATTCTTCTTGACGTGATGATGCCCGACATCAACGGTTTCGATACCGCTGTTATCATGAAGAAGGACGACGAGCTCAAGGATATACCCATCATCTTCCTTACGGCACTTAACACCCCTCAGGACCTCGTAAAGGGATTCCAGGTAGGAGCCAGCGACTTCCTTACCAAACCCTTCAACAAGGAGGAACTCATTATGCGTGTGATGCAGCAGATATCCCTCGTTGCAGCAAAGCGAATCATCGAGAGGCAGAATAGAGAACTGAAGGCCACGCTTAATAACCGCGATAAGATGTATTCCGTTATCGCCCATGACCTCCGTTCTCCTATGGCAAGTATCCGTATGGTACTCAACCTAGTGGTTCAGTCAACATCCGAGGAGACAGTAGGCCCTGAGCTCTATACTCTCCTTGACCAGGCAAACAGAGAGTCAGAGGAGGTACACGACCTTCTCGACAACCTTCTGAAATGGACAAAGAGTCAGACGGGTCGTCTTAATGTCGTGCTTCAGGATCTCGACCTCAACGATATCATCCCTGGTGTTGTGGAAATCTTCGAGATGATAGCCCAGACAAAACATATCACCCTCGACCTGCAAAAGACAGAGGCTCCTCTGAAGGTGAAGGCTGATAATGACATGATGAAGACCGTGTTGCGTAACTTCATGTCTAACGCCATCAAGTTCTCACCTGAGAATTCCACCATCCAGATTCTTATGGCTAACGAGGGTGACTTTGCCCGTGTCAGCGTGAAAGACGAGGGTGTTGGTATAGCAGCTGACCGTATCGACACCATCTTCCATAAGGGAGAGACTACATACGGTACCGGTGGTGAGGAAGGTTCAGGACTTGGACTTCAGCTCTGTCAGGATTTCGCCCGTAAGAATGGTGGCGACTGTTACGTAGAGTCTGTCGAGGGTCAGGGTTCAACCTTCAGTTTTACTGTTCCACTATTAAAAGAGTAAATGGCTACACCTATATATATTATAGAAGAGAAAAAGCTTCGCCGCAACCTCAGGCTTATCGCTGATGTTGCGGCGAAAGCCGATATAGAGATTATCCTTGCGTTTAAGGCCTTCGCCCTCTGGAAGACTTTTCCCATCTTTCGCGAGTACATCAATGCCACAACTGCCAGCTCTCTTTCCGAGGCCCGTCTGGCTTTTGAGGAATTCGGGGCGCCTGCCCACACCTTCTCTCCGGCATATACCGACGATGAGATAGACGAGATTGTGAGATGTTCATCGCATCTGTCGTTTAACTCGCTTACTCAGTATGAGCGTTATCACGAGCGTGCCGCTAGTGTGTCGTTAGGTCTGAGGGTTAACCCGGAATATTCTGAGGTAGACACATTATTATATAATCCTTGTGCTCCTGGCACCCGTTTCGGCGTTACTGCCGATAAGCTGCCTGAGCAACTGCCATCCGACATAGAGGGATTCCATTGTCATTGTCATTGCGAGAGTGGGGCAGACGTGTTCCAACGCACTCTCGTACATATAGAGGAGAAGTTTGCCAAATGGTTCCCTCAACTGAAGTGGATAAATTTCGGGGGTGGTCATCTGATGACCCGTAAGGATTATGACATTGATCTCCTTATCTCTATGATGCAGGATTTCCATATGCGTTATCCTTGGCTGAAGGTGATCCTTGAGCCCGGTAGTGCCTTTGCATGGCAGACTGGCCCTCTCGTTTCTCATGTGGTAGACATCGTAGAGGACAAGGGTATCCGTACTGCCATCCTCGATGTATCCTTCACCTGTCACATGCCCGACTGTCTCGAGATGCCCTATTATCCAGAGGTTCGTGGCGCTGAACACATCGACATCACCGATAGTAATCATAAAGTTCAAAGTCTTTATCGTTTTGGGGGTAACAGCTGTCTCAGCGGTGACTATATGTCTTCCTGGCTTTTTGATCACGAGCTTCAGATAGGTGAAGAGGTGATTTTCGAGGACATGATTCATTATACGACAGTCAAGACCAATACTTTTAATGGTATTTCCCATCCTTCGATAGGTATGCTTCACGAGAATGGCGAACTTGAGATTTTACGTCGGTTTACGTACGAAGATTACCGAAATCGTATGGATTAGAGTCCCGAAATAGGGTGTTTTTCGATAAAATGGCACTTTTTTTGAAAAAAATCACGAAAAAAGTTTGTCAGTTCCGAAAAAAGCATTACCTTTGCATCCGCAATCGAGAGAGATGGCCCTCAAGAGAGGATAAAACGCGGAAATAGCTCAGTTGGTAGAGCACAACCTTGCCAAGGTTGGGGTCGCGGGTCCGAGTCCCGTTTTCCGCTCACTTATTGAACAAAAAAGAGGCATCAAGGAATGGCTTTGATGATTCAAATTGCCCAGGTGGCGGAATTGGTAGACGCGCACGTTTCAGGTGCGTGTGCCGTGAGGCGTGCAGGTTCGAGTCCTGTTCTGGGCACTCTTTTTTATTCAGCATTTATGTATGTTGGAGAGGTGGCGGAATTGGTAGACGCGCTACTTTGAGGGGGTAGTGTCAATTGCGACGTGGGAGTTCGAGTCTCCTCCTCTTCACATATTTTTTTAAACTGCGGAAATAGCTCAGTTGGTAGAGCACAACCTTGCCAAGGTTGGGGTCGCGGGTCCGAGTCCCGTTTTCCGCTCTTTTTATTAAGGAAAACATCATTTTTTTAGTTATCAAGATGAATCTATATTTAAGGTATTTCGACCAAGAGACGCTGGTAACGAGTGTCGACGAAGCTATAAATTTTCTCAGTTCAATAGATGAAATAGAAATGAATCCTGTTTTGGAGGCTGACATCCGCCAGTATGCTGGTAGCGAGGTATTGTATCCCAAGCGTTATAAGGTCCGTCCGAGAGTATACTTTATCATCATCAAGACAGAAGCAGCAACAATGGAAGACTTCAAAGAAAAGAAGGCACTACATACAATCCCTACCGTAACCCCAAAGGCCCAAGCCCCAGCATTGGTAAAACTCAATGAGATACGTCCAGGATGGTACGAGGGAATGATTGATTTCAAACGTGTGCTCCTCGTTCCCGGAACAGGAAAGTTCCAGTATCGTGATACACAGTTTATCGCTTACGTCAAGGCTGAGTCAGGAATGGACTGTTACAATCGTATTGTAGAACATCTCCGTGAGCGTGTCGACGATCGTAGCCAGTTCCCCTCTGCCAAGGGCAAGAACTTTAAATTCCGCTACTTAGGCGCTGCCAAGTAGTATATTATAAACCTTTTAAATTATTAATAACTATGAACAAAGTAATGCTTATTGGAAACGTAGGGCAGGAGCCCGAGGTTCGTTATGTTGATCAGGGAGTAGCTGTAGCTCGTGTACGTCTTGCAACTACAGAGCGTGGCTATACACTTCAGAACGGTACTCAGGTGCCGGAACACACCGACTGGCATAATGTGATTCTCTGGAGGAAACTCGCAGAGATTATTGAGAAGTATGTTCACAAAGGCGACAGGCTCTATATTGAGGGTCGTATCCGCTATACTTCTTACGATGACAAACAGGGTCAGAAACGCTATGCCACAGAAATATGGGCTGACAACATGGAATTGCTTGGCGGTCCTAAAGCAGCCACACCTTCTTCCGAAGCTCCCGCCCAGCCATCACCTGCACCACAGGCAGCTTCTGATGGTGAACAGGGTAGCGGTCTGCCATTCTAATTTTGTAAAATGGACTATCTTCAACAAATATTTAGTGAAGTAACAATCATGGCTCCCTCCATGGGAGCCATCTTTGCGGCTATACTTGCGGCTATACTCCTTATCTTTTCAGGTTTTGCATCAGGTTCTGAGATAGCATTTTTCTCGCTCTCTCCCAATGATCTCAATGAACTAGAGGAGAGTAATAACGAGACAGACAAACAGATCCTTGCCCTTGGCGAGGACTCTGAGCGAACGCTGGCCACGATACTTATCACAAACAATCTCGTGAATGTGGCCATCATCATGCTCTCCACCTATTTCATCCATCACCTCATCTACTTCGGTCCTGGAGCCTTGTGGCTCGAGTTTCTGGTGATTACTGTTCTTCTCACGTTCCTCTTGCTGCTTTTCGGTGAGATAATGCCTAAGGTGTACTGCAGACAACACGCTCTTGCCATGTGCCGTAAGTTTGCTGGAGGCATCATCGTACTCAGAAAAGTCTTCTATCCCATCGCCTCTGTGCTAATCCGCTCAGGCATTTGGGCATCAAAGGTGGTGCAGCATGAGAGTCATGTGCTCAGCGTGGATGACCTCGAACAGGCACTCGAACTCACAGACGAAGAGGAACTAAAGGACGAGAAGAACATGCTCGAGGGCATCGTGCGCTTTGGTGATGAGACAGCCAAGGAGGTGATGACCAGTCGCCAGGATGTTGTAGACCTCGACTTCCGCAGTAAGTTCCCCGATGTCATCAAGTGCATAGTAGAGAATAATTACTCCCGTATTCCAGTATATCAGGATTCTATCGACAATATTCGTGGAATACTGTATATCAAGGATGTGTTGCCATATCTCTCCAAACCCGCAACCTTCCGTTGGCAGTCGCTCATCCGTCCGCCGTATTTTGTACCCGAAACGAAGAAAATCGACGACCTGCTGCGTGAGTTTCAGGCTAATAAGGTGCATATCGCCATCGTGGTCGATGAGTTCGGAGGCACTAGTGGCATCATCACACTTGAGGATATTCTTGAGGAGATAGTAGGCGAAATCAACGACGAATACGACGAGGAAGAGAAGAGCTACGTTCGCATCAATGCCAATACTTATGTGTTTGAAGGTAAGACTCTGCTTTCTGACTTCTTTAAGATAATGGATATCGATGATGATACCTTCGAGGATGTAGAAGGCGATGCCGACTCGCTGGCAGGCCTGCTGCTTGAGATAAAGGGGGACTTCCCTGAGCTCCATGAACGAATAAATTTTGCAAACTTCACCTTCGAGGTGACAGAACTCCACGAACACCGCATCTCAAAGATCAAAGTAGTAATCCACGAGATAAAAGAAGAGGCTGAGAAATAATTTCCCAGCCTCTTTTATTTATTAATTTTTTCTCACTCCTTCCAGCCTATATCTGCATATCCAGCCGCATAATACCATCCCATCTGCTCGATGGTTTTATTCTCTGTCGTCTTCTGATAATATGTAGGTACGAACATGCTCACTCCGCCAAACTTCGCATCAGTCATCTTAAAGTCTGTATAGTAAGAACTCCAGTATTTATCAGTATCCCACGACGTAGCTATCCTTTTATATATCACAGCTTTATCTAAGGCCTCCTTCCATGTTTTGTACTGGTCTGTATCTGCATATTTCAGCACGAAGTCATTAGCATCATAATATTCCTGTTGGGTGTCATATTTATAATAGTAATGAATCAGATCCTTCATGTCTGGATAAACGAAAGAGTCGCCATGCTTATCCTTCATATTCTTCAGCACCGCCTTTGTAGCATTTGCCACATTAGCCATCTCGCTGGTCTTCACGCATGAGAGAGGCACAGACTTATAATCACGATAATGGTCTATAATGTTCTTATATACACTTGCAATATTAGTGTTAAACATCTCCGTAACAATCTTGTCATAAGGAGCACCCTCAGCAGGAATCTCTGCAGGCGATCCAAACAGATAATCTGTCACGTCTTTCAGCTCATAGGCCACCTCCAGACACATCATATTACAGCAGTCGGCGAGGATATAGTCAAGGTGAGGAAGTCTCGACAGCGCCAGTTTCATCGATGGGATATTCATCCAATATCTTCCGGCTGAGCTATAAGAGTTGTTGCCTGTATCACCGCCGTAGGCTTTCTTTCTTGCATTGTATTTTAACGAATCGTTGTTGATGGTCCATCCGGTACCATGTCCCCAGAGACATAGTGCATAGCTCTTGGCAGGCCACGAGTCGAAAGCCTGTCTTGCCACCATTTCCAGCACCGCTGCGTCTGCAGTATAGGTCTCTTTTAAGGGGATAGAGTCCTTCAACTCACCTTCATGGAAGTGGAGCATGTATGGGGTAGGGTCGTTGAACTCTGGATCCGGATCATTACATTTGTCGACATAAACTACAAGATGATTGTTGCCTATGGTCCTTACACCTTTCTTAATCTCAAGAATGTCATCATAGGCAAACCGGTCGCCATTGTTGTTACGTCCCAAATTATTTTCTGCAGCCATATATATCAATACGGTACGTCCGGCCTTTTCTTCCTCATTGTCGTCTTTATGACATGCGGTCATCAGCCCTAAAGCGCATAGTGCTATTAAAAATTTTTTCATAATCTTAATTTTTCGCTGCAAAGTTACAACCTTTTATCCACACTTCCAAATTTTATCCGAAAAATGTATAAACAAGGTGGTTGTCAATTCCGGAACGATATTGGCAGAGTGGTCCTAAACCATCCCTTACGATATATCTATATCCAAGTGAGTTTTCGCCATAAGCCCTCTAACGGGCCACGTTGATGGCTGGCGAACCAGAAGTGGGCGAAGAGGTATTGTGTGATAACCATTGCCACTCCAACCACTACGGCGTAGGTGATGCCCAGTTTGTAATAGCAGGCCAGACCGTAACCGCAGAAGATAGAGCAGCCGATGATGGACTGCAACAGATAGTTGGTGAGACTCATGCGGCCAAAGATGCACAGATGATGGAGCACTTGGCGAACTCCCTTGAAGGCATACCATGCTGAGACAATAGCAGAGACGATCATCAGGAGGATGATGAGGTTGTAGATGGGTTTGAGCCAACCTTCCAATTCACCGAAGTTTACAAAACTCAGGGCGATGACAACAACTGTAGATATCATAAGGATCTTATGCCAGATCTGCAGGTTACGACCCTCGTTGTAGAACATTCGCTGTCGTCCAAGCTGCATGCCTAGGATGAAGAGACAGAGCAACTGTGTGAGGCGACCACTAAAGATGTTGAAACGCAGGTTCACCTCGAAGCCCAAACGCAGATTAGTAAGGGCGTTCTTCCAAAACGTCCCATGCTCATGTGCATTGTTGATAATCCCTGAAATCTCATAGAAACGGGTATGGTCGAGCTTAAGGTCAGTCAGCAGGCAATACAGCTCTAAGGGCTGGATAGCCAGCAAGCCAATGATGCACCAGACCGCCTTTGACGGCAAATAACTGATAGGAATGAGCAGCAGACCATAGCAGGCATAGAGCATCAGGATGTCACCATCGTAGAACGCCACGTTGATGACACCAAACATAAAGAGCAGACACATGCGCCAAGCGAAGCGTCTAGAGAAGCATTTGCCCTTCTGCTGTTGATTATCATTCATAATAAAAAAGCTCAGTCCAAAGAGCATGGCGAAGATGCCATACATCTTGCCAGACAGCAACCAGGCGAGAACTTCAGCTACTGTCTGGTCAGTAGGCAATGCGTGGATAATGGTCTCCTGAGTGAAAATGTTGAAATGCTCTACAGAGTGGTACAGGATGATACCAGCCACAGCGATTCCTCGCAGGGCATCGGCCACGTCAATACGCGTGTTTGGGAGATTACGGGTCTTGTACATATTTTACATACGTGCCTTCTGCTTCTCACCGGCACCAGAACCACGATACTTAGAACGGGCCTCGTTGAACTTCCAGGTAAGGTTTAGAATGAAGGTGCGACGTGTGGGATAAAACACCGTCATCTCACGTGGTCCATACAGAATAGCCTTGGTCTCGTCGCTTCTAAATCCATCGTTGCAACGCAGGTCGAGGCGTGCAGCATAATCACCTGTCTTCGCACCATCAGCCCAAGCCAATTCACGGGTGTGGCCTGGAGTTTCGGTATCGTCGAAGAGACAGTCGATGTTCAGGTCGATGCCCAGCTGTCCTACCTTACCATTATAATAGGCGTTAAAGATGTGCTTCTTGAAGTGGGAATCCTGCCATACCTCGCTCTCCGAACGCTCCATGAAAGTGCCGTTCTGGTATTCGTCAGTATTAAACTGGCTGGTCAGTTCGTCGCTGGGGTGATAGTCGAACTTGTAGAATGCACCTAGACTGTGATTCTCGTGAATATTATAGTTAACCTGCAGCTGTGGCAACAACCTCTTCCATTTGCGCTTTGTCTCCTGCTTGGAATAACCATTGACGACGTCGTTGCCAACCAGATAATACATATCGTTTTCCTGTAGCGACTTCCAATGACCGTAGTGACCAGCCCAGAAGGAGGTTGTGAGGTCGAGGCCGCCCGTACGATAGTTGAGGTCGAAGAGGTTATTCACAGAGAAGCCATACTGATACATACCCTGAGCTTTCTCCTGGAAACTGATACCATCGCCCTGAGCCTTCTTCAGCCTGATGCGTACTACGGCTTTGGTTGATGCAGCATAGCGTGCACCAGGATTCTGAACTACATCTACATGCAGAATCTGATCAGAATTGATACGGTCTAACTCGCTTACATCTTGCAGCTTGCGACCATTGATGTATATCTCGGCAGCGCCACGCCCCAGCACCTTGACGCCCCCCCCGCTCTCAGCCTCAAGAGATGGAATTTTTGTGAGTACATCGCTGATGGTTCCAACCTTCTCCAGTATGGTTCCTGCAATGGTGGTGCGCATGGCGTCACCCTTTACATGAGTCTTAGGCAGTTGACCTTTCACCACTACCTCCTCCAATAGTTGGGTGTCTTCTTTCATCTGAATAGTCAAGTTCTGACCTGCCTTTATATATAAGGTCTGATAACCCACGCTAGTTACCTTAAACAGGCCATCGTTCACATCCGTCACAATCTTAAAAATACCTTAGTCATCAGTCATGCCTCCCTGCACAAAAGCAGAGTCGGGTAGCGATAATAACACTACATTTACAAAGGGCATCGGCTCGCCCTTCTCGTCGATAACTCGTCCGCCCCAGTCTTGCGTTTTAGCTTGGGCTGTCATCGTAATCATCATTAAAGCCATGAAGACTGTTATCCTAAATACAATTTTACTCATATTCCTTAAATAGTTGTTAATATTTGTTCGTTTGACGTCTCACCACTTAAAAAAGTTGCAATAATTTGTCAATTCTTGATATCCACACCACCAATAAAATTATCGGCAATTACGTGTAAAGTTTGGGCATTCTTTTCTACGCTTTTTAAAACATGGTTGCTAACACCGCCAATAAAACTGCGGCTCTTGACTACGATGTTAACCGTTTGAGGAACAAAGAGTTCCACACCGCCACAGAAGGTATGTATCTCTATCTCTTCATCCTCAGTAATAGTGGCATGTCGCAAGTCCATTCGGATGCCACCACAGAAAGTGTCGAGACGGGCACCATGAAATGGCTCACCACGATAGATGTACTCATCGCCGCCATAGTGAACGCTGCAGCAGATACGCTTACCATCTTCACCAATAGGCAGCGGACGCTGTAACCATTGATCTGGGTCGCGACGATAACTATTTACAATCACTAATATTCCTAAGTAGATAAGTGCTGCTGGAGCAATGTAAGCTGTCCAGGGCTGGCGCCATAGCCAGTCGTTCTCTATGACACCCCATATGTTAGCTAGCTTCCAAACACCAGCCACAATCAACAGAATTCCAATAATCGTTCTTGGTTTCATAACTTGATAATTTAAACATTAAACATTTTCAACCGCAAAGTTATGACGTATTATCTTACCCTACAATTTTCTGGGATATTCTGCGCGTGTATGTGATAAATGGTAATGAAAGTGGGATGAAATGACCGAAAAGTGACAAATGGTTTGGTGATTTGACAGAATTGTATTACTTTTGTCGGCTGTATGAACAAAGGTCACAAAGAAACTATCAGCATCCGCTTAATCAGCTGTATTTTCATGGTGTTGGCGATAGCCATCTTCAAGCCATTCGGACTCGAAGTGTGTCAATGGCAGGCTTATGTTCATTTGCTGGCAATATTTGCATTAGGCATTTCAAGCTGTTTCCTGACGGAAGTCATTCTGAGGTTTATTGTCTGCATGCCGCGCTCATACGATCGTGGCGTCAGCTATGTCATCAGCCGCAATCTCCGATTCCAATGTATCAACACACCGTTGGTATCACTATTCGTCTGCCTATACCGTCATTTTTCGATGAGCAGTTTGGTGGAAAGTAACAAACTGTCTTTGGGGAATTATCTAGAGACATTGGTGATTATCGCCTTCCTCTCCTTTGCCATAGGACTCTATTGGCGATTCAAGTTCCGTAGCCGATATCTGGCAGCAGAACTGGAGGAAACCCGTCAGCTGAACGAGCAACTGAAGAAATTGCAGATTTCAAACGCAGGAGCCCCACGACAGTCAGCAAACGACCTTATGACTGGAGAAACTAATCAGGATTCACAGATAACACTCGAAGGAACCACCAACGAGCATGTTACCCTTGATATTTTCGACCTATTATATATAGAAGCTGTTGGCAACTATGTTAAGGTATGTCAGCAGTTAAATGGTGAGGTACACACAACGATGCTCCGCTCCACGATGAAACAGATGGAAGACGCGCTACAAGCTTTCCCCATGATAGTGCGTTGCCATCGTGCCTTTATGGTGAATCTCGGTAAGGTGGATCAAATTTCCTCCAATTCACGCTCCATGCAACTCGTAATGCGTCAGAGCCACGATGCTATTCCCGTTTCGCGCAGCAATGTCAATAAACTGAAGGAACTTCTGGAACAAGATGGTTGTCACTCTTTGTGACAACCATCTTATTATTATAGATTCTCCTTCGTCAGCGTCGAGGTGATGTTGGTGCCGTTCACGCTGATGGTGAAGGAGTTGTAAATGTCATGTGTGACCGTCCAGAACTTGTAGGTGTTCTTCACTATGTTGAATTTGATCTCGAGATTACATTCACTGGCAAACCAGTCTTTATTTTTAGCAGAGAAAAAGAGCTCATTGCCTTCCGGCTTCAGGAAACTATCGAAAATATCAGCATTGTCACCTATAATGGTGCAGGAGAACGTTCCACCATTATTGGTGAAAGTAAAGGTGGTTGTTAAACTATTGTTCCATTTGTATACAATCTCCACCTTGGCTCCTTTTACGAGTGCGTCAGTCAGAGTAATGCCATCGCCTTTCTCTTTCAGCAGCTTGGTAATCTCTACGTTTGAAACCTTCATCTTAACACCTGTCACCTTGTACTTCGGATCGCCTGGTATCACCTCTATGGTACTCTCATTGACGTCGACGAAAGCGGTCAGCACAAGGTTGGAAGTATTTTTCTCCTTGACTGTGAATTTAATCACGTTGTTAGCCTTGTCGTGCTCCATCGAAAATTCGCAATCCTTCTCTGTGATAGTTGGTTCGTCAGCACGCGTTAAGGCCTTGACTCCAGCACGCGTCATGCCATAGTCCAGAAGTTCGTACGTATCACCAACCCTCATAAAGGCAACATAAAATTCCTCGCCGTTCAGGTGAAAAGTCAAAGCTACTATTGTCCCGTCTTTCAATGCATCCTCAAGAGTAACCTCCGCTAAAGTAGGATTATCGTCATTTGAGCTGCATGAAGTAAGTAAAGCACCTGTTGTCAGCCAGCAGCAGATGAGGACGGAGGTCATCACCCAACTGAAAATCATTCTTTTCATAATCGAATATTCTTTAAATGTTTAAAACTATTGATAAGCCTCAATTGCTTCCTTCTTTTGATTCTGTGACGAAGCAAGCCACAAGCCCATAGGTAATAGTGGGGCGTATCCATATCTCGGTGAGCATATAGTTGGTGTATTCGTCGGTAGTCTCAAAATACATGATATCGAACTGATAGATTGCAGCTATGAGCGCGTCGATTGCAAAGATAATCCACAGATTGTGCTTGGTGTAGCTCTTCCATTCCCTTCTGGCATAGAAGTAAGTCAGCGTGCAAAGCAACAGCACCGAGAGAGTAAAACTGGCTGAGCGCAGAGCGAGGTTGGCCAGGGGCGGTGCAAACAGGATGTCACGCAGCAGCACCGTCATGCCAGTTGAGATGGAACACCAGTAGTTGAACTGATGAGTTGTAATACGGTAGTTGAAGAAATACATCCATATCATCACAAGACAGGCGATGTAAAACAGGTTAAGTATCAGCTCGGGCCAAGCCTGGCTTAGACCGAAGTGATAGATGCCATAAAGCATGACACCAACTGAAAGTGTACCACCGACAGAGGTAATCATGATATCGACAATCTTTGCATTCTTTTTAAATCTTGTCTGCATAGAAATTATTATTTTAATAGTTTGCTCTTATCCACTCGACAATCTTGAGAAAAAAGGTAATGGCCGATGTCTCATGGTTACTTATGCCAGCTCCCTTAATCGTTTCTGAACTATACTCATCAACAAGCCCCTCTGTCTTGATATGTTGATCGTCGAGGAACTTCTTCATGGCATAGTAGTTTTCCACGGGTACCACATCGTCTTTAGTATCGTGGAAGAGCATGATGTCGAAGTCGTTACGGGGTGTCCAGCCGCTGGTGAGAGCATCGTTACTGAAGGCTGCCTTGAAGCGTTGCGACAGGGGACTGTTAGAATCGAGGACAGCAGCAGTACAGATATCACTCGTCTTCTTTGTTTTGATAAGCTCCTCGTCTAGAGCCTTGCGCTTGTACTTTTTGCTAAGGAACCACTCATCGAAGTTTGAGGCCACAGGATCTTTCAGATAATCGTGGATGTCGTAACCCAACTGGAAAAAGTGGTTGTAGGCATAGAGTACGTTGCAGACGGTGCTGGGCATCTCGGTGTCGCCTTTAGAGATGGCATCATACATCGAGTTGATGTCGTAGGGACCATCGCCAGCAAAAGCTCTTTTAACCTTTACCTCTGGATGGCGCTCCGAGATCTCACGTAACACGCCCATCGTGGTCTGCGCACCTTCTGAATAGCCAGCAATGATGAAGTCGTCTCCTTTCTTCACATCCAGGTCTTCAACAAGTCGTTTGGCAGCGATATATGCATCGAGTGAGGCGCGTCCGTTGGCCAGTGAGATACAGTAGGCCTGCGGATCCTTCTCTGTGATTCCGAAACCATAGTAGTCAGGGGCTACGACGATGAAGTGGGTAAGGGCAGCGCCCGTTGGGAACTCGATGGCTCCTTGTGAAGGTGCCTGCGTGGTGGCATAAACCGTGAAGTGGTTGTAGAGCAAGATGCCTTTGAAGGGCTTATCGTACGACTTATCGACTGTTATGGTACCGCTGAGTGTGCAGGGATTACCGAAAGGGTCTACCGATGGGTAGTTGAACACGTAGTTCATGTAGTCGGGGAATAGCAACACCGGGATGCTGTCAGTAATGCATGCACGAGGAAGCGTAGACTTCGCCATCCAGTCCTGAATCAAACCGCTATTGTTGCTAGCAGCCCTGGCAAGCGAACCCTGATGGGATGCATTGCTGAAGGAGATGCCACCCGATGTATAATTCATCGTTATCTTACCAATATCGACAAAGCTACTGTTACTATCGTCACTACGTGTACTACGCGTCGTGTAGAACGAGCCTAAAGCTGGGTCTGTCAGTGTGATTTCTCCATCGGCTGTCACCTGCCATGTGAATGGCGCATCACTAGGACCGCCGTAAATCTCAAGCGGCTCGTTGAATTCGTCATCAAACACAGCCAGCGCTACATAGCCCGTGTGGTCGGCTTTGGCCTCCATAGCTATCAAGGCACGGTTGAAGGGTTTGCCTTTCTCTGTTACATCCTTATACTCGAACTCCTCGTACCAGAGGCCGACAATATTCTCTTCCAAGCCCTGAACGATGGGGGTAGAAGGCTTATCACCAATGTCGTTGGAACACGATGTAAATACTGTTGCACCACAGATAATGGTGGCAACCAGTAGGCAGTTAATAATCCTATTCATAATTTTAAAGTAATATTTTATTGGTGTATTATAACATTTTTATTTTATGGCAATTATCTCATTGAGATCATGGTCGAAATAGAAGGTTTTGGACTGCATCAGGCTATCCTCGCCATATCGCATTCGGATATATAGTAGGGTAGACGATTTGGGGACATCCCCCAGACGGACATCCTTGAACAACGGGTCGCTGAGAGCATTCTTCCGCATAACCTGAAGCAACGAATCGCTGATGACACGTGTGGAATCGAGGTCGGAAAACGAGGTGATATCTATCTCCTCCGTGGCATGCATCTTTACGAAATCCTTTACTTTCTGTTTGGCAGCATACTGCTGCCCGCACGAAGCAAGCAGCAGCATTGCCACACCTATTGATATATACGCGCGCGATATCTTCATTTCTTTGGGATATTCTTTAGTACATCGAGCAGGTGATCCCATACCATCTGAACTGTAGGGATGTGAAGTCGTTCGTCGGGAGTATGAACGAATCGCAGGGTAGGGCCGAAGCTGACCATATCGAGGTTTGGATAACGCTCAGAGAAGAGACCGCACTCCAATCCAGCATGTATGCCGCGAACTACTGGCTTATGGCCGAAGAGCTTCACATACGAGGCAACCACAATCTCCTGAAGCTTCGAGTCGGCCTTCATCTTCCATGCGGGGTAGCCGTCGCTTGATACGGCCTCAGCACCAGCAAGCTCGAAGGCTGCCTGGATGGTGGCACACATATTATCGAGGTTAGACATCACATTACTGCGCTGGCTGCTCAGTATCTCGATGGTGGTGTCGAGAGTATGGATGCTGGCGATGTTGCTCGATGTCTCTACCATTCCTCCGAGAGCCTCATCCTGACAGATGGCGTAGATACCATTGTCGACAGCCTGTACGGCCCACACGAAATTCTTAGCAACAGCGGGGTCGATGATCTTCTCGGTATCAGTGCTCTCCATAGCGAAGACCATCTGAGTGTCGGTAACATGGAACTCATCCTCTACCTCTGAAGCAAAGACATTCCAGTCGGCACGGATATTCTCCTTCAGCTCGTTGGGAACAGCGATAACGAAATAGCCGTCGCGAGGAATGGCGTTGTGGAGCTTGCCGGAATGGAACTGAGCCAGACAGATACCATCGTAACGCTTCATCTCCTGGAAGAGGAAACGGGCGAGAATCTTGATGGCGTTGGCACGCTTCTTATTGATGTCATCACCAGAGTGACCTCCGACGAGCCCCTTCAGTGAGGCCTTGATGAAGAAACTGCCCTGAGGAGCATCCTGACGGGCGAAAGTGAACTTGGCCTGGGTATTACGGCCTCCGGCACAGCTGACGAAGATCTCACCCTCATCCTCAGAGTCGAGGTTGATGAGGTAGTCGCCGCTCATAAAGCCTGCCTTCATGCCCTCAGCACCTGAGAGACCTGTCTCTTCATCACGGGTAAAGACACACTCGATAGGACCGTGCTCGATATCGTCGGCAGCAAGGATGGCCAGTTCGATGGCACAGCCGATACCATCGTCGGCACCAAGGGTAGTGCCCTCGGCAGTGAGCCACTCTCCGTCGATATATGTCTTGATTGCGTCCTTGTCGAAATCAAACTCTACATCCACAAGTTTGTCACACACCATATCCATGTGACTCTGTAGGATTACTGTCTTGCAGTTCTCCATGCCCTTAGTGGCTGGCTTGCGGATGATAACATTACCTGTCTCGTCGACTTTTGTTTCGAGATTATGGCTCTCGCCCCAGTTACGGAGATAGTCAATCATCTTCTCTTCGCGCTTTGATGGACGCGGAATTTCATTAATCTTAGCAAATTCAGCAAAGACTGATGCTGGTTTTAAGTCGTTTTTATTCATTATTAATACGTTTTTATAATTGATTTCACAAATAAATTTGGTATTTTGCTCTCTTATTCGTAACTTTGCACCCGCAAAAGTACAAAAAATGATTGAAACTCTGCTCATATCGACGTTAATAATTGCTATCGCGATGGTATTTTTCCTCGTAAGAGTGCTTCTTGTGCGTCAGGGAGAGTTCAAGTCGCAGCATATTCACGATTCTGAAGCGATGAAGGAAAGAGGCATCCATTGTGTAATGGACCAGGATAAGGAGATGAGGAGGAAGAGTGAGTTTGCGGTAAGTGAAAGATATTTGAAATAAATTTTATAAAATAAAAAATCATTCAAACGAAAAGATGAAAAAGTACATTTTTCCAGCTCTGACCATCGCAGCTATGATGGTATCGTGCAACAATGCCGCTCCAAAGATGGACAATCAGCCCTCTAGCGATGATGCGAACACTACAGGCATGAAGATTGCCTATGTAGAAGTTGATTCACTGATGACTCAGTACACATTTGCCAAGGACTACAGCGTTACTCTCGAGAAGAAGAGCAACAATGCCCGTAACACCCTCAACCAGAAAGGTAACGCCCTTCAGGCAGCAGTAGCTAATTTCCAGCAGAAGCTCAATAACAACGGTTTTACAAGCCGTCAGCAGGCAGAGAGTCAGCAAGCAGCCATCCAGCGTCAGCAGCAGGATTTACAGACTCTGCAGGCACGTCTGGAGAATGAGCTCGCCATCGAGACAGCAAAATTTAACGAGGCTCTGCGCGATTCACTGCAGAACTTCCTTAAGGCATACAACAACGATAAGCACTATGACATCATCCTCTCAAAGGCTGGTGACAATATCCTTTTTGCCGACAAGAAGTATGATATCACCCAGGACGTTATCAACGGTCTGAACAAGCGTTACAAGCCAGCACCAAAGAAGACTGACGATAAGAAGGACGACGCAAAGGCTGATGCTAAGCCAGCTAAATGATAGTCAGCGTCAGGCGGTAGAATACTGCGACGGGGCCAGTCTTGTAATAGCAGGTGCAGGTTCAGGGAAGACGAGAGTGCTTACCTATAAGATAGCCTGGCTGCTGGAGCAGGGGATGGCCCCGTGGCAGATTCTGGCACTTACGTTTACCAACAAGGCAGCACGCGAGATGAAGGAACGTATCGCGCGGCTGGTGGGCGAGGAGCGTGCGAGGTATCTGCAGATGGGTACCTTCCATAGTGTCTTCGCTCGTATTCTGCGTAATGAGGCAGAACATATAGGATATAATTCCAACTTCACCATCTATGACCAGAGCGATGCTCGATCACTGGTGAAGACTATCATCAAGGAGATGCAGCTTGACGATAAGGTATATAAGCCAGCATCCGTTGCCGACCGTATCTCGATGGCAAAGAATCATCTGCTCCTGCCACAGGCCTACGCATCGAGTCCTTCGGCGGCTTATGATGCCGAGCAGAAACGCCCTGAGGTGAAGAACATATATATAAGATACGTTGAGCGATGTCGTCAGGCTAATGCTATGGACTTCGACGATCTCCTGGTGCAGACATGGGTGCTCTTCCAGAATCACGAGGATATTAGAAGGAAATACGTGGAGAGATTCCATTTCGTGCTTGTGGATGAGTATCAGGATACTAACTATGCCCAGCAGGCGATAGTGTACCAGTTGACAAAGGAACGTCAGAAGGTCTGTGTGGTGGGCGACGATGCACAGAGTATCTATAGTTTCAGAGGAGCTAACATAGACAATATACTCAACTTTCAAAGCAAATATAACGACACTAAACTCTTTAAGCTGGAGCAGAACTATCGTTCGACACAGCTGATAGTACAGGCCGCAAACTCACTCATCAGACGTAATGAGAGGCAGATTCCGAAGAATGTGTACTCTAAGAATGAGCAGGGTGAGAAGCTACAGTTGAAACCAGCCTATTCCGACAAGGAAGAGGCGATGATAGTGACTCAGGGAATTAAGCGACTGCGTAGGGAAGACCACTGCAACTGGAGTGACTTCGCTATCCTGTATCGCACCAACTCCCAGAGCCGAAGCTTTGAGGAACAGATGCGTAAGGATAATATCCCATATCGTATCTACGGAGGTCTGAGCTTCTATCTGCGTAAGGAGATAAAAGACGTGATAGCCTATTTCCGACTAGTTGCTAACCCCTACGACGAAGAAGCATTCAAACGAATAATCAACTATCCTGCCAGAGGTATCGGTGACACTACCGTAGGTAAGATTGCCCAGGCAGCTCAGATGTATGGAGTAAGTCTGTGGCAGGTGATAAAGGAGCCAATGCTCTTCCCGATGGATGTGAGCAAGGCTACGATGACAAAGCTGCAAGGCTTCAGGGAGCTTATCGAAGGATGGATAGGACGACTGAACACTGAGGATGCCTACGCGCTGGGACATGACATCATCATGAACTCAGGCATCAGCAAGGATATATATAGCGGACGCAACCCTGAGGATATCTCACGACAGGAGAACCTGGAGGAGTTTCTCAGTGGTATGCAGGACTTTGTGGAGAGCCGTCGTGAGGAGGATATGGGAGAGCAGGTATATCTGCCTGACTTCCTTCAGGAGGTGGCTCTGCTTACAGATCTCGACAGCGATGAGGGAGACTCGAATGACAAGGTGACGCTGATGACGATTCATTCGGCAAAGGGTCTGGAGTTTCCTACGGTATTCGTAGTGGGACTGGAAGAGAATATCTTCCCGAGTCCGATGTGTACTAACTCGATGCGAGAGCTGGAGGAAGAGCGACGTTTGTTGTATGTAGCCATCACACGAGCAGAGAAACATTGTATACTTACCTGCGCCCAGAATCGTTTCAGATACGGGAAGATGGAGTATGACACACCATCGAGATTTATTCAGGATATCGATCCAGAGCTGATAGATGTGAAATCTGAGGGCGGGGGAGAGCAGTCTTTCTTAGGATCATCTCGTAGAGCATATAACCGCTATGATGGAGGTGCTTACGGCACAGGTAATACCGGAGGCTATAGCCGAAATCCGCGTGGATATAATAGTGAAAGTCCTGAATGGATGCAGAATCCCAGACCTGTGTCTACACAGTTCAAGGCTGATCCTAAGCCAAGAGCCGTTGCCCCAAGACAACAAGAGAAGGCGGTAGATCCTTTCTCTGAGGGATTCAAGCGGCAATTGAACATCGCGAGTTGTGGACGATTTAAATCTGTGAATCGTGCTGTACCTCCACGTCCGATGGCAACAGATGCGAGTGCTGGCGACCTACATGTAGGCAATACCATTGAGCATCAGCGTTTCGGCATAGGTGAGGTAATAAAGATTGAGGGTACGGGTGAGAATACAAAAGCCACAGTACAGTTCAGAAATACCGGCACAAAACAACTACTGCTGAAATTCGCCAAGTTTAAGGTTATAAGATAAGAATTAGAGCGCCTCATCATCGGGGCGCTCTATTTGCCGTTTACCTGTCTTAGATAGATACTTTTTCTTTCTCAGCCATGCGGCTTTGCGAGCCTCATAGTCTTCATGATGTTTTTCGAGAAATCCGTCGGCCATATACCTACTCCTTGAATTTCGCGTAGATAACCTCCATTTTGATAGGCGATGCAGCCGTACCCCTTATCAAACGAGTGCTCGACAATCCCATCTTGTTCTTCAAGGCAATGGTGCTTGAAGTAGAGGTGTAATACGAAGACGAAGTTACTGTTACCTCCTCGATAGGAACGAGCACAGCCTTATTCCAGTCAGGATGCTTTTCTAACCAGTTAGGATCGCTCTTCATTCCCTTAATCTTCTTATTGTACATGCGCGAGATAAGGTTTGAGACATTGCTGTATGTATAGGCATTGCTTGAGAGTGATGCCTGATATGCATAAGTGTTGTTGTAAGTGCTGTTCTTAAGAAAGAACGAGTTAAGACTATCTTTTTCGATAAGCAATAGGGATGAGGGCTTAGAGAAAGCAAACTCAGTAGCTTCACCGGAATTGTTTAGTCGCTGAAAAGATACCTTTGCAGACAATAGAGAGTCGGTGGGGTGGGATGTACAAATGCCATCGATTGGTAGTTCCACCTCTGTGAATATCGCAGCAGGTGACTTTACATATGTACAACTGTTGTCGGCAACTAGAGTCTTCATGGCTTCCTTATCGTTAACAACAGTTGAGGTCTGAACAACCTCTTCTGTAGATGTAGCCATAAGATAAGTCTTAGCAACACGTCCGTTATTAATAAAATTATAGAACACATACAAACTTATCTCCTTGATTCTCGCCATCACGCCAATGCCATCGATTGTTTCGAAATGGAATCCGGGACATACATTATTGATAAACGAATATGAGTTTTTGAAATATTCAGGATGGTTATAGTATGAACGGAGAATGTACGTTCCGTAGTTGCGATAAGTCTTTCCGTCTTTGTCTGTATACGGATCATTAAGCCAGAGACGCATAAAGTCATACCAGCCGTTGTCACTGGTGCTAGAATTGCGATGCAGGTTGGAATCTACGAGATATCTGATGCTGTCACTACGGTTAAGGTCACGTAAGGAGAACATCTTATCGTATTTCAGACCGTTGTTACGAAGATATCCTGCTGTCTTAGCATCAAAATTGGTATAACGCGTGTTGGTACCGGTAATTGCCTTGCTAAGCTCTGATATTCTTAGTTTCATGGTGGTTAGCGTGTCACCATAACTTGATGGCACGTCGAAGTAAATCATGATATATGAAGAGTCAGCTAAGATATCTCCATCGCCTTCAAAATCCAAATCGATGATATCCTCTTTCTTAGGAAGTTGGTCAGAGGCATGCTCCATCATATTAAACTGAGTGGTGAATGTAGTCTTGACATAAGTACCAGTCTCTGGGTCTAAGACTCTCCCAACATAACACTGACGCTCTTTTGAATAGACCGAGTCCACTTCCATGGATTTTGTAAGAACATCAAAGTTCTGAGTGGTTACGACGAGTTTGTTGCTCTCGTCAGTAAGAGAGTCTCCAAGTGTACCGGTATTTTCGTCGCAAGAAAGTATTGCCATTGCGCATAGTGCAATCGCTGTAACAAATTTTAATTTCATTGCTTGTATACTATATCTTTTTTTAATCTTCTGTTTCCTCTGCAGGTGCATCTGGAGCTATCTGGTCATAGAAATCCTCGATGGCATCAGCAAAGCCTTCTTCCTTATAATTCAAAATGGGTTTTTCTTTCTCCTGTGCATATTTGAGAAGATTGCTGTTTACTTCTGTATCTGACTGGATAATGCCATCGCTATAGTCTATAGCGAGCTTACCAAGATCTTCAAATTCAAAAATGTCATTATAAGGTTTCAGTATTTCTGTTGTTGCATCACGGAACTCAACGCAGCGCTTGAAGTTCTCACCAAGAGCACTATTAAGGCTTCTAGTGTAAAGTGAGGTGATGACCTTTGTATTGGTGAACGAAGGCTCGTCGTGATATGCTGTCTTAATATAAAGAGGTATGACGGCACTCATCCATCCCTGACAGTGGATGATATCTGGTACCCATCGGAGCTTCTTTACAGTCTCTAGTACACCACGAGCAAAGAAGATGGCTCTCTCACCATTGTCGGCATAGTCATTCCCGTCTTCACCTTGTTCCATCTGACGCTTACTGAAATAATCGTCATTATCAATAAAGTACACCTGTATCTTTGCAGACTGAATAGATGCTACTTTAATGATTAGTGGATGGTCTGTATCATCGATGATAAGATTCATACCAGAGAGACGCTGCACCTCATGGAGCTGACCTCTTCGTTCATTGATATTACCCCATTTTGGCATGAAGATGCGTATTTCATGACTTTTCTCCTGAATGGCCTGGGGGATATCACGGCCTTGGAGCGACATAATTGTGTCAGGTACGTAAGGAGCTATCTCCTGATTGATAAAAAGTATCTTTTTCTTTGCCATCTTTTATAAATTTGCTCTGCAAAGTTACAAAAAATTATTCTGATTCCTGTCCTTTCTCACCTTATTTTTATGAAAAAGTGACAGAAAAAGCGACTTTTTTCAACTTTTTTGCAAATTTTATCTGTTTTTTCTTGCATTATATCTAAAATATTTGTATATTTGCAAAAATTTTAATATCAACTTAACCATAATTCGTAGATATGGCAAAGTATAATATTACAGAACTCAAAGAAAAAGAGGCTGCTTATCGCAGTTTGGTGAGTCCACGACTGATGGATGAGATGCAGGAGAAGATTATGAATATCATTGTCATGCAGAAGAAGTATCGTGACAAGGACTATTCAGCCAAGAAACTGGCAGAGGCACTTGGTACAAACACCCGTTATATCTCTGCTGTAGTTAATGTGAGATTTCACATGAACTACACATCATTCGTCAACAAGTACCGTATCGATGAGGCAATGTCAATACTAGTTGATAAGCGTTACCAGGATCTCCGCATGGAGGAGGTGAGTGATATGGTAGGTTTTGCTAATCGCCAGTCGTTCTATGCTTCATTCTACAAGATTCAGGGTATCACTCCACGTGAGTATCGCTTGAAGCACCTTCAGCAGCATCCTGCAATGGTGAAGCAGCCACGTAAGAAGAAATCAGTAGAGTAGGAGGGTACCGAGTAGTGGATTTTATTTATCAGAGCGAACGGTTTGCAGATCTGCAATTGCTTCGCTATCATCTTAACGGATTTGAAAAATTGTCGCTTAGGCAGAAGATATTTATCTTTTATCTTGCCAAAGCGACTCTTTTTGGACGTGATATCATCTTTGATCAGAACGGGAAACACAATCTCTTGATACGCAAGACATTAGAAACGGTATATACCGATGCCGACATTCCTCACGACACTGATGAGTTTCGTGCTTTTGAAGTATATCTCAAACGTATATGGTTTTCAAATGGAATATACCATCACTATGGTTGTGAGAAATTTGAACCGGGTTTCCCTGAGCAGTTTCTCAAGGATGCATTGAAGAAGGTGGACATCACAAGTTTGCCAATAGGAAAAGAGATATTATCTCTGGAAGAGCTTTGTAATATAATCTGGCCAGCCATCTTCGATACTTCATACATGCCAAAACGTGTGAACAAGGCTGATGGTGAGGATTTGATAGTCACTTCAGCATGTAATTTCTATGATGGGGTGACACAACAGGAGGCAGAGAACTTCTATGCACGCATGAAAGAACGGTATGCCGACTGCAAAGAACCTCTATCGTATGGACTCAACTCCACATTGGTTAAAGAGAAAGGAGAGATAAAGGAAAAGGTATGGTGTGCCAACGGTCTGTACGGTCCTGCTATCCGTAAGATTATCTATTGGCTGGAGAAAGCTGCAGACTATGCTGAAAACGAATGCCAGAGAAAACTGATAAACACTCTAATAAGTTATTATAAAACAGGTGATTTGGTACTATTCAATAAATATTCAATTGAATGGGTGTCAGAACATGATGCTACTATTGATTTTATTAACGGATTTATCGAGGTCTATGGTGATCCTTTGGGATTAAAGGCATCGTGGGAAGGACTTGTTGAGTATATCGATAAAGAAGCCACATGTCGTACCCAGATAATCAGTAATAATGCTCAGTGGTTTGAGGACCACTCGCCTGTAGATGCACGTTTTCGAAAACCGGTGGTTAAGGGAGTAACAGCAAATGTCATTTGTGCTGCTATGCTTGGAGGCGAGGAATATCCGTCGACAGCAATAGGTATTAACCTTCCTAATGCCGATTGGATACGTGCTCAGTATGGTTCAAAGAGTATAACCATAAGCAACATCACTGATGCATATAATAAAGCAGCTCATGGTAACGGGTTCAAGGAAGAGTTTGTAATTGATGATGCCACTTTGGAACTCATTGGGCAATACGGTGATTTGTGTGATGACCTGCATACAGATCTACATGAGTGTCTGGGACATGGTAGCGGACAAATGTTGCCAGGAATAGATCCCGACGCCCTAAAGGCATATAGTAGTACCATTGAAGAAGCAAGAGCCGATCTATTCGGGCTCTATTATATCGCAGATGAGAAACTTGTGGAATTAGGGCTAACACCAGACATAGAGGCATACAAGTCGCAGTATTACACTTATATGATGAACGGACTGATGACCCAACTGATTCGAATAAAGCCAGGTCACCAGATAGAAGAAGCTCATATGCGTAATCGTGCGCTCATTGCTAATTGGTGTTATGAGAACGGTAACGTAATCCATCTCATAAGACGGAATGAGAAGACATACCTGGAGATATCCGACTACGAACAGTTGAGAAGTCTTATTGCCACACTACTTGCAGAGATACAACGCATAAAGAGTGAGGGCGACTATAAAGCAGCAAGAAAACTTGTAGAACAATATGCCGTTAAGGTAGATGCCGAGTTGCATGCAGAGATTCTTGAGAGGTATCAGAGGCTAAATCTTGCGCCTTACAAAGGATTTATCAATCCACAACTGCTACCGATATATGACAATAATGGAGATATCGCTGATGTTCAGGTATACTATGGTGAAGACTATGCTCACCAGATGCTTAGGTACGGACAGGAATACGGGACATTGATTTAACAGATAAATGAGAAAGGATAGTAAGGTGGTTTGCGAGGTCGTGAAGGAGATAAAGCAGTCGTTTCGGCTTATGATGGACGGAGCCGTTGCCAAATCCATGCGTGACAAGGGACTTAGCTATAAACTGAACTGGGGGGCCACATTGCCCCGTCTTCGTCAGAAAGCAGATGAGATAGGCTATAACTATGACCTTGCCATAGCACTGTGGAAGGAGGATGTGCGCGAATGTAAAATCCTCGCCACTATGATAATGCCTCCAGAAGAAGTTCTTCCTGAGGTTATTGATATCTGGATGGAACAGACAACAGAACAGGAGATAGCAGAACAAGCAGCCTTCAACCTATATCAGTATCTGCCCTACGCTCCGGAGAAAGCATATCAGTGGATGGCATCCGACAAAGAACTGTATCAGCTTTGCGGCTTCCATATTCTCTCACGTATCTTCATGGCTAAGCGCGAACCCAATGAACGGGGAATAAATGAATTCGTTGACCAAGCCATAGCAGCTCTTCAGGGGAATAATATTTCTGTTCGTAAAGCAGCTCAATCTTCAATTCAACGATTTGCAGAACTGGGTCTTGTATACGACAGACTTGCAAAAAGTGCATTAAAACGCGTCAATTTAGAAATTTTATAAATTATCTCTCTTTTTTCTCACTGAAAGTTTGTACCTTTGTACGGTTTTCATAAATCGCACCTGTAGCAGTATGTTAAAAATTGATGTCTGGAAGAATGTGTTGCGTATACTCGACACCTATCTTGAGATGAATAATCATCGCAAGACTCCAGAACGCTATACAATTCTTAAAGCTATATATAACATTGACGGACATTTCACACTTGATGACTTGAGTGCAAAGCTTGATCATGACTATAAGTTTCGTGTGAGCAGAGCCACACTCTATAATACCCTGAACCTCTTTCTCGAGCTTCGACTGGTAATACGTCATCGCTTTCATGGTTCAACAGCTTACGAGGCATGTTACGACAGCACAAGTCATTGTCATCAAATTTGTACCATTTGTGGAAGAGTCACAGATGTGAAATCCAATCTGATAGAGCAAGCTATTGATGCAACACACTTCAAGCGATTCCGCAAAGACGGATTTACGTTGTATGTATATGGAATCTGCAGCGTGTGTCAGGGGAAAATGACACGTATGAGAAATAAAGAAGAGAAAAAGAAACTAAACGATAGTAAATTATGAACACAGGTAAAGTTGACGTCCTGCTGGGTCTCCAATGGGGCGACGAAGGTAAAGGCAAGGTGGTCGATGTACTGACCCCGAAGTATGATGTGATAGCTCGTTTCCAGGGTGGTCCCAATGCAGGACACACTCTTGAGTTCGAAGGACAGAAATACGTTCTTCGTTCTATTCCATCTGGAATCTTCCAGGGTGGTAAGGTAAACATCATTGGTAATGGTGTTGTTCTTGCACCAGACCTCTTTATGGACGAGGCAAAGGCACTTGAAGCCAGCGGTCATGATCTTCATTCACGTCTGCACATCTCCAAGAAGGCTCATCTCATCATGCCTACTCACCGAGTGCTCGACGCTGCCTACGAGGCTCAGAAGGGTAAGGACAAGGTTGGTACCACAGGAAAGGGTATCGGTCCTACATATACTGACAAGATTTCACGTAATGGCCTGCGTGTTGGTGATATCCTCGATAATTTTGAGGCAAAGTATGCAAAGGCAAAGGCTCGTCATGAGGCAATCCTTAAGTCGTTGAACTTTGAATATGATATCACCGAGGTAGAGAAGAAATGGCTTGAGGGTATTGAGTATCTGCGTCAGTTCCAGATCGTAGATTCTGAGCATGAGATAAACAATATCCTGCGTAGCGGTAAGAGCATCCTTTGCGAGGGCGCTCAGGGCACTATGCTTGATGTGGACTTCGGAAGCTATCCATTCGTCACATCATCGAACACTATCTGTGCAGGTGCTTGTACAGGCCTTGGTATCGGACCTAACAAAATCGGTGAGGTATATGGTATTATGAAGGCTTATTGCACTCGTGTAGGTGCAGGTCCATTCCCCACAGAACTTTTTGACGAGACAGGAAAGAAGATTCGTGATCTTGGACATGAGTATGGAGCAGTGACAGGTCGTGAGCGCCGTTGCGGATGGATTGACCTCGTAGCACTGAAATATTCTATTATGGTGAATGGTGTTACTAAGCTCATCATGATGAAGAGTGACGTGCTCGATGGCTTCGACACCATCAAGGCCTGTGTGGCTTATAAGCAGAATGGCGAACAGATAGATTATTTCCCATACAATATCGAAGACGGTATCGAGCCTGTTTATGAGGAACTTCCCGGCTGGAAGACTGATATGACGAAGTTCACCTCTGAGGATCAGTTCCCCAAGGAGTTCAAGGATTATATCGCATTCCTCGAGAAACAGCTCGAGACACCTATTTGTATCATTAGTATCGGTCCTGACCGCGACCAGACAATTGTACGTAAATAATGGCAAATAAACCAAGTATACCCAAAGGTACTCGCGACTTCGGCCCTGTAGAGATGGCCAAGCGCAACTATATCTTCAATACCATAAGATCTGTATATGAGCTGTATGGCTTCCAGCAGATAGAGACACCTGCTCAGGAGACCCTTCAGACGCTTATGGGTAAGTATGGTGAGGAAGGTGACAAACTGTTGTTTAAGATTCTAAACAGCGGAGATTATCTCTCAAAGATTGATGATCAGGAACTGGCAGAACGTAATACACTCCGTCTGGCTTCAAAGATATGCGAGAAAGGGCTTCGATATGACCTCACAGTACCGTTTGCACGTTATGTCGTGATGCATCGCGAGGAGTTGCAGCTTCCTTTCAAGCGCTATCAGGTGCAGCCAGTATGGCGTGCAGATCGTCCACAGAAAGGTCGCTATCGTGAGTTTTATCAGTTTGATGGTGATGTCGTTGGCTCAGACTCCCTGCTCAATGAGGTAGAGCTGATGCAGATTGTGGATACTGTCTTCTCACGTTTTGGTGTTCGTGTCCAGATAAAGATAAATAACCGTAAGATTCTTACTGGCATCGCAGAAGTTATTGGTGCTGCAGATAAGATTGTAGATATCACTGTTGCCATCGATAAACTTGACAAGATAGGTATCGACAATGTTAATGCCGAACTTCGTGAGGATGGTCTTTCAGATGAACAGATTGAGAAACTTCAGCCCATCATCATGCTTGAGGGCACTAATGAAGAGAAACTCAATACGATTGCTGATGTTCTTTCATCAAGTGAGACAGGCATGAAGGGAGTGGAGGAGTGCCGTTATATCTTGAGTTTCCTTAATGGGCTTAAGAACGAGATACTGCTTGATCTTACCCTTGCCCGTGGATTAAGCTATTATACAGGAGCTATCTTTGAGGTGAAGGCTCTTGACACTCCTATGGGCAGTATCTCTGGTGGCGGACGTTACGATAACCTTACGGGGATATTCGGAATGCCAGGACTATCGGGAGTGGGTATCTCTTTTGGAGTTGATCGTATCTACGATGTACTTAATGCTCTTGACCTCTATCCGAAAGATTCACTTAACACCACACAGCTTCTCTTTATCAACTTTGGAGAAAAAGAGACTGCATATTGTCTGCCTATCGCTGCAAAGGTACGTGAGGCAGGTATCCGCACAGAGATTTTCCCAGATGCTGCGAAGATGAAGAAACAAATGAGTTATGCTAATGCGAAGCAGATACCATTTGTTGCCCTTGCTGGCGAAAATGAGATAGCTCAAGGCAAGGTTACTCTAAAGAATATGGAAACAGGAGAACAGAGTCTGGTTACTGCTGAGGAAATAATTGATAAGTTCAATTAATAGAGATTTCTCACATAATAAAAGAGCCACCCTGATTCTGGATGGCTCTTTTCGGTTTGTTATGATCTTTTAGTAGAAAAGCATCGAGAGACAGTAGGCAACAATTGTTGAAACTGATACACTGATAAGACCTGGCATCATGAAAGAGTGGTTGAGCAGATACTTTCCGATGACAGTTGTACCAGAACGGTCGAAGTTCACTGTTGCAATATCAGAAGGATAGTTAGGGATGAAGAAGTATCCATAAACTGAAGGCAGAACACCCAGCAGCACAGGACCAGGTATTCCAAGTGAGTAAGCCAAAGGCAGCATTGATACTACTACAGCACCCTGAGAGTTGATAAGCACAGATACCAGGAAGAATACAAGAGCTATGCTCCAAGGATGTTCCTTTACTATATCTGCAAGCATTGCCTTCATCTCAGGCATGTAGTTTGAGAAGTAAGTATCAGCCAGCCAGGCAATACCATAAATAGCAACTACTGCAACCATACCAGACTGCCAAACCGGACCTGCAACTGCCTTCTTAGGAGCAGCCTTGCAGAAGATAATCATAAGAGCTGCAGCTGAGATCATAACAATCTGAATTACAAGATTCATTGCCAGAGGCTTCTTGAAGAACTCTGTCATGCCCTCAATATGTAACTTTGCCTTAACCAGCTGGTCGGCTGTAAGTGTCAGACTTTCATTAATCTGCAAAGGATCTGTACCCTTTATGCCACGCAGAGTGTCGTAAGCAGGAAGCGCATTCTGGAAGATAGCGAAGAATACGATAACGCAGAGAGCACCGAGGAAGATAAACACAGCATTCTTAGCTGACTGTGGAATCTCCTTGTCGAGAGTTGTAGCAGAACCACCATAGATATACTCGCGCTGTACGGGATCCTGAAGCTTAGCAAGGAATTTTGGATCCTTATCGAGGTCGAGACCACGATGATAGCTGGCAGCTGCAGCGGCCATAAGTCCGCAGACGCAAGATGGTATAGAAACCATGATAACACCAGGAATAGTTATATCGAAGTGATTTGCATTAGAAATGGTTACAAATGCGACTACTGCTGCAGCGATTGGCGAGCAGGTGATACCAACCTGAGAGGCGATAGAAGCCACTCCGCAGGGACGCTCAGGGCGTATGCCCTTCTTCAGCGCAATGTCGCAGATAATTGGCATCAGGGTGTAAACTACGTGACCTGTTCCTACAAGTACTGTAAGGAAGAATGTGGTAAGTGGTGCAAAGAACGTAATGTGGTCAGGATGCTTACGTAACAGTTTCTCTGCTATCTGGATAAGCCAGTCCATACCTCCAGATGCCTGCATAATACCAGCACAAGTAACGGCTGCGATAATGATGTAGATAACATCGGTAGGAGGAGTGCCTGGCTTCAGACCGAAACCGAAGACGAGAATAGCGAGACCAATACCGGAGATCGCACCAAGAGCGAGCGAACCATAACGTGATCCTACCCATAGAGCTCCTAAAACAATACAGAGCTGAAGAATCATTAATACCATACGAAATTGAGTTTTAAGTTATGTATACAATAATCTAATTTGGCTACAAAGTTACTAATTATTTTGGAAAATGCAAGAAATTTACGGAAAAAACTAAAAATTATTTATTTATTTTGCAATATCGGATATTTTTAGTACCTTTGCACGCCAAATATAGAGAATATAAAAATTTAAGAAAATAGAAATATATGGCTAAGAGATTTGCAGAACATAATGGTCTGAATCTAACCCAGGTAAACAATGATATCCTGGAGATGTGGCGGGAGAAGAATGTCTTTTGGCGCTCAGTAGACGAGCGTGAAGGCTGCCCGCAGTTTGTATTCTTTGAAGGTCCTCCCTCTGCTAACGGTCACCCAGGAATCCACCACATGTTGGCTCGTACCATAAAGGATACCTTCAACCGGTATAAGACCATGAAGGGTTATCAGGTAAAGCGTAAGGCAGGTTGGGATACCCACGGACTGCCCGTAGAGCTTGGTGTAGAGAAGGAACTTGGCATTACCAAGGCCGATATTGATAATAAGTACTCAGAAAAGTACATTTCTACTGAAGATTACAACAAGAAGTGTCGCGAGAACGTCATGATGTTCACTCAGGAGTGGCGTGACCTGACGGAGAAGATGGGTTATTTTGTTGATCTCGACAATCCTTACATTACTTACGATAACAAGTATATAGAAACTCTTTGGTGGTTGCTCCAGCAGTTCTATAAGAAGGGACTGCTCTATAAGGGCTATACCATCCAGCCATATTCTCCTGCAGCAGGTACAGGTCTTAGCTCCCACGAGTTGAACCAGCCTGGTTGTTATCGCGATGTTAAGGATACCACAGTTACTGCTCTCTTCAAGGCTCTTAATCCTAAGGAAGAATGGACAAAGTGGGGTTCATCTTACTTCGTAGCTTGGACCACAACTCCTTGGACATTGCCCTCAAACACAGCACTTTGCGTAGGTCCAAAGATTACTTACGTAGCTGTTGAGACATATAACGCTTATAACGGTGAGAAGATTACTATTGTTCTGGCCGAGAGTCGTCTTAATGCTTATCTGGCACCAGAAGGAAATATCACCGATGACGAGGAGATGCCTGAGTACAATAAGGGCGAGAAGTTCGTGCCTTATCGCATCGTTGGCCGTTATACGGGTGAGGAGCTCGTTGGTATGAAGTACCAGCAGCTTATGCCTTGGGTAAAGCCATCGGCTAAGCTCGATCAGAATGCTGCCGACTATGTTAAGGAGTATGCTGCAGTTCATCCTGAGAAGATTTTTATAGGCGAGAACGGCAAGGATCAGTTTGTTGAGATGGAGAGCGAGGCTTTCCGCGTAATCCCTGGTGATTATGTAACAACTGAGGATGGTGCTGGTATCGTACATATTGCTCCAACCTTTGGTGCCGATGATGCCAAGGTGGCTAAGGATGCTCACATTCCAAGTCTGTTCCTTATAAATAAGAAAGGTGAAACGCGTCCTATGGTAGACCTTCAGGGTAAGTACTACGTTATGGACGAACTGGATAATAACTTTGTTGAGAAATGTGTAGATAAGGCAGGATATGGTCATCACGCAGGCGACTTTGTTAAGAACGCCTATGCACCTGAGTTCAACAAGGATGGCAAGTACGACGAGCAAGCTGCTGCTAAGGCAGAAGACCTGAACATCGTTATCTGTATGGAGATGAAGCAGAATGGTACAGCCCTTAAGATTGAGAAGCATGTACACAACTATCCTCACTGCTGGCGTACAGACAAGCCTGTGCTTTATTATCCTCTCGACTCTTGGTTCATCCGCTCTACAGCTAAAAAGGACCGTATGTTCGAGCTGAACAAGACCATCAACTGGCAGCCAGAGAGTACGGGTACTGGCCGCTTTGGTAACTGGCTGGAGAACCTGAACGACTGGAACCTTTCTCGTTCACGTTTCTGGGGAACTCCACTTCCTATCTGGCGCGATGAGGACGGAAAGGATATCTGCATAGGTTCCGTAGAGGAGCTCTATAATGAAATAGAGAAGGCTGTAAAGGCTGGATTCATGAAGTCTAACCCTCTGAAGGACAACGGCTTCGTTCCTGGCGATATGTCGAAGGAGAACTACGACAAGATCGACCTGCATCGTCCTTATGTTGATCATATCGTGCTGGTTTCAGAGAGCGGTAAGCCAATGAAGCGTGAGACAGACCTGATTGATGTATGGTTCGATTCTGGTTCTATGCCTTACGCCCAGATTCACTATCCATTCGAAAATAAGGATCTGATTGATAAGGGCATCGCCTTCCCATGCGACTTCATTAACGAGGGTGTGGATCAGACCCGTGGTTGGTTTTTCACTCTGCATGCCATTGCTACCATGATATTCGACTCAGTAGCCTTCAAGAATGTTATTTCTTCAGGTCTGGTGCTCGATGCTAAGGGCAACAAGATGTCAAAGCACGTTGGTAACGTGGTTAACCCATTCGATATGATTGGCAAGTATGGCTCTGACGCTGTACGTCTGTATATGATGACTAACTCTGAGCCTTGGGACAACCTTAAGTTCGATCCAGAGGGCGTTGACGAGGTTCGTCGTAAGTTCTTCGGCACACTTTATAACACTTACAGTTTCTTTGCACTCTATGCTAATGTTGACGGTTTTGATCCTGCAGCAGCACAGGTTGCATTCGAGAAGCGCCCAGAGATTGACCGCTGGATTCTCTCATGTCTGAACACACTCATCAAGGGTGTAGAGGCAGAGCTTGAAAACTATGATCCAACTCGTGCCGGCCGACTGATTGACGCATTTGTTAACGATGACCTGAGTAACTGGTTCGTACGTCTTAACCGTAAGCGTTTCTGGGGTAAGGAGATGAGTGAGGACAAGCTTAGCGCTTACCAGACTCTCTATACCTGTTTGCTGACAGTATCTAAGCTGTTGGCTCCATTTGCTCCTTTCTATGCAGATCAGCTGTATAAGGACCTTGGGGACGAGCTCGACTCAGTACACCTCGATAAGTTCCCTGTAGCCGACGATGCTCAGATTGATAAGGATCTTGAGGCACGTATGCAGATGGCACAGAAGATTACCTCTATGGTACTTGCTCTGCGCCGCAAGGTTAACATCAAGGTTCGCCAGCCACTGCAGGCCATCATGGTTCCTGCTGTAGATGAGACTCAGAAGAAGCATATCGAGGCTGTTAAGGATCTGATTATGAACGAGGTTAACGTTAAGGAGCTTCGTTTCGTTGAGGGTGCTGGCGTGCTGGTTAAGAAGGTTAAGTGCAACTTCCGTACTATGGGTAAGAAGTTCGGCAAGCTCATGAAGAGTGTTGCTGCCGCTATGGATGTCCTTTCTCAGGAGCAGATAGCTGAGCTTGAGAAGAACGGCACTATTGGTATTGATGTTGAAGGACAGGCTCTTACCGTAGAGGCTGCCAATGTTGATATCATCAGCGAGGACATCCCAGGTTGGTTGGTTGCAAATGAGGGTAACCTAACTGTAGCTCTTGAGGTTGAACTTACTGAGGAACTGAAGAACGAGGGTATGGCTCGCGAACTCATTAATCGCATACAGAATATCCGTAAGGAGAGTGGATTGGAGATTACAGACCGTATCTCTGTTTTAGTTTCACCAAATGCTGATGTAGAGAAGAGCCTTACCAGTTTTGCTGAATATATCAAGAACCAGGTTCTGGCAGATGACATCAAAGCAGAGGCTAACGACGGACAGGAAGTTGAATTCGATGACTTCAAATTGAATATCAAAGTAGAAAAGAAATAATAAACCAACAATATCTGAATTATGGCAGAAAAGAAACGTTACTCTGATGAAGAACTGGAAGAGTTCCGTCAGATAATCATGGACAAGATGGCATTAGCCAAGAGAGACTATGACCAGATGATGAAAGTGCTCATGAATGAGGACTCTAACGATGTGGATGACACATCTCCAACTTACAAGGCTCTAGAGGAGGGTAGTGCCACACAATCAAAGGAAGAGCTCATCAGCATGGCTGCTCGTCAGCAGAAATTCATCCAGGGTCTGAAAGCTGCTCTCGTAAGAATCGAAAACAAGACCTATGGTATCGACCGCATTACAGGTGAACTGATACCAAAAGAACGTCTTCGTGCGGTGCCTCACGCGACACTGAGTGTACAGTCGAAGCTGAACCAAAAGAAATAAACTCTCTGTGAGCTTACAGAATAAGATTAGTTCAAAAGGTGGACTGGCCGTAGGAATAGTAATGGCCATCCTGATAATAGACCAGCTAATAAAGATCTGGGTTAAGACCAGCATGCATTTGCATGAGTCTATACATATCACTGACTGGTTTTATATTACTTTCATTGAGAATATGGGAATGGCCTTTGGAATGCAGATAGGCAGTAAAATTTTATTGTCGTTGTTCCGCATCGTTGCTATTGCAATATTAGGCTATTACATAATGCAACAGATAAGGAAGAATGCACGCACTGGCTATATAGTCTGTTTGGCTATGATAGTGGCTGGTGCTGCAGGAAACCTTATTGACTGTATGTTCTATGGTCTGTGTTTCACCAGTTCATCTGAGTTCTATACATCAAATTTCGTTCCATTTGGTTCCGGATATGCTCCTTTCCTTATGGGTAAGGTAGTGGATATGTTCTACTTCCCTTTGATAGAGACAGAATGGCCTTTGTGGATGCCATTTGTTGGTGGTGATCACTTTGTGTTCTTCAGTCCAGTATTCAATTTCGCAGATGCGAGCATCAGCGTAGGAGTAGTATTACTGCTATTGTGCTATAGAAAGGAGATCAGCGAGATTTCACTGAAGAAAAATGAATAGGCATCTCTTTCATATTATCATGGTTGCAGCGATGATGTTTAGCATCGCGGGGTGTGAGCCTGGAATACCGAATGAGGTTATCCAGCCGGATGATATGGAAGATATTCTTTACGACTATTATGTTTCTCAGGGCATTGCTACAATACCTGGACAACAGAGTGGGAGTGAGGATTACAGACGTGATCTGTACTTTAATAGTGTACTCAACAAATACGGTGTCACACGTGCAGAGTTCGATTCTGCATTGGTATATTACTATACTCGTGCAGACCGTTTTGTGGATATATATAAGAATGTACAGGAGCGTATGAGTGAGGATGCCCTGAATCTCGGAGCTACAGAAGGTGAGGTAGAACGATTCACTACGATGCAGAGTCTTTCTGGTGATACCGCCAGTATATGGGAAGGCATGAGGTCAGCAAGGCTTATTCCTCAGGCTCCATATAACAAAATGCAGTTTGTTCAGAAAGCCGACACTTCGTATCGTAAGGGCGATAGTTTCATGCTATCCTTCAAGAGTGATTTCTTATATCAGAGTGGTAATAAAGATGCTCTTGCGTATATTGCAATAAGATATACCAATGACAGCATCGTGGCTCAGACAACCCATTTCTCTGTTTCTGGTCAGAATCAGTTGAGACTCAACTCTATTGATCTTATGCCCAAAGAAATCATGGGGTATTTCTATCTTGGACAGGGATATGAGAAAAGCAGTGAGTTAAAGCTTTTGTCTATAAGTGATATCCAACTTATCCGATTCCACAAGAAAAAAGAGGACAATACTGAAGACAAGACTCTTGAGGAACCATTTGAACCAGATTCTATCCGACTGAAGAAAGACTCTATACGTCGGGCTCAGCAACATAAGTTCGGAGTAAAACCTACTGAGACTAAAGAATTAGAGATGAGGAGAAATTAACCAATAAAACTATATAATTATGAATCTTAAATTCCGTTTGGCACTAATGAATTTCCTGGAGTTTGCCGTATGGGGTGCCTATCTTACATGTATGGGAAATTATCTTGGAATCGCTGGATTAGGCGACAAGATTTCCTGGTTCTATGCTATCCAGGGCATAGTAAGTATCTTCATGCCTACATTAATGGGTATCGTTGCAGATAAGTATATACAACCACAGCGATTATTAGGTCTCTGTCATCTTTTGGCTGGTGGATTTATGATAAGCTGCTGGTGGATGGGTGAACAGGCAGGATTCGGAAATGAACTTGCAGACAAGTCGATGTTCATAGCTCTTTATACACTGAGTGTGGCTTTCTACATGCCAACCATCGCCCTGACCAATACAGCGGCATTTACCATTCTTAAAAATAACAGATTGGACACAGTTAAAGACTTCCCACCTATTCGTGTACTTGGAACCATTGGTTTCATAGCTACCATGTGGTTTGTTAACTGTGCCTTTATCGATGACAGCGGATTTGGCTTCACACTAGGCGAGAATGCTCATAAATTCCAATATACATATTTACAGTTCCTTGTGTCAGGAATCTTAAGCATCGTTCTATTTGCCTATTGCTTTACCTTGCCAGAGTGTAAGTTGGAAAAGAAAGATGGAAAGGTTTCGCTTGCCGAAACTCTTGGTCTCAATGCCTTCAAACTCTTCAAACGTCGTCAGATGGCTTTGTTCTTTATTTTCTCTGCACTATTGGGAATGTGTCTACAAGTAACAAATGGTTTTGCGGGTCCTTTCCTGACAAGTTTCAAGGGCACACCAGAGTTCGCAGACTCTTTCGCGGCAAACAACGCTACTATGTTGACCTCTATCTCACAGATAAGTGAAGCATTGTGTATTCTGATGATCCCATTCTTCCTTAAGCGATTTGGTATCAAAGTAGTAATGATGATGTCGTTATTTGCCTGGGTTTTCCGTTTCGGATTCTTCGGTATCGGTAATCCTGCTATGCCTGGAGTCATTTTCTTTATTCTTTCATGTATAGTATATGGTGTTGCCTTTGATTTCTTCAATGTGTCTGGAGGTATCTTTGTAGATCAGGAATGTGCTCCCGACATTAAGGCGTCAGCTCAGGGACTATTCATGATGATGACAAACGGTCTGGGTGCGACAATAGGGACATTGGCAGCAGGAGAGATCGTGAATGCTTATTGTGGATGGGAAGGTGGATATCTAGTAGGTGACTGGCAGACATGTTGGTTCATCTTTGCATCCTTCGCATTGATTGTAGGCATAGCATTCGCTATAGTTTTCAAGCCAGAAAAGAAACCTATCTCAGAAATTAAGCACTAAAGATGAAAGAGGTTCGATTCTTCTTTGTTCCTGATGCTGAGAATCAGACAGAGTTACCTGCTGAAGAGGCGATGCACGCCATGCGTGTTTTACGTCTCAAATGTGGTGACGAGATGATGCTTATGGATGGAGAAGGCAATTTTTTCAAGGCAGAGGTGACAATAGCAGCCACCCATCATTGCTACTATAAGATAATAGAAAAGATGTCTCAGGAGCGTCAGTGGAAAGGACATATCCATCTGGCCATTGCTCCCACAAAGATGATGGATCGCATCGAATGGCTTATGGAAAAAGCTGTAGAGATAGGTGTAGATGAGGTGTCATTCATAAACTGCCAGTTCTCTGAGCGCCGTCTTATTAAGACTGTACGCGTAGAGAAGATCTTTATTTCAGCAGTAAAACAGAGTCACAAGGCATGGAAGCCGCTTCTTAATGAGATGATGTCGTATAATAAGTTCATCGAATCTCCTCGTGAGGGTGCAAAGTTTATTGCCCACTGTTATGATGAGATCCCAAGGACTTATCTCTTTGACGAGTTAAGACAGTTAGATGCAGAAGAGAAAGTGACAGTGTTGATAGGACCTGAAGGCGATTTCAGCATCGATGAAGTAGAAAACGCATTAAGACAAGGATATAAGAGTGTACATCTTGGTAAGAGCAGACTCCGTACAGAAACAGCAGGACTCTCTGCCGTAATGATGATGCAACTTTCAAAAGAATAATAGTAAAAAAACTAAAGATATGACTGACGAAAAAATCATGGCCAGTATCAAGCCTGATGGTGAGTGCTGGCAACCCGAGATCGAGAAAATGCCAAGAGAGCAGCTCAGGGAGCTACAGGTAAAGAAACTAAAGGAGACCATCAACGTTTGTCTTAAATCTCCTTTCTACATGAAACGCCTTGGCGAACTTGGCATCACTGCTGATTCCATTAACAGCCCAGAGGATATCCGGAAGATTCCTTTCACCACAAAACAAGACCTAAGAGATAACTATCCTTACGGACTTGTCGGAGGAAATCTTGATGATGCTGTACGTATTCACTCTACAAGTGGTACTACAGGTAATCCTTGTGTCGTTGTATATTCCGAGCACGACATCTGCTCTTGGGCTAACATGATTGCCCGTAACCTGTATATGGTAGGATGTCGTAAGAGTGACGTGTTCCAGAATTCCAGCGGTTACGGTATGTTTACCGGAGGTCTGGGATTCCAATATGGTGCCGAATGGTTAGGAGCGATGACAGTGCCTGCAGCTGCCGGTAACTCAAAGCGTCAGATTAAGTTTATCAAAGACTTTGGCACAACAGCCCTCCACGCCATTCCTTCTTATGCTATCCGTCTTGCTGAGGTGTTCAAGGAAGAGGGGGTAGACCCTGCATCCACAAAACTCCGTACACTCTGCATTGGTGCTGAGCCACATACTGAGGAGCAGCGTCGTCGTATTGAGCGTATGCTTGGTGTAAAGGCATACAACTCTTTCGGTATGACAGAGATGAATGGTCCTGGTGTAGCCTTCGAGTGTAAGTATCAGGAAGGAATGCACCTTTGGGAGGATAATTATCTTATAGAGATTGTTGATCCTGACACTTTAGAGCCTGTACCTGATGGAGAGATGGGAGAGATGGTGCTTACAACTCTCGATCGTAATATGATGCCAGTATTGAGATATCGTACTCGTGACCTCACTCGTATCATACCTGGAGAATGTAAGTGTGGTCGTACCCATCGTCGTATAGACCGTATCAAAGGTCGTACTGATGATATGTTCATCATCAAGGGTGTTAACGTATTCCCAATGCAGGTAGAGAAGATCCTTGTACAGTATCCTGGACTTGGCAGCAATTACCTCATCACTCTTGAGACGATTGATGACAATGATGTCATGACAGTGGAGGTTGAGCTCGATGGTCTTGAGACAGATATATATCCAGAGATGCAGAGGATGATGAAAGACATCCAGCGTGCTCTGAAGGATGAGATACTTCTTACTCCTGTCGTTAAGCTCGTTAAGAAAGGTTCTCTACCTCAGAGTGAAGGCAAGGCAGTGAGAGTTCACGATCTCAGAAACAACAAATAGTCTGAAGATGAGATACTTAGGAGTTCTTTTAGGACTTTTATGTACACTATCCATATCGGGTAGGGAAGGGGAGGTCACAGACAGTGTGGCTTCTCCTACCTTATCTATAAGAGAGGTCTTTAAACAGATGCCTTCCTCTCTTCTTCCCACTCTCTCTGAGAATAATCGTCTCGACATGATTGATTTTATCGATTCTAAGCTAAAGGCAGAAGTTGATAATCTTCTTAGGGGGAAGAGTGAGATGACGGCACTTTCTGACGATAGTATAAGCATAAATGTTAGCGATGCATTGCAAATGACTATACTGTTACTGAAGCCTATACAACCTACGGATAGTATCAGTCAGATTATTTGTGTTGTCCAGACATATGGCACTGATTCCATATCTTCGTCTACAAAAATTGATTACTATACAAATAAATGGGTAAAAACAGATGCTACTCTTTTTTTATCCGAGGCAGACATGAAAAGGATTAAAACACTGAATTTGCAAACAATTGTAAATTGGAGTGATGTAATTCTAAAAAAAGATTAAATTTAAAAGGAACATACGGCAAATTTACGAACGAATTTAAAAATATTCGTATCTTTGCCATGTGTTTTTCATGGTATTAGATTATTAAGGTTATTAAATGAAAATCGGATGTCGTGAGACATCCAATTTTCAGAACCAGCCGAAAATATTTGTAAGCTGGTTTAGAAAAGGAGCTTGGGAAAGTTCCTTTTCTTTCGTTTAGTAGCTACGTGCTATGATAACACGTGCCTTAGAAGGCTTTCCACTGACCATATCAACACCAGGAGTCTGTTCTACTCCGAAAGGTACGCAACGGATTGTAGCCTGTGTCTCTTCCTTAATCTTAGCCTCTGTCTCTGCAGTGCCGTCCCAATGGCAAAGGAAGAATCCGCCATCTTTCACGCGCTCCTTAAACTCCTCGTAATTATCACACTCGTAAATATGAGCATCTCTGTAAGCCATTGCTTTATTGAAGATGTTATTCTGAATATCAACAAGCAATTGCTCTACATATTCCACAATACCATCAACAGGACGTGTCTCTTTCTCAAGGGTATCACGACGCATTACTTCGATTGTTCCATTCTCGAGATCACGTGCTCCCATAACAAGACGTACAGGCACACCCTTCAGTTCATAATCAGCAAACTTGAATCCTGGACGCTTATTCTCTGCATCGTCGTACTTAACAATGATACCGGCCTTACGCAGCTCATCAATAACAGGAGTAAGACGTTCTGTGATATGCTTAAGGTCGTCACCCTTAGAGATTGGAACGATTACAACCTGAATAGGAGCGAGTTTTGGAGGAAGTACCAGACCGTTATCATCAGAATGAGTCATGATAAGTGCACCGATAAGACGTGTAGACACTCCCCATGATGTAGCCCAAACATACTCTGGCTTATTCTCCTTGTTAAGATATGTAACCTCGAATGCCTTAGCAAAGTTCTGACCCAGGAAATGTGAAGTACCACTCTGCAGAGCCTTGCCATCCTGCATCATTGCCTCAATAGTATATGTATCAAGAGCTCCTGCAAAGCGCTCTGTCTCACTCTTCACGCCCTGAACTACAGGAACAGCCATCCACTCTTCAGCAAACTTAGCATAAACGCCAAGCATCTTCTGTGCTTCTTCCTCAGCCTCCTCACGAGTAGCATGTGCTGTGTGACCCTCCTGCCAAAGGAACTCTGAAGTGCGGAGGAAAGGACGGGTACGCATCTCCCAACGCATAACGTTACACCACTGATTACACATCAGAGGCAGATCACGCCAAGACTGAATCCAGTTCTTATATGTGTTCCAGATGATTGTCTCAGAAGTAGGACGTACGATAAGTTCCTCCTCAAGCTTTGCTGTTGGGTCAACCTCAACGCCACTCTTATCTTCCTTCGCACGAAGACGATAGTGGGTTACCACAGCACACTCCTTGGCAAATCCCTCTACGTGCTCTGCCTCACGACTCAGGAATGATTTTGGAATGAGTAGGGGGAAATATGCATTCTGGGCACCAGTCTCCTTGAACATCTTGTCAAGCTGTTGCTGCATCTTCTCCCAGATAGCATAACCATAAGGTTTTATAACCATACATCCTCTTACGGCAGACTGCTCTGCGAGGTCAGCTTTTACAACGAGATCATTGAACCACTGACTGTAATTATCAGCTCTTTTCGTTAATTCTTTTAATTCTTTTGCCATTGTATTTTCTTGTTAATTTGTATTTTGCGTGCAAAATTACATAAAAAATATGAATTAAACACATATAATTCTGAATTAATTAGTAACTTTGCACCATAGATTTAGAAAATTTGTAATTTACGTTTAAATAAAGATTAAAATGAAAAGTATTAAATGTGTTGCTGCAGCTCTTTGTGCTGCAATGGTTTTAAGTGGTTGTAATGTAAGTAACACTGCTAAGGGTACTGCTATCGGTGCTGGTGGTGGTGCTGCTCTTGGTGCTATTATCGGTAAGATTGCTGGTAACACTGCCGTTGGTGCTATTATTGGTGGTGCCGTTGGTGCTGGTGCTGGTGCTATCATTGGTCACAAGATGGATAAGGCCAAGAAAGAGGCAGAGGCAGTGCAGAATGCTCAGGTAGAGAGTGTTAAGGATGCCAATGGTCTTGATGCCGTTAAGGTTACCTTCGATTCTGGTATTCTTTTCGCAACAAACAAGGCTGACCTCAATCAAGCTTCAAAGTCTTCTCTTCAGCAGTTCGCTGAGGTTCTGAAGCAGAATGCAGACTGTGATGTTGCCATCATTGGTCATACTGACAACACCGGTTCTGACGCCATCAACAATCCTCTGTCAGAAAAACGTGCATTAAGTGTTTCAAACTATCTGAGATCACTTGGTGTTAGTGCTACACAGATTAAGAGTGTTGAGGGGCAGGGATCTGTTAATCCTGTAGCCGACAATTCAACAGCTGAGGGACGTAAGCAGAATCGTCGTGTAGAGGTTTACATGTATGCTTCTCAGAAGATGATTCAGGATGCTCAGCAGCAGGCAAACTAATCATTGCATGTCATTGATACTCAAGAAACTACGCACCATCACACGCTGGCTATTGGCGGCCTTCTTTGGCTCCACTATCTTTGCGGTGGTGGTGTTTCGTTTTGTACCTGTTTATTTTACACCTTTGATGTTTATCAGAGTTGCGCAACAGATAGGAGAGGGCAAACATATAAAAATGTCTCACCACTGGGTGCCTCTTGATAAAATCAGTCCTTCTATGCCTCTTGCTGTTATTGCCAGTGAGGATGCAAACTTCATGAAACATCATGGTTTTGATTATAAAGCGATAGAAAAGGCTGTAGAGAGAAACCATAAACATCCAGAAAAACACAAATTAGGAGCATCGACGATATCTCAACAGACTGCAAAGAATGTTTTTTTATGGCCAGGTCGCAGTTGGGTACGAAAAGGTTTTGAGGTATATTTCACAGGTTTGATAGAATTGCTTTGGGGCAAAGAGAGAATTATGGAAGTGTATCTTAACAGCATTGAAATGGGCGACGGAATTTATGGCGTTAATGCAGTAGCTGAAGAAAATTTCAGAACTGATGCGAAGAATCTTAATAAATCTCAATGTGCCCTTATAGCAGCAACATTACCTAATCCTCGAAAATTTTCAAGTAAGAATCCCAGTGGATATATGCTTAAACGACAATCTCGTATTTTGAAAGAAATGAAATTCGTTAGTTTTGCTGAGAAGAAAAAGAAATAGGTTAGTTCTCTATCTTATCTATTTATCATAATGTCGATTCTCGTAATTTGAGATTGAAAGGCTTTAGGAAATACATTATTTAATATCTCTATCGTCTAAAACTTTAAATTTTGTGCGTTTGTTTTGAAGATAATCCAGATCTATATCGTACGAAACAGCTGTAGGGACATTTGGCTTACAGGCAATTAATGTTTTTCCTATAGGACTTACCACACAACTGCATCCACGATAATGAGAATAAGAATCATTGCCAACACGATTCACAGCAATAAGATACGCCATATTTTCAATAGCTCGTGCTCTTGTTAATATTTGGAAAGCATTCTGACGAGAATCCGGCCAATTGGCTACACAGACAATCAAATCAAATTCCAGATTAGAAGAATACCTTGACCATACAGGAAAACGTAAATCATAGCACGTAACGAGCAAAATCCTGAATCCACAGTAATTCACAATCGTATGCTCACTCCCAGCCTTATAATGAATGTGTTCACCTCCATAAGTAAACAGATGGTGTTTATCATAATATTGAAAATTCCTACCATCAATAAAATACTGACGATTACAATATGATCCATCTGCTGTTTTTATAGCCAGACTGCCGCAAATAGCGCATTTCTGCTGTTTTGCGATAGTTTTCATCCATTTAAGCGAAATACTCGAATTTTCGTCTTCTGCTATGCCATGAGGATCAGTAGCAAATCCCGTACTCCACATTTCCGGCAATATATATAGATCAGAGCCAGGATTCTCAAGTATCATTGTTTCAGCCTGTTGGATGTTTGCCCGAGGATTGCCCCAAATAATATCTGTCTGTAATAATGTAACTTTCATAGTTGTCTACAAATAAAAATCTTTAGTTAAGTTGCTATACCATTCGCTTCTCACATTTGGACTTGTTTCGAGCACATCTTCAGATATATCTATATGATCAGATGGATATTTGTGAAATTCCATAAGAACACGTTTCGGACTCTTTCTTGGAGTTGTCTTAATTAAATATTTTCTTGACAAAAATAATCCTTCAAAAGCGGCCTCTGATTCTATTGCAGATATGCTCTCTGTAGGTATAACCAAAGAGAAATTACCTTCATCTGATAATAATCTGACAACTTGCTTTAATAAATCTTTGTAACTTAAAGAATTAGAATGCCTTGCAATTGTTCTATTTTCGTCAGGACAATTAAGAGAATTAACAAAATATGGAGGATTACTCACAATCGTATCAAATAGTCCTCCTGAATCATATTCTGCGATATCGGAATTTACGATACTGACACGTTTAAAAAATGGAGAATATTTAACATTTTTCCTTGCCTGAGCACATGCTTCCGAGGAAATGTCCACACCTACAATCTCTGCCTGAGGATATCTCTGAGCCATCATCATTGCTATAAGTCCAGTACCGGTTCCAATATCCAGAATCCTGCATCTCCCTTCTGGCGCATGAGCCCATGCCCCAAGGAGCGTCCCATCGGTACCTACTTTCATCGCACATCGATCTTGATGAACGGAAAATTGTTTGAAACTAAAGCAGTCTTTTGCCATTTTCGACGGCAAAGTTAGTGTAATTTAGCCTAAAATCCAAATTATTTGTTAATTCTTCACTATTATTTCTTATATTTTTAGCTTTGGCTATTCTCTTTTCACTTTTTTGTTGTACCTTTGCAGCCGAATTGAAGAATTAAGGAGAAAAAAGACAGATGAGTAATAGGAAAGATAATTCCGCTTTTCAGATGATAGCAGATATCAACGGAGAATTTCAAGATTTAATAAATATAGAAACACCACCATCAGTACCTATCTTAGCGGTACGAAATATCGTTCTCTTCCCAGGCATCCTCTCCCCTATCATTATTGGACGCGAATCCAGTAAAACACTTGTTCAGAAAGCTGAGAAAAAGAATCTGGTTATCGGTGTTGTATGCCAATTAGACCCTGACGTTGATTACCCCATGAACAGGGACCTTTATAAGGTAGGTGTCTACGCAAAGGTTGTTAAGATGCTAACTCTTCCCAATGGTAACATCACTGCCATCGTGCAGGCCATGGGCAGATTGAGGGTGATATGCATTGATTCCGTCACGCCATATCTTCAGGGAACGGTAGAGCCATTACCAGAGATACAGCCTGATAAACGTGATCGTGAGTTTAAGACAGCTGTAGCAGACCTCAGAGAGATGGTAGAGAAATACGTCTCACTCTCTGACGAATTGCCCGACGAAGCCACTTTCGCCATAAAGAATATCTCAAATAACGAGATGGCACTGAACTTTATCTGTTCAAACCTGCCATTCACTATTAAGGAGAAGATGAATCTCCTCCAGACAGAGACGGTAAAAGAGCGTCTTTTCGGAGTCATGAAGATCGTTAACCGCGAGATCAATCTCCAGAACCTGAAGGCAGATATTCGTAACAAGACCCGTGAGGATATCGACGAACAGCAGCGTAACTACTTCCTGCAGCAACAGATCAAGAACCTGCAAGCAGAGATAGGCAATGGCGAAGGTAGTCCCGAGAAACGTGAACTCCTCCTTAAGGCTAAGGACAAGAAATGGTCTGAAGAGTTAGCAAAAGTGTTCTATAAGGAATGTGACAAACTGGATAACGTCAATCCTCAGAGTCCTGATTTCAATGTTCAGCTCAACTATCTCCAGACTATGGTTAATCTGCCTTGGGGCGAATATACTGTGGATGATCTCGACCTCAAGCGTGCACAGAGGATCCTTGACCAGGACCACTATGGAATGGAGAAAGTAAAGGAGCGTATACTTGAGCACATGGCCGTTCTCGCACTCAGAGGCGACCTGAAATCACCTATTATATGTTTATATGGCCCTCCAGGAGTAGGAAAGACTTCATTGGGAAAGAGCATCGCTGCTGCCATGAAGCGTAAATACGTGAGAATGTCTCTTGGTGGTCTGCATGACGAGGCAGAGATCAGAGGTCATCGCCGTACTTATGTTGGCGCAATGCCAGGACGTGTCATCAAGAACATCCAGAAGGCAGGTTCCAGCAACCCTGTGTTCATCCTCGATGAGATAGACAAGGTTACACAGAACACTCATAACGGTGATCCTGCTTCAGCATTGCTCGAGGTTCTCGACCCTGAGCAGAACAATGCCTTCCACGACAACTACCTCGACGTGGACTACGACCTCTCTAAGGTGCTCTTCATCGCTACGGCTAATAATCTGAGCACAATACCTCGTCCCCTACTCGACCGTATGGAGATTATCGAGGTCAGCGGATATATCACTGAGGAGAAATACGAGATTGCCAAGCGTCATCTCATCCCAAGAGAACTGGAGAACACCGGTCTTGACCTTCCCACGATTAAGCCGACATTCAACAAGGCAGCCATCGAGAAGATCATTGAGCAGTATACTCGTGAGAGTGGTGTCCGTCAGTTGGAGAAGCAGATCAACAAAGCCCTGCGTAAGATAGCCTACAAGAGTCTGTTGGATGGTGTCAGTTCAAAGATGAAGATTACTCCAGAAGAGCTGGAGGACCTTCTGGGCAAGCCACCATTCTATCGCGACATCTATCAGGGCAACGACTATGCAGGAGTGGTAACAGGTCTTGCCTGGACCAGCGTAGGTGGTGAGATACTCTTCATCGAGACCTCGCTCTCGAAAGGCAAAGGTGCTAAGCTTACCCTCACAGGTAACCTCGGCGATGTTATGAAAGAGTCGGCTATCCTTGCTCTCGAATATGTCAAGGCCCATGCAGAGACACTCAACATCGACTACCGCATATTCGACCTTTGGAACATCCACATCCACGTGCCCGAGGGAGCTACTCCTAAGGACGGTCCGAGTGCCGGTATCACCATCGCCACATCTATCGCCTCTGCACTCACACAGCGAAAGGTACGTAAGAACACAGCGATGACAGGTGAGATAACCCTTCGTGGCAAAGTGCTCCCCGTAGGAGGTATCAAGGAGAAGATCCTCGCTGCAAAGCGTGCTGGTATCACTGACATCGTGATGTGTCGTGAGAATGAAAAGGATATCCTCGAGATTCCAGAAGTATATCTCAAGGGCGTAAAGTTCCACTATGTAGAGAATGTTCAGGATGTGTGGGAATTTGCCCTTACAGATGAGATAGTAGACAAGCCTCTCGACCTCACCGTCAAGGAGGAAGAGGATAAGAAACAGAATAAAGACTAGGGATTTGAAGTTCGAAGTACAACATAACGACCCTTGCAGTTCTGCCCGTGCCGGACTGATAACGACAGATCACGGACAGATACAGACACCTATCTTCATGCCTGTGGGAACAGCAGGTACTGTCAAGGGTGTGCATTTCGCAGAGCTTCGTGATCAGGTGAAGGCACAGATTATTCTCGGCAACACCTATCATCTGTATCTGCGTCCAGGACTCGACATCCTTCGTAAGGCAGGAGGCCTGCATAAGTTCAATACCTGGGATCGTCCTATCCTCACTGACTCAGGTGGTTTCCAGGTGTTCTCACTTACAGGTATCCGCAAACTCCGCGAAGAGGGTTGTGAGTTCCGTAGTCATATCGACGGTTCAAAGCATTTCTTCACTCCAGAGAACGTGATGGATACAGAGCGTACCATCGGAGCGGATATCATGATGGCCTTCGACGAGTGTCCTCCTGGCGACAGCGACTACGCCTATGCAGAGAAGAGCCTGCGACTCACACAGAAATGGCTCGACCGTTGTGTTAAGCGTTTCAATGAAACAGAGCCTCTCTATGGCTACAAACAGACACTTTTCCCTATCGTCCAGGGATGCACATACAAGAACCTGCGTCAGGATGCAGCGAAACATGTCGTTGACACCTTAGGAAAGCTTAACGATGGCGGAGGTGCTTCCATTGGAGGTCTTGCCGTAGGAGAACCCACAGAGGTGATGTACGAGATGATTGATGTGGTAAACGATATCCTACCAAAGGACCGTCCCCGTTATCTCATGGGTGTTGGCACTCCTCAGAACATCCTCGAGGCTATCGAACGCGGAGTGGACATGTTCGACTGCGTGATGCCTACACGAAACGGGCGTAATGCGCTGCTCTTCACCTATGAGGGAACGATGAACATGCGTAACAAGAAATGGGAAGACGACTTCTCACCCATCGACCCTGACGGCTGTGACATCGACAGAGTTCACTCGAAAGCCTATCTCCATCACCTCTTCAAGGCTCAGGAGCTGTTGGCTATGCAGATAGCGTCGATACATAACCTCGCCTTCTATCTGAGGCTCGTCACTGATGCTAGGCAACATATCATTGCAAGTGATTTCGTTCAGTGGAAACGTAGTATTATTGATCAATTAGGACAGAGAAGATGACAAATCAGGATAAGGACTTCAGCAAGATCAGGGAACACGTCAAGAAATATCGTCGCAGACGTGCTCTCAGCCGTAAGTGGTCCAAGTTCTGTGCTTTCGTCAAGAAATGGCTGGGATGGCTCAGATGTCTGAAATACCTTAATCCCTTCCGTTATCTCAACCGTCTCGACAGATATATCATCGCAAAGTTCATCGGTACGTATATCTATTCGATCATTCTGATCATCTCGATATCAATAGTATTCGATGTCAATGAGAATCTGGCGAAGTTCTCTACATTCAACGCACCGCTAAAGGCTATTGTCTTTGACTACTACGCCAACTTCGTACCATACTTCGCCAACCTGTTCTCTCCCCTCTTCGTCTTCATTGCCGTTATCTTCTTCACTTCGAAGATGGCGGGCAACAGTGAGGTGATTGCGATACTCGCTGCAGGAGTAAGCTTCAAACGACTCCTCAGACCTTATCTTATCTCCGCTGCCATTATCGCTATAGTCAACTTCAACCTTGGAGCCTATGTCATACCAAAGGGCAACATCGTGAAGATGGACTTCGAGGCGAAGTACAAGGATAAGAAACAGACCCTCTCTGCTGCCAACATCCAGCTGATGGTAGGTCCTGGAGTGATAGCATATATCCAGCAATACGATAACCGTTCAAAGACGGGCTATGGATTCTCTCTCGACAAGTTTGAGAACAAGAAGCTTGTAAGTCACATGACAGCATCCACCATCCGTTACGACTCAATCAGTGAGAGCCGTAACCACTGGACGGCGCTGAACTATAAGATCCGTACCCTCAAAGGTCTGAGAGAAGAGATAAAGTCGGGTGCACAGATCGACACCATGATCCTTATGGAACCCATGGACCTCGTTTTCTCTGAAGGCCAGCAGGAGACACTCACATCAACAGAACTAGCACAGTATATCAACAAGCAGATAGAACGTGGCTCTACCAATGTGGTACAGTATGAGGTGGAGTATCACAAACGAATAGCTACCTCGTTTGCCTCGTTTATCCTTACCGTCATCGGTGCATCCCTCTCCAGCCGCAAGCGAAAGGGCGGCATGGGATTGTATCTCGGTATAGGTCTCGCCCTGTCGTTTACATATATCCTTCTGCAGACCATCAGTGCCACGTTTGCCATCCAGGCCGACGCACCCCCGATGCTCGCAGTATGGATACCTAATATATTATATACAATAATCGCATATTTCTGTTACAGACAAGCCCCTAATTGATGAAGTTTGAAGAAACATATCTGAATGATAACATTCTCGATGCGCTATACGACATGCACTTCGATGAGATGACGCCCATACAGGAGCATTGTATCCCAGAGATTCTCGACGGGTATGATGTCCTGGGCGTGGCACAGACGGGTACCGGCAAGACGGCCGCCTATCTGTTGCCCATCCTCTCGCAGCTCGACGATGGCGACTATCCCAAGGATGCTATCAACTGCATAATAATGTCACCCACACGCGAACTTGCCCAGCAGATAGACCAGGCGATGCAAGGGTTCGGCTATTACCTCGACGACGTATCGTCTGTTGCCGTCTATGGAGGAAACGATGGCGGGCGTTACGAACAGGAGATGAAAGGTATGAGATTAGGCGCTGATGTATTGATAGCTACTCCAGGCCGTTTGCTTAGTCATCTGAAAGTGGGTAATCTTGATTTGTCGAGATGCTCATTTTTTGTTCTTGACGAGGCTGATCGTATGCTCGACATGGGATTCATCGACGATATAATGAAGATTGTCACTAAGCTGCCTAAGTCATGCCAGAGGATTATGTTCTCTGCCACAATGCCTCCCAAGATCCGCGAACTGGCAGTAGCACTGCTCCATGACCCTGTAGAGGTGAAGATAGCCGTTAGCCGTCCTGCTGATAAAATCAGGCAGAGTGCATACGTATGCTACGAGCCTCAGAAGCTGAAGATCATCGAACAGCTCTTCAAGTCGGGCGACCTTCAGCGTGTCATCATCTTCTCTGGTAAGAAGGATAAGGTGAAGGATGTGGCCCGTCAGCTTCGCAAGATGAATATCAATTGCGGCCAGATGCACAGCGACCTCACACAGCAGGAGCGCGACGAGGTGATGTTCAAGTTCAAGTCAGGCAAGACCGATGTCCTTGTGGCTACCGACATCGTGGCCCGCGGCATCGACATCGATGATATCCGTATCGTGATCAACTACGATGTGCCTCATGATGCAGAGGACTATGTACACCGTATAGGTCGTACTGCCCGTGCCGACAGAGATGGAGTGGCAATAACCTTCATCAGCGATACCGACATGTACAGCTTTCAGTCGATAGAGCATTTCCTTGGCAAAGAAGTTGACAAGACTCCCCTACCCGAGGGCATCGGCGAAGGTCCTAAATATGTGAAGCGCCAGAAGCATAAGAACAACACGAGGCGCAACGGGCGCTGGCACAGCAAGGGCAATGGAAAAAGAAGAAATAAAAAAAAATAAATCATATACAACTCAAAAACGATATGAAGAAAGAACTTAAGAAAGTATTGGTACTCGGATCGGGTGCCTTGAAGATTGGACAAGCAGGTGAGTTTGATTACTCTGGTTCGCAGGCTCTGAAAGCCCTTCGTGAAGAAGGTATCAAGAGTGTGCTTGTAAACCCTAACATTGCAACCATCCAGACCTCGGAGGGTATCGCAGACAAAGTGTATTTCCAGCCGGTAAATACCCACTTTGTTACTGAGATTATCAAGAAGGAGCGTCCTGATGGTATCCTTCTCGCTTTTGGTGGTCAGACAGCCCTCAACTGTGGTACAGAGCTCTATCTCAACGGCACTCTTAAGGAGTATGGCGTAGAGGTACTCGGCACAAGTGTAGAGGCAATCATGAACACAGAAGATCGCGATCTCTTCGTAAAGAAACTCGCTGAGGTAGATCTCAAGGTTCCTGTATCTCACGCCGTAGAGTCGATGGAAGATGCTCTGAAAGCAGCTCACGAGATCGGATTCCCTATCATGATCCGTTCTGCTTACGCCCTTGGAGGTCTTGGCTCAGGTATCTGTCCCGACGAGAAGAAGTTCGTTGAGCTGGCAGAGTCAGCATTCACCTTCGCTCCTCAAATCCTTGTTGAGGAGAGCCTTAAAGGATGGAAGGAGATTGAGTTCGAGTGCATCCGCGATGCCAACGACCGCTGTTTCACTGTAGCCTCGATGGAGAACTTCGACCCACTCGGCATCCATACCGGTGAGTCAATAGTTGTGGCTCCTACATGCTCTCTGAAGGAAGAGCAGGTTAAGATGCTGCAGGATATCACCATCAAGTGTGTCAAGCACCTCGGCATCGTGGGTGAGTGTAACATCCAGTTCGCCTTCAACGCAGAAACCAACGACTACCGTATCATCGAGATCAATGCTCGTCTGAGCCGTAGTTCTGCTCTTGCTTCCAAGGCCACAGGTTATCCTCTCGCCTTCGTAGCAGCAAAGATTGCTCTTGGCTACACTCTCGACCAGATTGGTGAGATGGGCACCACATCATCAGCCTACGTGGCACCAAGCCTCGACTATATGATCTGTAAGATTCCTCGTTGGGATCTCACGAAGTTCGCTGGCGTAAGCCGTCAGATTGGTTCCAGCATGAAGTCTGTAGGTGAGATCATGAGCATCGGCCGTAGCTTCGAGGAGATGATCCAGAAGGGTCTTCGTATGATTGGTCAGGGCATGCACGGATTCGTGGGCAACGACCATGTTAAGTTCGACAATCTCGATGAGGAGCTTGCTAATCCTACCGACCTCCGTATCTTCGCTGTTGCCCAGGCTCTCGAAGAGGGTTACACCGTAGCACGTATCGAGGAACTGACAAAGATTGATGTATGGTTCCTTGAGCGTCTGAAGCATATCGTTGACCTGAAGCATGAGTTGATGAAGTATAATAAGCTGGATGAGCTCTCTGATGAGCTGCTGCTTGAGGTTAAGCGTTGCGGATTCAGCGACTTCCAGATTGCCCGCTTCGTACTGAAGCCACAGGGCAGCAACATGGAGAAGGAGAACCTCGAGGTTCGTAAGTATCGTAAACAGCATGGCGTCATGCCTTCTGTAAAGCGCATACCTACCGTTGCCTCTGAGCATCCTGAACTCACCAACTATCTCTACTTCACTTACACCCACACTCCTGCCTTCGGCAATCCTCAGGGTGAGAATTATGTAGCCGCTCATGATATCAACTATTACAATAACGAGAAGTCTGTAGTAGTCTTAGGTTCAGGAGCTTACCGCATCGGTTCTTCAGTAGAGTTCGACTGGTGTTCTGTTAACGCCATCAACACCGCCCGTAAGCTTGGCTATAAGTCAATCATGATCAACTACAACCCAGAGACAGTGTCTACCGACTACGATATGTGCGACCGTCTCTACTTCGACGAGCTCTCACTGGAGCGTGTTCTCGATGTCATCGACCTTGAGTCACCTCGCGGAGTCATCGTTTCCGTAGGTGGTCAGATTCCTAACAACCTCGCAATGAAGCTCTATCGTCAGGGCGTACCTGTACTTGGCACATCTCCAGTGAATATCGACCGCGCTGAGAATCGTGATAAGTTCTCTGCAATGCTCGACAAGCTTGGTATCGACCAGCCGGCATGGCGTGCGCTTACAAACTTCGACGATGTCAAGGAATTTGTCGATAAGGTAGGCTATCCAGTTCTCGTACGTCCTTCTTACGTGCTCTCAGGAGCAGCGATGAACGTATGTTACGATGAGGAGGAGCTGCACCGCTTCCTGAACATGGCTACTGAGGTGAGCAAGGAGTTCCCTGTAGTCGTTTCAAAGTTCATGACAGAAACCAAGGAGATAGAGTTCGACGCTGTAGCCGATAAGGGTGAGGTTGTTGAGTACGCCATCTCTGAGCACGTAGAGTATGCTGGTGTTCACTCTGGTGATGCCACAATGGTATTCCCAGCACAGCACATCTACTTCTCTACCATCCGTCAGATCAAGAAGATTGCTTATAAGATTGCTGCTGAGCTCAACATCTCTGGTCCGTTCAACATCCAGTTCCTGGCAAAGAACCGCGAGGTGAAGGTTATCGAGTGTAACCTGCGCGCATCTCGTTCGTTCCCATTCGTATCAAAGATTCTGAAACGTAACTTCATCGAGACAGCTACTAAGATCATGCTAGACGCTCCTTATCAGAAGCCTGAGAAGAGCGAGTTCGACATCGACCGCATCGGTGTCAAGGCTTCTCAGTTCTCATTCGCACGTCTGCAGAACGCTGACCCAGTGCTTGGTGTAGACATGAGCTCTACCGGTGAGGTAGGATGTCTTGGCGACGACCTCAACGAGGCCCTGCTCAACTCACTCATTGCCACTGGCTACACTATTCCAAAGGATGCTGTGCTCATCTCTTCTGGTGGTGCCAAGGGTAAGGTTAGCCTGCTCGAGCCTGCACAGCAGCTGGCAAAGAAGGGTTACACCATCTACGCTACTGGCGGTACAGCTAAGTTCTTCAACGACAACGGTGTGAAGGCTATCTCAGTGGCTTGGCCTGATGAGGATGGCGATAACAACGTGATGGATCTCATCTCTCAGCATAAGGTTGGCTTGGTAATCAACGTGCCAAAGAACCACACCTCTCGTGAGCTGACCAATGGTTACAAGATCCGTCGTGGTGCTATCGACCACAACATTCCTCTGATGACCAACGTCCGCCTGGCAAAGGCCTTCATCGAGGCCTTCACCGCAATGTCGCTCGACGATGTGAAGATCAAGTCTTGGCAGGAATACAATAATTAATGTATATCCCCCGCGCGGGGAATATACTCATAGTTATGACCGACGAATATCGTACACTTAAGCGCGATGGCGAGGGATACTACACAGAAAAGCGTAGCAAGTTCCTCGCCTTCGCTCATCATGTAGAGACCATCGAGGAGATTAAGGACCTCCTTGCCGGATATCGTAAGAAGTACTACGATGCCCGTCATGTCTGCTATGCCTATATGCTTGGTCCTGAGCGCACCGAATTCCGTGCCAACGACGATGGCGAGCCCTCATCTACTGCAGGCAAGCCCATCCTCGGACAGATCAACTCCAACGAACTCACAGATATCCTTATCGTAGTGGTTCGCTATTACGGTGGAGTGAACCTCGGCACCAGCGGACTCATCGTAGCCTATCGAGAGGCAGCCTCCGATGCCATCGCACATTCTGAGATAGAGACGCGCCAGGTGGAAGAGATCATCACCTACACCTTCGCCTACCCTATGATGAACGATGTGATGCGTATTGTAAAGGAGATGAATCCACGTATCGTATCTCAGACTTACGACAATACCTGCGAGATAAAACTGAGCATCCGCAAAACTGAAGCAGAACAGCTTCGCAATAAGTTATCGAAAATTTCTTTCCAATAAATTTGGTGGTATCGGCTTTTTGTGCTACCTTTGCACCCACAAAAGGAAAGTTGGCAGAGTGACCGAATGCGCTGGACTCGAAATCCGGTATACCCTTTCCGGGTATCGGGGGTTTGAATCCCTCACTTTCCGCCAAAGGAGTTCTACAAGTAACATTGTGGGACTCTTTTTTGCGTTCAAGTGAGGGCTTCAAATCCCCGATACTGCTCCATATATATGACGTAATATGCTGATATTCAAATAATCTCGCCAAATATATTTCTGGAGCATAATATCCACAAAACTCTATCAGTTTGCAGAAATTGTCATTCGATAGTTTAATACTACCAGCCTCAATTTTGCATGTGACGATGTGATTTGTGACGTGTGACGTTTTGGCGATTTTTTAGTGATCAGGGGGATTTCAATTTCCTGATTTGGTTGACTCGAAGATAGAAAGAGATTATTATTAATATTTATATTAATTAAATATATATAATAAATATATTATATATATTCTTTAGTCATGGTTTTGAACTTTTCAAAACCACCAAAACGTCACAACGTCACACGTCACAAAGTCACGTTTTGGGTGGTTTAATAGGGTGCATAGGAACTACACGAAAAATAGCCTCAAAACATATCGATTTTGGCGATTTGATTTGAGGAGCGATGAAATATTCGTACCTTTGCATTGTCAAAGAAAAAAGGTGAAATTTGCGGCCTAACTAGGGAACAAAAATTATCAAGCGCGCGGATAAGTGTTTCATAGGGAAAGCCAAAAACAGAGTCTGATTCAGAAGCAGTAAAAAAGTAAGACGATCTATTAATAATTTAAAGAAAAGAAAGGAAGAGAATTATGGCATTGAAAGTAAAAGCAGTAGAGAAGAAGATTAAATTTAGCAAAGAAGATCCAGGAGTTTATCGCTACGTGATGCAGCCGGAGAGATAATCATGGCGTGGGCAACCGAAGGTCACTCTGTGGCTCTGCCAGGCCATCACAGGATATAAAGGACGAGCTGGCTGACACAGCTATCCAGATCACCTGGTTGTCAGTAATTGGCAACCACCTTACTTATCATCACCACCCTACTCTTCCATGAGCTTGCGATAACGCACGCGCTTGGGTTCTTCAAGACCAAGGCGTTGCGCTTTATTACTCTCGTACTCGCTATAATTCCCCTCGAAATAGAACACACTACCCTCGCCCTCAAAGGCTAAGATATGCGTACAGATACGATCCAGGAACCAGCGGTCGTGGCTTATTATCACAGCACATCCGGCAAATGCCTCAAGACCTTCCTCTAAGGCACGTAATGTATTGACATCGATATCGTTAGTAGGCTCATCCAAGAGCAACACGTTACCTTCTTGTTTAAGGGCTATTGCCAGATGCAGACGATTACGCTCACCACCGGAGAGCACGGCACACTTCTTCTCCTGGTCGGCTCCACTGAAGTTGAAACGCGACAGATAGGCACGCACATTGATATCCTTGCCTCCCATGCGGATTGTCTCATTGCCTTGCGACACAACCTCATAGACCGACTTCGCGGGATCGATGTCCTTATGCTGCTGGTCGACGTAAGAAAGTTTTACCGTCTCGCCTACCGCAAAAGAGCCCGCATCAGCCTGCTCAAGACCCATGATCAGACGGAACAAAGTGGTCTTTCCGGCACCGTTGGGACCTATCACTCCCACGATGCCGTTCGGGGGCAGATTGAAGTTGAGGTCATTGAACAGCAGCTTCTCAGGATACGACTTCGCCACATGCTCAGCCTCGATGACCTTGTTGCCCAGGCGAGGACCGTTGGGGATGAATATCTCGAGCTTCTCCTCCTTCTGTTTCTGCTCCTCGTTGAGCATCATCTCGTAAGAGTTCAGACGGGCCTTACCCTTGGCATGACGGGCCTTGGGAGCCATGCGAACCCACTCCAGCTCGCGCTCGAGGGTCTTGCGGCGCTTGGATGCTGTCTTCTCCTCCTGAGCCAGCCGCTGACTCTTCTGCTCAAGCCATGAAGAGTAATTACCCTTCCAGGGGATGCCCTCGCCACGGTCCAGCTCGAGAATCCACTCTGCCACATCGTCGAGGAAATATCGGTCGTGGGTTACTGCGATTACCGTTCCCTCATACTGCTGCAGATGCTGCTCCAGCCAGTCGATACTCTCGGCATCGAGATGGTTGGTAGGCTCGTCGAGAAGGAGCACGTCGGGTTTCTGTAGCAACAGCCGGCAGAGAGCCACGCGACGACGCTCGCCGCCGGAGAGATTCTTGACGTTCCAATCGCCTGGAGGGCAGTTGAGAGCCGCCATAGCGCGGTCTAGCTTCGAGTCCATGTTCCAGGCATCGGTAGAGTCGATGATATCCTGCAGTTCAGCCTGGCGCTGCATGAGCTTGTCCATCTTGTCGGGGTCTTCGTAATACTCGGGAAGTCCGAACTTAACGTTTATCTCGTCGTATTCAGCAAGTGCGTCATAGACATGCTGCACACCCTCCATCACGTTCTCCTTTACCGTCTTTTCCTCATTGAGAGGAGGGTCCTGTGGCAGATAGCCGACTGAATAGCCGGGACTCCACACCACATTGCCATGATACTGCTGGTCGAGGCCTGCGATAATCTTCATGAGCGTAGACTTACCGGCACCGTTAAGACCGATGATGCCGATCTTCGCTCCATAGAAGAAACTGAGATAGATGTTTTTGAGCACTTGCTTCTGGTTCTGCTGGATGGTCTTGCTCACTCCAACCATCGAGAAAATCACTTTCTTGTCGTCAACTGTTGCCATAAAAAATGCCTGTTTGTAGTTTATTTGCTGCAAAAATACAAAAAATAAAGCATATTTCACCATTTTATTGCAAAAAAGTAGTAACTTTGCGCCATATCAATTCTAAAACAAAAAGAAATATGGTTAAGCACATTATCCTCTGGACCCTCAATCCAGAACTCTCTGAGGAAGAGAAGAAGAACGTAAAGGCCGGAATCAAGGCAGGTTTGGAAGGACTCGTAGGCAAGGTGCCCGGACTCATCGATGTAAAGGTTCACATCGACGGCCGCCTGGCTTCATCGAATGCCGACGTGATGCTCGACAGCACTCTCGAGAGCGAAGAGGCTCTGAAGGGCTATGCCGTTCATCCTGAGCACGTGGCTGTGGCTAATGGCAAGGTAAGGCCATACACCGTGCAGCGAAGCTGTCTTGATTTCGAGATCTAAGAAAAAAATTAAGCCCCGCCGGTTGGCGAGGCTTTAATTTTGATATTCAGAGAAGATTACTTCTTGTTGATGGCGAGGTCGATAGCAACGGCTACAGAAACTGTTGCACCTACCATTGGGTTGTTACCCATGCCGAGGAAGCCCATCATCTCTACGTGAGCAGGAACAGAAGAAGAACCTGCGAACTGAGCGTCTGAGTGCATACGACCCAGAGTATCAGTCATTCCGTAAGAAGCAGGACCGGCAGCCATGTTGTCTGGGTGCAGGGTACGACCGGTACCACCACCAGAAGCCACTGAGAAGTAAGGCTTGCCAGCGAGCACGCGCTCCTTCTTATATGTACCAGCTACTGGGTGTTGGAAACGGGTTGGGTTGGTAGAGTTACCTGTGATTGATACGTCTACGTTCTCCTTCCACAGGATAGCAACACCCTCACGAACATCGTCGGCACCATAGCACTTTACCTTCAGACGGTTAGGATTGTTGCCGTAAGGAACCTCCTTAACAACAGCGAGATCGCCTGTGAAGTAGTCGAACTTGGTCTGTACGTATGTGAAACCGTTAATACGGCTGATAATCTGAGCAGCGTCCTTACCAAGACCGTTCAGGATAACGCGAAGTGGCTTCTTACGAACCTTGTTGGCCATCTCGGCAATCTTGATGGCACCCTCGGCAGCAGCGAAGCTCTCGTGACCTGCCAGGAATGCGAAGCACTCTGTCTCCTCGCGGAGCAGACGAGCGGCGAGGTTACCATGACCTACACCTACCTTACGATCGTCGGCAACTGATCCGGGGATACAGAAGCTCTGCAGACCGATACCGATAGCCTCAGCAGCCTCAGCAGCTGTCTTCACACCTTTCTTGATGGCGATAGCAGCACCACAAACATATGCCCACTTGGCGTTCTCGAAGCAGATAAGCTGAGTCTCCTCACACATCTGGTAAGGATCGATACCTGCATTCTCACAAATCTCATTGGCCTCCTCAATACTGTTGATGCCGTTCTCCTTCAGAGCAGCAAGAACCTGGTTGATACGGCGCTCCTGACTCTCAAACTGTACTTTTCTAATCATAGTCGTATCCTCCTCTTATTCTTTACGTGGGTCAATAGCCTTAACTGCACCCTGCTCCTCGGTAATACGTCCATAAGAGCCGGTGAACTTCTTCATTGCCTCATTGGCGTCCATGCCGTTCTTGATAGCCTCCATCATCTTGCCGAGGTGTACATACTCGTAACCGCATACCTCGTTGTTAGCATCGAGATACTGCTTTGTGATGTAACCCTCTGTGAGCTCCAGATAACGAGTACCCTTGGCAACTGTGCCATAGAGAGTACCAGTCTGTGAACGAAGACCCTTACCAAGATCCTCCAGACCAGCACCGATTACGAGACCACCCTCAGAGAAAGCACTCTGTGTACGTCCGTAAACGATCTGCAGGAAGAGCTCGCGCATAGCTGTGTTGATAGCGTCGCAAACGAGGTCGGTATTCAGAGCCTCGAGGATGGTCTTGCCAGGAAGAATCTCAGAAGCCATTGCAGCTGAGTGAGTCATACCTGTACATCCGATGGTCTCTACGAGAGCCTCCTGGATGATACCGTCCTTCACGTTCAGGCTCAGCTTACATGCGCCCTGCTGAGGAGCACACCAACCGATACCATGCGTGTAACCGGAAATTTCATTGATTTCTTTTACTGCAACCCACTTGCCCTCCTCGGGAATTGGTGCAGGTCCATGATAAGCGCCTTTACAAACGCTACACATGTTTTCAACTTCTTTTGAATAAATCATTGATAATAAAACATTTAAATGTTAAACAACGTTGTTTTTGTATCAAAAAACCCACCGAAGTGTTCTCCGATGGGCCTTCTGCGGTGCGTACGAGATTCGAACTCGTGACCTCCTGCGTGACAGGCAGGCATTCTAACCTACTGAACTAACGCACCAAAATTGGTCATTTTTTTCGTTTGCGGGTGCAAAGGTAGTAATTTTTTCCGAACCCACAAAACATTTTTGCTCTTTTTTTCTCAAAAGAGCAAAAAAAGTTCAGAAAAGCCTCTGCATCACTATAGCATCATGGTAATCAGAGCCATCAAAGAGCCATTTTCTCAGTCTTGCCGACTCAAGCCACTCAAGCTTCCTGAAGAGTGTGATACACGGCAGATTATCGGCATCGATGAATGCGAAGATCTGTGCAAGATGCAACACGCGGACGGCATAGTCGCATATCGCCTCTATCGTGGCCAGGGCATAACCCGACTTACGATAGGGAGCCTCGATGATAAGTCCGAGTTCCGCACGACGATTGGCTGGGTCGAAATTCACAAGATCCACGATACCCACCACCTGATGCTCCTCATTCTCTATCATCAAGCGTACCTGATGGTCAACATAGATATCGCCCGTAGAGTTGGCGATATATTCATGAAGAGTATAACGGCTGTAAGGCACATTGGTGGACGACACACTCCAAAGACTTCTGTCGTTCTCTATCTGATAGAGCAGATCGAGGTCCTCGGGTTCGATGGCACGAAGGGTGATTCTTGGTTTACTGTTCATAGGACTTTCTGTATTTTATTCGGATTGAGGAATCTGCGGGACTTATCGCCCATCATCTGCACCAGTGCCATGAGAGCACGGAAATAGATGGCTGTCTGAATGGGGAACGAGATGAGAAACGATAGATGGGCATAATGCTTGCGGAAGAAGATAAGCATAGCCTGGTAAAACACGTGGACATAACGGAACGACGACTTCTGGGTTGACTCGCCTTTGTAATGGATGATGTCATAAGGCAGATACCAGTTCTGCCAGCCGCCCTTCAGCAGACGGAAAGAGAGGTCGATGTCCTCGCCATACATGAAGAAGTCTTCATCGAGAAGTCCTGTCTCATCGAGGGCCTTATGGCGCAGGAAGAAGAATGCCCCGCTCACCACCTCTATCCTTGCGGGCTTGTCCCAGGGGAGATGACTCATATAATATCTGCGGGTGAAACCCATCATCTTCAGAAACGCCACCCAGGGAGTAGGCACAGCCCTTCGTGACTCAGGAGCGGCATCACCGTCGCGGGTGAGCATCCTCACTCCCACTCCACCCGCCTCGGTATGGGCATCCATGAAGTCGAGGCATCCCCGAAGGGTATTCTCATAGACAACGGTATCGGGATTGAGCAGAAGGATATATTCCGCGTCGGAGATTCGTATCGCCTGGTTGTTGGCACGGGCAAATCCGCAGTTCTCAGCGTTGGCGATGAGATGCACCTCGGGGAACCGCTGGCGGATATAATCCACAGAGCCGTCTGAGCTGTTATTGTCGACTACAAAGATATCGCCCTCGATACCATCGAGAGCCTTCTCCACGCTTTTGATACATTCATCCAAAAGCAGACGGACATTGTAGTTGACGATAACGACTGACAGTCTCATTACTCTTCAGTAGTCTCTGCGATGCAACGGTTCATACTGGGATATACAAACGGCAGACACAGGGCAAGGATGATTGCCAGGTAGCCGAACGTGGTATTCATGTATAAATAATATAATAAGGTATTAAACCACAATGGCGCCTGCAGGAGCATCAGCCGGGTGAAACCCCATTTCAGCATCGCAACCTCCTTGCGGGCAATAAGGTCGGCATGAACAAACTTGAACTTAAACAGGCGGAGGGAAAGGAAGATGAATCCGAGAGTCACCAGTTCCATCATCGTGGTAAAGATAAACTCCATCTCGTCATCACCTGCCATAAGTCCTGTGGCGATAATTTCTGTCTCGAAGAGAATCACGAAGGCTATCACCACGACTATGGTGATTATGAAATTGCCCATCAATATGCGTTGTGTTTGTCTCATAACTATTTTCCTTCAAATAATGTTCGGTTTAATATCGAGCGTCCTAGAGTTATCTCGTCGGTATATTCCAGTTCGTTGCCCACAGACACGCCTCTTGCGATGATGCTTATTCTTACATCAGGATAAGGTGCGAGCTTGCGGTAGATATAGAAGTTGGTAGTGTCGCCCTCCATCGTGGGACTAAGTGCAAGTATCACCTCGCGCACATCTCCCTCTGCCACGCGACTGACCAGCGACTCTATCTCTATATCGCCGGGGCCTATGCCGTCCATCGGAGAGATGACGCCTCCGAGAACATGATAGAGGCCCTTGAACTGTTGGGTGTTCTCTATCGCCATCACATCCTGCACGCTCTCCACCACACAAACCGTTGAGGCATCACGACGAGAATCGCTACAGATAGGACAGATTTCCGAGTCGCTGATATTGTGACATGTATGACAGTATTTTATCTCATGTTTAAGACTCAGTAGGGCATCAGTAAAATGTTCCACATCAACATCATCCTGACGCAGCATCCACAGCACCAGACGAAGGGCCGTCTTACGACCTATTCCCGGGAGGTGAGAAAACTCCATCACCGCCCTTTCTAATAATTGCGAACTATATGGTTGTTGTATCATTTCTAATTATTAATTTCCTATCTCACTCAGCTCGAGCCATCGCATGGATTTCTCATCGAGCTCATCCTTCAGCTGAGGCAGACGCTTGCTCTTTTCCGTCAGTTCCTCGATAGAGAGAGTTCCGCTACAGAGAGTCTCTTCTATCTGTTGCTGCTCCTCTTCGAGAGCGGCTATCTCTTTCTCAAGACGCTCAAACTCGGTCTTCTCCTTATAGGTCATCTTCTTCCTCGGCTCGGAGGATTCCCTGGCAGGAGCAGAAACCCTAGAATCTTTGGGATTCCTGGTGGCGGTTTCTTTAGGCTGGAGCAACTGCCACTGGCGATACTGAGTATAGTTGCCAGGGAAATCCTTTATCTCACCCTTGCCCTTGAACACCAGCAGATGGTCTACCACCTTATCCATAAAGTATCTGTCGTGGGATACCACAATCACACATCCCGGGAAATCCTGAAGATACTCCTCGAGAATCTGGAGGGTCACGATATCAAGATCGTTAGTCGGCTCATCGAGAACGAGGAAGTTAGGATTTTTCATCAGTACGGTACAGAGATAGAGTTTCCTGCGCTCACCGCCAGAAAGCTTATACACATAGTTATGCTGTTGCTCGGGGGTAAAGAGGAAATACTGCAGGAACTGCGAAGCGCTGAGGTGCTTGCCGTTGCCAAGATTGATATATTCCGCGATATCTGTGATGACATCAATCACCTTCTGTTGTTCGTCGAACTGCAAGCCCTCCTGTGAGAAATATCCGAAGCGGACGGTATCGCCGATATCGAACCGTCCCTCATCGGGCGGCACTATACCGAGCAGAATCTTTATGAATGTGCTCTTGCCTGTGCCGTTGTTTCCCACAATACCCATCTTCTCAAAACGGGAGAAATTATAATAGAAGTCCTTAAGGATAACCGTATCATCAAACTTCTTCGAGACATACTGGCACTCGAAGATCTTCGAACCGATATACACATTATTCGCCTTAAGACGAATTTGGCGCTCCTCTATCCTCTGTTTTGCGATACGTTCCAGATCATAGAAAGCCTCTTCACGATAACGGGCCTTATGACCTCTGGCCTGAGGCATACGACGCATCCACTCCAACTCGGTGCGATAGAGGTTGTTGGCCCTTGCTATCTCAGCACGACGGATGTCGATACGTTCCTGACGTTTCTCAAGATAGTAGCTGTAGTTGCCACGATAGGTATATATCGTCTGGTCATCGAGTTCGAGAATCACCGAACAGACTCTGTCGAGGAAAAACCGGTCGTGGGTGACCATCAGCAGAGTCTTGTTACCGCGGTTAAGATATCCCTCGAGCCATTCTATCATCTCAAGGTCGAGATGGTTTGTGGGCTCATCAAGGATTAAGAGGTCGGGCTCGGTAATGAGCACATTTGCCAGAGCCACACGTTTCTGTTGTCCTCCGGAGAGCTGACCCATGGGCTGGCTCAGATCGCGTATCTTCAACTGCGTGAGTACCTGCTTTGCCTTAAGTACCTTCTCTTCCTCTCCCTGATGATTGAAGCATGCATCGAGAACACTCTCCTCAGGATCGAATACTGGCGACTGTTCGAGTATTCCCACCTTCAGATCCCTACGGAAGATTATCTCTCCCGAGTCATATCTCTCCTTGCCTGCGAGGACAGACAGCAAGGTGGATTTTCCCGTGCCGTTCTTGGCTATCAGTCCCACCTTCTGTCCCTCGGCAATAGAGAAACAGATATCCTTGAAGAGCACCAACGCTCCGAAGGACTTGGTGAGGTTCTGCACGTCGAGATATGGATTCTCCTTAGCCATTGGCAAGCTCCTTATTTATCTCTTCAATATAGTTGAGCACCTCATCACGGCCCTGTTTCTTCTCTGACGATGTGATGAATATCGGAGGCAGTTCTTCCCATGTCTCTGCCAACACCTTCTTATACGCCTCGACACTCGCGTTGACTTTATTGGCAGTAAGTTTGTCGGCCTTAGTGAAGACGATAGCAAATGGCACGCTCGATTCTCCAAGCCATTGGATAAACTCAAGGTCGATCTTCTGTGCTTCAAGACGGACGTCCACAAGCACAAACACATTCACAAGCTGTTCACGCTGAAGGATATAACCCTGAATCATCTGCTCCAGTTTGTTTACCTCCTTCTTTGACCTCTTGGCGAAACCATAGCCAGGCAGGTCAACAAGATACCACTCGTTGTTTATGATAAAGTGGTTGATGAGAAGAGTCTTTCCCGGAGTAGCCGAAGTCTTGGCCAGTTTCCTGTTGTTTGTGAGCATATTTATAAGACTCGACTTTCCTACATTAGACCTGCCTATAAAGGCATATTCAGGTTTTGTATCCTTAGGGCACATCGACACCATCGGAGCGCTGAGAGTGAATTCTGCTTTCTTTATTTCCATAATTATTTATTTTGGGCGCAAAGGTACAAAAAAAATCCTAAAAAATTTGGAAGTTATCAAAATATTATGTACCTTTGCAACGTTTTTCAATGGAGTATTCCATGTCGAGAAGCACATCTACCTCAAATTTAAACATTTCAAGAGACATTCAAGTACTATAATAGTATGTATACAAAAGAAGAATTAGAATCTATGGATATACCCCAGCTTATGGGTATAGCATCAGAATTAGGTCTTAAGGTTAAGCAGGATGACGATCTTGAGTCTGTGGTCTATGCTATTCTTGACAAGGCTGCCGAAGAGAGTGCATCTCCAAAACGCAAGCGTACAAGAATCCTTAAGAAAGATACAAGCCGTGTTTATTCTGTCAATGGTGAAGAAGGAGAGAACTTCGATAGCAAAGCCAACCGTAAGAAGAAAAAGACAGAGGCGCCCTCGCTCTTTGCCGACCTTCCGAAGACAGAGCCTATAGCAGAGGAAGTTCCCGCTGAGCAAACTGTCCAAGAGGAGGCTCCAAAGAAACGAGGTCGTAAGTCGAAGGCAGAGAAAGAGGCTGAGGCAGCTGCAGAGGCCGAAAGACTGGCTGCAGAGGCTGAAGCAGAGAGGGCGGCCGAGGTATCAGAAGTTCCTGAGGAGTCATTCATCCCCGAGGCCGACTTCGTTCCCGAGGCTGAGTTTGCCACAGGTGCCGGCGATGAAGCCGACGAGGAAGAGCAGAAGAATCTTCTCCAGCAGTTACAGGAGAAGATGTCTCAGCGCACCCGCGAGGAAGAGGAGGCCAATGAAGAGGCGCCAGAAGAGAATATCAATGACGACAACGTATGGGAAGGTGACCCTGGCGACGGTACAGACTTCATCACCGTTTTAGATATCCCTGTAGAAGACCAGGCTGCCATACCGTCTCTCGACATCTTCGATCGTCCTACGGTAAATACCAACGAGGACTATTCTCCAGCGGCACAGAAGAAAGCCAACGAAGAGCGTTTCGACTTCAACGACATCATCTCTGGCAACGGAGTGCTCGAGGTGCTGCAGGATGGATACGGATTCCTGCGTTCAAGTGACTATAACTACCTTTCTTCTCCTGATGATATCTATGTATCTCAGCAGCAGATCAAACAGTTTGGTCTGAAGACTGGTGATGTTGTAGACTGCATGGTACGTCCTCCTTTCGACAACGAGAAATACTTCGCCATGTCGAGTGTAACATATATCAACGGCCGCAAGCCATCAGAGGTAAGAGACCGAGTTGCCTTTGAGCACCTCACCCCACTCTTCCCTGACGAGAAGTTCACACTCTGTGGCGACAAGGCGACAACGAATCCGAGTGTTCGTGTGGTAGACCTCTTCTCACCTATCGGTAAGGGTCAGCGTGCACTTATCGTTGCCCAGCCGAAGACGGGTAAGACAATACTCATGAAGGATATCGCCAATGCCATTGCAGCAAATCATCCTGAGGCATATATCATGATGCTCCTCATCGACGAGCGTCCTGAGGAGGTGACGGATATGGCCCGTACTGTCAACGCAGAGGTCATCGCCTCTACATTCGATGAGCCGGCAGACCGTCATGTGAAGATCGCAGGTATCGTGCTTGAGAAGGCAAAGCGAATGGTAGAGTGCGGACACGATGTGGTTATCTTCCTCGATTCTATCACCCGTCTGGCACGTGCATACAACGCTACTGCTCCTGCCTCAGGTAAGGTGCTTACCGGTGGTGTTGACTCTAACGCCCTGCAGAAGCCAAAGCGTTTCTTCGGAGCAGCACGTAACATCGAAGGCGGAGGATCGCTGACCATCATAGCTACTGCCCTCGTGGATACCGGTTCTAAGATGGATGAGGTGATCTTCGAGGAGTTCAAAGGTACAGGTAACTCAGAGATACAGCTCAACCGCTCACTTGCCAACAAGCGTATCTTCCCAGCTATCGACCTCGTTCTCTCGTCTACTCGTCGTGATGACCTCTTGCATGATCCTACAACCCTCAACAGAATGTGGATCATCCGCAAGTTCATTGCAGAGATGAATCCTATAGAGGCGATGAACACAGTTCGCGACCGACTTATCCAGACACACAGCAACGAAGAGTTCCTGATGTCGATGAACGGATAAAGAACAAAAATCCCCGCTTCTGTTTGGAGGCGGGGATTTTTTATTTCTTCTCAGTAAGTACCGGCAGGGATATATGATACCTTACTGCGAGGAATCGTATCAGACAGGTGATAATAAAACTTGTTACAGCACACCACTCTACCTGTAGCCCTAATTCTGCCAAGGCCCAATATACCACTCCTCCCAAAACACAGGCCATAGCATATATCTCCTTATGGAAGATTACAGGTTCGTTGTTTAGCAGCACATCACGGATGACACCTCCTGCAGAACCCGTGATACATCCCATGATTATCGCCACCCAGAACGGTTGGCCGAACAACAGACTCTTCTGGATACCAGCTATCGTAAAGAGTGCCAGGCCAAGGGTGTCGAACACAAACCACGCATTCTTCAGGGGCTCCATCCATTTGCCAAACAAGACAACGGTAAGCAGCGCCACAGCAGTACATATCATATATACAGGAGTAGTCATCCAGAAAGGAGTCGTTGAGAGCATCACATCCCTCACCGTTCCTCCTCCTATGGCTACAGCAATACCGCACACATAACCTCCGAACCAGTCGAAATGTTTTGCAGCTGCATGTCTGATACCGGATATCGCAAAAGCGAAGGTTCCTAACAGTTCAATAATATATATGATGATATCCTGCTCCATTACTTCTTATACCTCTCTCCCCAATAGTTAATCATCCTCTCCACGAGTTTCTCTTCGGCTGGAGAGTGCTGTCCATGCCATATCCTTACATCCTTCAGGTCATCAGGCAGATACTGCTGCTCGGTGAAATGCCCGGGGAAGTCGTGAGGATACTTATACCCGTCGTGATATCCCAATTCCTTCATCAGTTGCGTAGGAGCATTTCGTATTGGCAGAGGCACAGGCTGATTACCCGTTCGTCTCACAAGATCCAATGCTGCGTCGATACCGAGATAGGCGCTGTTGCTCTTTGGCGATGTGGCGAGATATACCGTTGCCTCAGCAAGGGGAATCCTACCCTCTGGCCATCCAATCTTGTTTACTGCATCAAAGGCAGCATTGGCCAACAGCAACGCGTTGGGATTAGCCAGACCGATATCCTCAGAGGCAGAGATGACAAGTCGTCGGGCGATGAACGTAGGGTCTTCTCCACCCTCAATCATTCGGGCCAGCCAATATAGCGCAGCATCAGGATCACTACCTCTGATAGACTTAATAAAAGCAGAGATGATATCGTAATGCATCTCACCATCCTTGTCGTAAGCCAGAGGATTCTGTTGCAGACGCATCGTCACTATCTCGTCAGTAATAACGGTATCACCGCTCTCTATCACAAGTTCCAGTATATTAAGCAGTTTGCGCGCATCACCTCCACTAAATCGTAGGAGTGCACCCGTCTCCTTAAGTTCGATATTCTTATCTTTGAGGATAGAGTCCTTAGTAACGGCTCTCTCCAGGAGTCTCAACAGATCATCCTTCTCGAGAGGCTTCAGCACATACAACTGACACCGGCTCAACAGAGGGCGGATAACCTCGAATGAAGGATTCTCGGTAGTGGCACCGATAAGAGTAATCACGCCCTTCTCAACAGCCCCTAAGAGAGAGTCCTGCTGAGACTTAGAGAATCTGTGGATCTCGTCGATGAAGAGTATGGGCGACGCCTCGTTGAAGAACCTTCCCTTCTGGGCCTTCTCAATCACATCACGCACATCCTTAACACCACTTGTCACAGCCGACAAGGTATAGAAAGGTGTCTCTAGACGATGAGCGATGATCTGGGCAAGAGTGGTCTTTCCAACTCCCGGAGGACCCCAGAGGATAAACGACGATATGCGTCCTGCGTCGATCATCTTACGCAGAACAGCCCCCTCGCCAACAAGATGTTTCTGACCGATATAGTCGTCAAGAGTACGGGGTCTTAGTCTTTCAGCCAGCGGTTGTGCCATAATTCTCGTGCAAAGTTACAAAGAAAAACGTAAATCTGTTAAATTTCCAAATAAAAAATTTGGATTTTTAGTTGAATTACATTATCTTTGCAGAAAATTTCAATCAAATAATATGGCAAGACAGAAAAAAGAAGCAGAAGACAGCAATGCCCAGTCATTGAAGTCAATTACAAAAAGCAGCGTATGGGATGTCCAGGAGAACGATATCATCCGCATGATGGAGACAGGCGTCAAGGACATAGAAATCCGTGAGAATCTGCGCCACTATATCGATGTCATCCGTTGTGCTTTCGAGATTCTCGACCTCAAGGATGCAACCCCACAACAGAAGAAGGCATACACCAAACAAGGATATAAGGTATGTGAGGTAAAGGGCGATGAAAACGAGAACTTCGTCTGGGGACTGAGAAAGAAGCCCATCACTCGTGTCACCGACCTCTCTTACGAGAACATCTGTCATATCTCTGCAGCAAAGCTCATCGAGGTGCTCGATCGTAACTTCGGAGGCGGCTGGGACTCTCTGACACAGTCTGTACAGGATATCATCCTCAGCGGTTTCGACATCTCTACCACCACACTTCCCAAGGACCGTCTCCACAAGAAAGGCGGACTCTACGAGAAGAAGATCGCCGACGGTTACGATGTGCTCGAAGTGCCCAAGGGCAACTGGGTAGAGGCAATCTTCGCAAAGGTTAAACCTCAGCAGGAGAAACTGAAGATGCAGTTTGGCGACGAAGAGGACGACTTCGACGATGAGGACGACGACGCTGACGTAATCGTGAAGGACGACTACAAGAACCACGATGAAGACGACTCCATCGATGATCCCAACGATGATGAGATCACAGAAGAGAACTACTCCACGATGATGGATCTCGGAGGAGGTGATGAAGACGAAGACGCAGCACAGTTGATAGATTTCGTTGACGAATAAGAAGACAGTTCACGAAGGCACTTCGCTCTAAGGCGAGTGCCTTTATTTGTATAACCAAAAACCAAAAAAACAAATGATCATTCCCTCAGTATTCTGGCTCGTGCCCATCGCATCTGTCGTGGCACTCGCTATGGCCTACTTTTTCTTCTCTCAGATGATGAAGGCCGACGAAGGTACACCTCGTATGAAAGAGATCGCACTCTATGTACGCAAAGGTGCAATGGCTTATCTGGCACAACAGTACAAGGTTGTGGGTATCGTCTTTGCCGTGCTCTGTGCATTGTTTGCCTTCATGTCCTACGTACTGAATGTGCAGAACCCATGGGTGCCATTCGCATTCCTCACAGGTGGTCTCTTCTCGGGTCTTGCAGGATTCTTCGGTATGAAGACGGCAACCTACGCTTCTGCCCGTACTGCCAATGCGGCTCGTAACAGTCTGGATAGCGGACTGAAAGTGGCCTTTCGTTCCGGTGCCGTTATGGGTCTTACCGTGGTAGGTCTCGGACTGCTCGACATCGCACTGTGGTTTATTGCACTCAACGGACTTACCGACGACTCACTCATCACCATCACTACTACCATGCTTACCTTTGGTATGGGTGCTTCCACGCAGGCTCTCTTCGCCCGTGTTGGTGGAGGTATCTACACAAAGGCTGCCGACGTAGGTGCTGACATTGTGGGAAAGGTCGAGGCCGATATCCCTGAGGATGATCCACGTAACCCTGCTACCATCGCTGACAACGTAGGCGATAACGTTGGCGACGTGGCTGGTATGGGAGCCGACCTCTACGAGTCATACTGTGGCTCTGTGCTCTCTACCGCTGCCCTCGGTGCTGCTGCCTTCTCTGTAGCAGGACTCGAGGTACAGATGCGTGCCGTCATCGCTCCGATGCTGATTGCTGCAGTAGGTGTATTCCTCTCACTATTCGGTATCTTCCTCGTACGCACCAAGGAGGGAGCCACGATGAAGGATCTGCTCCGCTCACTGTCATTAGGTACAAACGTCAGCGCTGTGCTTATCGCAGTAGCTACATTCGGAATACTGTATTTCCTCGAGATAGAGAATTGGATAGGTCTTTCATTCTCTGTTATCTCTGGTCTCGCAGCAGGTGTGATCATCGGACAGGCAACAGAGTATTACACCTCTCATTCATATAAGCCCACTCAGAAGATCAGTGAGGCAGGACAGACTGGTGCCGCTACTGTTATTATAAAAGGTATAGGTACAGGCATGATCTCAACGTGCGTCCCAGTCATCACCATCGGTGTGGCTATCATGCTGAGTTATCTCTGTGCCAACGGCTTCGACCTTTCTATGTCGTCAGAGAGTCTTTCTCACGGACTTTATGGTATAGGTATCGCAGCAGTAGGAATGCTCTCTACATTAGGTATAACCCTTGCTACCGATGCCTACGGACCTATCGCCGATAATGCCGGAGGTAATGCCGAGATGTCACAGCTTGGTGAGGAGGTCCGCCATCGTACCGACGCCCTCGATGCCCTCGGCAACACTACAGCTGCCACAGGTAAGGGCTTCGCCATCGGTTCTGCTGCCCTCACGGCTCTTGCTCTTCTCGCATCATATATCGAGGAGATAAAGATAGCGATGGAACGTGCGGGCCAGACTCTGACGAATGTTGCTGGCGATGTTATCTCTGCTACTGATGCCACCATCCCAGACTTTATGAACTACTTCCAGGTGAACCTCATGAACCCGAAGGTTCTCGTAGGTGCATTCATCGGAGCGATGGCTGCATTCCTCTTCTGTGGAATGACAATGGAAGCTGTAGGCCGTGCAGCTGAAAAGATGGTACAGGAGGTGCGTCGTCAGTTCCGTGAGATAGCAGGTATCCTCGAGGGTACAGGCACTCCCGACTATGGCCGTTGTGTAGAGATATCTACAAAGGCAGCTCAGCACGAGATGATCATCCCGTCAGTACTCGCCATCATCATTCCTATCGTAGTGGGTATCATCCTCGGTGTGGCTGGTGTCCTGGGTCTGCTGGTAGGTGGTCTTGCCGGAGGATTCACTCTTGCTGTCTTCATGGCAAATGCCGGAGGTGCATGGGATAATGCCAAGAAGAATATCGAAGAAGGTAACTTCGGAGGCAAGGGATCATTCGCCCATAAGGCTTGTATCGTTGGTGATACGGTAGGTGATCCTTTCAAGGATACATCCGGTCCTTCACTCAACATTCTGATTAAACTGATGTCTATGGTTTCTATCGTTATGGCTGGTCTTACGGTAGCGTTTTCGTAGTCAACAATTATAAATTATGTTAAGGAAATGTCATACAGCGATAAAATTTAACAATTCATCGATAGTGACAAAAAATAAATTTGCGGGTTTAGGATTTATTCCATAACTTTGCATCGTCAAAAGGTTAATAGATTGTTTTTTAGTTTGGGGCTCGCAGTGATTGCGCGCCCTAAATTATTTTTATCAGATACGATCTACCTGTTTTACCCCTTTCACGGTACGCAGTTTCTTCATCAGCGTCTCTAAGCGAGTATTGTCATTAATCATTACCTGTAGGGTACCACTGAAGAGTCCGTCGTGAGAGTCGATATTGATACTACGAAGGATAAGTTTCTCGTCCTTCGAAATGATACTCGTCAGATTGTTCACGATACCTATATCATCATTACCTATCACCCTAAGGGTAATACCGTATTGCGAAGAACCTTTACCGCTCCACTTCGCCTTTACGATACGATAACCGAAACGACGACGCAGCTCTGGAGCGTTAGGACAGTCAGTACGATGTATCTTGATACCTCCATTGACAGTAACAAAACCGAATACAGAGTCACCATAAATAGGACTGCAGCACTTAGCCAACTGATAATCCAGGCCCTTAAGATTCCTGTCTATCACGAGTACATCATCATTCACAGGCTGGTTCAGTCCTGCTATCTTCGACTCGTCGAGCACGAACTCCTCTGCACTTCGGGCTATGTTGTCGCCAATAACGACCTTCTCGCCCTCCTTCAGTTCAAGGAACTTATCTATAATGGCATTGGTGTCAATCAGGCCTTCTGCAATCTGTTTATAGAAGTCGCTGACCTCCTTGAAACCCATTTTCTTTATCACATGGAACATCGTCGACTCGTCTTGCTCAATCTTACGGTTCTTGAACTTCCTCTCGAGCATCTCCTTTGCAAAGAGTCCGTCCTTCACCTGAGTCTCCTTCAGAGCCAATTTTATCTTCGACTTAGCACGTGATGTCTTCACGAAGTTTATCCACTCCTGACGGGGCTTCTGATTCGTAGAAGTAAGTATCTCCACCTGGTCACCGCTCTTCAGCTCATAACGTATAGGCACAACCCTACCGTTGATCCTTCCTCCCGTACATTGGTTACCTATCTTCGAGTGGATATGGTATGCGAAGTCGAGCACCGTCGCTCCCACGGGAAACTTAAACAGGTCGCCACGAGGAGTAAACACAAAAACCTCGTCCTCATAGAGATCCATCTTAAACTGGTCCATCGCCTCCATACCCTCAGAGTGCTCCAGCATACTACGTATGTTAGTAAGCCACTCGTCAAGTCCCGTCTCGCCCTTCACGCCTTTGTATCTCCAGTGGGCAGCCACACCTCGCTCTGCTATCTCGTCCATGCGCTCGGTGCGTATCTGCACCTCCACCCATTTCTGTTCAGGACCGAGCACGGTGATATGCAGACTCTCATAACCATTCGACTTAGGTACCGATAACCAGTCGCGTAGTCTCTTGGGATTCGGCTGATACATATCCGTGATAATAGAATACGCCTGCCAGCATTGCATCTTTTCCAGAGCCTCTGGGCAGTCGATGATGATACGGATAGCGAAGAGGTCATAGACGCCTTCGAAGGGACACTTCTGTTTCTTCATCTTCTGCCATATACTGTGGATGCTCTTCGTGCGCCCTTTGATATGACAGTTGATACCAGCGGCCTTCACCTTCTCCTCTACAGGTTTGATAAACCTATCTATATACGCGTCGCGCGCTGCCTTTGTGGCGCTGAGTTTCTCACGGATATGATAATAGGCATCGTGCTCCATATACTTCAACGAGAGGTCTTCGAGTTCACGCTTCAGGTTGTAGAGTCCGAGCTTATGTGCCAACGGAGCATAGAGGTATGCAGCTTCCTGCGACACCTCCTGACGGGCTTCCTCGTTTTCTGTATCACGAATGCTGCGCATCAGGTTCACCCTGTCGGCAATCATAATGAGGATCACGCGCATATCCTCAGCAAACGACAGTAACAGATTCCTGAAGTTTTCGCTTTCAATGACGGGGTTTTTCTCATACAACTGCTGGATACGTCCAAGACCATGAAGAATCCTTGCTACCGACTCCCCGTGCGTATGTTCCACCTCCTTGATAGTCACCTTACCGGCGTCAATCTCAGGGATAAGCATCACGGCGTCGATGGCATCACCCTTCAGACCTATCTCCTCTGTGAGTATCTCTGCGGTCTGAGATGCCATTTTCTTCTTCTCCTCGTATGTAAAAGCAAACTTTTCTGCCATTTTTCCTTAATTTTGATGCAAAATTACGAAAAATAATCATTTTTCATTTATCATTTATCATTTTTTTTGTATCTTTGCAGAAATATTAGTAATTAACTAAATACCACAAATAATATGTTATCACAACAGGATTTACAGCAAATTGCTCAAAAAGGCATCAGCCAGGAGCAGATTGAGAGTCAGCTTAACGAGTTCAAAACCGGTTTCCCATTCCTGAAGTTAGAGGCAGCTGCAGGCATTGGCCGAGGCATCATCGCCCCCGATGCAGCAGAGCGCAAGAAGTACGAGGATGCGTGGAATGCCTATAAGGCTGAGGGAAAGCGCGTGGTGAAGTTCGTGCCAGCCTCTGGTGCTGCCAGCCGTATGTTCAAGAACATGTTCGCATTCGTTGATGCTGACTATGATGTTCCTACTACCGATTTCGAGAAGAAATACTTCGACTCTATCGAGAAGTTCGCGTTCTACGATGCTCTCGATGTTATCTGTCAGAAGAACGAGGGCAAGGGTATCAAAGCTCTCATCGCCGATGGTAACTATAAGGCTGTGGCAGCCAACATGCTTAAGGCCGAGGGTCTCAACTACGGTCAGTTGCCAAAGGGTCTGCTTCTCTTCCACAAATACGAGGATGGTGCACGCACTCCTATGGAGGAGCATCTTGTAGAGGGAGCTCTTTATGCAGCATCTAATGGTGAGGCTCATGTTCACTTCACTGTATCTCACGAGCACATGGAGCTCTTCAAGGCCAAGGTAGCCGAGAAGGCCGACACCTTTGCAAAGAAATACGGCATCAAGTACGATATTACCTTCTCAGAACAGAAGCCCAGCACTGATACCGTAGCCGCCAATCCCGACAATACTCCATTCCGTAATGACGACGGCAGTCTGCTGTTCCGTCCAGGTGGGCACGGAGCCCTCATAGAGAATCTCAACGAGATCGAGGCCGATGTTATCTTCATCAAAAACATCGACAATGTCGTTCCCGATCGTCTGAAGCCTGAGACTGTAGAGTGGAAACAGGTCATCGCCGGAGTACTCGTTACTCTCCAGAAGAAGGCCTTCGAATATCTTAACATCCTCGATGCCGGAGCCACCGACGCTCAGCTGGCAGAGATAGCAGAGTTCGTAAGCAAGTGCCTCTGCACCGATGCCAAGGGCAAGAAGGCCGATGCAGTTTATCTGCGTGAGAAGCTCAACCGTCCGATGCGCGTATGCGGTGTCGTAAAGAATGTAGGTGAGCCTGGTGGTGGTCCGTTCCTTACATATAATCAGGACGGCACAGTATCACTCCAGATACTTGAGAGCAGCCAGATTGACACCAACAACGAGGAGTACATGAAGATGTTCACCCAGGGCACTCACTTCAACCCCGTTGACCTCGTCTGCGCTGTCAAGAACTACAAGGGCGAGCCATTCAATCTGCCTGAGTTTGTCGACAAGACCACAGGTTTCATCTCTTCTAAGTCAAAAGCAGGTAAAGAGTTGAAGGCCTTAGAGTTGCCAGGTCTGTGGAATGGTGCCATGAGCAACTGGAGCACAGTTTTCGTTGAGGTTCCTCTCGGCACATTCAATCCTGTGAAGACGGTCAACGATCTTCTCCGCGACCAGCATCAGTAAAACAAAAGATGGCAGCCGATCTCAAAATGGCTGCCATCTTTTGTTTATAAATTTAACTGAGTTTATGTATCACAAGACCTGAGCGCAACTTTGGCTCAAACCATGTAGCCTTTGGAGGCATGATCTTACCAGAGTCGGCAATGTCCATAATCTGTTGCATAGACACAGGATAAAGAGCCAATGCTGCACGCATCTCGCCTGAGTCAACACGGCGCTTCAGTTCACCAAGGCCACGCAGACCACCAACGAAGTCGATACGCTGAGAACTTCTCAAATCACCTATATTCAAAATCTCATCGAGGATAAGACGACTGGAGATATCCACGTCGAGCACTCCAATAGGATCGCTGTTGTCGTATGTTCCCTCCTTAGCCTTCAGACTGTACCAGTGTTCATCGAGATAGAGCGAGAACTCGTGGAGCTGCTGGGGCTTATATATATCTATGCCCTTATCTTCAACCTCAAAGTTTACCTGCAATGCAGCAAGGAACTCCTCTGACGACATGCCGTTGAGATCCTTCACCACGCGGTTGTAGTCGAGAATCGTTAGCTGTGAAGCCTGGAAGCATACTGCCATGAAGAAGTTATACTCTTCATCACCCTTATGGTTAGGGTTCTGCTTCTGTTTCTCAGCACCCACGAGAGCAGCTGCTGCGGAACGATGGTGACCGTCAGCGATATACATTGATGGCATCTTGGCAAACTCATCAGTAATGGTCTGAGTATCCTTATCATCATCGATTACCCAGAACTGATGACGGAAGCCATCGACTGGAGCGATGAAATCGTACTCTGGCTCTGTGGCTGCATAACGCATGATAAGGTCGTTGAGCACAGCATTGTCGGGATAAGCGAAGAACACTGGTTCGATATTGGCATTGTTAACACGCACATGCTTCATGCGGTCTTCCTCCTTGTCACGACGTGTGAGCTCATGTTTCTTGATGCGTCCGGCCATATAGTCGTCGGTATGGGCACATACCACCAGTCCGTACTGGGTCTTGCCATTCATCGTCTGAGCATATATATAATAATGTTCGCGTGAATCCTGAACCAGCCAGCCCTTGTCCTGAAACTTCTGGAAGTTCTCTGCGGCCTTCTCATATACACGAGGGTCATACTCCGACGTTCCTATAGGGAAGTCAATTTCTGGCCTGATGATATGATAAAGACTCATCTCATTGTCGCCAGCCTCTGCACGAGCCTCTTCGCTGTCGAGAACATCGTAAGGACGGCTCTCTACCTTCTCCACCAGGTCCTTTGGAGGACGAATACCTTTAAAGGGTTTTACAATAGCCATGATTAGAGATTTTCCTTTATTTTTGCGATCATGTCTGCGTACTCTGCATCTGATAGATATACCTTGCCCGGATTCATCTGGAACGTGCCACCGTAGTCGGGACCATCCACATACTTTGGAGCCAGGTGGAAATGCAGGTGCGAGAGTTTGTCGCTGTAAGCACCGTAGTTGATCTTCTCAGGATTGAAAGCCTTCTGCATGGCACGTGTCATCTTTGCAACATCGGCCATAAAGGCATTACGGTCTTCGTCAGAGAGTTCATTGAGGTCGTTGACGTGGTCTTTGTAAGCCACGAGGCAACGTCCGCGATATGTCTGCTCCTTAAACAGGAAGGCGCGTGATACAGATAACTCACAGATCTCTATCATGAGGTCGTGGAGTGTCTGATTGTTAGTGCAATACAGGCACTGCTTAGGATCGCTTTGCATAAATATGATTACTTGTTAACCTGGAACTTTGTGTCGCCATCCTTGAAGAAGGCGTTGATCTGCTTAGCGGCAGCGATACCGGCGTTGATGTTGGCCTCGGCTGTCTGAGCACCCATCTTCTTTGGTGTTGAGAAGTAGCGTCCCTCAAACTTCAAGAACTCATCATTTGCATCAGGCATGATGTCGGTAACGAACTTCAGGTCCTCACGCTCAGCCATCAGCTTAATCAGCTCCGGCTCGTTGATAACCTCCTTACGGGCTGTGTTAACCAGCACGCCACCCTTCTTCATCTTGCCAACCAGGGCGTAGTTGATGCTCTGCTTGGTCTCTGGAGTAGCAGGGATATGGAGTGATACGACATCACAAGTCTCAAAGAGAGCATCCTGATTGGCTACGGCATGAACACCAGCCTTCTCTATGACCTCTGCAGGGCAGAAAGCATCGTAGGCATAGACGTCCATGCCAAAACCCTTGGCGATGCGAGCCACGTTGCGGCCAACGTTACCAAAAGCCAGGATACCCAACTTCTTACCCAGCAGCTCTGAGCCGCTCTTGCCATTGTAGAAACCACGAACGGCCATGACTAGCAGACCGAATACGAGCTCGGCTACGGCATTGGCGTTCTGTCCAGGGGTGTTCTCAGCGACTACGTTGTGGGCGGTAGCAGCAGCGAGGTCGATGTTGTCGTAACCAGCACCTGCGCGAACCACAATCTTCAACTGCTTGGCAGCGTCGAGCACCTCAGCGTCGACCTTATCACTGCGGATAATCAGCGCGTCAGCGTCCTTAACGGCGTCGAGCAGCTGTGCCTTTTCAGTATATTTCTCGAGCAGCACGAGCTCATTGCCGGCTGCTTCTACTTCTGCCTTGATACCATTGACAGCAGCTGCTGCGAATGGCTTCTCTGTTGCAACTAATACTTTCATTTTTTTTATTATCGGAAAGAAATTATTAATGATTTGCCTCGAATTCCTTCATGCAAGCTACGAGGGCGTTGCAGCCTTCGATGGTCTGGGCATTGTAGCAAGAAGCACGGAAACCACCAACAGAACGGTGACCCTTAACACCAACCATACCCTTTGATACAGCGAAGTCGAGGAAGTCCTTCTCCAGCTCCTTGTACTCATCGGCCATTACGAAGCAGAGATTCATCAGTGAACGGTCCTCAGCCTTAGCTGTACCCTGGAACATCTTGTTGCGGTCGATCTCACCATAAACAATCTCGGCACGCTGCTGAGCCAGCTTGTCCATTGCCTCTACACCACCCTGTTTCTTAATCCAACGGAGGTTCTCAAGAGCGCTGTAGATAGGTACTACTGGAGGAGTATTGAACATAGAACCCTTGTCAACGTGTGTGCGATAATCGAGCATGGTAGGAATCTCACGTGGAGCCTTGCCAAGAGCGTCGTCCTTTACGATGACGATGGTAACACCTGCCATAGCCAGGTTCTTCTGAGCACCAGCATAGATAGCGTCGTACTTAGCAACGTCAACAGGTCGGCTGAAGATATCAGATGACATATCAGCAATCAGACGAACGGGAACGTCGAGGTCCTTGCGGATCTCTGTACCGTATATAGTATTGTTTGTTGTGATATGCAGATAGTCAGCATCAGCAGGAACAGTCCAGTCCTTTGGAATGAAGGTGTAGTTTGCATCAGCAGAAGAAGCAACTTCTACTACCTCACCGAAAAGCTTTGCTTCCTTCATGGCCTTCTTTGCCCAAACACCGGTGTTCAGATAAGCAGCCTTCTTAATAAGGAAATTATAAGGAATCATGCAGAACTCAAGGCTTGCACCTCCACCAAGGAAAATTACAGAGTAACCCTCAGGAACAGAAAGGAGTTCTTTTACAAGTGCTACAGCCTCGTCGACTACAGGCTGAAAGTCCTTTGCACGATGGCTGATCTCCATCAGAGAGAGACCTGAACCGTTGAAATCAAGACACTGCTGGGCGGTCTTTTCGATAACCTCACGTGGGAGCATCGATGGACCTGCATTAAAGTTGTACTTCTTCATTTTTAATTGATATTTTTAACGTTTGAAATTTAATCGGTTTTGAAAAACGCTGCGAAATTACACTTTTTATTTCATTCCACCAAATATTTGAGCAAAAATTCACAGTATTAATCGATTTTCTTTCATTTTGTCAATTATACCTGCCAATTTTGAAACGATTTGTGAATATTTTACCTCATTATTAATTATTTAACGTTGCAAAGATAATGAATAATTTCTGTATTTTATGCAAACGGAAGAGATTTTTTTATTATCTTTGCAATCGTTATGACACATAAAGAACATCACGTGATTATCAGCCTGGCCTCAAATTATAATCAGGAGACGGCTTTGGCAGGGGCAAGAGAACAACTGACGCAGTTGCTCACTGAGGTACATTTCACCTCCGCAATATGGACGGAACCCATTAGTAGTATATGCAAAGAATCCTATCTCAACCAGCTATGCAAAGGCACTACGGCCTTGGGTTGTGGACTGCTCGGAGAGGTGCTTAAGGAAACCGAGCGACGATTAGGACGTACTCATAATGAGAACGGAATAGTGGTGTTAGACCTCGACCTACTGGAATACGACGGTGAACGTTTTCATCTTCGCGATTGGGACAGAAATTATGTAAAGGATTTAATTAACGAATTATGAAAAATTACTGATTATAAGTATATTATTACTTTCAGTTATTATTCTAAACGCACAAAAATCATCAAATGGGAACACCTCATCAAGGAAGGCAAAGCAGGACTTTACGAGGGAGGCGGATATCTCTCCAAGGGAGTGTGGAGAGGTAGCGAGAACTGCAGGATGCGAACAAATGAAGAGCCTGAGTTCTGTGCTGTATGCCAGGAGGCGCTGACAAAGCTTATTGATTTTTATACGAAATAGACATACGGTATTTGTCCTCAGAATACTTTATATTCATGATGGAGCCAGAAGGACAATGCTTTGAGAGATCCAGGGCTACATGTCCCATTGTACGACGGAGATTGATCTCCACACACGGATTGAGTAAGAAGTTTACATTTTCATCACCTCTTACTATCATAAGGTCCACACCAAACGGACCTTTATACTTTCCCTTATATAAAGCCCCGAGAGTAGTACGAATCTTCTCTTTAACAGAATCAAGTCTTTCTCTTGATAAATAACGACTTATCATCTCAAGCTTTTCCTCTTCCGTCGCGAGAATATTACCTGTATAGGCACCATTCTGTGTATGGAAAAGCGAAAGACCTAAGTAGCGTACCCCACCCTTGCCATCGCTCTCAAACTCCATACCAAAATCCTTTACCTTGTTATTGTACTCCTCTGCGATGATGTTTCCCTGACGCTCGATGGTCTTATTCACCCAGCTGCTGAGAAATTGGTCGATTTCATCGTCAACGAAACGTATTCCCCTACCACTACTACTCCATGGAGCCTTCATCACCAAATGCCTATGGTCGAAGAGAATACCCATCACATCATACAACGAGTCCAGGCACCACGACTTGCCTACTGTACCTTTATCCTGCAACTTTCCTAAAAGTCTTACAGCATGTTTACGATGCGAGAGGTCGCGGATAACGGCTATCTCTTTCTCCGATGGAACGGCCTTAACTCCATATCTTAACAGGTAACTCCGCAAAGCCAGATCCCATCCCCAGGGCTCAACACTATCTATATCCAGATGTGCAAGCATGTGCTTGTCGACAAATCCGTCGAAAGTCTTATGCATGAGTCTCGAATAACCCCTCTGGGCGTCCTCGATATCCTCCACAAGCACATACCCGTCCTCTGCCCATATTGCAGGCAGAAACCCGAGGTCATGACGTAGACGGCGTCCTGCATGAGGGGCTGTAAAATTGCTAAGGTTGGCAGCCAGAGCAATATCGTGTTCGGGGTTAAAAATATGCAGTTTCATCTTTCAGCCCGCAAAATTAAACAAAATATTTCTTTTTTTCATCTTTTTTTTTGGTATTCTTGACATTTTGTACTATTTTTGCAACCAAAATAAGAATTATAACATTAAAATTATGCCAGTAAAGATACTTAGTGTAGACGACGAGATGGATCTCGAGTTGTTGCTCACCCAATACTTCAGACGTAAGATACGTCATGGCGAGTATGAGTTTAAGTTTGCCCACAACGGACTGGAGGCCCTGACAATGCTCCTCAAGGAAAAGAACTTCGACATCATCCTCAGCGACATCAATATGCCCGAGATGGACGGACTGACACTTCTCACGAAGATCAACGAGATGCAGAACCCCGCCCTGAAGTGTATCATGGTCTCTGCCTACGGAGATATGGGAAATATCCGTCAGGCGATGAACAACGGAGCCTTCGACTTCGCCACAAAACCCATCGATCTCGATGACCTCAGTGTGACGATAGAGAAAGCCATCGAACAGATACAGTATATCAAACAGATGGAGAAGGAGCACAACCAGTTGGAGTCTATCAAGGGCGACCTCGCTGTTGCCCGTGAGATACAACAGGCTATCCTGCCGCGTATCTTCCCTCCCTTCCCTGAGAATGCAGACATGATGGATATCGCAGCCTCGATGAATGCGGCAAAAGATGTGGGAGGCGACTTCTACGACTTCTTCCGTATCGACGACGACAGGATAGGCTTTGCCATTGCCGACGTGAGTGGCAAGGGAGTGCCTGCAGCTATCTTCATGGCTGTGAGCCGAACCCTGCTCAGGGCTACCGGTATCAAGGGGGCCACTCCTGCTGAGTGTGTCACCTATTCCAATGAGCTCCTGGCCAAGGAGAGTGTGAAGAACATGTTCGTCACTATCTTCTACGGCATCTACAATATCAAGACTGGCGATATCACATACGCCAACGCAGGTCATAACCCACCATATATCCTCAAGGCCAACGGAAGCATAGAGTCTCTGCCGATGTCTACGGATATCATCGCCGGCGTGTTTGACGACTATCAGTTCTCAGAGAACAAATGCCACTTAGAAAAAGGCGATACCATCGTACTCTTCACCGATGGAGTGACTGAGGCTATAGACATCTCTGAACAGGAATTTGGAGATGACCGCCTAAAGGGATGTCTCTCAAAGTCGTCAGGCAAGAGCTGTCAGCAGATTATCGATGCGATAAAGGCGGATGTGAGTGAGTTTGTTGGCGAGGCAGAGCAGAGCGATGATATCACGATGCTGGCGCTGAAAAGGAAATAAAAAATACAAAAATAAAAAATACATTGATTGGGCGGAGAATAATAGAAGGGGCTGTCGGGGCACTGTTGGCTGGAGCGGCAGTGACAGGACTTACAGGATGGTACTTCGAACACAAGAAGATTGGTGAGCTCGAGGCCCAGATGGAAGTGCTGAAACGTGAGGAGATGCGTTCTGCTGTCGACAGAAGCGTCAGTAGGCAGATGGAGGTGATTGCCAATGAGCAACGAGAGATCTCCGATGAAAAACGTGAGGAAGCCCTCCAGCAGACACGTGTCGCCAACGAGATGCGTGCCCGTTCTGAGTTTGAGCGTCTCAACGCCCTCGAGGCAGAGAAGAATGCCATAGCAGCTGAGAAGAAAGCACGCGAGGCTTCCATCTTAGCAGAAGACGAACGTAAGATAGCCGAACATCAGAGGATTCAGGCAGAGTTTGCCAAGAGCGTTGCCGACACTCTCAGCTATATCGCCCTGGGACGTTCGTTAGGGTCTATATCCACCATCCAGTACCAGGCGGGCAACGATGAGATAGCCAACATGCTTAGCTACACCTCATACCTCTATACCAATCGCTATGATGGAGACATCTATAACCCTGCTGTCTTCAAGTCGCTGATGGAGTCGAGTAAGAGTGTCAGCTCATGGACAGAGCACCAGGGGGCAGTAATGAACCTTGAGTATATACCAGGACAAGTGAACAAGCTTGTATCTGTAAGCAACTACGGAGAGATACTACTCAGTGAACGACATGGTAGCAAGCTCAACGTCACCACACTCTTCAAGGACAACAAATGCGATTTCCGCGACCTTCTTATAGATGAACATACAAGTAACATCTATGCCGTAAGTCGTAACGGACATCTCGTAGTCATCGGCAACGACCTGAAGACAGTAAAGATCATACCCTTGGAGAACATGGTCCACCCGATGCGTCTCCACTATTACAGCGAAAAGAACCTCTTTATCATCGGAGAACAGAGCATCGCAGTGTTCGACATGAAAAGGAACATCGTAAACGTCACGAAACAACTGCCTTTCAAGGTGTCGTTGGCATCACGGAAGTCTAAGCTGCCATTAATCTTCGACGACAACGGATACATGTATCTGGTAAAAGGACCAGAGAGTTTCGAGAAAGAGAAACAGCCTGTACAGGGAAAGGTTACTGCCTATTGTGAGTCGAAGAACACAGGCATCGAGGCCTTTGGCATGAGCGACGGAACGATATGGATCAACATCAAGGGAAAAATGCAGAAACTCGTGGGGCACAGTTCACGTATCTCAAAGATGAAACTCAACGGTCGCAGACTGTTCTCCGGCAGCTATGACGGCAAGGTGAACCTCTGGATTACCGACAAAGGCAAGATTGAGCCAATGGAACTGATTTCCAATGGTACATGGATCATGCACTTCAACTTCGACTCCACGAAGAACACCTTCTGGCTTGGTGACATGAAGGGTAACCTTAAGGCTGTGAATATCTCTGTACCTCTCATGGTCAGCGAGATAAAGAAACGTATCCACCGGAACTTCACACAGGAGGAGTGGAACTATTACATCGGACAGAACGTGCCGTATGAGGAGATAAATTAGTGAAGGGATATTTATGAATATAAGGAAACATAATTATACAAACTGGTTTGTGAGAAATCTGGCAGCAGTCATTTCTCTCACCTCTGTTCTTCTCATCCCTCTCACCTCTAATGCCCAAGGCATACCCTTCATCCGCAACTTCGATTCTGACGAATATCATGCAAACAGCACCAACTTCGATATCGAGACAGACGGATCCGGAAACGTATTTGTGGCCAACTTCGAAGGACTGTTATACTACGACTTTGCTGAGTGGCGTATCATCCACACACCGGGCATCACACGTACCACTGTAGCCTTCAAGGCATCAGACAACAATATCTGGGTGGGAGGATACAATTACTTCGGAAAGATAGTAAGAAAACCCAATGGTGAGATTACTCTGAAGAGAATAGGCAGCGAAAAACTCTTCAAGGGTGAGGTAACAGAGATATACGAAGAAGAAGGAGAACTGAAGTTTATCGTCAACAACGGTAATATATATAAGGTAAAGGATGACCAGGTGAGCATCGTAAAAGAGTTAGGCAAAGAGTCACTGCGAATAGGAATGCTCGACGTGGTGGATCTTGATGCTCTCAGTCGTGGTGATGAAGATGTGGTAAAGAACGATACCATCATCAAAGAGGAGTTGGGCAATGGCATCACCGTCTACGTGATGAAGAACTCAGGACTTCTTGTAAAAGACGAAAAACGTAATTCCACCTATACCATCACAGATGCCAACGGGCTCTGTTCCAACAATATCACCTATGCAGCCTACGATGGACGAGGCCACTTCTGGGGTTCTACAAACAAGGGACTCTTCGTCGTTCAGTTGCCTTCTGCTCTCACACACTTTACCTCTAATGAAGGTCTGAATGGAACGGTGCTCACCATCGGGGAACTCAATGGTAAGATATATGCCGGAACAGACGACGGTCTGTATCGCCAGGAGGGATATAAGTTTGTCTTAGTACCCGGTATGCCACATGCCTGTTGGAACCTCCATAAGAGAGGCAACGCACTTCTCGCAGCCACTGCCGACGGTATCTTCAAGATAAATGCCGATGGTAGTACACGACAACTGACGAAAGCCAACTCCATGGCAGTCCTCGATGACGGAGATGTGATATACAGCGGTGAGATAAATGGCATATATTCCGTTCAGGCAGATGGACAGAACCGCAAGAAGATATGTTACCTGGAGAACACCAGGAAAATCGTCAAGGACAAGTCGGGCACCATCTGGGCACAGGGTCTCTACGGAAGTGTGTGGTTTAAGAAAGCCGGCGACACCCAATTCCGGCTTTACAAGGCAAAAGAGAAGTCGGAGACAATGCTCTCTGTTGTCATGACCGAAAGCAAGGCTGTCATCGTGAGTGAGATAGCACAGAAGCCTTTCCCCTACCCGCTTGAGTCTTTCACTGACAGTAAAGGTGTGACATGGCTCACGGATAAGGAAGGAAAGAATCTCTACCGGTGGAAAGACGGCAAACGTCTCAGCGACATGGATAAGTTCCTCATGCCTCTCAAAGATGTTACCATACACTCTATCTTCACAAGGGGCAATGAGCTATGGCTGGGTAATGATGACGGACTGTTTGTCATAGATACCGACATCACAGACCCACAGCTCACCTCAACACCGAAGATGTTTATCCGTTCGGTGACACTTGGCAGCGACAGCATACTATGGGGAGGTTTCGGAGAGATGCCGGAGAAGTTGCCGGATCTGAGTTATAACGATAAAGGCCTCACCTTCACATTCTCCACCGACTATCCTTCCATCGCAGGAGAGACGATGTACCGCTATCGTCTGAATAACGGTAGCTGGAGTGCATGGAGCTCAAGCACTTCGGCAAGCTTCGCTAACCTCAGCTACGGCGACTACACATTCAGTGTCCAGGCCCTGGACATCACCAACCAGGAGACGGAGACAGCAAGCATAAAGTTCAAGGTCAATCCACCATTCTATTACAGGTGGTATATGATAATATTATACTTCCTCCTGATGATACTCCTGGCCTATGGAATCTTCCGCCTGCGTCTGAGAAGACTGAAGATGGATAAGATACGTCTGGAGAATCTCGTCAAGGAACGTACCTCAGAGGTGGTGAGACTGGAGAAGATGGCCACAGCAGGTAAACTTACCCAGGGACTCATCGACCGTATCCTCAACCCACTGAACTACATCAACAACTTCTCCAAACTCTCCGAAGGTCTGATAAAAGACGTGAAGGCCAATATCGAGGACGAGAAGGAGCACATGAATGAAGACAACTACGAAGACACCGTTGATGTGCTCGACATGCTCACAGGCAACCTCCAGAAGGTAAGTGAACACGGACAGAACACTACCCGTACGCTTAAAGCCATGGAGGAGATGCTGAAAGACCGCAGCGGAGGCATCGTACCCATGGACCTCACGGCTGTCATACATCAGAATGAGGAGATGCTCAACGGATACTACAAGAAAGAGATAGCCGAGAATAACATCAAGACGGTGTTCGACCTGCCTGAGCAGCACCTGCAGATAGAAGGCAATGCAGAACAGTTGAGTAAGGTCATCATGAGCATGCTCTCCAACTCTGTCTATGCTCTCGTCAAGAAAGCCCAGAAGACATCCTTCACTCCTGAGATCAGTCTTAAGGCCACAAAGACAGACAAGGCAGTTGTCATCACTGTCCACGACAATGGCATAGGCATCGAGGACACCATCATCGAAAAGCTCTTCGACCCCTTCTTCACCACCAAGACCACCAGCGAGGCAGCAGGTGTGGGACTCTATCTCAGCCGTGAAATAGTACAGAACCATGGTGGCGACATCACCGTGAAGTCCGTAAAGGACGAATATTCAGAATTTACTATTACCCTTCCTTATAAAAAATAGTATTGCTATGGATCAGATCGAACAGTTAAAAGAACAGCTCCACAAACAGGAAAAGCTTGCTTCCTTAGGAATTCTGAGCGCGGGCATAGCCCATGAGATCCAGAACCCGCTGAACTTCGTGATCAACTTCAGTAAGATGTCTGAGAAACTTCTTAAAGACCTCACTGAGATTGTTGAGGACAACGAGGACAAGCTCCCTGAGGCAGACCGTGAGGACCTCGATGATATCGTGGCAGACCTCAAGGAGAACATGTCGAAGATTGCCGAACACGGAGAGAGGGCGATAAGCATCATCCAGGGTATACTGTTGGTTTCGAGAGGTAAGGAAGGGGAACGACTGCCGACAGATGTTGCCAAGATCACAAAGGAATATGTATGGCTGTCATATCACGCCATGAGGGCAAAGAACAAAGGCTTCAACGTGAGTATCCACGAGGACTATGCTGCGGATATACCCATGACGACGGCTATCCCTCAGGACCTCAGTCGTGCAGTACTTAACATTACCAACAATGCCTTCTATGCCGTATGGCAGAGACAGGAATCAGAGGGAGAAGCATACAAACCCGAGGTGACTGTAAAGGTGGCTTCTCATGATGACAGTATCACTGTAAGCATCGCCGACAATGGTGTGGGAATGACAGAAGAGGTCAAGCAACGGCTCTTCGAGAACTTCTTCACCACCAAACCTATAGGTCAGGGTACAGGTCTCGGCATGGGCATTACCCGTGATATCATAGAGAATAAACATGGCGGCACACTCACCTTCGATTCCAAGGAGGGCGTAGGCACAACATTCACATTCACTATCCCCATAATGAAGAGATGAAGCGAAGATTACACCTTATTATAATAATAGTATGTCTGGCACTGGCCTCTGCTAAGGCACAGAACAACACTACACGTCAGATATATGCCCAGGCGGAGAACGACTACGAGATAGGACGTGTGGAACAGGCTCTGTCTACGCTACAGGAGAACATCAACATCTTCAAGGGGAATCTCCAACAGAGTGCATACCGGCTTATGGCTCTCTGTCTGCTCAGTCTCGATGAGAACGAGAAGGCAGAGAACTGCACCCGGCTGCTCCTGGACTACGACCCCTACTTCACCCCTTCATCACAGGACCCGCAGCGGTTCATCGACATGGTGGAGAACATAAAACTCGGACTTACAGCCAAGATCACCACAGCTTCCAGTCAGGCGGAGTCACTCGATGAGGTCCCTGTGCCCACCACCCTCATCACCGAGGAGATGATACGAAACTGCGGAGGCATGAACCTGCAGGAGGTGCTCGCTGCCTACGTGCCGGGAATGAACATCGTTGACTGTAATGACGATATCAACGTTGCCATGCGAGGCATATTCAGTAATGGTCAGGAGAAGATCCTCATCATGCTCAACGGTCACCGTCTGAACAACTACAGTACAAATATCGCAGCACCCGACTATAGCATCAGTCTGGAGAAGGTAAAGCAGATAGAGGTGCTCCGTGGTCCTGCGTCATCGCTCTATGGCGGTGTGGCTCTCACTGCCGTTGTAAACATCATCACGAAACAGGGAGCCGATGTCGATGGAGTGATGATCAAGGGTGGCATAGGCAACTACCATCAGCTGCGTGGAGACATCCTCTTCGGAAAACGATACTTCGACCTCGACCTGCTCATCTGGGGAAGTATCTACAGCAATAAGGGTCAGACGATGGAAGCCCCGCCTGAGATGGCCGGTGACGATTATGGAATACCTTTCCCGACAGTGTCGATAAACCATATAGGCGAGAAACCGTCGTTCGACTTCGGAGTGCAGATGAAATACAAGAGCCTGCAGTTCCTCTACAACACGCATTTCTCACAGAAGATTCCTCCATATAGCATGAGTACGATGGCAAAGTCGTACAATCATGACAAATACATGCAGCTCAACGGTTTCTCACCGAGTTTCGCCTCAAAGTCTCACCATGCAAACCTGAGTTACAGCCGGACACTGGGAAAGGTGAACCTTAAAGGAACAGTGACCTTCGACAACAGCGAACTCACCCACTATCAGGTAGTGACTGATTTCCCCTTCCCCGAGCTGGGAAATCTATATGGCATCCCTGACTCCATCAACTTCTTCAAATACCCCGGACTGTTCAGGTTCCTCAGTGCCGACGAGAAGAATTACGGAGTGGCACTGAAAGGCGACTACTCCTATATTGAAAGAAACAACCACAAAGGCTCCATCTTCTTTGGTGCAGAGTGGTCACAGTTCAAGGTCGACAATGTACGTTATGCCTTAGGTTATAACTTCAATACTCTCAACAGGGAGAATTCCATGATAACAGAAGCCGGCGAAGGTACGGAGAACAGTTACAATGCCTTCCTCCAGCTCAAGCACCAGTGGCGTTCCTTAATCCTCAATGCAGGACTTCGCTACGACCAGAAGGAACGTGCCGACAAAGAGATCCTCCGTGAGTACTCTCCCCGTGTGGCTTTCATTTTCCTCCAGCCTAAATGGAACATCAAACTGAGCTATTCGCGCTCGTTTGTTGATGCTCCTTATATGTATCGTAAGATCAATGAACTCCTGCCGATACTCGTTGGCAATGTCTCTACCAAGAGGGACCTCGTTTTTACAAGCCTCGATCCGGAGTTTGTCAACTCTGTACAGGTTACATTCACAGGTATCAACTGGATCAAGGGACTCGTTATAGAGCTCAACGGATTCTATAACGAAGCGAAGAACCTCATCGAGACACACGTCATCTCCCATGAGAACAAGGGAACAAACAAGATGGGAGGTCTGGAGTTCCAGGCCCAATACCGCAGCAAACGTTTCACCGGTGACTTCAATCTCACATGGACGCATACATTCAAGTCGAATGTCTACACGGAAGACATTGATGACAACAACAATATCCCCGCCATCATGTCGAATGCTGTCCTTGGCTGGCAGGCGACTCCTCGTCTCAAACTCCACTCCCACATCATGTTCGAGGGTGTACAGAGAACATACAATCTGGATGTGGTGGAGATGCTCCGCTTTTTGAAGTTTGCGAATACTATGACAGAGGAAAGCCTCGATGATCCTGTGTTCTGGGATCAGTATAAGCTCCTGGCAAGTAAGCTCATCATGAACAAGCGTATCCCTTCACGTGTCATCTTCAACGTCGGTGCGGAGTATAAGATCGACAAGTTCACCTTCGGCATCAACGTGCATAATCTCTTCGACACATATTACTACCGCAGTGGCATGAATACCAACATCGTTCCACAGCGTGGCAGGTGGTTTATGTTCGATGTAGCGTATAAGATTTAAGCCTCAGACAGTGATTTTGCCCTGTTTTTTGTTGATAAATCTCAAAAATAACATTATTTAATATAGAATTTGCTATTTAGACTTTGCAATTTGAGAAATTTTTCGTAACTTTGCCGCACTTTTCAAGTAAAAAACAATTCAAAGGCAAATCAAAGGCAAATGGAAGCTTTTCTCAGGACACATAGATACCTCGTAGAGCATGTCAATGCACCTGTTCGCCGTACTCTCATGGACGAGATCGACTGGAACGACAGGCTCATAGGCATTAAGGGCACCAGAGGTGTTGGAAAGACCACATTCCTCCTCCAGTATGCCAAGGAGAACTTCGATGTCAACGACCGTCAGTGTCTGTACATCAACATGAACAACTTCTACTTCCAGACTCACGGCATTGCCGACTTTGCCGGAGAGTTCTATCATCATGGAGGTCGTACGCTGTTGATTGACCAGGTGTTCAAACAGCCGGAATGGAGTTCTGAGCTTCGTAAGTGCTATGACCTCTACCCCAATCTCAAGATTGTCTTCACCGGCTCAAGTGTGATGCGGCTGAAGGACGAGAACCCCGAGCTCAACGGTATTGTGAAGAGCTATAACCTGCGCGGTTTCTCTTTCCGTGAGTTCATCAACCTCCTTACAGGCAACGACTTCCAGCCTTACAGCCTTGAAGAGATCCTCGAAGACCATGAGCATATCATCAAACAGATCCTTCCTAAGGTCTCTCCCAACAAATATTTCCAGGACTATATCCATCACGGTTTCTATCCATTCTTCCAGGAACATCGCAACTACAGCGAGAACCTTCTGAAGACCATGAACATGATGACCGAGGTGGATATACTGCTTATCAAACAGATAGAGCTGAAGTATCTCACAAAGATCAAGAAGCTCTTCTATCAGATAGCCGAGGACGGTTCCAAGAAGGCTCCCAACGTGAGTAAGCTGGCCCATGACATCGAGACATCACGTGCCACTGTGATGAACTACATCAAGTATCTCACCGATTCACGTCTCCTGAACATTATCTATCCCTGTGGCGAGGACTTCCCCAAGAAACCAGCCAAGGTGATGCTCCACAACTCCAACCTCCTCTATGCCATCTATCCTATCCAGGTAGAGAAGCAGGAGGCCATGGAAACCTTCTTCGTCAACTCTCTGTGGAAGGACCATAAGGTGAATACCGGCTATCGTGACTGCAACTATATCGTCGACGGGAAATTGAAGTTCCGTATCCTCGATGCCAAGCAGATGCAGCGGGTGAAGATACAGCAGGACGTCATCTATGCACGTTACAATACTGAGATTGGACGAGGGAATCAGATTCCCCTCTGGCTCTTAGGATTTTTATATTAGTAATATACATTAGGTTTATTTTTAATACACTAAACAAATGGCTAAAGAAAAGAAATTTATCACCTGTGATGGTAACGAGGCTGCGGCTCACGTGAGCTACATGTTCTCTGAGGTAGCTGCTATCTACCCCATCAC
>CACYRS010000001.1 GCA_902776935.1 uncultured Prevotellaceae bacterium | reverse complement strand
TCCAAGTTTTTTTCTGATTTCTTTGTCAACTACATGCGACATACGCGCCATTTTGCGACAAACCCCACAAATCCCCCAAATCTCTGTCGCGTCAACACCCAAAAATGAGGTGCAATATTGCTGTCGCACCATTCCTTCAGCATGTGCTTAAGTCATCATACCCGAGTCGTAGAGCTTCAATAGACTGAAAATCACAATATTCTGTGAATTTCCTTTGTCGTTTCATATTTCTATTATATCTTTGCAACAAAAATCACAATATAGTGTGAAATTACCGCTTTAATGTGCAAGTTTTTGCTTTTTCTCCGTTATAACTATAAAAATGGATCGAAAAATATGAATACAAGAAGCTTATTACAAAAAGTATCTCTGATTCTGATGATAGGTACGGCACTTGCAGGCTGTTCAAAAGGGGATGATGATACCTTAAACAATTATGTTTCATCAAACGATCTGTATGTAAACTCCAATAATATTATTAAGAGTATGTCGGGAGTTTATTCAGGTCAATGGACATTAAATGGAAAGAATGTTGATGCTGAGCAGAACAACTATTATTTCTCATTAGGTGTCGATAGAATATATAGTTTCGATTTTACCACATTCCCGTTTAAGGCAATTGCCATGCATGCGTTATCTCAGTACTCATCATCTTATTCGTCATTCAGCATCACTAAGCTGACCACTTCGATGATTGTTGGTGTGCAATTAAAAGACGAGGATCTTCTTTTATTCAAGACTGGTTTAATTGGAGACTTGTCTTCGTTAGAAAATGCAAAGGAAGATTTCAGCACACACATTGGTGTAGTAACGGATATGTATTGTGTTGGGTATTCTGATAATCTGGTTTATTTTGGACTATCTCCCTATACGAACTATGCATTCTTGCGTTATCCGTTTGTTGTGACGCTTTCTAATGGCGAGTATTATGCCATAGTGATGGATGTGGTTCCTTCAAAATCAACTCTCACATTGGATTCTTCGTCACGTACGATAAACTTCGTTTGCAACATACCTCAAATAGAAATATACGATTCAGAAGGAAAAAAGACCATTATAGAACCAAAGCCAGAGTTAGTTTTGACATTCACAAGCACAAATAAGACGAAAGCAGCTGAGAATGGAAACTGAGCAGGAGCTGTTGAGTTCAATACGGAGTGGAGACAAGAGCGCCCTGCGCCGTCTATACTGCCGTTATTCTGGATACGCTATGGCTATCGGGCTGAGATATATTCCACAGAGCGAAGAAGTGCGTGACGTGATTCAGGACAGCTTTGTAAAGATTCTGACTTCAATTGAAAGATTCGAGTATCGTGGTGAGGGATCTTTGAAATCATGGGTGTCGAGGATAGTGGCCAACAGTGCTGTAAACTATCTGCGTCAACACGAGCGCTTTTTGTTTGTCAGCAACATCCCCGATGAGGCAGACGAAGATTCGCCAGATATAGAAAAGGTGCCCCCAGAAGTTCTCTTAGAAATGATAGGACGACTGCCTGCCAACTATCGAACGGTATTGAACCTCTTCGTCTACGAGCAATACTCTCACAAGGAAATAGCCCAGCAACTCGGCATCAAAGAGAATACCTCTTTCTCGCACTTCCATAGAGCAAAGAAGATGTTGGCAAGAATGATTAAAGAATATCTGAGTAAACAAGAAATATGAAACAGGACAAGTGGACACAACAACTGCACGACAAGCTGGCGGATTATCAGACTGATGCGCCAGAGGGACTGTGGGATGATATTGAGGCCGCTCTCCAGACACAAGCCAAGCCACAGGAGGCCCGTTTCATCTCTCTTCGACAATGGATTATTGCTGCGTGTCTGGCTTCATTCCTTGCCACAGGAGGCTACATGTGGTATCATTCGGCGAATGAATCTGAAAGTAATCAGAATGCCACAGAGCTTGCCGATGCAAAAAAGGACATTATTCAGGATAATCCCGTTGAGTCAGATAATGATAATGTGGAAGAAGAGATTCCTGTAAAGCAGGGTAAAATTCTTGTGAGACATAATCCCCAGTTAATAGCTGAAGCGGAAAACGATGTTAATGTTTCTGTCAAGCATGATTCGATAATCTATCAGACAACAGAGAATGCTCCACAAGAACAACTTGCCGAAACTCCTTCTGTTCCAGCAAAAGAGGATGAAATAATAAGAGAATTAGACAAAGCTATCCATGAGCTGTCAAAGAATCATAAGAACACTGTAAGTCTCAATCTCTATGCGATGAACGGTTTTGGCACACAGGCAAGCAGTAATGGTGTATTGATGTCGGAAGGCTTGCTCCAGAAGTTTAATAATGACTATTCTTATGCCTCAGCTACAAGAGCCCAGTCTCCAGCATATCTTTCTGGCTATGAAGAGCGGCAGAAGCACTATCAGCCTATCTCATTGGGAATATCTGTCGGTTATCCATTGACTAAAGTACTCTCAATAACCACTGGAGTTGCCTTTACAAGACTGCGCTCAGACTTTCTGTATACCACACAGAATCAGCAGATAAATAAAGAGCAGAAATTATATTATTTCGGTATACCGCTCCAAATAAATGCCCAAATATGGTCATACAAAGGTCTGAAGGCATATCTCTCTGCAGGCGGACAGGCAGACTGGAACATCAGCACCAGTTTAGAGAGCAATGGTATAGCACAGGAGTTGGATAAAGACAAGATGCAATGGTCTGTCAATACCAGCCTTGGTATAGAATATGATATCATTCCACAACTGGGTATATACATTGAACCAGGCTTAAAGCACTACTTTGATAATGGTAGCAGGATAGAGAATTTCTTTAAGGACAAACCCACGAACTTCAATCTGCAGGTTGGAGTCCGCTGGAATATCTTAAAATGATTGTGTATGAACTGTAATAAAGAAAAGTTTAATATTTCAATGAAACGCTTAAAAGGAATAATCATTATGATTTTGTCCGTATGCATTTATACGGCATGTGATAGCGAGAATGGTGGAAGGGATATTATCTGGGATATTACTCCAGTAGAATTCAATATCTTCATTACAGATAGTGAAGGACATGATTTGCTTGATTCCACTTATCAGGGAAATCTTATTAAAGACATACAAGTCAGCTATCAAGGGGAAGAATATCCGCCTATTACAGATCAGGAGTATTATGAAAAAACGTATGGGAATACAGGCACCAGAGCCTATATGCCAATCTTTTATGGGCTCTTGCTTCGACAATATTGGAGTCATAAGACTTTTACAAATGGTGACTTTGAAATGATCTTTGGCGAGTTTGACGGAACAGAAAATATAGACCATCGTGAAATCATACTGAATCTGCCAAACAATCAACAAATTCGTTTGGCGTACAAGAACAGTTTCAGGTGGAAATCGAATGGTGATCCAGAGAAAAATACCCAATTCTATCTTAACGGCCAGGAGTTGGAAGACAATGCTGGCAGATGGGGGTATTATCACTTCCGCTATACCAATACTGGCTACGAATATATTCCAAGCGAAATCAAATAATCTTTTATAAATATGAAAAAGATGATATTACTATTTGCAGCAGCAATTTATAGCAGTATGTTTATTGCCTGTTCAAACAGCGATGATGAGACATCTGCAGTCAACTCTGAAAAGACTCTTTATGCCATCATCAAGCCAGAGGGAGCGCAACTGATTGACATTATTCCAAGCGACTATGTTATGACCCTCGACAATATCATCGCTGTGAACCCAGAAACGGGTGAGTTCAAATTAAAGGATACTGAGCGGATTGACTCTAAAGCCTATCCTATACCTACGCAGTATGTAATACAGTTCTATTCTGAAGGGAGTTTCCTTTTCGAGGCAAAACTAAATAGTGCTATCTCCAGCTACCTTCCCAAAGGACTGACTTTCTGCCACTTCCTGTCAGACAACAAAGGGCTGGCAAGATATGACCTTGGTGCAACTCGTATTTTAAACGCAGATGGAAATGTAATAGAGGGAGATATTACAGAGCAGCAGGAAATAGGTATACAGCGCATGTATCAGATATTGCAAAAAGCAGGCAAAATCAACTATAACATCGAATACGATTTCCAATACTAAAAAGTATACAAAGATGAAAAGGAAAAGTATTTTATGGATAAGTGCCCTTCTGCTGATGTTTGGCAGTTGTTCTACAAACGATAGTATTACTGAATCTGTTTTACTATCGAATGTTTCGCATACTGAATGTGAAAATCATTCTTTACGGACACGTGCTAATGACAACCCTTATGCATCCAGGCTGAAACTAACTTATAACGAGGCAGATCAGACGATCTCCGGCGAGTATATAAACTATATGCTGAGTTGCGACTACACAGATGCAGGTATCAAAATAGAGCAGGATGCCGATGGTACTCTTGTGTTGAATCCTTGGAACGAAGCCGAGAAAATGGTGAATTGTGTTTGCCATATCAACATCTATTTCACCATTCGTAATGCTACTAAGCAAAATTATCACTTAGTGCTGAATCGCCGGATAGCTACAGTTGTTGAACAAGACGGCTCAAAACATCAAGAGACGTGGACTGACTATGATGGCTATATCTCTTTCAAGGATCAGAATGTAATCACAATTGAATTATGATTTATCGAAAAATTAACAAAGATGAAAAGGAAAAGTATTTTATGGATAAGTGCCCTTCTGCTAATGCTGACAGGATGCAGCAGCGATGATGGTGATATTTTTCCAAAAGAATGCAAGTATACCTCAACGAACATTCGTCCATCAAAAGACGATGAAGTTGTTAGCAACCAAGGCTCTTGGACAATAACAACCTATGCAAATATGATAATGAAGGCGGAGTTTAACTCGGAGTCTCCGTCATCAGCAGAATTGTTCTTTAAGGACAATCTTCCGTTAACGACTGACAATGCTCTTATTTTCAGGCATTCATTGAAGAATGCACAAACGAATTATATAGAATATGCTCAGTTATATAAGGGAATGGAGGTCTATCGCTGCGGATATATTTGCAATTATGATCAGAACGATGTACTGAAAAACATAGAAGGAGCATTTGTGCCTATAGACAATTTGGATATCAATCCAAAAATATCTCAGGATAATGCAAAGCATATCATTGCGAATTATCTTCATCTTGATAACACTGATATATCTGTACAACTTCAGATAACGCCGTTTTATTATAAAGGCAAAATTGATGTTCGATTAACTTATAGGTACGACAACTGGTATGGGTGTTGGGCGCATTACGAATGTTTTGTTGATGCTCATTCAGGTGAAATGCTATGTTCAGACTTTCCCTCAAATGAGAATAAAGACGTTTATCAGATTGTTGGAGAATGGATGGCAAGCCATCACTCTAAAAGCCCTAATTCTGTCGATACAGCAGATATGTGGGATTTCAGTTTCAATGCTGATGGAACTGGCACAGGACAGATTGGCACAGGTTCTTTCAGATACAAAATCGAAGGGAATCGTATCACTTTACAGCTTATGAACACGGAAGCCTATTATGGCCAGACGGAATTTATATTTAATATCGTGAGCCATTCGGCAGACAGAATGGAATGGGATGAGATTCCTAATGAAAACTGGGGCAATTATGGCCTGTACCTGATGTTTTACCGCAAAGATAAATAATGAAAAATATGAGAAAGTATGTTTTTTTAATTGCAGCCGTAGTGCTGAGTAGTGCAATGACATCGTGCTCCTCGTCAGAAGAGATATCAGGAGATCCTGACGAGCCGAAGAGAGTGGTATATATGTTGGAGGATCCCCAGCCGATACAACTGACGGAGGCACAGAGGGTGTTTGCCAACGACAACAACCAGTTTACTTTGAACTTCCTGAAGACTGTTAATGATGTGGACAAGAGCGGCAAGAGTTTTATCTTCTCACCGCTGAGCATCACCTATGTATTAGGTATGGTGAACGATGCTGCCACAGGAGAGACAGAAAAGGAACTTGAGCAGACCCTAGGCTTCCACGAGGGAGGCATCAAGGCTGTAAACGAATACTGCAAGAAACTGATAGACGGTCTGCCGAAGGTGGATGAAAGAGTGAAGCTGAACATCGCCAACGCTATCTTCTTAAATAAAAATTATACCCTGAAGTCACAATTCGGACAAGATATGCAGACCTATTACGATGCAAAGGCCGAGGCGCTCGACTTCTCATCCCCACAGACCCTAAGCCTCATCAACAGCTGGTGCAGCGACAAGACCAACGGCATGATTCCTACCATCCTCGACGAGGTGAATCCTAACATGATGTCGTATCTGCTCAATGCCATCTATTTCAAGGCAGACTGGGCCTCGAAATTCGACCAGAATAATACCAGGGAAGAAACCTTCGCCAAAGAAAACGGCTCCACCGAACTGCCCATGATGCACCAGAACGTGCTGATACAATATCTGAATAATGATATCTTCTCTGCCGTCAAGATACCATACGGCTCTGGTTTGTGGAACATGATGGTGCTACTGCCTGAGGAGGGAAAGACCACTGATGATGTCATAAACCACTTTGCTACATGTGGCCTTTCTGGTGTAGAAGGTCTAATCTGCCAAATTACGGAGGATAATATAGCTACGATGAAGAAGAACTACTTCAGTCCCTATGAGGTAGATCTCAAACTGCCACGCTTTGAGACAAGTTCGGATACAGACAAACTTGGCATAGAAGGTGGTCTCGTAGGGCTGATGAAGAACATGGGCATCAACTTGGCCTTTGATTCATACTTTGCTGAGATACCGAATATGTGTGAAGTGCCTGTCTATATTGCAATGATGAGACAAAAGGCAAAGATCAAGGTAAATGAAGAAGGATCAGAAGCGGCTGCTGTTACTGTGGCAGGAATGATAGAGATGTCAGCAATGCCTATGGAATATCCCAAAGCCACATTCCATGCCAACCGCCCCTTTGTCTACGTTATTCAAGAAGCTTCTTCCGGCGTTATTCTCTTTGTAGGGAAATTCACAGGAGCATAGCTTTTTGCTCCGGTGGATTTATTCTACTCATAATCGTCGATAACTGAGTTCATCATGTCCATCATGGGTTTTGCGGCACGGAACATCGGTTCGATGGCATCGAGCCAGTTGTCGCCCTGATAGAAATCGTCTGCGACCTGATGCCAGCAGCAATAATCTTTCTGGCGCAGATACTCCACATATTCCCAATCGCGAGGGAAGCCCGCAGGGCAGGTCTTCAGCCGTTCAAGTCCGAAACCCTGTGGCTGATCCCAGCTCGCAACATCTGTCGGAGCCTTGAAACTGCTGGCCACAGGACTGCCGAAATACTTCAGGAACTCAGGACTGCGCACACAGCGGAGCCACTCGTCGGTATTGGCCATTATCTCATTACGACAAGAGGTCAGGATGTTGGTAGGCAACCAATAGTTACCACAAGCCACCATACAGTGACCAGGCTCCAAGTGAATGTAATATCCACCATGAAGCGCCTTCTTGCCATGAGCTGCTATATAGGCTCCTAAGTGGTTCTTATAGGGCGACTTGTCGTTAGAGAAACGAGTGTCGCGATAAAAGCGATATGTACAGTCCTTCACTTTCAGATGGGCTATCGAGGCATCAAATGTTGCGATGCGCTCTAAAGCCTGTTGAACACCCTGTTCGAAGTCAGCCCTGATGGCCTCATATTCCTTTTTATGCTCCTGAAACCACTCGCGGTTGTTGTTCGCCATCAGCTGGCGCAGGAACGTCAATATCTTTTTTGCATCCATAATTGTGGCAAAGTTACGAATTATAATCGTATATTCCAAATTTATGTGCAAAAATTTGGAGGTTAGAGAATATGTTTGTACCTTTGCTTCCAAATTACGTAAACCTGATGAAAATGAAGATGAAATCTTTCCTTTGCATGATGGCCCTTATGATGAGTTGTCATGCGGTTTTGGCTCAGAAGAGTATTGTGATTCTCTACGAGAACGATGTACATTGCGGCATCGACGGATATACAAAGATGGCAGGTCTTCGCGATGCCATCAATAGTACTGATACTGCTTACGCTGCTGCTGTGTGTGTGGGCGACTTCCTTCAGGGAAACACCACAGGAGCAATCTCTAAGGGACAGTATATCGCTGATATCATGCGCCATATGGACTATCACGCCATTACCTTAGGCAATCATGAGTTCGACTATGGTGTGCCTCGATTGAAGGATCTGTTAGAGCAGGTGGGTACTCCAGTGGCTTGTGCCAATTTCTTCGAAGCAGGCGAGCCTCAGCCTGTCTATGCGCCATACGTTATCCATCAGTATGGTGATAAGAAGGTTGCCTATGTGGGAGCTGTCACTCCAGAGACGATGATTCTCGAGGGCTATTCATTCTACGACACCAACGGCATCCTGCTCTATGATCTGAAGCCGAAGACTTTCTATCAGCTGATTCAGCAGGCCGTAGATGATGCCCGTAAAGAGGGAGCCGACTATGTGGTTCTTCTTTCGCATGTTGGTGAGACTCCTCAGTCGATGGGATTCAGTTCGCATCGCCTTGTAAACAATACCAGGGGCATTGATATCGTGCTCGACGGACATTCACATGAGATATTCGAGAGTGCTAAGGCTACCAATCTCGATGGAAAAGAGATTATCGTAACTCAGACAGGCACTCAGTTTGCCAATGTCGGCAAGCTCCTTATCACTCCAGACGGACGATTCATCACCAAGTTAATCAAGAGTACTGACATCCCTTACGAGAACGCAAAGATTACAACCACTACAGACAGTATCCATAAGATGGTGAAGGCCGTCACCTCGAAAGTTGTGGCTCATAGCGACTACCAGCTTGTGGTTAGCAATAAGGATGGCCAGTGGGTAGTGAGAGGTCAGGAGACGAATGCTGGTGACTTGGTAGCTGATTCATATCGTTACGCTCTGAAGGCTGATATCGGCTTCGAGAATGGTGGTGGTATCCGTAATGATATCAATGCTGGCGACATCACATACGGAGATATCATCGGCATGCTGCCATACGATAACACCCTGCGTCGTATCTCTGTTACAGGAGAACAGCTTCAGCAGATGCTCACCCGTTGTACGTCCCTTGTGCCTGTGCTCGACGGAAACTTCCCTCAGTGTTCAGGTCTGAGATTCACCCTGCACAGCAAGAGCCATAGGGTAAGCGATATAGAGATACTTCAGGAAAACGGCAAATATGCACCAATCAATCTGAAGCGTACCTATAGTGTGGCTCTCACGAACTATAATCATGAGGGTGGCGGATTCTTTGATAGCTTTAAGAAGTGTCCTGTGCTCTTTGAGAGTTCAATACGCTATTACGAGGCTTTGGCCGATTATCTGGGCAATGTCCTTGGAGGTAACACGGGCAAGAGATACGCTAAGCCACAAGGACGAATCAAGATTGTAGAAGACTAAGAATCAGTTGTCTTTCAGAATCTGATATAGCTTGTCCATGTCGAGGTGTTTACGTACATGGGCAGCTAACTTGTCGTATTGTTCTTCCTTGAAGGCCTGATAGTCGAAGGGCTTGTTGGCTTTTGCTATCTTATCTGCAAAAGGTTGCAAGAGGAAGTCAACGAATGGGGCGTTGTCGAGGATACCATGAAGATAGGTTCCCATACATTTGCTATCAACGAGATATCCATCCTCACGTCCATCGCTGAGATGTAACAGGGGTGAGGGTTTAGCATCGCCAAAAGGACGAGTCTCGCCCATATGGATCTCATATCCGCTACCATATTCGCAAGTAACCTGACGGGTAACTTTCTCACCACTCATTGTGGTGGTTATAGGCAATAGGCCAAGTCCAGGCAGACGTTCGATGTCTCCTTCAACATGATCAGGGTCACACACCTCGACACCCATCATCTGATAGCCTCCGCAGATACCCAGCACAGAGGCTCCATTACGATGAGCCTTTATGATAGCTTGGGCACATCCGTTACGACGCAATTCATAAAGGTCGTGGAGAGTGGATTTGGTACCTGGAAGGATGATAATGTCTGCCTTGCTGATATCATCGACATTGTTGGTATAGAAGAGATGTATGCGAGGGTCTTGCTCGAGGGAATCGAAGTCGGTATAGTTGGAGAGATGTTGCAGCATGATGACAGCTACATTTATCTTTCCCTGTTGCATGATAAAAGACTTCTGAGCCAGTGCCACAGAGTCTTCCTCTTCGATATGGATATCTTTATAATATGGTATGACACCAAGAACAGGTATGCCACATATATCCTCAAGCATCTTCCGACCTTCATCGAAGAGTCGCATATCGCCTCGGAACTTGTTAATGATAATACCCTTGATGAGTTTTTTGTCTTCAGGGGTCTGGAGTGCGATGCTGCCATATACGGAAGCGAAGACTCCACCTCTGTCTATATCGCCCACAAGGATTACATCAGCCTTAGCATGACGAGCCATAGGAAGATTCACGAGGTCGGTATCTCTGAGGTTTATCTCTGAGATGCTTCCAGCGCCTTCCATCACTATGGGGTTGAAGCGGACGTTAAGCCTATCAAAAGCCTTGCATACTTCTGAGCGGAAATCAATGTCGGAAGTACCACGTCGCCAATAGTCATAGGCATTCTTATTGCCGATGGGTTTGCCGTTGAGGATGACTTGTGAGGTATGGTCGCTTTGGGGTTTAAGGAGTAGGGGATTCATGTCTGTATGGCAAGGGATGCCAGCTGCTTCTGCCTGTACAGCCTGAGCACGACCAATCTCCAGGCCTTCAGGAGTGGCGTAAGAGTTGAGAGCCATGTTCTGCGCCTTAAAGGGTGCAGGATGATATCCGTCTTGCAAGAAGATACGACAGAAAGCAGCAGCAACGATGCTTTTTCCTACATCACTGCCCGTTCCGGCAAACATCACGGGGTGCAATTTCTCACTCATCATTCTTCACTATTATAAGTCTCTACCAGGTTTTAGTTGTGCTGCATCATCAAATGTCAGGATGGCATTACACAGAGTAGCGGCGAGATTAGAACCGCCTTTGCGCCCCTCGACGATAATCTTAGGAATATCCTTAAAAGGCTTAACCATGTGTTTCGACTCCTTGACATGAACGAATCCCACAGGGGCAGCGATGATACCAGCAGGATGGGCCTTACCCTTACGGATCAGGTCGCAGAGTTCCATCAGTGCTGTTGGGGCATTGCCAAAGGCAAAAAGTGCATCGGGGTGCTCCTCAACAGCAAGGCGTATGCCTGCCTGGGTGCGAGTGATGTCAAGTGTTGATGCCATCTCTGCCACACGAGGGTCGCTGAGATAGCACTTTGCTTCGACACCAAGACGCTGGAGTGCTCCCTTACGGATTCCGCTTGTTACCATCGTAACATCTGTGATGATGGTCTTCAGTGAGCCGTCTTTTACCTTGTTATAAAGAGTCTCAACAGCACCTTCGTCTGTATATAGGATATTCTCCATATCGAAGTCGGCAGTGGTATGTATGGCATGCAACAAGGCCCACTTATGATCAAGAGGCCAGTCTTTTCGCTTTAGCTCTCCTTCGATAGTACGGAAAGATTCAATCATAATTTGCTGACCAGGCTTCTCACCTCTCCCCTCCGACCTCTCTCCTCTAAAATATCCGCGAGGGGTGATAATCTTGCCATCGCAGATATACGACTGCGAGTTACCGATGATAATGACAGTAAACATATCGATATCCTTTGCGTCGAAGGCTTCGAGTGTTGTTGCCTTAATTTCCTGCTCCTCACGTCCTGCCTGACGTACATAACCCACAGGAGTCTCTTTAGAGCGATATTTCAGGAATAACTCTTGAAGTCGGTATAATTGCCAATATCTGCCATGTGACTTGGGGTTATATATAGCCGTTACGAAATCACCTTCAGCAGCGGCATTGATACGTCGTTCTATCACCTCCCAAGGAGTCATAAGGTCGCTTAAGGAGATGATGCACATGTCGTGGCCTATTGGAGCACCTAAGAGCGAAGCTGCCTTCTGGAATGCAGAGATACCAGGTAATGCTTCCACTTCGATATCTGAAAGGCTCTCACGTTTCATCTCGTAGATCAATGGAGCCATGCCGTAGATGCCGGCATCACCAGAGGAGATGACAACGACTGTCTTTCCTTGTTTCGCCATATCGAAGGCTTGATCAGCACGTTCGCGCTCTTTCTTCATGCCCGTATCAATGCACTCGCAACCTTCTTTCACATAAGGCTCGATAAACTGGAAGTAATACTTATATCCCACGATGACATCTGCCTCGCTTACTGCTTGAAGTACAGCAGGGGTAATATCCTCCTTGCTGCCAGGTCCTATGCCTGCTATGATAATCTTTCCCATATCTGTTGCAAAGTTACAAAAAATTCCGTTAGAAGAAGAAAAAAGGAGGCATTATCTCACGACAGTCCTCCAATTTGACCTATATAATAATACACGTATGATTTTTAATATTTCAACTTTACCTTTAATCCTATGACAAGCATTCGCCCAGGTGAATACAGGGCATACTTACGATTAGCGGAATCAATGCGGTTATCTACCTTATCAAAGATATTATCTACTCCGATGCTTGGCTGCAGGAAGGCCCACCTCAGACAGTCTATACTATGGGTGGTATGCAGGTTCCAGACACCAAAGCCAGGAGCGTCTTCATAGGTTCCTGTATAATAGGTCTTAGACTGCAGGCGTCCGTTGAGGTTGACGTTCAGTCCGTATTTGCCCCATGAATGATGATAATTGGCAGCGATTGTGGCAGCATTACGGATACTACGTTCAAGTAAGCTCCACTCCTCACCACTTTTGCTTTTGGCATAGGTATATACATAATTAGCAGACAGATTTAAACCCTCAAAAAGGTTTGCTGAGAGATTTATCTGCATACCCTTTACATCTCCCTTATCGCTATTCTGATATAGGGCATAGCTCACCATCTTGTCTGCCTGATCCTGTGTCATCTCAGGAAACTCTGCCATCAGCATCTTTCTGCTTGCGTCATCTATGCTTACATTCTGTTTTACAACCATATCGTTGATACGGTTTATGAAACCAGTAACGCTTAAGGCTATTGTCTGAGTGCGATATTCTGCATTCAGGGCAAAGTAATGGCTTTTCTCTGGCGAGAGGTTCTTATTGCCGAAGCTTATCTGTGCCTTTCCTCTGTTCACAGAGAAGTAGTGATAGTATAGCTCATCGAGTCCTGGTGCCCTGAAACCAGCAGAATAGGTGGCACGAAGTCGGAAATTGCCTGGGGCATACATCAGTGTGGCCTTTGGCGTAAGATGTTGATTGAAGGTCTCATGATGTGTCAGCCGAAGTCCCATAGTGGCTGTGAAGTCCTTAAGAAACTTTATCTCATGCTGGGCGTATGCCGCAAGGGTATATACATTTTGGTCGATATTGCCAGAAGACGCTGTGAGATAGTCCTTACGCCAGTCGGCACCAAAGATGGTTGTAGAGTTCTTGCTGAGACCAAGAATGGCTTTCAGCTCTCCTTCCATCGAACGTTGTTTCTTTGACTGTACGTAGTCGCCAATATGATATGTCTTTGTCTCTACGTCGTATTCCTTTCCATAACGGAAACGGTCTACTGTAAAGTCTGCCTGCAAAGAATTCTTGGCAGTAAACTTATAGATACCACCAATATTCCATCTCAGACCTTTATATCGCATCTCATAGTCGGTACCGCCAGTGATGTCTGTACGAGTCTCAGGGCGATCTGTAATCTTATATGAATAGTCTAAGCCCGCATTCAGTGCCAAGTGTTCATTTGGGGCATAGGTAAATTTCTGTCCGAAGATATTTGAACGATAGCCAGTGAAGAATGGGGCTATAGTCTTCTGGGTCTCTGTGTCAGAGTCCTTTATATATTCCAGATCTGTTGTCTGATAACTGTCTGCACGATCGTGTGTAAACGATGTATATGAGCCGAAGCCATTCTTAAAGAAATCCAGGCTAACGGCTTCTGTCAGTACACCATGTCCAGAAATATGAGTATCATTGGTGACGCTGATAAGATTCTGTGTGGGTTGGTCTGTAATGATGTTGATAACGCCGGCGATGGCATCAGAGCCATAGAGCGATGAGGCTGCGCCGTCGAGAACCTCAATACGCTTTACTCTCGACATGTTAATGCGATTCAGGTCGACATTATTCGAGATGTCGCCTGAGAGTTTCTGACCATTGATTAGAATAAGGATATATTTGTTGCCCAGTCCGTTAAGGCGCAGAAAGGTTCCCATAGAGTTGGGAGCCATAGATACCTGAGGCATCATACGAGTCAGGGCGGCATCGAAAGTGCTGATGCCTTGTTCACGAATCTCCTGGGCTGAGAGCACATGAACGGGGGTAGCAGTAGATTTCAGACGCTGGTGATGGCCAGAACCTGTCACTACCACGGGATTGAGGTTATAAGAACGCTTTACAACAGAAGTGTCCTTACGCTCCATCTTATGGATTTGGGAGAAAGCGGCACTCCCCGAAAGGAGCGCCACTATTAATACGAATAGTTTTTTATTTGTCATTAATAAGAGAGTTTATTCTTCTGGATACATAGAGTGGTAAGCATCCTCCAGGAATTCAGCATTTTTGGTGTGGTTGATCCAAACTTGCAGGATACCAGGAAGCTCCAGCAGACCCTGTGGGTGGTTGCCTGAAAGAGGTACAGATGCTGTGTAACCCTTGTGATTGAAGAACTCAAACCAGCTGTTGTCTTCGCTCTCCTCATCTGTTGGATCCCAGTACTCAGAACCTTCACCAGCCATATCGTTGTGAGCGTGGTCACCTGCGATAGACATAAGGGCATGGAGGAATACCTTACCTTCATTTTTGCCCTTTTCCTGCATACGAGCCAGTACATCCTGCTTGTAGTTATATGGCATATCAACGGTACCTACAAAGTAGTTTTTGTTATATTCCTGTAACGCCTCTTCCAACTGTGTGTAGCGAACGTTTGCCTTAAAGGTGTCGTAGTTGTCGGGGTTACCGTGACCCATAAATGCAACAACACCCTGTGAAGCCTCAGAAGCGTAGAGTTTATTCAGCTCTGCGGCAACAGCAGGAACGTCCACGTCAGGATCGCTCAGCAGAGGCATACCAAAGAATATGGCTTCATCCTCAGCCAACTTTGCCAGATAGGCATCGTCGAGGTGAGCTTCGCCAATATAGCCATTGTTCATGAACTTCTTTACTGATGCTACAACAGCAGCAAATTCCTCACCTGGGATTACCTGAAGTGACTGTACATAGATCTTGCTATACTTTGCAGCACCGATGGCATGCAACAGATAGCGGGGCTCGTAGTAGTCGCGTTTTACTATGTTACCATTGTCGTCAACGTTCTCACCAACGCTGGCACGGTTGATACAGATGTCACTTGAGAAACAAACATAGACATCGGCATTTGGGAAAGCAGCCTCATAGGCAGCCTTCGTCTTGTCAAAAGCCAGGAAGGCATTGTTCCAGGTAGAACCGAAAGCAACCAACAGAACGGCAACGTTCTTACCAGACATGGCTTTCTGTTCAGCAACCATCTTGTCGTTAACAGAGAACTCTGAGATGATGTTCTCAACAGTTTCATTTTTTTTGTCGTCGTCACTGCTACAAGCAGTAAAAACAGGAGCTGCTATGGCAAAAACAATCGCAGCCAGAATAAAAGACTTAATCTTCTTCATTGCTAATTTTTTGTTTAGTTGATAAAATATGTTTTTTAACTCGTTTTCCGTAATTGAATTTGATGCTGAACGTGCCATAAACCGTCGTTCCTGAGGTGTTGTTGCCAAGGTGATAGGGTCGCATGGTACGATCTACGAAATTAAAAATGTTATCTACCCCCGCCTCAACTCTGTATGCTAGCATCTTGTCTTGTTTCCCCAAGTCGTGCGTGGTGTTGATGCGCCATATCTGATAAGCTTTTCCATTGCCGTTATTCTGATAATAGCGTGTGCTGCTGCCACGAGTTGACAGGCTTATACCAAGAGCATAACTTGGGCTGAACGTATGGCTGTACATCGCTGAGGCGTTCCACTTATGGTGAGCAGTACCATCGATAACAACAGTGTTCATCCTTTCTGTCTTTTCATCATACAGATGGGCTTTAGTATCAAGATAGCTGTATGCCGCATTCAGAGTAAGTCCTTTCATCACCTTATACGAAAGCGTGAAATCCAAGCCACAGGTACGTGCATCATCCATATTCTTATACATCCGGGCCTGAACGTTTGTACTTCCATCGCCAAGATAAGCAGTGGTGATACCAGCAGGAATCTCACCTGGCGACACGTTTACAAGTGCAATCATATTGTCGAGCTTGTTCAGGTAACCTGTTACAGATGCCGTAAAATTACGTCCGCGATACTCTATATTGGCTGAATAGTAGTTGCTAATCTGAGGATCCAGATTGGTATTACCTATATTAAAGAAAGTGCTGCTGCCCATAACATGCAGGTAACGATAATGTAATTCCTTAACGGTAGGAGTCTTGAATCCCTGGCTCCATCCTAATCTGAAGCGGAAGTCACCAACAGACAGCATCGCACTGATCTTCGGAGTCAGACGGAATCCGAAACCGCGATTGTCTACCAGACGGAGTCCTGCGGTAATGTTCAGCCACTTCACCCCATTGAACTCGTCCTGCACATACAAGGCTGCTGTCTGGTCACTGGCTGTTCCTGTCTCCGTCCTGTCAGGAGCCTTAAGATAGTCGTAACGGTATTCTGCTCCTGCATTCAGAGTGTTCTCGTATGGCAGATAGAAGATACCCTTCAGCTGTCCCATCACCCGTTGCTGATCACTCTGTAACTTACTCTGTCCTGGCAGCATAGCAACAGAGAACCACTCTCCGTTCTGATCGCCATATTCCTCACCTTGCAACAGCACATAATCATAGTGCTTGGCGGTATAATCATAGTAATAGGCATGCTTGTTCCAGTCGACATTGAGTGTGATGTAGTCTCTCTTACCTCCAGGATACCATTTCCATCCAAGTGATGCCGAAGCATTGTTGTAGCGCAAGTCGTAGGTGTAGACATCGCAACTGGGATGAGTACCGTTCTGAGGACGGAGGATATTCTTCTTGTAATAAGAGCCTTCGGCATATAACTCCAGAGATTTAATAGGCTTATATGTCAGGCGTTCTGCTATCTGCCAGTTCTTGAACTTGTTTACAGTCTTGTTCTTACTGTCTGTCAGCACCATCGCCTCAGCATATTCTTCTGCGGTATTCTGCCATCCGTCGTTGCGCTGCATCTGGAAATTGGTCTGCGAAGAGAAATTCCCAAACGTAAGGACGAGACTGTTATGCTGACGCAGATCATTATGTGAGCCATAGCGAGTGCTATTGTCAACAAATACACCCTTCTCAGTATGTTTCTTGGTGATGATGTTCACCACACCAGCCATCGCATCGCTACCGTAGAGGGCACTCTGGGCTCCCTTAACGATTTCTATCTTCTCGATATTATGAGGATCGATGAGACCCAAATCGTTTTCTCCACCCACATCACCATGAATACGTTTGCCGTCGATGAGAATCAGGATATAGCTGTTGCCTAAGCCGTTCAGTTGCATCTGCGAACCCATATCACCCTCGTTGAAGGCGAATGAGGCAGTAAGGCCTGCAAGGATATCCTCCAGGCTCTTACCACCATACTGACGAAGCATCTTCTGTGTGATGACTTCTGTCTGTACGGGCGCATTTTTTAGTAGGTGTTGGGTTCCTGTACCTGTAACCACCACTTCCTGCAACGAATCAGAGCGCCAGATATCACTCTGGGCCTTGATAGATACAATTGCGCAAAACGACAACAGTATCGTAGTCAGTCTTTTTTTCATTCAAAAAGTTATCTTTTCCGCATCCGCTAACTCCTGAACGGGCGTACTTATAAGTTTGTGGCAGGTCTTCTGGCTTTCCCCGGTCTGCTCTACCTTCCCGACTTCAAGTCAGTGGCGTTATACGAGCAAGCCTCCTTAATGGGGATTACAGCTGCAGGAACAGCTCCGGACTTACACCGGATTCCCTTACATCGTAGTGGCATCAGCCACCAGATTGCCTTTATCTGGGTGCAAAGATACAAATATTTCCGATAAGTATGCAAAAATTCCAAGTTTTTTTCTAATTTTGCACTCATGAATGCTAAATTCCTTATCGCAGCACCTTCAAGCGGCTCTGGCAAGACCACTATTGCCAGGGGTCTGATGGCACTTCTTACATCGAAGGGCTACACTGTTCAACCATTTAAGTGTGGACCGGATTATATCGATACAAAGTTCCATGAGGCAGTATGTGGTCGTCCGAGTGTCAACCTTGATACATTTATGGCATCATCTGATCATATACGTGGATTATTTGCCTATTATGGTGAAGATGCCGATGTGTGTATCGTTGAGGGCATGATGGGTCTTTTCGACGGATATGATCGCGACAAAGGTTCATCGGCAGAGATAGCCAGAGTATTGGATATACCTGTGGTGCTGGTGGTTGATGCTAAGTCGGCTGCCTATTCGATGGCGGCACTGCTCTCTGGGTTTATTTATTTCAGGGAGGATATCCGTTATGCTGGAGTAATATTTAATAAGGTAGGATCGCAAAGACATTTTGCTATGCTTCAACAGGTATGTGAGGATCTGAATATCCCTTGTCTTGGATATCTGCCAAAGAATCCGTCGCTCGAACAAGGCTCACGATATCTGGGACTCGACTTCTCTGAAAAGGCAGAGAGTAAGGAGCTGATAGAACTCTTAGAGAAACATGTTGATTGGGAGGGTTTATGCGAAGCGGCAAAGCCGATAACCCAGCGCGGGAACAAATTATTCCCAGCGTGGGAACAAAATGTCCTCTTGGCTCGCAATGCAGAAAGCTTCTCTTTTATCTATCAGGAGAATATCGATAGGTTTGGAAATGTTTCTTTCTTCGACCCAGAGGGTGATAGCCCTTCATTTTATGGCATAGACCTTCTTTATCTCCCTGGAGGCTATCCAGAGAAACATCTTGAGGCTTTGGTTAAGAATGAGTCTGTGCGCAAGACGATAAAAGACTATGCTGAGCGCGGAGGACGGATTATAGCAGAGTGCGGAGGGATGATGTATCTGTGTGATAGTATCGTAACTGATGATGGCGAGTATCCGATGTGCGGAGTCCTGCCTTATAAGATATCTGCGCGTAAGGAAGACAGAAAACTGTCGTTGGGATACAGGAGTTTTGTTCTCGATGGAAAAGAGTATCGTGGACACGAATTCCATTATACCCAGTTTATGGGTGTGACTCCAGAATCGATAGTACAGGTCTATAATGCCAAGGGTGAGCCAGTGCCCACGCCTGTGTTCAGATATAAGAACGTGTTGGCAAGTTACACTCATCTTTATGAAATAGTTTGATATGAAGTTTATAATAATAGGTATAACCGACAATCCTGAGCCATTCTTTCCCCCAGAAGTGATGGAGATAATCCAAGGCGGCAAGGTGTTCTCTGGTGGCAAGCGTCATCATGAGATAGTATCCTCATTGCTTCCTGCCGATGTCCAATGGATAGATATAACCGTCCCCCTCGATTCTGTCTTTGAGCAGTATCAAATCGTAAATCGTCAATCTATCATCGTTTTTGCAAGCGGTGACCCTCTCTTTTTCGGCTTTGCCAATACCATCAAGCGAAAGTTGCCTGAGGCAGAGATCGTGGTTTATCCTGTCTTTAACTCTCTTCAGATGTTGGCTCATCGCTTGGTGATGCCTTATCACGATATGAGGATAATCTCTCTTACTGGTCGGCCTTGGCCTGAGTTCGACAAGGCTCTTATCGAGCATTCAGAGAAGATAGGCATACTCACAGATCGCGAACATACTCCTGCTGCCATCGCCCGGCGTATGCTCGACTATTGTTACACCAATTATAATATGTCCGTTGGTGAGCATCTTGGCAACCATTCTCTTGAAAAGGTCACGACCCTCTCTCTCGAAGAAGCTACCACATGCAATTTCGACAATCCCAACTGTGTATTGATTACACAGAAAGAACCGTCCCTATTGTGTAAATTTGGCATTCCTGACAGCGAGTTCACACTCCTCGATGGTAGAGAGAAGATGATAACGAAGATGCCCATCCGATTACTCACCCTTCAGGCTCTCGAACTTCCAAGGCATCGTGTCTTTTGGGATATCGGCTTCTGTACAGGCAGTGTGTCTATCGAGGCCCGTCTGCAGTTTCCTCATCTACATATCGAAGCTTTCGAGATACGTCCTGAGTGCGAAGCGATAATCCAGGATAATGCCCATAAGTTTGGTGCTCCAGGCATCAACATCCATATTGGTGATTTCCTCGAGACAGACATAACCACTCTCCCTCGTCCAGATGCAGTATTCATTGGTGGACATGGGGGGCACCTAAAAGAAATCATGGCGAAGGTATTAACTGTGCTGTATGATGATGGTATCATCGTGATGAACAGCGTGAAAGCTCCAAAAGTCCTCACAGACAGCCACCAACTCTGGGATGAGGCATGTCAGGAACTCCGTCTCCATCAAGCGCCCCCAATGAGAATAGTAATAGACGAACATCACCCTATAGAAATCCTAATATGCAAAAGATAGCAATCATTCAAATCAGTGAGGAAGGCAAGAACATCGCCCGTTTATTGTTGAGTAAGATTTTTGCCCAGAAGAACGAGGCAGAGATAATCAGTCGTACTAATGTCGGCAAGCGTTGGAAAGACTTCGATGCCTTTGTCTTCATTGGAGCAATGGGTATCTGTGTGCGCACTATCGCCCCATCCATTAAAGATAAACATGAAGATCCGGCTGTGGTATGTGTCGATAGCTTGGGTCTTAATGCCATTTCCGTGTTGAGTGGACATATTGGAGGCGCCAACAACCTTACCCGTGATATCGCAGCGATGATAGGTGCCCATGAGGTTATCACCACACAGAGCGACAATGCTGGTCTATGGGCGCTGGATACCTTTGCAGAGCGATTCAACTGGGCTGTTGCCAGCGACGATGACATGAATGAATGTATCTTTGCTTTCGTTAATCGTCAGCCAACAGCCCTGTTGATGGAGGTCTGCGATGAAGGTACTGACTATCTGGAGAAGACACTCCCAGAGCACGTTACTGTTATCAAGAGCCTCGAAGAGGTAGACCCCCAAAAGTTTAAGCTTGTTATCCTGGTGACACCTTACAATCTCTGTGTGCCATATGGTGTGCTCGAGCTGCATTTCGTTCCTATGATAGCCTCTTTAGGCTTCGGACTCGCCCATCATCCTGATGACTACGAGGATATCTATGATGAGATAGACGAGGCCATGACTCAGATTGGGGTATTGCCCTGTTACAAGCGCTATTGCACCATCGATGTTAAGCAGGATGAAGAATTCTGTATTATGCTTGAAGATGAGTTAGGAGAAGAGTTGGTGTTCTATACCGCTGAGCAGTTGGCTAAGGTAGAAGTACCCAATCCCAGCAAGACTGTCCAGAAACATGTGGGTACGCCTTCTGTCTGTGAGGCTGCTGCCATCCTTGGTGCCAACAATGGTAAACTGATTGTGCCAAAGGTGAAAGGCAGGAACTGGACAGCAGCACTTGCCATCGACTATAAATACCTTCGTAAGAAAGAAGGTCATATAGAGATTGTGGGGGCTGGTCCTGGTGATCCTGACTTGGTGTCTGTCCGTGGACGAAAGATGCTCGAAAAGGCAGACCTTATTTTATATGCTGGTTCGCTGGTCCCCAAGGCTTTGACAGAATGCCATAAGCCGGGTGCCGTTGTGCGTTCTTCTGCTGATATGGCTCTTGAAGAGCAATGCCTGTTGATGAAACAGTACTATGACGAAGGTAAATACATCGTCCGCCTGCACACTGGCGATCCTTGTATCTTTGGAGCCATCCAGGAACAGATGGCATTCTTTGATGCCAATGACATGCACTACCACATCACACCAGGTATCTCATCCTTCCTTGCTGCGGCGGCCGAGTTACAGAGTCAGTTTACGATACCTGAGCGTTGTCAGACCATTATCCTGACTCGAGGGGAGGGTAGGACTCCTATGCCGGAGAAAGAACAACTTCATCTATTGGCTCGCAGCCAGAGCACGATGTGTATCTTCCTCTCAGCAGCTATCGTTGATGATGTACAACGCGAACTCCTTCAGGAATACCCTGAGGATACTCCTGTCGCTGCCTGTTATCATCTCACATGGCCTGACCAGAAGATATACCGTGGCAAACTCAAAGACCTCGCCAAGATTGTCCATGATAACCATCTCACCCTCACCACGATGCTTGTCGTAGGTGATTCTATCGACAATCGCCAAGGTCTCTCGGAACTCTATTCAAAGCATTTCACCCATCTTTTCCGTAAAGGCGACGACGCATCATGATACTTGTATTTGGAGGAACGACTGAAGGTCGTAAGGCGGCAGAGGTGCTTGAAGAGGCAGGAAAAAACTACTATTACAGTACTAAGACAGGCGAGCAGGACATCACCTTGCATCATGGGCAACGTATCGACGGTGCCCTTGATAGCGAGGCGATGCTGGCATTCTGCCAGGAGCACGATATCCGTCTTATCGTAGATGCTGCCCATCCTTTCGCCAAACAACTCCATCAGACCATTATCGATGTTGCTGCTGAGGCTCAGATTCCTATCGTCCGTTATGACAGGATCTATCCCCCCAGAGATCCTGATATCACGTGGATTGACGACTACAATTCTCTCACCTCTCACCTCTTACCTTTCACCTCTTTACTTGCAACGACTGGTGTCCAGAGCATCAGCATGCTGAAACCTTTGGAGTCTAAGGGCATAAAGATCTATTATCGTATTCTTCCTCGCGAGTCGTCGATATCACTTGCAAAGGCGCAGGGAGTCACAGATGACCAACTCTGTTTTTATGAGGATGGGAATACCATCGATGTAGATGCCGATGCCATCTTGCTAAAAGAGAGTGGTATTAGCGGAGGATTCGTTGAGAAGGTGGCTGCGGCCCGTGCCAAGGGTATGCGCATTTTTGCTCTCAAACGCCCGAAATTACACAACGGGGACGGTTCTTTTTGTGTAGTTTGTAATGGTCCGCATGGTCTAAGGAGGGCGGTGGAGAAATTGTTACCAGAGTTTTATGCTCTTCATAGCGGACTGACAACTGGCACATGTGCTACAGCAGCAGCGATAGCTGCAACGTTGAGGCTTATAAAAGGTGAGACGCCAGATGAGGTACCCGTGATACTTCCCAATGGCGAGACGATATATGTCCCCGTTGGCTATGGCGATTATTATACTTATTGCATCAAGGAGGCTGGCGATGATCCCGATGTGACTGATGGATTGATGATTGGTGCTTTTGTAGAGCCAACCCTCAAGTTTGTACAACATGAATGGATTGCTATTGAAGGCGGTGAGGGTGTCGGAACCTTTACACTTCCCGGCTTCGACTATCCACCAGGTGAACCTGCTATCAACAAAGTGCCTCGTGAGATGATCATCAACAATATTGAGGCGGTCATGGATGATCGTCAGCCATTGGCCGTAACCATATTTGTCCCTCAAGGCGCAGAAATCGCTCGCCGTACCTTCAATCCCCGTCTTGGTATCGAGGGAGGAATAAGCATCATTGGTGTGTCAGGCATCGTCAAACCTTTTTCTGAGGAGGCATTTATCGACAGTATCCGCAAATGTATGACTGTAGCAAAAGCCTCTGGTTCTGAGCGTGTGGTGATAAACAGTGGTGGTAAGAGTGAGCGTTTCGTGAAAGCCTTATACCCTGACCTTCCCCAACAGGCTTTTGTGGAATATGGCAATTATATTGGTGAGACGCTGAAGATAGCCAATGAACTAAGCATCAGCAAAGTCACCCTTGGGGTGATGCTTGGCAAGGCCGTAAAACTTGCCCAAGGTCATCTCGACACTCATAGTCGTAAGGCCACGATGGACAAGACCTTCATAACGCGGCTCCTTAAAGAGTCGGATTGTAATCTCGACATCAGTGAAATAACCCTTGCACGTGAGATATGGGAGCGGCTGCCACAAGACAGACTACAGTCTTTTGCCGATACCATCATCAGCCATTGTGCAGAGCATTGCAATCCTTTGTTGCCTAATGGTGAACTCACCATTCTGTTGATAGATGATGAGGGTAATATCTACGAATAAACTCTGGTTGATTATTCTCCTATCTCGTTCTTCCTTCGACCAAAGAGCACTGCTGCGATGACGGGAGCTCCAACCAATGCAGTCACACTGTTCACTGGCAATGCGCCTTCGAATCCGGGCATACGGGCGATAAGATTACATACCAATGCCAATGCCGCTCCACAAAGCATAGTAGCAGGCATAAGTATCCTGTGGTCTGAGGTCCTGAAGATTGCTCTCGCAAGATGAGGCACTGCGAGACCTATAAACATAATCGGTCCACAATAGGCAGTAACGATAGCCACGAGTACTCCTGAAGACAAAATCACTAAAAGTCGGGCTCTACTGATATTCAGTCCGAGATTAGAAGCATATCTGTCGCCAAGAAGCAACAGGTTCATCGATTTGACCAACAGACAACTCAGAGGCAGCAATACACACATCAGCACCACAAACAATACCATCTCATCGCCTGAAACCCTCGAGAATGATCCCAGTCCCCACACCACGAATGCCTTTACATCCTCTTCTGGCGACAGGAACTTAAGTACTCCGATGATAGCATTTGCCAGGTATCCTATCATCACACCTATTATTAATAATGTGACGTTGCCCTTCACCTTCTGTGATATCCATACTATCAGTATCATCACCGCGAGAGCTCCCACGATGGCAGCAACCGACATGGCTGCATCACCAAGATACCCTAGACGACTAAGAGCCACACCTCCTATCTTACCTGACAGCAGCACCACAAACGCCACTCCAAGTGCCGAGCCATTGGAGATACCAAGTACTGAGGGACCTGCCAGCGGATTGCGGAAAACCGTCTGCATCTGTAGTCCACTGACGGCAAGTCCTGCTCCTGCTACGATAGCCGTAAGAGCCTGAGGCAGACGAGACTTCCAGATGATGTTCTGCCATATCTCATTGTCACCATTGCCGATAAGGATATTACACACGTCCCCCATAGGTATCCTGACAGAGCCGATAAGCAGATTGACGATAGCCAAAACAACTATCGCAACAATCATCACCAATATCATCGGCCAGGTATGTCTCATTTCAATAAGCGATAGTATTTAGGCTGATAATCTTTCTCTATTAATTCAGGATGAAAGATAGCTACAAAGTCCTTCAACAGTACATCGGGCTCCACAGGTGACATCTCATAGTATGCCTGTTTCTTCATGTTACAGTAGATCACATTCTTATCCTTGTATGCCTTAAAGAGCTCATTGCGAGGCTCAGAGGCTTTCAGCGCCTCATACGAGAACTCATCGGGATAACTGTTCAGAATCCTCCAATAGTCGGCATTGGCAGCGAGGGCGTACATCTTTTCAAACTCCAGGTTTTCGCCTCCTGTCTCCTCGTCTTTGATGACATATTCTGCTCCTGCATCACGGAATATCTGTGCCAGGTAGTTCTTTCCTCCTACTGCATGCCAGGTGCCATAGTGCATCTCACCGCTCGTAACAGTAGGACGCGTCTCAGCCTTCCCAGCCTTGGCCTTCAGCTCCAGATAACGGGTCTCGATGCCTTCAAACACCTCCTTGGCCTCTTTCTCCTTGCCGATAAACATCCCCACGAACTTCACCCATTCAGCCTGTCCCAACGGGTCGAGTTCCTGATAGCCGAGATGTGGCACCAACGTTATCCCCGTCTCCTTGATAGCATCATAGCCGCCACGCTTCGATGGTGAGATAAAGATAATGTCAGGATTGGCGGCAAGCACCATCTCCGTATCGAAATTTCCCTCCATACCGATCTTCACGATACGCCCGTCCTTCACCCTTGCGAGAATATCCTTGTTGAAGAGATTTTTAGTACCAGTAAGGCCTTTCACCACGTCGTGGGCATCGAGGGCGGTGAAGTTGGAGAGTTGGAGCATCGTCATGCAGATGGTACTCTTGATGGGCACTCTTATCTTCGTATATCCTTCTGGCACTTCGACCTCATCTGATGCCACAAGGGCAAACTTATAATGCTTGCCAACATCTACAAGTCGCATATTCGCACTGTCCCTTACCTCATAGCCAGTGGCATACTTAGGCGCAGATATCTCTGCTGAGACATCATCAGATACGTTCTCTCCGTTATTCCCGGCACTCTTGCCCGCCTTTCCTCCACAGCCAATGATTAGGAGAGCAACAAATGACAGCAAAAAAAACTTCTTCATATCCTGACATTCAATAATTTGCCACAAAGGTAACACTTTCCTCCGAATAATCCAAAAGAAGAATCAAAAAAGCACCAAACATTTGGAAGTTTCTCCGATTTGTCGTATCTTTGCAGTCGATAAACCAACAATTAAAATGAAAAGAGCTAATATTATCATCTTATCACTTCTGGCCTCGATAGCCGGATTCGCTCAGGATGTGAAGGTGGAGTTCTTCACACCGAGTATCGTCCATATCGTAAAGGGCCAACCAACAAAGACTCTGGTTATTACAGCTAAGCCTGAACAAGTGGCTGTAACCCAGAAAGGCAACACCTGGACGAGCAGCGAGCTCATCGTTAAGCAGGATGGCAAGGGCAATCTTACCTTCCTCACCTCTAAGGGAAAGGTCCTGCTCAGAGAGAAGAGCTGTGACATAAGTAAGGTTAGTCAGACTTTCACCCTCGACAAGGATGAGGCTATCTATGGTCTTGGCACCATCCAGAACGGAAAGATGAACCGTCGTGGCGAGACGAAACGTATGGAACAGTCAAACCTCGAGGACTTCCAGAGTGTACTCCAGTCAATCAAGGGCTGGGGCATCTATTGGGAGAACTATTCACCCACGCTCTTCGAGGATAATGCCAACGGAATGTCGTTCACCGCTGAGGCAGGCAAAGGTATCGACTACTACTTTATGTATGGTGGCTCTGCCGACGGGGTGATAGCCCAGATGCGTCATCTCTCTGGCGATGTGCCGATGTTCCCACTATGGACCTATGGTTTCTGGCAGTCTAAGGAGCGTTATAAGTCAGCTGCCGAAACGGAGAGCATCGTGGATAAGCATCGTGAGCTTCAGGTGCCCCTCGATGGTATTATCCAGGACTGGCAGTACTGGGGACCAAACTACCTGTGGAACGCTATGGACTTTCTGTCAGAGGAATTTGTCAAAGGACCTCAGATGATAAAGAATGTACACGCCAAGCACGCACATTTCATGATATCTATCTGGGCGAGTTTCGGTCCTCAGACCCAGCAGTTCCGCGAGCTCAACGAGAAAGGTCTTCTTCTGCCTATCGAGACGTGGCCACAGAGCGGACTGTCGCATATCTGGCCTCCACGTATGGATTACCCGTCAGGTGTAAAGGTCTATGATGCCTTCAGTCCTGTGGCTCGTGACATCTACTGGAAACATCTTAAGCGTCTCTACGACTACGGCACTGATGCCTGGTGGATGGACTCTACCGACCCCGATTTCTTTAATCCCCGTGAGAGCGACTATGATCATAAGGTATATGGTGGCACTTGGCGCTCACAGCGTAATGCCTTCCCCTTAGAGACCGTTCGTGGCATCTACCAAGCTCAGCGCAGAGACTACTCTCTCACCTCTCACTCCTCACCTCTCACCTCTAAAAGAGTCTTTATCATGACCCGAAGCAGCTTTGCTGGTCAGCAGCATTATGGCTCAAACATGTGGAGCGGCGATGTGGCTTCATCGTGGGATATGCTTCGCAAACAGATACCTGCGGGCCTGAGTTTCTCACTCACAGGCAATCCTAACTTCAATACCGATATCGGTGGTTTCTTCTGTGGTTCGTATAACACCCGCGGCCCTGGCTCTGCTCCTCAGAACCCTCAGTTCCAGGAGCTTTATGTACGATGGATGCAGTATGGACTGTTCTGTCCTGTCTTCCGCAGTCATGGTGCCGACGCTCCTCGTGAGATATGGCAGTTTGGCAAGAAGGGCGAGCCCGTCTATGATGCCATCGAGAAGATGATTCGTCTGCGTTATCGTCTTATACCTTATTTATATAGTACCGCCTGGGAGGTTACTTCTGCCAATGGAAGTTACCTGCGTCCTCTCTTCAGCGACTTTGCAGCTGATAAGAAGGTTTGGAACACCACCGATGAGTTTATGTTCGGACGCAGCATCCTCGCAGCACCTATCGTTGATCCACAGTATACTGAGGAGAAGATTGTCAAAGAAGACGCGATGACAGGTTGGGACAGGAAAGAAGTGAATAGTGAAAAGAGAATAGTGAATAGTGATTGGACAGCCACAAAAATCGCCACAAAGTATCTGCCTAAGGGTGCGCTGTGGTATGACTTCTGGACTAACAAGACATATAAGGGCGGACAGAACGTAACCCTCGAGACATCCTTCGACCGTGTGCCGATGTTCATTCGTGCCGGTTCTATCCTACCTCTGGGTCCTGAGATGCAGTATATAGGCGAGAAGGCGTGGGACAACCTCGAACTGCGCGTCTATCCTGGTGCCGACGGTGACTTCACTCTCTATGAGGACGAGGGCGATGGATACAACTACGAGAAGGACATCTATGCCACTATCACTTTCCATTGGAACAATAAGACCCGCACTCTCGCTATCGGCAATCGCAAGGGTGAGTATCCTGGCATGCTCAAAACTCGCCAGTTTACCATCGTGCTGCCTGATGGCACAACTTCAACAGTTGATTATGACGGAACTTCGAAATCAGTAAACCTATAGTATAACAATTAAACCATTAAGATTATGAAGCGAATTAAAAACATGTTGAGGCTGGTGGCAGTGATGCTGCTGTTGGGCGTATGCGTTAATTCAAACGCAGGAAATGTTCAGACTCTCCGTTTGGGAGGCTCTGTAGTAGGTAAGATTGAAGCCAATGGCGATGTACGTATCAATGGTTCTATAAAAGGCCGTTTTGAGTCGAATGGCGACATCCGTGTAAATGGTTCCATCGAGGGTAAGATTGAGAACAACGGTGATATCCGTAAGCGTGGCTCTATCATCGGCAAGGTAGAGAGTAATGGTGATGTGCGCATCAATGGCAGCATCGTAGGCAAGATTGAGAACAACGGCGATATCCGTAAGAGCGGTTCCATCATCGGTCGGGTAGAAAACATGTCAAGCAAGCGCCAGGCCGCCGTCATGTATTTCTTCGGCTTCTTTGCCATGTAAGGAACAAGCGATCAAAAGCCTTGATCTTTTGGTCCACAGATAGAAAATGGGATCATAGGGGGGCAGGTACTTATATTGATTTATTCTATAATCAGACACTTGCCCGTCATTTCCTTGGGTTGCTGAAGGCCCATGATGTGGATAACGGAGGGAGCCACGTCGGCTAGGATGCCGTTGCGCACCTTCGCGCCCTTGTTCTCTGTCACGTAGATAAAGGGGACAGGGTTCACGGAGTGTGTCGTGTTGGGTGTGCCGTCGGCATTGAGAGCATGATCGGCGTTGCCGTGATCGGCAGTAATTATGGTCTCATAACCCATCTTTTTGGCAGTCTCCACGATCTCGTTCAGACACTGGTCAATCACCTTCACGGCCTGTTCTATGGCGGTATAGACGCCCGTATGACCCACCATGTCGGCATTGGCGAAATTCACCACAATCCAGTCGTACTTGTCGGTCTTGAGGGCCTCTACGAGCTTTTCTTTGATTTCGTATGCCGACATCTTGGGCTTCTGGTCGTAGGTAGCCACCTTGGGCGAGGCTACCAGTATGCGGTCTTCGCCCGTGAACGGCTCTTCACGCCCTCCGTTGATGAACGAGGTGACATGGGCATATTTCTCGGTCTCTGCGATGTGCAGCTGCTTTAGGCCCTTGCTGGCGATGTATTCGCCGAGGGTATTATCCAAGTTATCCTTGGGGAAGAGTATGTGTACGCCCGTGAAGGAGTCATCGTAGGGCGTCATGCAGTAGTACTGCAGGTTGGAAATGGTCTTCATGCCCTGCTCCGGCATGTCTTTCTGCGTGAGCACTACGGTCAGTTCTTTGGCGCGGTCGCTTCGGAAGTTAAAGAAGATGACCACGTCGCCTTCCTTGATTCGGCCGTCGATGTTGCCGTTTACGAGTGGCTCCATAAACTCATCGGTGTTCTTGTGCTCCTCGGTATGTCTGTTGTAGCACGACTGTACTCCTTCCACCATGTCGTCCACCTCGCGCCCCTTGCCGCTGACGAGCAGGTCGTAAGCTAGCTTGATGCGATCCCAGTTCTTATCGCGGTCCATGGCATAGAAACGACCTATGACAGACGCAATACCTCCTATGCCTGTCTCGTCCATGTGCCGCTGTACGTCGGCAATGAAACCCTTGCCCGCCCTCGGATCGGTATCACGACCGTCCATGAAGCAGTGTACATAGCAGTTCGGGATGTCGTACTCCTTGGCTATATCAAGGAGCTTCATGAGATGGCCTAAAGAAGAATGGATGCCGCCCGTTGATGTCAGGCCCATGAGGTGCAGGTTCTTGCCGTTGGCCTTAGCATAGCTGTAGGCCGCCTTGATCTCCGTGTTCTCCATGATGGAGTTGTCGGCACAGGCATGGTTTATCTTCACCAGGTCCTGATAAACGATGCGCCCTGCACCGATATTCAGGTGGCCCGTCTCCGAGTTACCCATTTGTCCGTCGGGCAGTCCAACGTACTCGCTTGAAGCCTGCAACTCAGTGTTGGGATAGTTGGCCTTCAGGTAGTCTATGTAAGGCGTAGCTGTCCGTGCAATCACGTCACCCATGCCTTTGTCACCGATACCCCAGCCGTCGAGAATAATCAGCAGCGCCTTCTTAGCGGTGCCGTCATCCTTCGTCCCGGCGTTATCCTCGTTCGACGTACACGATGCGAGGCTCAGCAGCATCGGCAGGGCCGTCAGTAGTAGTCTGATTGTCTTACTCATTGTAGTTATATTATAATTGTTTATATTATTATATTTTATTAGCTCTTCGTATTTTACAATGTCGGCTATGACTGGTGTCTCTTTAGATGCACGCTGCAAAGATACACAATTTCCTCAAATATAAACACAAGAAACCAACATTTTAATAAAATCTTTGGCAGAATGAAGGTTTTATTGTATTTTTGCACCGTTTAAGCAGATCATCAGTCGATAATGTACGATCAGATTCGGGAAGATACGGTTTTTATTATCTTATATTCAGTAGTGACAGCTACGGCCTTGATAGCTTGCTGTTATCTATTGTTCCGTCGAGGCAATGCCTTTGCACCTGACGTTACGCCGCCAGTACGCCTGCGCCGCTGGACAACAGCACTCTTTGCGACCATCACCTTGTATCACTTTTGGTATATGCCGATGTTCTTTCTCTCCTCAAATGAGGATATCATGATGAACGACCTTATTGGAGGATTGCTTGACAGCATAGCGGTTTTTCCTTTGACGATAGTCGTTATGTTCGCCATGCTGCAAGACCGCAGCTACAACAAGCCCATGGCGGTGTATTTCAGTGGGAAAAAGATGGTAACAGAATCGTTCAATAACTAAAAGATATTATAAGATGAAACAAACACTTATTCTCGGCAACATCATTACGATGGATGAAAAGCGATCCTTTGCCAAGGCTGCATTAGTGAAGAATGGCGTTTTTGCCTATATCGGCAGCGCAGAAGAAGCGAAGGAACTCGCTGGTGAGGGCGTGCAGGTGCTCGACTATGGCGACAACTACATCTATCCAGGCTTCCTTGAATCCCATAGCCACGGTCACCTGGCCGGTGACCGCTTTATCGGACAGGCTAACCTGATGGAGGGAGGAGCCTTGACTGACTACAACAGATACCGCGAGATTATCAAGAAGTTTATAGCCAAGAATCCGCAGCGCCAGTTCTACTTGGCTGCAGGATGGGTGGAGAACGAGGAGCATGTCACTAAGGCCTATCTCGACGAGATCTGTTCCGACAAACCGCTGTTCCTGCACACTGGTGGCGGACACTCCATGCTGCTTAACACCAAGGCACTGCAGTGGGCAGGCATCGATGCAGAATACGCAAAAAAATACGGATATGACCTTGTACACGTAGATGAGAATGGCGAACCTGACGGCTATATCTGTGAAGGTCCGGTGTTCGAAATCGTCCCCAAGCTTCCCGTTACTCTTGAGGATGCCAAGGACTTCCTGCTCGCATGGCAGGACTTTGCTCTCAGCAGCGGTTTTACTGCTGTCTGTGATGCCGGTGCCGAGGTGATCTGTCATCATTCTCCCAGGGCATACTATGAGCTGGAGCAGGAAGGCAAGCTGAAAATGCGTACCTATGCCTATATGTATGTTACCGATAATTCCGACCCGAAGGCTGAGATAGCCCGTATCGCTGCACAGCGTGCCGAGTTGAGCGGTGAGTATTTCCATATCATCGGTGCAAAGGCATTCCTCGATGGTGTGACCGAGGCGCACACGGGTTGGCAGAACCAGGACTATCTGGACACACCCGGATATCACGGCAACGAGCGTTTCAACGACCACGACAAGATGGTACAGCTCATTGTCGAGGCCGATAAGGAGGGTATGTCTGTTCATGTTCACTCCGAGGGTGGCGGTGCGACTCACTTCATGCTGGGTTGTATCGAGGATGCCGAGAAGATTACCGGCAACAAGGATCAACGCAACGTGCTGGCACACCTGCACTTCGTGACCGACGAGGATGTGCGTCGTATGGCTGCAACCGGTTCCGTTCCGGCTGTCGCACCATTGTGGACGCCTGAGATTACCGGAGGTCCTTACGATCAGGAAGTATCCTACGTCGGTAAAGAGTTGGCAGAACAGGCGTATCCCATCAAGTCGTTCTACGATGCAGGAGCCAACGTCGTCTTCCATTCCGACTATCCCGTCTCTCCGATGATGAATGTCAAATACAGTATCTACACAGCGGAGAAGCGCACATATCCGCATGAGTTGTATGGCGATTTATGCAAGCCACGTAATACGAAGGAGGCCATCACTCGTGAGCAGTCGTTGCGTGCCATGACCATCAACGTGGCCCGTCAGTGGCATCAGGAGCATCGCATGGGCTCTATTGAGTTCGGCAAGATTGCCAACATGACGGTGTTCGACTGCGATTTCCTGCACGACGATATCGAGAAGGTTGCAAAGGCCAATATCATTGCCACCATCGTCGATGGCGAGGAAGTCTTCAAAGCAAGTTGTAAATGAAGAGTAGACCTCATATCACACCGTGCCATGTCTCACCTTAGTCAGGCACGGTGTGCTCTAACCGACGGTATGGGGCACTGCTGGCACTTGTGCTCCTGTCGTATATCCAGGCATTCTCCGATGGCAACAAACGCACAGCCCGCATCACCAGCAATGCCATACTGATTGCCAACGGCTATTGCCCGTTGAGCTTTCGCTCTGTCGATTCAATTGACTACAAGAAGGCGATGCTTATCTTCTACGAACAACCCTAACACTAAAGGTGCTCTACCCTAATACTAGAGCTGCTCTACCCTAATACTAGAGCTGCTCTAGTATGATACTAAACGACATTTTGTGCCCTATCTCGAAATATCCATCTAGAGATACCCATCACAGTATCTGTCCTTCTGTGAGATAAAATAGTCATGGAGACAAGCCTGACGTGGCAATAAGGCCGGGTTATTGCGCGATAAGGGCAGGTTGTTGACCAAGCTGTTAGGGTAAAAAAGACGCTCTAATATGATGGCGGGGGGCAGCAGGGGCAGCTGTTTCTTACGAATATGAAAACAAATCCCTAAATCAGCTGATTCGTAATTCAGCGATTTTAATAATCTTATGTTTTTCCTGCCCCTGCTGCCCTTTTTCCTCAGAAGGGCAAGACGGTATCCTCTGCAGCATCCTGTTTGCGCTCACGCAGCTGACGGTAATAGTCGGCAAGGACGGCAATGTACTTATAGGTTCCGCGATATTTCTTTGCCTCAAACCCTATGGCTTTCATCGCTTTGCCGATAGCCATTGTCGTGAATCCGCGTCCGTGCACAAAAAGAACCGCCCTTCTGTGTCCCAAGAAGACTAAGTCGGCACTGAAAAAGCTTCGTGACGACATCAACGGATGTCCTGAGCTGGTGGAGGCGCTGAAGAAGAGCCGTTGGAACCGCAACCGTAACAGCTATACTGCCCGCGAGGTACGCCAGATTGCCAAATACCTATGTTTGGACTAAAAAAACATTCTTTCTTTAATGACAAACAAAATAATGTTAAAAAGATTTTAACCGGACACTTTTGGCTACATACAGCTACTTATAGCCACAAAATAGGTATTGGATTGTTATAACTTTGCTCCTGGTAAACAAGATGAACCGGCGGGGTGGCTTCCATGGGATATTTATTATGACCGATGCGACACAAATTGCATCGGTCTTAATGTTTTGTCGCGAATTTTCGAGTGTGTCGCATGCTTTTTATTAAGAAATCACAAAAAATCATGGAAAGTAGAGAAAATCACTATACCTTTGCACCGACAAAAGAAAAAAATAATAAAGATTATGAGAAAAATAGTAATGATCGCCGCTATTATCTGCGGAATAAATCTGAGCACTCAGGCTCAAGTTAAGGTATGTATGAGCTACGATGACTTCGCAGCCGGAAAGTGGAAGCCATACGATCAGCTGACACCCGACAATGAGCCAGACACCTGCAATGTAAAGTACGATGGTATTGAGTTTACTATCAAGACAAAGGATAAGGAGGTTAATCAGATTATCAAGAAAGATGTGTTTATGATGAACATCGACAGGCAGCTGTTTATCAACAGCCGTACCCTTCGCGATGACGATGGTGCTGTGCTGCCTATCAGCCGTTATACCCGTGCCCTGCCTTACAAGGACGGTAAGCTCTGTGTGGTATGCTATAAGGTGACACTTAGCGATGTGCTCGACCTGGTGAACATCGGTCTCGATGTGGCTCTCCTGGCAACAGGCCACTATACTATGGGAGGTCTGTTCCTGGCTGCTGACTTGCTGCTTGCCAACGAAGACCTGATGGAGAACCACGTATTATATCTTCTCGACAAGGGACCGAATGCTAAGGGCAAGATCCAGATGACACGAATGAACGATAAGTTTATGGAGAAGCTTCTGCGTGATGACCCCGTTACTTTTGAACAGTATTATGGCCGTGGCACAAAAGGACAGCGTCAGTCGGCTGCCAATATCCTGCCAATCCTCGTAAAGAAGGGACTGATTGAGGACTATCATCACAAAGAGGCTGCTAAGTAACAGCTATAAAGAATTATAAAGGTATCCACATCCAGAAGACTGAGCCTTTGCCCTTTCCTTCTGAGATTACGCCGATGTCTCCATTGCAGGCATCGGCGAATGCTTTGCAGATAGACAAGCCGAGACCCGTTCCCTGAACAAAGTCGTCGACCTTATAGAACTGTTCGAAAATCCTGCCCTGAACTTCTACGGGGATACCTTCGCCGGTATCCTCACAATATAAGTAGAGACCATTTTGTTCTTTCCCGTCGACAGTCCTAATCTCCGTGCGGTATCCCACTTTGATATACCCATTATGGGTGTACTTCACGGCATTGGTAACGAAGTTGGTGATTACCTGTGCCACACGGCCGGAGTCTACTTTTATCTTAAGAGTATCGTAAGGATTGTCTGTTATGAACTCCACTCCTGGCTCCTGAATCCTTAGTCGCAACGACTCGCACAACTCGTTGAATGCCGTAGAGAAATCCACGTCGACAGGTTCGATGCTCATGTGGCTCGTTCCCAATGATGAGGCTGTAAGGATATCGTTCATCAGACGCAGGAGCATGTCGCAGTTGTTCTTGATGATACGCATCACCTCTTGTTTCTCTTCCGAAGTTGTCAGCGCGGTCATGATATCAGTGAACCCCACGATGGCATTGATAGGAGTGCGTATCTCGTGGGTCATATTGGCAAGGAAGAGAGCCTTCTTCTCTCCCGACTCCCTGGCGCGCTGAGTCTCCTTGCGCAACTGATCCTGTTTGCACATCAGGTCGTTGATGTTTCGCCATACACCGAAGGCACCTATCAGACGTCCGTTATCATCAAACTCTGGGATACCGTTGACCTGAACCCACTGCAACCCGTCGGAACTATGGGATATTACGGGATACACCTGACCAATATATATCAATGGCTTGCTCAGAGTGTTGCTGAGGGTGGACAGCGACAGTGCCTTTACAAATTCATGTTCCTGGTCGGCAAAGATCTTCTGAACCTCTTTCAGGTTGAACGAGCGTACCACGGTGTTCAGTCCGCTATAGAACTCTATGACATCGCGGTCGAGACTGATACGCCATGTCTGCATGTGGCAGAACTGCATCATATATACCAATTCGGCCTCGTAGTTCTTGATAGCCATGTTGAGTTCCTGCATCTGGATGTCGTTCTTCTTTACCCTCTCGTACATGTTGCGTTCATCAGTAACATCGTTGGCTGATACACCGATATACATCAGTTTGTCGTTTTCATCATAGATGGGATGGATGCTGATCTCAAGGTAGACGTGCATATTACGCTCTGGGATGACGCTCAACGAACAGGCCCAGTAGTCCTCAGGATGTTCACGGCTCAGCACCTCATTGAATGGTGGCATCTCGAAGAGGTTCATCTTTGAGAAGAATTCATCACCGCTGTCGCTGTCGAAGTTACAGATCTTACGCATGATGCGGTTGGCATCGAGAAGCCAGCCGTCGGGGGTATAGAACGACAGTCCGATGATGGAGTTCTCGAAGATAGTCTTATATCTCTCCGACAGATGTTCTACCTCGCGTTCCTTTCGTTTGCTTTCCGACTCGTCGGTAAGTGTAGCGATGATGTTCACCGGTTTGTCGTCTTCATATTCTGCGATGGCGTAACCATGCATGTCATGCCAGTCGGGCTCGCCCTTGCCGGTATAGTTGTAGTCCCAGCGGTAACGGCATTCCGCTTCCTTGACGATGCCGTTGCTCAGGCGTTCTATGAAATTACGGAACACTTCTTTGTCGTCGGGATGGATATAGGTGTAACACACCTCGATGCCTACGTTATTGCCGAACATGGCTTTTCCGTGCAAGTCGAACACACGGTTTTGCCTAAGGTCGAGACACATCACGTGGTTTCCGCTTATCTCGAGGGCCATCATCATGGCCTGCTGCTCATCAAACATATTATTCGTCTTCATTTGTCTGTAAGTTTAATGGTCATGATCTTTTCTTTTCAATAACAGAGGCTGTACAAGGTATTGAAACCCATACGCTGGTGCCCTTCTGGTATTCTGACTGTACTTCAATGCTACCGCCCATCTGACGGGTCAGCAGCTGTACTATCGGAAGGTCGAGGCCGGAACCTCTTATCTCACCTTTTATATCGCGCGAGAAATGGTCGAAGATATGTGGCAGCTCTTCTTTCGTGAATCCCAGGCCGGTATCTTCGAGATGGAATGTCAGTTCACCACGGTGATACTCATAGCTGACGATGATGGAGCCATGAGAGGTAAAAAGACACGAGAGGGTACACAGGCGATGGATGATCATCGACAAGTGATTGATGTCGACATCCACCACCAGGCTGTTGTAAGGCTGGTTGACTAAGACCTGTACATCGGGTTGGATATTAACCATTCCATTGCGGCACATACTCTCGAAGCTCATGGCGAAGTCTACCTCTTCTTTCTTATACTCCTCCATATTAGCATCGAGGCGAGAGATATAGAGGATGTCGTTAACCAGAAGCAACAGCTCGTTGGTATTTTCCTTTATCTGACTGACAAAGAGTGGTTCATCGCACTCATCATGATCGTCGGTAAAGAGTTTTGCAAAGCCGAGGATGTTATTCAGTGGGGTACGGATCTCATAACTCATATTGGTAAGGAAGGTCTGCTTAAGCTGCTCCGTTTCCTGGGCTTTCTTTGTCTCTACAGCCAAGCGCTGTTCGGTCTCCACCATGTCGGTGATGTCGCGGAACATTCCGAAATAGCGTTCCACACAGCCTTCGGCATTGAGCATCGGCACCATGTTGAACAACAGCCATATCTGTCGCCCTTTCTTGTCGCGTATCTCTATCTCAATGGCCTGGGTGATACCGTTCTTTGTAAGGTGGTCCATACGGTTCAACACACTGTTGACTGTACGACGGAAACGGGGTGTGGCCAGACGGATGCATCGCAGTTGCGACATATGGAGCTTATTGCCTGTTTCCCTGTTTATAATCTCAAAGGTAAAGGCGTGGGGGTAATAGTTTACCAGCTGGACACCGCTGACGCTCAAGGCATAGTCGATGTTGGCGATATACTGCTTGATATTATCTGTTCCCTGTTTTAGTTTCTTTACGCCATCCTCCTGACGATGGTATGACTCCACCATCTCTGAGATGTCATGACCCGACATAAACACACCTTCCAACTCCCCCATTTCGTTTCGGATGGGGTTGATGGTCGACTCATAATACATCTTGCCTTTCAAGTCAAACTCCTCAAGACGGTATTCCGGGGTCTGGAACTCACTGAAGTCGATGATGCTGCCGGTATGCGAATTATCCATCTCATTGATGGGTATCTGGCTGTAGAAGGGATTGTTCTTCAGAATGAAACTGCCGTCGAGCACCTGTTCACGACTCTGAACATTAAAGGCCTTGCAGGCTCGTTCGTTGATATCTTTAAGCACACCGTTGTTGTCGTAGTACAGCATGTCGAGCAGCGAAGAGTTGAAGATGGTGTGGTAACGTACCAGTAGCTGACGGATTTTCTCCTTCCGACGATACTCCTCTGTAACATCATGCTGGATACCCATAATCGAAGTGGGTATGCCTTCGTCATTGCGACTGACAACAGATATGGATATCTCATAGTGCAGACACTCCGACTCGGTTTTTGCCCTGCTGCGCATGGATACCTTGCCGGTATCCTGTTTGCAGTCGCAGATATCGAAGACAGTGCTGCGTAAGGTCTCCATATCGTCACGATGGAAGAACTGTGCAAACTCTGTAGGATTGTATTCACGTCCGTATTCACCGGCTTCAGAAAGGTAACAGTAATGCCGCGTGGCAGGGTAATAGAACCACAGACGTAGCCTGCCGGTTTTCAGAATAAGTGCCAAACGGGTCTTTTGGTTATTGGTATTCATATCTAATGTTTTTTTGCTATCACATATATTATCACAGGAGCGCCCATAATAGGCGTTACGGCATTGAGAGGGATGACTCCGTTCTCGCCTGGAAGGAAGCATATCAGATTGCAGATAAGTGCAATGACGGCACCACAGAGGATAGTGGCTGGAAGCAGTACACGATGGTTGTCGGTGGTGAGAATCAGTCGGGCTATATGTGGCACAGCCAGACCGATAAAGGCTACGGGACCACAGAAGGCTGTAGTTATCGCTGTCAGCAATCCCGTTACTATCAGCAACCAATTGCGGGTGCGAAGGATGTCTATGCCCAGATTCTCGGCATACCTGTCGCCCAGCATAAGGGCATTTAAGGGCTTTATCAGCAACAGGGTCCCAATGAGTCCGACGATGGAAACGGAAGCAAAGACAGGCATCGTCTTCATCGATACCCCTCCGAACGAACCCATTCCCCAAACCATATACGACTTCACTCCCTCGTCGGTAGCGAAGAAGTTAAGCAGCGAGATTGCTGAGTTGGAGATATATCCTATCATGATGCCGATGATGAGCAGCATCACATTGTTTCTTACTATACTGGAGAAGAAGAAGATTATGGCCATCACCGCCATTGCCCCTATGAATGCAGCTATCAGTATGGCTACGAACCCCGAGATACTTACCGAACCGGCAGAGATGCTTCCTCCCAGTAGGAGCATCACCAGAGCCACACCAAGACCGGCACCGCTGTTGATACCGAAGATGCTCGGACCAGCAAGAGGATTGCGGAAAGCCGTCTGAAGCATCAGACCGCTAACGGCCAGAGCTCCACCACAAAGTACAGCTGTGATGGCTTGGGGAAGACGGGACTCAAGGACGATAAATCGCCACGAGGCTTTTTCGCTCTCATCGCCAAGGAGAATGCTGAACACATCTGAGACAGGAATCCGGATAGATCCCATCACAAGATTAAGGATGAAGAGAATGACTATCAGCAGCCCTAATCCTAGGCAATATGATACGCCTTTGCTCATTTCTGATGCAAAAATACTAAAAAATCTCAAATGTCATACGTCATTTCACGTTTTTTTGTATCTTTGTAGCCAAATAAAAAGAATTATAACTAAGACGGATTATGATGAAAAAGACTTTGACAAGCATTATTATTGGCTGTGCCGTTGGTGTTGCCATGGCTCAGAGCAGTGTTACACCGGCTATCCCGCGTGATGCGAAAATGGAGGCAAAAATTGAGAAGACTCTCAAGAAGATGACCCTCGACGAGAAGATCGGCCAGATGTTGGAGCTGAACCTCGACGTGATGGGTAAGATGACTATTGAGAACGCCAAGGTAGACCTCGAGAAGGTACGCAGTGTAATGCAGCAGTATGGCAGGTCGGCAGAAGAGACGAAGGCGATTCTGAAGATGACCGATCAGGAGATTATTGACAAGCTGGGAGGATTCCCGGTAGATATATACTCAGGTGACACCAAGCGGGTCTGGAAACTCAACGAGACGATGCTCGACACACTTATCTCGAAATGGAAGGTGGGCTCTATTCTCAATGCCCCAGGTACTCGTGCCCCAAGCGTTGACCAGTGGCAGGAATGGATAAAGCTGATTCAGGAGAAGTCGATGAAGTATATCGGTATACCTGATATCTATGGTCTCGACCACAACCACGGTGTTACTTATACTCAGGGAGGAACACTCTTCCCTCAGCCAATCAATCTGGGTGCATCGTTTAATACCGACCTCGCATTTATCGGAGCAGAGATAACGGCATATGAGAGTCGTGCAGCCAACTGTCCTTGGGTTTATAATCCTGTGGTGGATCTAAGTCGCGACCCACGTTGGCCTCGTGTCTATGAGAGCTTCGGTGAGGATGCCATCCTGAATTCGAAGATGGTAGTGGCAGAGATAAAGGGTTATCAGGGCGATGATCCTAACCATATCGACCGTTTCCACGTAGGTACCAGCACAAAGCACTATTTCGCCTACGGAGCTCCTTGGACAGGTAAGGACCGTACCCCTGCATATCTGTCTCCACAGATGATACGCGAGAAATATTTCGAGCCATTTAAGGCTGCCGCACTCGCTGGAACACTGACGATGATGGTTAATTCTGCATCTGTCAACGGAGTTCCCGTTCATGCCAGCTATGAGTATCTTACAAAGTGGTTGAAGGAGGATCTGGGATGGGATGGAATGCTCGTTACCGACTGGGCTGACATCAATAACCTATATACTCGTGAGAAGGTGGCAAAGGATAAGAAAGACGCCATCCGTATTGCTATCAACGCCGGTATAGATATGTCGATGGATCCATACAGCGTGGAGTTCTGCGTGTTGCTGAAGGAACTGGTTAACGAGGGTAAGGTGCCCATGAGCCGTATCGATGATGCCGTTCGCCGTATCCTCCGTGTAAAATATCGTCTTAACCTCTTTACAGAGCCGAATACCGGTGGCAAGGGATTTGAAAAGTTCGGTTGTGATGAGTTTGCCGCAAAGGCTCTCCAGGCAGCCGAGGAGTCAATCGTCCTCCTGAAGAACGACGGTCTCCTGCCTCTCGTTAAGGGTAAGAAGATCCTGCTCACTGGTCCTAACGCCAACCAGATGCGCTGCCTGCATGGTGGATGGAGTTACACCTGGCAGGGATCGAAAGCCGAGGACCTCGCAGAGAAATACAATACCATATATGAGGCTCTATGTAATAAGTATGGTAAGGAGAATATTATCCTGGAGCAAGGTGTGACATATAAAGAGGACGGAGCTTACTATGATGAGAACGAACCTCAGATAGAAAAGGCAGTCGCAGCAGCTGCTAAGGCTGATATCATCATCGCTGCCATCGGTGAGAACTCGTATACAGAGACACCGGGTAACCTCTCTGACCTCTGGCTCTCAGAGAACCAGCGTAACCTCGTGAAGGAACTGGCAAAGACTGGTAAACCTATTATCCTGATACTTAATGAGGGGCGTCCTCGTCTGATTGCCGACATCGAACCTCTGGCAAAGTCTGTGGTTAATATCCTCATCCCAGGCAACTATGGAGGTGATGCTCTCGCTAACCTTCTTGCAGGCGATGCCAACTTCTCGGCTAAGATGCCTTATACCTATCCTCGTGAGATCAACTCACTGAACACTTATGACTATAAGGTTTCTGAGGAGGTTGGTACTATGGCAGGTGCTTATAACTACGATGCGAAGGTGTCGCTGCAGTGGCCATTCGGTTACGGTATCAGCTATACCACATACGAGTATTCAAACCTGAAAGTCGACAAGCCTTCATTCACAGCCGATGATATCCTTACCGTAACTGTGGATGTGAAGAATACTGGCAGTCGTGCCGGTAAGGAGGCTGTGCTGTTGTATTCTAGCGACCTCGTGGCAAGTATCGTGCCTGACAACAAGCGTCTGCGTGACTTCACCAAGATTGCTTTGGAACCAGGCGAGGTGAAGACCGTCACTTTCCAACTGCCTGCAAAGAACCTCGCCTTCGTAGGTGCTGACGGCAAGTGGACTCTCGAAGAGGGTGATTTCAATTTGAAGGTAGGTAATCAGACAGTACCTACAGCTTGTTCCCAGACGAAGGTATGGGATGAACCTAATATTTAAGTAATAAGAGTTATGGAAGAGAATGATAAGCAGCAAGGTCTGCAGATAGAACTGCCAGTAGATGTGGCACAGGGTGAGTATGCTAACTTCGCAATCATCACCCACGGATCGAGTGATTTTGTGATTGACTTCGCACGTGTCCTTCCTGGTGTCCCAAAGGCACAGGTGAAGAGTCGCGTAATCCTCGCCCCAGAACATGCAAAGCGTCTTCTGGGTGCTCTTCAGGAGAATATATACCGTTACGAGCGTGAGTTTGGTGAGATAAAGATTCCTAATCAGGAACCTCGTACTATCTCACCCTTTACTCCTAAGGGAGACGCTTGAAATAACGCGGAGGATTAAGCCCTTCTATCTCGGGGTGGAGAATGCTGATGAAATCATTCAGCAGCCAGTCGGGATGGAAGGGTGTCTCTTCATAAAACGGACCTAGTTCTACGTTACATCCATAAGCCTCGTGGTTACGCCAGGCTTTGAACTGACTGTACCCATGATGGTCAGCAAGCAGTTCTGGGTAAGTGATGTCGTGGTCGCTGCTATAGCGGAAGAGCCATACGTCGGCCTCACCACCTTTCTCCAGTACAGCTTCAAAGGGCAGGGATACAGAGCCGCTGTGAGTATCAGCATTCCAAGGACTGATTCCTCCAGCATCCTGTACCATCTGTCCAATGGTACTCTTGCCACCAGGAATATACCACACGCTGCCAGTAATCTTGTCGAGCAGCACGGAAGGATTCTTCTTGGCCGTCTTGGCGATGGCCTTCAGTGACTGATAGCTGCTGTCGGTGACATGGAAGAGACTGTCGGCACGCTGTTCACAACCGAAAAGCATACCATAGAAACGTATCCACTCTGCACGGGCCAATGGTGAAGGTTCCATATACTCAGCACACTCCACGATGGGGATGTTGATTTCTTCGAGTTTTCCATAGCCTCCGCTGTTTTCGAAGGGAGAGAGGAAGAGTACGTCAGGTCGTTGGTCGATGATCTTCTCAATGACTGGACTCATACCATCGCCAACATCGGAGATACGTCCATCTTTCACTCCTTGCTGAACCCAGGGTATCTTAATATATTTCAGATCTGCAACACCAGAGATACAGTCTTGTTTGCCGAACTCCATCATCATGGCGCAGTGGACTGTGGTAAACATCACGGCCCTACTGACAGGTGTGCGGATGATGGTGCCGTTAGGCAGATGCGGAGGAAGATCGCGGTCGGAGGGAACGAGTACATAACGATGAAGGGTCATGCCCTCTTTCCAAGGGTTTTTTAGTGATGCCACAGTATATCCGTCGTATCTCACGATACTCAGCTGTGTGGCATACTTAAAGGTAACAGAGTCGCCCGCTGCCTCTGCAGAGGAGGTCCTTCCCCCTCTGCAGGCAGCGAGCAATACTGCTAACAATAATAAATTAACGTATCTCATCTATTAATATGAGCAAGGTTACTTCTCTATAATGAGGTCATCAATACAGATGTAAGTTGGAGTGGTCAGCCCCCAGTCATTCTTTCTTGTGCTATCAAAGCTGAAAGAGATGCTCTTGATGTTTTTGAATGCATCAACATTGCTGAGATCACAGTACTGCCAATCCTTTACGTAGTCACCATTCTTGGCGAGGTCGAGTTCATAACGTGCACCACCTACACCTTCAGCAGGGGTGGGAGAGATAATACATTTGAACCAATCGTTGGTTCCGAATTTTCCAGGTGTATAACCATCACCATTAAGGATTGCATCTGCAGTCCAGGCTTCATTAGTGTACCAGAATCCCTTAAGTGTAACCGCTGTACTGAAATCAATAGTCTCGCCAAAAGTATAAACAACACAGAAATTTTTTCCACCATGAGCTTTACCTGTTACGTTGTTGAACTGGTCGGGTGTCATAGTCTCACTTTTATATGTCTTTTCTGTGCGGTTAGAGATAGCAAACCCTGACCAACTACACCAAGAAGGAGTCCAATTTACCGGAAATGTAACACCACTTTCAGTGTAAGAGCATGCATAGGCAGGTGATCCATAGTTCTCAAATGGAGTACCAGTCTCATCGCCACACCAGAAGCCCTGGGCATTGAGTTTAGCTCCCTCGAAGCCGATGGTTACCAGGCTCTTACCAGAAGGATTGTCTTCCTTACTACAAGAGGTCAGTGACATAGCTGCGCCACATACGATGGCTGCCATTGCGAAAAACTTAATTGTCTTCATAATGATTTTTGTTTTAAGTGAAACATGTTATTTAATGATATATTTCTTTCCATTCTTGATGTATAGCCCTTTATCTGGACTCTTGACTTTTCTGCCTTGTAGGTCATAAACCTCACATTGTGCCTGTCCCCCTGTGAGGTTTTGGATGCCAGTGAGGCTGTTACGGATGGCTGCCAGAGACTCCTCAAGATGAATATCCTCGGCACCTCCAAATTCTGTGGAAGTCTCGCCCCACCATTCCGGTTGAGGGCACTTCTGGTTAAGACCAGTATAGACGCGTACGAAATCGATGAAGTCGAGTTCTACTGGATGACGGTTCTTATCTACAGCCCAGCCGATATCGATGCCGCACCCCTCGTAGTTAAACGAGTTCTCATCAGCCTTATCTGTGAAGTTGGGCAGGTTGTCAGCATAGCCGTAGCGGAAACCAATAAGAACATAATAATATGGACTCCATCCTTTATCCACTTTATCTGAGTAGTTCCAGATGTTGTCTGGCAGACGTGTGCCTCGAAAAGTCAGGCCGTCTGGTAACCACTGGGGATAATATTCTTGTAAATGATAGTGGTTGCGGTCGACAGTACCGCTGTTACCATAATTATCATTCCATGGGATATCACCCATAGGATTCCTATGATAAGTCACCTCGTAGTTATACATCACTTTTCCAACACTATCTTCATCACAGCTTCCACTAATTTCATACCATGGGTCGTCAGAAAGTCCGTTCTTATTAACATCCTTGGAAACCATTACAATACCTGCTTCATTCATGCCTCCAAAAACAAGGTTCTGCATCTCCTGATAGGCATTTCCCCATACGGCAAAGTCGCGTCGTCCTGGGAGATTCACAATGGAATGGTCAAAATGAAATGTAATATACCCTCCCCATCCACCAAGAGCCACAAGATGGGCGTCGGTTTTAGGTACAGTGATACTTTTTCCCGCAATACTTTCATTGCACTTGCGAATCATATCAGCTTCAGTATCACCCTCCTCATATTCTGGCACATCATTGACATGTTGACCAGGGGCGGGTACATATTCATCTACTGCCTTTATATATTTTGAGTGCACAGGTATGTTGTCCATCCGCTGGGCATTTAAGGGTAAAAAGGTAAAAAGGTAAAAGGGTAAAAACCACTTTGCCTTTAAAAATATCCTATCACATATCATTATAATCTGTTTCATGTTTTACTTTTTACTTTTTCAAAAACACCGCATGGGCTGGGATATCGCCAGTCTTTACCTTCCAGTCGAAGGTGCCGTCAGGGAGGAAATGAAGCAGTTCACCACTCGACACGTAGTTCTTAGCATCCATGAGATAGAAATCACGATGGATGGGGTTTACGATGATGCCGTATGGCATACGGATCTTATTGATTTCTGGCGCATCGGAGAGACTAGTGCTTACAATCTGGTGGGTTCGTACGTCGATGATACCATAGGTTACGGTATTCGTCATAGTTATCTCGCTCCACTGACTGCCATAGAAATAGAGCGAGTCGCCTACGATGCAGAGATCGCTGACGGGCTGATCCAGATGCCCAATCACCTGCATCTTACCATCACCCCCCTTATTAAGCCAGTAGATCTTAGACTCTGAATCCATATAGTTGCCGCGAGAGGTCAGCCAGAGCTGGTCATACTTATCTTTCCTAATCCTATGCAGGTTTGGAGCCACAGTAATTCTCTCCGTTTCCTGCATCTTGTCAAGATCGATGACACTTACAGTGCTCTCATAACCCTGACCTGTCATACCCTGATAACCTCCACTATTAGCCACATATAGCTTTTTACCGATGATGGCCATCTCCTCGGGCTGGTAACCTACAGAACATGAATCAACCTTCTGAAGACTGAGAGTGTCAACCTTATAGACACTACCCAGAGGACTATTGCTGCCGCTATATACAGAGCCTACATAAGAGGAAACGTATGCGTATCGGTCTTTAAAGGTAACATATCTGCAATTAGGGATATCTACCTTTCCTATCCTTACTGCATCGTCGGCCTGAGCTACCTCTACTTTGTTTGAACAGTTAATTACGAGCCAGAGTCGTGAGCCGTATATCTGTATGTCATTGCCCACATCGCCAAGCATCATGACTGTTTCGGGATTACGCTCAGAGTATATATTCCTGAGGTAATGAACAGTAGCGTCTTTGCCTGAGAGGTCGAGATAATCGAGAGAGGACTTATTGGAACCCATATTTCCCTCATTAAGCAGATACATACCGATAATCTCACTCTTGACAGTCTTTCCTCCGGTATTGATATCCTCCATAGGAACCACCATCACATCGTTTCGACATGAACTAAGCATCAGCAAAGGCAATATGTAATATAAAAGTTGCTTCATATTTCTGCACTTAATGTCAATGCGAAGTTAAGTCCCGGCATGGGGTAGTTGGTAATCACCTCATAGTCCTGGTCAAGAACGTTGTTCACATCCAGTTTTATCTTAAAGAGGTAGTCTTTGAATCCTAATTTGTAACCCAGACTCAGATCACTGGTATACCAGGGTTCCATATGATTATAGATGATATTCTCCTGTTCATCGTAGCGTTCACCAGCATAGATAAACGAGTAATTAAGATCCCAGTTCCTATAGCTGAGGCCAATGATGGCGGAGCCTGAGTGCCATGGGATATAGGGTATCTGATGACGATAGTAAGAGTCGTTGGGGTCGGTGACATCGCGAGCGTCCTGATAGGTGTATTGTGCCCTGGCTGTAGCCACGAGATCCTTGCCTATCTTGAAATCTGCCTCTGCTTCTACGTCTATACCTTTGATATGTACCTTACCAAGATTCAGCATTGTCCAACGGAACTGCTGGCCCTTAGGATAAGCTACGATCTTATCATGTATTGTGTTATAATAAGCGTCGAAGTGCATCTCCGCATGACGGATGATACCACTCTCGAAATGTTTGTTGAGGGCAAATCCGATATCGTATTGCAGAGCACTCTCAGGTACGAGGTTGGCATTGCCCATGTCGGTATAGTAAAGGTCGTTGAAAGTAGGCATGCGGAAACTCTTTTTCACATAGGCTCTCATCGAGAAGAATGTGCCTTGGAAGGGGTATATATTCACGAAGAGGGCAGGGGTGAGTCTTGAGAGTGAGTTCTTGGAGTCCATACCAGCGAATTCGCCTCTGCGATATGTCCTGTCGTTGATGAAGGTGGCAACAATGGAGCCCTGAGCTTTCAGGTGCTTGTAGTCGACAGCGGTGGCTAGACTCACGAGGTTTGATACTCTCGTAGGGAAGGCGAAGTTATATGTGTCGGCATTGAGTTTGTTCCATTTGAAGTCGTAACTCAATGAAGCACTCCAGTTTGGAAGGAGCTCAAGCACATTTGCCGTAGAAAGATATATCTCCTGTTGTTTGTATCTGTTATCAACGGGGAGCTGAGTTGTATCCTTATTAACGTAATGAGTGTTGTAATAAGCATACTTGGCAAGCCATCTGGTGGAGAATCCTTCTCCGATATTTTTATCAAAGGCAGCCTGAACGAAAGTGTTGAGGTCCTGCTGGCGCTCACCTCTTCGCCACACATTATTAACTATGGCTCCAGGAATTCCACGAGCGGAGTTATAGAGGTAGGCTTTCAGTTGCCAAGAGCCTTGGTTTAGTCGTCCGAAGATATTCGCCTCTATACGTTCGGCATGGATATCGCCATTGTTTCTTACGGCTGTTGTGTCCCACGCTGTCTGTCCGTTGGGATAACGACGCTCATAATGGAACTTGTATTTTCCGCTGGCAGTAAGGAATCCTGCACTAAGCGACGAACTGACTGTCTCTGAAAATTTCTCTTCCCAAAGTGTGGAGAGCCGGAACATATCACTCGAGCCATACTGTGTATTGAACTTCAAGTTGGTATGACCTTTCTCAAACACCGGCATTCTGGTGCGGATATATATCGCTCCTGCATGACCGAAATCGGAGGCTGGCTGGAAGATGGCACTCTTCTGACCGTTATATAGAGTTACCTCTTCGATGTTGTCGAGAGAGAACTGTCCGAGGTCTATCTGTCCGTTTTGGGCATTACCAAGCTGAATGCCGTCATAGGAAATGCCAAGATGATGAGTTCCCATCGAACGGATATTTACAGTCTTGATGCCTCCCACACCGCCATAGTCCTTAAGTTGGATTCCAGAGAAATAGCGCAAGGCATCAGCAATAGAGTGCGTGTTCAACTTCTCCAGCATCTCGCCATTCAGCTTTTGACTTGGCACCACCTCACGCATAGCTGGTCTCGACACAACAACAATCTCCTTTACATGTTGTATGGAGTCCAACTTGCTCTGAGCCTTCATCGATAGACTTAGGCAGCAAGTGAAAACTACCAATGCGGTAGCAAATTTTTCAATCTTCACTCTTCATTCTTTACTAATCACTGTCGCCTAACCCCAGAGGCAAACAACGATCATGATATATCGGCAGGTCTTCTGACTTATCGTCTGGCATCAAACGTCTTCCCGAAAATATCAGTGACTGTTTGTTTGTGCCCTAAAGAACGAATCACAGCAGCGGGACTGTACGAGATTTGCGCTCGTTTCCCTATTAATCACCTCGTGGTGAACCGATAATCGAATGCAAAGTTAAATATTTCTTTCGAGAAAAAGAAGATTTTTCCTCCTTTTTTACATAATAGTTTTGCTATTAGGAAAAAAATCCGTACCTTTGTGCACGTTATCCCTATTCAAAATAAAAAATCATGTATAATTGTACAACAACCGTAGTAAGACTCTTTTTTGCATTGGCTATGCTCTTTTCTTTTAGTGGTGTCCAGGCTCAGGAAAGACTATATGCCGATGAATTTCCGCTTGGTGACGTAACTTTGTTAGACGGACCGTTGAAAAAGGCTCGCGACCTGAACATTAAAACCCTCTTGCAGTATGACTGTGACCGGCTTCTAGCTCCTTATCTCAAAGAGGCAGGGCTTACGCCTAAAGGTAAGTCATATCCTAACTGGGAAGGACTCGACGGACATGTAGGAGGCCACTATCTCACAGCTATAGCTATCAATGCTGCAACAGGTGATGAGGCTTGTCGACAGCGGATGGAGTATTTCATTAGCGAACTGAAGGCTTGTGCAGAAGCCAATTCAAAGAACCATCCAGAATGGGGCAAAGGCTATGTTGGTGGAGTTCCTGGTAGCGAACGCCTATGGTCTACATTCAAGAAAGGCGACTTTGGAGCATATTATGGCGCGTGGGTACCATTCTATAATATCCATAAGATGTATGCCGGCCTTCGTGATGCATGGGTATATTGTGGAAATGAAGAGGCAAAGAATCTCTTCCTTGGTTTCTGTGACTGGGCCATCGATCTTACTTCAGGACTCTCTGATGCTCAGATGGAACAGGCTCTCCATACAGAGCACGGGGGTATGAACGAGGTGCTTGCCGATGCTTATGCCATTACCGGTGATAAGAAATACCTTGATGTGGCAAAACGTTTCTCTCATCGCAGACTGCTGTTGCCATTGTCTCAACGACAGGACTGTCTTGACAATATGCATGCCAATACCCAGGTGCCGAAGGTGGTTGGTTTTGAACGTATCTCAGAACTCTCTGGTGATGAGATGTACCATGATGCGAGTGCCTTTTTCTGGGATATTGTGACTGGTGAGCGTACGTTGGCATTCGGAGGAAACAGCCGTCGTGAACATTTCCCAAGTAAGGAGGCTTGTAAGGATTTCGTTGCTGATATCGACGGACCTGAGACCTGTAACACCAATAATATGCTGAAGCTCTCTGAGGAACTTCATCGCAGGAATCCAGAAGCCCGCTTCGCTGATTTCTATGAGTTGGCTACATTCAACCACATCCTTTCCAGTCAGCATCCAAAGCATGGCGGATATGTGTACTTTACTTCTGCCCGTCCGAGACACTATCGTAACTACTCTGCTCCCAACGAGGCCATGTGGTGCTGTGTGGGCACGGGTATGGAGAATCATGGCAAGTACGGACAGTTTATATATACCCATAAGGGTGAGGCTTTGTTTGTGAATCTGTTTGTGGCATCAGAGTTGAACTGGAAGGAAAAAGGTGTAACTCTTCGTCAGGAGACTTCATTCCCCTATAGCGAGTCAAGCCGTATCACTATCGCTCAAGGTAAGGGAAAGTTTGCTTTGAATGTACGCTATCCAGGATGGGTGAAGCCAGGACTGTTTGAGGTGAAGGTGAATGGTAAGCCCGTAGGTATTATTACCGGTCCTTCATCGTATGTCACCATCGATCGTCAGTGGAAGAAGGGTGATGTGGTGGAGGTGAGATTCCCAATGCACAATAGTGTGAGGTATCTGCCTAACCTGCCACAGTATATCGCACTGATGCATGGTCCGATAATGCTGGCAATGAAGACTGGCACCGAAGATTTGGCGATGCTGATAGCCGACGATAGTCGTTTTGGACAGTTGGCTGTAGGTAAGAAACTGCCAACAGACCAAGCTCCTATCCTTATCAATAATAATATCGATAACATTGCCAACCAGCTTAAGCCTATCGAAGGCAAGCCTCTGCATTTCACTCTCTCGACAAAGATGGTTAATGAGATCCGAAACGAACTGATGCCTTTCTTTGAGCTTCACGATTCCAGATATATGATGTACTGGCTGGCTCTGTCGGAGGATAGCTATAAGGGATATCTTGATAATCTCGCCAAACAGGAGAAGGAGCGCCAGATGCTCGAAGACCGTACTGTAGATAAGATACAGCCTGGTGAGCAGCAGCCAGAGTCAGATCATTTTATGGAGACAGACAAATCGTTTGTAGGCAATTCCAACGATGTATTCTATCGTGATGCTAGCGATGGCCACTATTTCAGCTATCTGATGCAGACAGGTGGTGAGACGGCTCTCAGTCTTCGTCTGAAGTACTGGGGTGTAGGTGAGTGGAAGAGTCATGAGTTTGATATTTTCGTTGATGATGTGCTTGTGACATCAGTCAACAATACTGGCAAATATCGTATCTCCGAATTCAAATATGAAACCTATCCTGTTCCGGAAGAGGCTTTGAAGGGAAAGAAACAGGTACGTGTTAAGTTCGTTGCCAAACCTCGTAAGCAGATTGGTGAAATCTACGAGGTGCGACTGATAAAATAGATAGTCAGATTGTGAATAGTCAAATAATAGGATTGTAAATGAAAAGACGTGTGTTAATTAGTGCTGCCCTTATGGCAGTTTCTCTGGGAGTCTCAGCCCAGAAGGTCATGAAAGCCCCAGCAGGTGGCAAGGCCATCAGTGATGAGTTGATTGGTATCTTCTTCGAGGACATCAGCAGCAGTGCCGATGGTGGCCTCTATGCCGAGTTAGTACAGAACGGCTCTTTCGAGTATAGTCCCGCAGAGCGTGACGGATGGGGCGCGGGAACAGCTTGGAAGCAGGTTCGTCCAGGTCATTCTCTCGGAACTCTTGAGGTTCGTAAGTGCAAAGGTATTCATAAGAATAATCCTACTTACATGCGACTCCATACCGAGCGTGTTAAGGAGTATTATGATTACAAGGGATGGAAAGGCTTCGGTATCCAGAATGATGGCTTCGAAGGCATCTCTGTTAAGGCCGGTGAGAAATACAACTTATCACTCTTTATGCGTAATGTCAGTGGTGAAGGCAAGTCCGTTCGTGTGGCTCTCGTTGAACCACAGGGATGGGGAAAAGATCCAAAGCTCCTGTCAGATACCTATATTAAGGTAGAGAGCAATGAGTGGAAGAAGTATGAGGCCGTGTTGTCTCCTGATACCACATGTCATAAGGCTGCTCTCCAGATTCTCGTACTCGATCTGGGTGACCTCGATGTAGATATGGTTTCTCTGATGCCTCAGGATACATATAAAGGTCATGGCCTGCGTAAGGATCTAGCTCAGGCTCTTGCAGACTTAAATCCAAAGTTTATGCGTTTCCCTGGCGGATGCGTGGTTCATGGTGGTGGCGATGGATTCTGGAATACCTATCGTTGGAAGACTACTATCGGTCCTAAGGAACAGCGTAAGAGTCTGAAGAACACCTGGGGTTATCATCAGAGCATGGGGCTGGGTTATTTTGAGTATTTCCAGTTCTGTGAGGATCTTGGCATGGAGCCAGTACCTATTCTGCCTGCTGGTGTGAGCTGTCAGGGAACGAATGGCGGCTGGGGCATGTGGCCAACACAGGCTCAGGATGTTGTGCCAATGTCTGAAATGGATGAGTGGGTGGCTGAGGCTATCGACCTTATTGATTGGGCTAATGGCGATCCTGCCACAAACAAATGGGCAAAGATGCGTGCTGATGCTGGTCATCCAAAACCCTTCAACCTGAAATATCTGGGTATCGGCAATGAGGAGAAGATCTCTCCTGAGTTCTGTGAACGCTTCAAGTATATCTATGAGCGTGTTACTAAGGCTCATCCTGAGATTATCATCGTTGGAACAGCAGGTCCTGGTTCTCATAAGGACAATCCTGACTATGAAGCAGGATGGAAGTTGGCAGAAGAGCTGGGTATGCCTGTCATCGATGAGCACTATTACGAGCCAAATTCATATTTCCTGAAGAGCCGTCAGTATGATGCTTATCCACGTGACCGCAAGACAAAGGTTTATCTTGGGGAATATGCTGCTAAGGATAAGAAGCTTATCGATGCCCTTGCCGAGGGTCTCTATCTGCTTCATGTTGAACGCAATGGAGATGTTGTATCTATGACATCTTATGCTCCTCTTTTCGCAAGAAAGAACGCCACCAACTGGAATCCAGACCTTATCTATTTCGACAATGAGCGTCCTTTCCTCACCTGCAGCTATTATGTTCAGCAGATGTTCGGACAGAGTTCTGGTCAGTACTACTATGGCGACTGCGTAAGTTTCGAGGGTGATGTTCCTGGAATAGAACAGCCTCAGGAGGATGTTCACTACGGTCAGTCTGTAATCCTGAATGTTAAGACCCGTAAGCTCTTCGTTAAACTCTGTAATGCCAGTGGCGAACCAAAGACAGCTAATATCAACCTCAGTCGTTTCGGTCTGAAGAAGATGGCTACTAAGACCTCTCTCTCAGGAAATGCCAACGACGAGAACAACTACGATGCACAGCCTATCGCTCCAAAGAAAGAGCAGATTAAGGCAGCTAAAAAGATGAAGGTTGAACTCGCTCCTTACTCAATGGTAATGTACGAGTATTCTCTGTAATAGATATACTTATAGTAAGTTCTATTCTAATAGGTGTGAAATGAGAATTTTCACACCTATTATTATTAATATGGCACCTCCAGCGAGTTCTGGTTTCAGTCTGCGGGTAATGGTTTTGCCAAACCTTCGCCCAAGATGATATCCGATGATGCTGAAGAGAAATGATACCAGACCTATGATTATAAGCGGTAGCGTGAGTTGGGATAGCGTAGTATATCCTGTGCATGCAAAAGAGATTCCTACAGCCAATGCGTCGATGCTTGTGGCAATGGCGAGCAATAATTGAGTCTTTAATTTACAAGGATTAAAATGTTGTTCTTCCTCATCATCGAAACTCTCCTTGATCATCTTTCCTCCGATAAAGGCAAGCAGACAGAAGGCAATCCAGTGATCATAGGCCTCCATATATGTCTGTAAATGACTAACTCCTAACCATCCGAGCAGGGGCATCATCGCCTGGAAGAATCCAAAAAGAAAAGCCATCCTCATTACAGAAGGATACTGATTACCCTGTTTTTGAAGGATGATGCCACTTACGATGGAAACAGTGAAACAATCCATCGCCAGAGCTATTGCTAAGAGGATGATATCCAGTGGATTCATATAGTATTTATTTGCCTTATTCTTGCATTTTGGCTGCAAAAATACAAAATAATTATTATTTATCATTTATCGTTTGTCGTTTTTTTGTATCTTTGTGCCAAGAAACTATAATATAACCAAACGATATGAATAAAAGAATAATCTTTGCAATGCTGCTTGCTGCGTCGTTACAAACGATTCAGGCCGAGCAGGTTACCGTCCAAACGAAGAATGTTACGATGGTTCTTGATGTGGAAAACGGCAAACAGCCACAGTATGTTTATTTCGGCACAAAGCTAAGCGACTACGACCTGGCAAATCTTCAGAAACCAGTCAATGGACGTATGGATGCTTATCCTATCTATGGTCTTAACTGTCCCGCTGAGGCAGCCCTCGCTATGAAGCATGCCGACGGAAACATGTCTTCGGCAATGTATGTAACAGGTATGGAACGTAAGGACAATGTACTTCGTGTCTCCCTGAAAGATCCTGTTTATCCGGTATCAGCCGTACTCTGCTATAAGGCTTATCAGAATGAAGATATGATTGAGACATGGGTAGAGATTACCAATGGTGAGCCAAAAACTGTTACCCTGACTCAGTTTGCTTCTATCTGTCTTCCTATCCGTAGAGGTAACGTATGGCTCTCACATTTCTATGGGTCTTGGGCTAATGAGGCACGTCTTGTGGAGGAGCCTCTGCTGCCTGGCGAGAAGGTGATAAAGAATAAAGATGGTTCACGAAATTCTCATACAGACCATGCAGAGGTGATGTTCTCACTCGATGGCAAGGGTCAGGAGAATACTGGTGATGTGATTGGTGCAGCCCTCTGCTATAGTGGAAATTATCAGTTGAAGATTGATACCGATGATACAGAGTATCACTATTTCTTTGCAGGTATTAATCCGGACAACTCTGAGTACCATCTTAAGAAAGGAGAGACATTTGTAACTCCTAAGGTAGCCCTGAGTTTCTCAAAGGCTGGACTCTCTGGAATTTCAAGGAATTTCCATAAGTGGGGACGTAAGTACATGCTCATGCATGGCGATAAGGAACGTAAGATACTGCTTAACTCTTGGGAGGGCGTATATTTCGATATCAACCAGAAAGGCATGGACCAGATGATGGGCGATATCGCCTCTATGGGCGGAGAACTCTTCGTGATGGATGACGGATGGTTTGGTGATAAGTATCCACGTAAGACTGATAACAGCTCTTTGGGCGACTGGGTGGTTGACAAAAATAAGCTCCCAGACGGCATTGAGGGACTTCTGCGCGATGCAAAGAAACATGGTATTAAGTTTGGTATCTGGATTGAGCCTGAGATGACCAATTCCGTATCAGAGCTTTATGAGAAGCATCCTGAATGGATTGTCAAGGCTCCTAAGCGTGATGCCGTACAGGGCCGAGGAGGTACTCAGCTCGTACTCGACATGGCGAATCCTAAGGTTCAGGATTTTGTCTTCTCTATCGTCGATAACCTCATGACAAAGTATCCTGAGATCGACTATATCAAGTGGGATGCCAACATGCCTATCTTGAATCATGGTTCACAGTATCTCACAATGAACGACCAGAGTCACCTCTATATTGAGTATCATCGTGGTTTTGAAAAGGCTTGTCAGCGTATACGTGCGAAATATCCTGACCTTACCATCCAGGCTTGTGCTTCTGGTGGTGGACGAGCTAACTGGGGTGTGTTGCCTTACTTCGATGAGTTCTGGGTGAGTGATAACACAGATGCTCTCCAGCGTATCTATATGCAGTGGGGTACCAGCTATTTCTTCCCTGCAATTGCTATGGCCAGCCATATCTCGGCAACGCCCAATCATACCGTCTTCCGTACCACAGCCATGAAGTATCGTATCGATGTGGCTATGAGCGGACGTCTGGGAATGGAGATACAGCCAAAGAATATGACAGACGATGAGAAGGCTCTCTGTCGTCAGGCTATCAAGGAGTATAAGCAGATACGTCCTATCGTGCAGTTTGGCGAATTATATCGTTTGGTATCTCCATACGACAAACAAGGCCTTGCCTCACTGATGTATGTTAACGAGGCAAAAGACAAGAGCGTATTCTTCTGGTGGAAGACTGAGTCGTTCCAGAATGAGCATCTTCCACGAGTAAAGATGGCAGGTCTTGATGCATCAAAGAAATATAAGGTTCACGAACTCAATCGCATAGACCTTAAACCCATGGATATCGAGGGTAAGACTTTCAGCGGAGCTTATCTGATGAACCACGGGTTGGAGATGCCTTATCGTAATGAGCCAGAGTGGTCGAAGAAGAACGACTGGTCAAGTCGTGTGCTCCTTCTTGAGGCTGAGTAAGACGAGATCTATCTCATTGTAAGTAATATCCTGAGGGCAAAGATTCTTTATTGGAGTCTTGCCCTCTTCTGTTCCTACGGCTCTGATAACCCGTAAGATGGCATCAATACGTTCCTGGGGAATAATGTCAGAGAGTTGGATATCGCCCGACTCCACAAATCGTGAAAGATGGCCTTGGATGGTTCCTATTGTTAAACAGCGCTCTTTGGCTATTTCTTCTGGATTCATTCCTTGGAGAAACATCTTATAAGAGACATTCCATGTCTTTTCTTTGGGTTCTTTCTTTGGCTTAGGCTCTTTCTTTGCCTTTGGCTTGCGTTTCACAATCTCCAGTCTCTCGTCGATGGCATCCAGGAGAGAATCATGTTTCTCGTGAAGATAACTGCTGATGGAGAAGCCCTGTTCTGCAATCCTTGCCAACAGATATCTGCGTGAGAGCACAGCCTGACGGGTATCTGCCAACGACTCGCCAAAACGGGTCTTTGCCTGTTTGTTGTTTGTCTCTATCTTTGATGCGAGGTCAAGAGAATTGCCATAGATGGTATTGATTGACTCCTCGAAATATGCCGCACTACGTTTTACACGCTCTAGGAAATCTTCTGCGTGAAGCTGTTCGGTGGTCTGCTGCCGAATCATCTGTACCCATTTCTCGGATACAGTCATCGTCTTACTGCTAAAGTCGGAGAGCACACGTTTGTGGAGTTCTGTGACGTCATTGTGGCTGTGATAGAAGAATTCTGTCATAATCCTTACAAGATGTTCTTCTTTATAGAAGATGTCATGGAAGTCGAAGAGCTCGAGTAACAGGTGACGGTAGTATTCTTCTTTTAGTTCTGGCAGTTGCTTGATACTCTTTTCCGCCTCTTCCTCCTGACGACTGATATAATTCTCAACTCTCTCATCGGATAATATTGCACGTGGCTCTATGGGAGCAGAGAGAACCATTCCCTCGAGAGTCTTGCATCGGCTGAGGGCAACGTATACCTGTCCTGGTGCAAATGACAGATTGGCGTCAATGATAGCATGTTCGAAGGTAAGACCTTGGCTTTTGTGAATAGTGATGGCCCATGCCAGACGTAAAGGCAACTGACGGAAGCGTCCTTGCACCTTTGTTTCTATCTCCCTTGTTACGGCATTCAACTGATACTGGGTGTTCTCCCATACTAACGGCTCTACTTCAATGGCTTCTGCATCGCCTGGACATAATACTGACACATGTCTCTCGCTGATATCAACAACCTGTCCGATGCGTCCATTAAAATAACGATGATTACCTGTGGGGTCGTTTTTTACAAACATCACCTGGGCACCTTCTTTCAGTATGAGCCTTTCACTTGTGGGGTAGGAGTATTCAGGGAAGTTTCCTTCTATCTGTGCATCAAAAGAATACTTAAATCCTGGCAACTTGGCAAGTTGGTTCTCATTGTAGTCGTCTGCCAGTTTATTATGTGTCGTCAGACGGATATATCCTTCTTCTGGTTTTGGGATAAATATCGGATCATAGCGCTGATTGAGTTTCTCAAGATCATCAGCTGTAGGTTTGGCCTCGCGGATATCGTTGAGGATGTCAAGAAAAGCTCCGTCTTCCTGACGATATACCTTATCGAGTTGTATCGTCACATAGTCTATCTGGCTCAGAGCCTTAGACCCGAAGAAATAAGGGGTATCGTAATATGGTGCAAGTAGTCGTTCGTCTTCAGGAGTTACTACAGGTGTCAACTGTTGTAGGTCTCCTATCATCAGCAGTTGTACTCCTCCAAAGGGTTTGTATCTGTCGCGGAAACGTCTTAATACGGAGTCGATGGCATCGAGGAGGTCACTGCGCACCATTGATATCTCATCGATGATAAGTAGGTCTAGCGAAGCAATGATACGTCGTTTCTCCTTTCCAAAGTCAAACTTGCTCTTTATCTTTGCATTAGGGACAAAAGGAGAAAACGGCAGCTGGAAGAAGGAGTGGATCGTCACACCTCCTGCATTGATTGCTGCAACACCCGTAGGAGCCACAACAATGATTCGTTTGCGGCTTGTCTCTACTACTCGTTTCAGGAAAGTGGTCTTTCCCGTTCCTGCCTTACCGGTCAAGAAGATACTTCGCCCTGTATTTTCAACGAAATCCCAGGCGCTTTGTAATTCTCGGTTGTTCTTTGTTTCCATAGTCTTAAAACTTAATTCAACATGACTTTTCGATTGCAAAGATAATATAAATATCATAAATAACGAACTTTTTCTGTTATTTTTGAGATTTTTTTGTATCTTTGCAGCCAAAATTAATAATGTACGCGAGAATATGATACAATCAATGACTGGCTACGGCAATGTCGTAGTAGCTTATAAGGACAAGAAAATCCACGTGGAGGTGAAGTCGCTGAACTCAAAACAGCTTGACCTCCAGACCCGCATCGCTCCACTTTATCGTGAGAAAGAGATGGAGATGCGTCAGATGGTGGCAGAGGCTCTCATCCGTGGGAAGGTGGATATGAGTGTGTGGATAGAGAAGGAGAGTACTGTAGATGCAACACCTGTAAATGCAGCACTCGTAGAAAATTACTATAATCAGCTGAAAGGCATAGCCCAGAAGGTCGGTATCCCTGAGCCTGAAGATTGGATTTATACCCTTACTCGCATGCCAGATGTGTTGACGAAGACTGATGTAGAGACACTCGATGACGAGGAGTGGAATGTGGTGAAAGATGCCTTGAGCGATGCCTTGAAGAGTCTTGTTGACTTCCGTATCCAGGAAGGAGCTGCCCTCCAGAAGAAATTCTCGGAGAAGATAGACAATATCACACAGTTTTTGGCTGACATTGAACCGTACGAGAAGAGTCGTGTGGAGAAGATAAAGGCTCGTATCGAGGACGGGCTGAAGCAGATCCCAGGAGTGGAGTACGACAAGAACCGTCTGGAGCAGGAGCTGATATACTACATTGAGAAACTCGATATCAGTGAGGAAAAGCAGAGGCTGGCTAACCACCTGAAGTATTTCCGTGAGACGATGGATGAGGCTGCCGGACAGGGTAAGAAACTTGGATTCATCGCCCAGGAGATGGGACGAGAGATAAATACAACCGGATCGAAGAGTAATCAGGCTGAGATGCAGAACATCGTGGTAAAGATGAAAGACGAGCTGGAACAGATTAAGGAACAGGTGCTTAATGCACTTTAAATGATAAATGATAAAGAATAAATGATAAACGTGATGAGGGGGAAACTTATAATCATTTCGGCACCATCGGGAACGGGAAAGTCTACGATTATTGGATGGCTGATGAAAGAGCATCCTGAGTTGAACCTGGCTTTTTCTATTTCCTGTACATCAAGAGCTCCAAGAGGAACGGAACAGAATGGAGTGGAGTATTTCTTCCTGACTCCAGAGGAGTTCCGTCAGAGGATAGACAATGATGAGTTCCTGGAGTATGAAGAGGTTTATGAGGGCCGTTTCTATGGAACCCTGAAGTCTCAGGTAGAGCGTCAGTTGGAAGCAGGACAGAACGTGGTGTTCGATGTCGATGTGAAGGGTGGCGTGAACATCAAGAAATATTATGGTGACGAGGCTCTCAGTCTCTTTATCCAACCTCCTTCTATAGCAGATCTTCGTAAGCGTCTGGAGGGTCGGGCTACTGATGCACCAGAGGTTATCGATCAGCGTATCGCCAGAGCAGAGTTTGAATTGACCTTTGCAGATAAGTTTGATAAGATTGTTGTCAATGATATTCTGGAAAAAGCAGAGGCGGAGGCTCTAGCATTGGTTGGTGAGTTCATTAAAGGTGAATAAATCTCTTTGATTTTGATTCGCACTGGGATTTTTGGGGGATCGTTTAATCCTATACATAACGGACATATTTCGTTAGCAAGGCAACTCAGAGAGAAGGCCGGGCTCGATGAGGTATGGCTGATGGTGTCACCCCAGAACCCTTTGAAAAAGTCGTCTGATCTGCTAGATGATAATCTGAGGATGGAGATGGCTCGTCTCGGAGTTGAAGGTCAGGAGGGAATCATCGCCAGCGACTATGAGATGCATCTGCCAAAGCCGTCATATACTTGGAATACTCTTCAGAGTCTTTCGAAAGACTATCCTGACCGGGAGTTTGTGCTTCTGATGGGTGGCGACAACTGGGCGCTTTTCGATAAATGGTATCACTATGATGACATACTAAAGAACTATAGTATAGTTGTCTATCCCAGAAGAGATAGCCTGAGAAGTTTTAGAGAAACTCTCTCTGCTCAGATTGTCGAGGCTGAGCTGCTTGACATCAGTAGTACGGAGATAAGGGAAAGAATAAAGGCGGGTAAGGGTATCCGTAGGATGGTACCAAAGGCTGTGGCTGACTTTATAAAGGAAAAAGAACTGTATGCGAAAGAAGCGTAATATAAATCCATTGAAGTGGATTGCTTGGCTGTTTAGTCCTATCCAAAAGAATGGTGCATTCTTTGTGTTTATGTTTGCACTCGGATGGATATGCACCCAACATGAGATAATGCCTTATTACCTGAGGAATAAAGGAGCTGAGCCGTATGAGTTATCTGCACCAGAGCTTTTCCTTGATATCTATGCTGTATGTTGTCTTCTGATGCTTATTCCTAAGAAGATTCGTATCTGGGTTAAGGCTCTGTTATATGTTTTCTTCTATGGACTTGCCCTTGTGGATATGTTCTGTTACGAACGTTTCGAGTCGACACTCACTCCTACGATGCTTATGCTGGCAATGGAGACTACTGGGCAGGAGGCTTCTGAGTTCCTGTCAGGCTATCTGAATTGGGACAGTTTGAAGGATGGTGTGGGATGGATTCTCTTGCTTATCGGAGGCCATTTCCTGTGGACTATAATTCGTAGCGTTGGAGCAAGAATAACAAAACGGATGATTCTGCCAAAAGTAAACGAAAGTTTGCTGATGATTCCGAAGGTGATAATGGGATTATTGGTGGGCTGGTGTCTCTATAGTGCTGTATCTCAGACATGGGATAATAAGATGGCGATAAAACGGCTCTTCTCTTATGATACTATCGGACAGGTAGAGCATGAGATGACAAAGAAGGATTGTGCCAAGCTATATATCCCTGTTTATCGACTGGCTTTCGGACTATATGCCAACGGACTTGCTGACACTCAGATAGATCAGTTGAAGGCAGCCAGCGATAAGATTGTCGTTGACAGTTGCAGTTATCGAGTGCTAAATATCGTGGTGGTGATAGGAGAGAGTTATAACAAGCACCATTCGCAGCTATACGGATATCAGAAACCAACTACTCCCAGACAGGTGGCAATGGAGGCAGAGGGTAGTCTGGTGAAGTTTACTGATGTGGTATCGTCGTGGAATCTTACAAGTTTCGTGTTTAAGCACATGCTTTCTTTGTATGCCGTAGGCGATTCTGGTGAGTGGTGCGACAAACCGCTCTTCCCAGAGGTATTCCGTAAGGCAGGATATCATGTAACCTTTGTCACCAACCAGTTTGAACCTAAAGCGAAAGAAGCTGTATATGACTTCAGTGGTGGGTTCTTCCTTAATGACCCGGAACTGAGTCAGAGGCAGTTCGATCAGCGAAGCACTCGTACTCATAGGTTTGATGACGGAGTGCTGAAGGAGTATGATAATCTGAAGAAGAAAGAGGATACTCTTACTTTGACGAAAGGTAACCTGGTGATTCTTCATCTTATGGGATCGCATGTTGACTATAGGGCTCGCTATCCTCAGAAGACAAATACGGTGTTTAAGCCGTCGATGTATAATCGCCCAGAACTTACTGACAAACAGCGACAGATACTTGCGCACTACGATAATTCTCTGCTTTACAACGACTCTATTGTTACTGCCATTACACAGAGGTTTGCAGATAAAGATGCCGTAGTGATTTATGTGCCCGATCACGGTGAGGAAATCTTTGACGGCAGCCCATATATGTATGGTCGTATGCATGGTGCGAACATCGATTATCGCCTTGCCCGCAACGAGATGGAGATACCTTTCTGGGTGTGGGGCTCACCTCTGTATCGTGAAAATCATCCTTATGGATGGATGGCTATCCAGAACGCAAAGAACCGTCCCATGATGACTGATGCCCTCCCGCATTTCCTGATGTATCTTGGAGGAATATCATCTCCTCTGTATCGTCCTGAACTTAATGTTATCTCTCCAGAGTATGACGTGAAACGTCCTAGAATCCTTAAGAACGTAACGGACTATAACTCGCTCAAGAAATGAAGGAACTGCTTACACGAAACGAATGTACTGCGATGAGAGGTATTGCTATTCTCGCCATCATGCTTCATAACTACTGTCATTTTATTGGCAAGATTGTTAAGGAGAATGAATACCAGTTCTTTACATCAAACAACGACAGGTTATGGCAGATACTTACTCATCCGGATTATCTGTTGCCTGTACATCTTCTTTCGTATTTCGGACATTATGGTGTACCTGTATTCCTCTTTCTCAGCGGATACGGCCTTGTAATTAAGTATGAGGAAAGCTCACAGAGTGCCTGTCCCCCTGTGAGGTTTGTGCGATATAATTATCTGAAATTGCTGAGGATGCTGATTGTGGGCTTCTCGCTGTTTATTTGTGTCGATATGGTGACTCCAGGGCGTTTCCCCTTCCATTGGAATAATGTGCTGGCACAACTGCTTATGTATATCAATGTGTTGCCTGAACCGGATAAGATAATCTGGCCTGGAATATATTGGTTCTTCGGCCTGATGATGGAGTTGTATATCGTTTATCGCCTGTTGATATATCGGAGGAGTTCGTGGATTGTTATTGCGCTGATAACTATATGCTGGCTATTGCAGGTTTTCTGCGATCCAGATGGGGAGACGTTAAATAGATTGCGATATAACTTCATCGGGGGTATGCTTCCCTTCGGGTTAGGTATATTGTTCGCAAGAATTCCCAGTCTGGGAATAAAATGTTCCCACGCTGGGAATAAAGTGTTCTTCGACAAGCGAAGCGGCAAAGCCGAGCGCCCACGCTGGGAATATATCGTGATATTGCCGATCGCTTCGGCTTTGGTTGTTGCAATGTGTTTCAGCTATCAGAGCTGGCTATGGATTCCTGTATTTATCATCATCGGCACCATTGCTATGGTTCGTGTGATGCCAAAGTGGCTGCTCGATGTCTTTGTGTGGATAGGATCAATTTCTGCAGCGATGTTTGTGGCCCATCCTATAGCACGCAAACTCTTTATTACTGTGGCTTGGAAACAAGACATCTATGATGGATTGATGCTTTACGTCATCGCCGTGATAGCCATATCGTGGGCTGTTAAGCAGATAATAGACCGCATTCCCAAACCCCAACTATGAAGATTAAGGATATAGAACTGGCCAACGTGAGCCGTTTTCGTGGCGAGTTGATGGGAGCAGCCATGCTTTTCATCATTCTCTTCCATGCGCCTTTGGCTCGCAGCGATGAGTTCTTCGGATTGAGGCGCTGTGGTAATGTTGGGGTCGACATGTTCCTTTTTCTTAGTGGCATAGGTCTTTGGTTCTCGTGGGTTAAGAATCCTGATGTATGGAAGTTCTACAAACGTCGCCTTCTTCGCATCTATCCCGCTTGGTTGATTATGGCTTCGCTCTACTATATGCCGCGTTTCGATTGGGCTCATGGCGATTATATCGACCTTATTGGAGATATCACTATCAACTGGGACTTCTGGCTTCACGATGAGCTTACCTTCTGGTATATCCCTGCCATCATGATGCTCTACCTCTGGGCGCCACCTTATATGAAATTGATTCAGAAACACCCCATTTATCGATGGTTGCCTGTAATAATGATTCTTTGGTGCATTTGGGTGCAATGGATTCTGCCTTTGCATCAAGCAGTGGGACATATCGAGATATTCTGGAGTCGCGTACCAATCTTCTTTATAGGCATCAACTGTGGCGAACTTGTAAGGCGAGAGGCAAAGATAGATGGTACTGGTATCTGGATGGTGCTGATTCTCTTCCTAGCCACCTTCAGTTCTTGCTTCTATCTGGAGCAGGTTACTCATGGACGATTCCCGTTGTTTGTAGAGCGAATGATATACATTCCCTTTACCATTACGCTCATTTTGATGCTTAATCGTGTGTTCCGCAGAACGCCTAAGTGGTTCAATCGCTTCTGCGCTTTCTTTGGAGCCCTGAGTCTGGAGGCCTATTTGATACACGATCACTTTGTAATGACTTACATCACGCCTTATCATCTTGGCTATTGGCCTACGGCTTTGCTTACTATAGTGATAACCATTCCGCTGGCCTGGATGTTACAGAAAGCACTAAAACTGGTTGTCAGGGTATGAGAAAGGTATACGCATTCGACTTCGACGGAACGCTTACCACCAAAGATACTTTGCTGGAGTTTATCCGTTTTGCAAAAGGCACACTTGCTTTTGGCCTTGGATTCCTGCGATATGCCCATCTATTGGTGCTGATGAAGTTAGGATTCTATCCAAATTGGAAAGCCAAGCAGAGGGTGTTTGCACATTTCTTTAAAGGAATGCCTTTGAGCGATTTCGATGCCCTCTGTCAGGCCTTTGCAGCCTCATCGCGCCATCTGCTTAGACCAAAAGGTATCGAGGCAATCGAGAAAGCTCTGAATGAAAGATCAGAAGTGCTAATAATAAGTGCCTCTATCGATAACTGGGTACAACCATTTTTTGCTAATGTAAAGGTATTAGGCACCCAGATAGAAGTGACTGATGGCAAACTTACAGGTCGCTTCTTAACCAAGAACTGTTATGGGGAGGAAAAAGTTAATCGTCTGAAAGCCATCTATCCCAATCGTCAGGATTACCACCTAACTGCCTTTGGTGATAGCAGAGGCGACAAGGAGATGCTGGCTTTTGCCGATGAGTCATATTATAAACCATTCAGAGTATGAAATCACCACTGAAGATTTTCAGGATTAAACCAGAAGAAAGGTTGCAGTCGACAATAGCATTAACTGTCATCGTAGCCCTCAATGCCTTGTTTATATGGCGTATGCACAGGCTTTTCATGCAGCCAGGCTTTGGACCATATTGGAAAGCATTCGAAAGAGAGCTACACCTGTCGGGCTACGATCCTTTAACTTATCTTGGAGTGACAGACTGGGATGTGGTGTATCAGGTTTATCGTCATCCGCTATTGTCGTTTATGATATGGCCCCTTAATCAGATAAACGAAGGTTTGACGACTCTCTTTGGAGTCAATTGTGTACAGTATCTGGTGGCTCTTCCTCTGATATTCTGTTCCTACTATTCCTATATCTTCCTCTATCGCATTCATCGTGAGGTTATTGAGTTGAGACAGTTGGATGCCACATTGCTTACGGCATATCATTTTTCTTTCGCATATATACTGCTGTCGTTTATTGTACCAGATCACTTTACGATATCAATGTTCCTATTGCTTATCACACTATATATCTCTGGTGTTTGTATCAAGAAGAGTAGGGAGTTCCGATGGTGGCAGTCTGCTATATTCTTCTATATTACTGCAGGAGTGACATTGAGCAATGGAATTAAGGTTTTCCTTTCTGGTTTTTTTGTGAATCTCAAGGACTTCTTCCGTCCGAAATATCTGCTACTGGCCGTTATTCTTCCAGCGGCTTTGCTTTGGGCTACTGCCACATGGGAGTATCGTAAGTTTGTGTTGCCAAGGGAAAAGGAACGTGCCGAACTGAAGGAACGTAAAGCTAAGGAATTGAAAGAACAGGTGGCTCAGATGACTCCAGAACAAAGAGAAAAATTTGAAGAGAAGAAGGCTCGTCGTGAGGTTGTCCTTCGTCGTCAGGCTGCTAAGACAGGTACTCCAATGGAGGATCATGGGTTCTTGAAGTGGACGGATATCTCTACCTCCCGTTGGCATTCGGCCTACGAGAATCTCTTCGGCGAGTCTATACAGTTTCATCAGGATTATTTCCTCGAAGACACATTGGTTCATCGCCCAGTATTCGTACCTTATCGATGGTATCTGAGTTATGTCATTGAGGCAGTGATGATACTGTTGTTTGCCATTGGCATCTGGTTTGGCAGGAAGAGCCGTTTCCTCTGGATGTGCCTCTCTTGTTTTGCTGTCGACTTATTCATCCATGTAATACTTGGCTTCGGCATCAACGAGGTGTTTATAATGGCTCCACATTTTATGTTTGTGCTCCCGATTGCCACAGCATATCTGTTAAAGGAGGTTCATACAAGATGGCTTCGAATAGGTATCGCCCTGATAACGCTATACCTATTTATATATAATGGATACCTGTTGACAGACTTCTTGCTTACACCAATAAAAGCTGTTGTTTAAGTCTGTAAGGGTTATATCTTCTTGTTTATTCCAAACCACTTTCGTATTCTTTGTACAAATGACTCTCCAATATGTCCAAAGTTGCAATAACGCAGGTTTAGGAGTAGTTCCTCAAAAGACCTACCTATCTTAATCCAAGGATGATCCCATGCGTTATATATGTACATTCGTTGCAGGTATGCCACATTGTCAACCACATATTTGGGATGTTTCAATGGGAAACTTAATTCGTGACGCTTTATTAAGAATATACGTCTGACAGCCTTTGGCAAAGTCTTGAGTGCAGAATAATGTGCAGACTCTTCTGTTGCTCCTACATTACTTATCAGATTTTGAGAAGGCATGACGGAAAGTCCGTTGTTAAGCATCATGTACGACCAGAATACTGACTCGAACTGAGGACAGCCAGACTCGCGATGCAAATAGCAAGTCTGTACGAAATCGCTCTTATATCCTCTGGCTTTTATCAGGTTTTGTAACTGGTCGAGATTGTATTTGTCATCGAGAAAAGAAAGATGCTCGTCCCACTGACCTACTACTCTGCGCCATGATGCCCAGCCCCAGATACTAAAAGCAGAAGTAAAGAAGTAATCGTATGGACAATCTTGTGTATTTTCGTCCATATTAAAACCTGCAACCATTGTTATGCGTTCATCGTGCTCATAACGATCAAGCATTTCCTTACAAAAAGGGAAAAACGACTGAGTTGGCACAACATCGTCCTCAAGCACGATACACTTGTCTGCCAATGAAAAAGCCCATCTATGAGAAGTATAACCAGCTGTCATACATCCTAGATTCTGTTCCTGATAATTGCGATGAACCTCACATTCCCAGTCAATGTTCTCATCAGATACAATTCTTCGACAAGCTTCTATTCCTGCAAGGTCTCTTTCGTTTCTGGGACCGTCCTGGAAAAGGAACAATTTAGAGGGACGTGCTTTACGTACCTCATCAAATACCTTCTGGAAAGTATCGCTGCGAGTGAAGAACAACAGTAATACTGCTATATCTGTTTTGAAAGTAAATTTTCCCATAATATTTATTTTATGACGGCAAAAGTACAAAAAAGAATCAAAATCAAAGAATATTTTCTCCATTTTTTTGTACCTTTGCAACATGAAAGTATCGATGTTAGTTCCTATATATGGTGTTGAAAAGTACATAGAACAGTGTGCTATTTCTCTTTTTTCGCAGACTTATAAAGACTTGGAGTATATTTTTGTAAATGATTGTACGCCTGATAACAGTATTTATATATTGGAGGAGGTTCTTGAAAATTATCCTGAGAGAAGGAAACAGACAAAGATTATTAGTCATCAAACAAATCGAGGTCTTGGTGCCTCAAGAAAAACAGCTTTAGCCGCATCTACTGGTGAATATATTTTTAATGTAGACAGCGATGATTATATCCCGTTGAATGCTGTAGAGAAACTAGTAGAAGTTCAAAGAAGAACTGATGCAGACATAGTTTCTGGGGCATTCCAATATCTTACAACGGAAGGAATCTTTATAGAAAAGCAGCCATATTTGCTTGATAAAGTTCATACACTCAAGCTCTTGTTAACTCAAAACACGATTCTAAATAATATATGGGGTCGTCTTATACGGAAAAGTCTATATACAGACAATAACATAGATTCTATAGAAGGGGTTAACATGGCTGAAGATTATGGATTAACAACAAGATTGGTCTGTGCAGCTAAGAATATCGCCTATACTAATGACATAGTATATATTTATAGGCAAGGCTCTGCTTCAAGTACTTTTGGAGAAATAATGAATCCTCGACATGTTATTTCTATATTAAAAGCAAATGATGCTGTAATCAGGTTTGTTCAAACCTATGATAAAGAGAAAGAGTATTTATTTGCTATGGAAACAGGAATGCTTAATACTTATTATATGGGCATAACTGCTGGTTTTTCAAAAAAGCAGATTTCAGATATCTGTTTTTATGAACCAAACTCAGTATTGTTCAAATTGATGCATTTGTTGTTTGCAAATAAGCCAGCCAAAAAACTATTGCGACTTTCATACCTTACAACAAAATGGTTCTATAAAAGAAAACTGCATTTCCCTTATTGATGTTTTGTTAGTGCCAATTTGCTTAATATAAAGTTTAAGCATTCTTCGAAAATCTTAACTTTAAGCAATTTCATGGTTCCAAGATATAATACTCCAACAATAAAAGCACGAGTTGCGAGAAGAATTAAGTTGTTATTAATGCCAGAAGTCATTATATAAGCAGCAAGTATCGCTGCTATGGATATGATAAGGAATGGGATAATATCTTTTATGACATCCCAATACCTGATTCCCAGAAGCCTATTTGCAATAAATTGCCAAACAACAAGCCAAAGGATATTCAAAATAGAATATCCCCACACAATCGTGGTTATTCCATATTGAAATAATGTAAAGACAATGACAAGCTGAACAATTATTTGCCCAACATTCCCCCACATGTAAATATCAGATCTGCCACATGATATTATGAGGTTTTGATATATTCCATATAAAGGTGTAAAAGCACCACCAATACACAAAATCTGAAGTAATACTCCACTATCTGCCCATTTCTCACCTAATGCCACAACTATAAATTCTTGTGCAACTAAGGCAAGACATAGTATCATAGGAAAAGATAAGAATGCTGCAAACCGTATCAATTTACGAAAAACACGTATTTCTCTCTCACGATTCTCTGATATTGAAACGAATACCGTTTGGGTTATTTGATTAACAGCACCAGTAACAATAGAATTCGACATCACACTCCATTTATTTGCCTGTGTATAGTTTCCAACGGAATTAATCGGGAAAAGCCTTCCAAAAATAGCAGTCAGCAGATTGCCGTTTATTATACTAATTATGTTAGTTAATAATAGTTTCAAGCTGAATGAAAACATCTTCTTTACCGGCTCTGTATCAATACTGAAAGATGGACGCCAAGGGATATAATAATATCGTCCAATATTAAAAATGGAGATGTATATCAGCTGTTGCCATACAAGGCTCCAATACGAATGGCCTAATATTGCAAGGACTATTCCGCTTGAACCAGATATAATAAGTGATATTACACTAATAATGGCAATCTCGCGGTTCATCATATTCTTTACCATATATGCATTACATGCAATTCCTAAGGCGGAAATTGGCAAAGAAAGGAATAATACCCTTGAAACGTTTACCAAACAAGGTTGGCTGAAAAAGTTTGCGATTAATGGAGCACAAAAAAATAAGATTATATAGATAATGATGCTTGTAGATATGTTAAACCAAAACACAGAGTTGTAGTCGTTATCTGTGGGATGCTTTATGTTGATAAGTCCATATGTAAATCCACTTGCCTGCAGGGTGCCTGCAAGTGCGATAAATATTGCTAAGACTCCCACAATTCCATAATCTCCAGGAGTTAGCAAACGTCCTAAGACAATACCAATAATAAGATTAAGAACCTGTGTGGAACCACTATTGATAGTCCCCCAGAATAACCCTTTAGCAGTCTTATCTTTTAGATTCTCCATATTTTGGATGCAAAAATAATGCTTTTTGTTTGATGTTCCAAAATAATTTGCTACTTTTGCATTCGTATTTACACAATTAATGTTTCTTATGATAGTTACACCCGAATTACAGCCCAAGTGGAATGCAATAATCGTTGACGTATTGCGCAAATTCATAGAAATTTGCAAACAGCATAATCTTACTTATTATTGTTGTGGTGGAACTGCTATTGGAGCTATTCGTCATGGGGGAATGATTCCTTGGGATGACGATATTGATGTTTTCATGCCTCGTCCTGATTATGATCGTTTTGTTGATATAATCCAAAATACTGATTTGGGCAACTATGAATATGTGTCTCCTTTTACTCACGATAATTATCCTCTCTATTTCATAAAATTGTGTAATCGTAAAACAACGCTTATGGAAGAACATGATACTCCTTGTGTATATGGTCTTTATATAGACGTGTTTCCTATAGACGGAGCTCCTGATGACTATGATGAAGCAAAAGCTATGGAACGACGTTTTACAAAGATAAAGAATAAACTTGAGGCAATTTCAACTCATAACACGTTTGCAGAATATATTAAATTGCTTTGTAACCATAAAGAATGGGGGCGTTTCGTACGGAAAACAATTGGATTCTTTTTCCGTAAGAAATATCGTAACCATCTGCTATGTCAGCTTGACTCTATTTGTAGATCGTTTCCTTTTGATTACAGCAATTTGGTTGCAGTTTATTGTGGATCATATGGACCCAAAGAAGTTTTTCCCAGAAAATGGCTTGAAAACACAGTCAAATTTTCTTTTGAAGGTCTTACGGTTAACCTCCCATCTGGCTACGATAGTTATCTCAGGCAGTATTATGGAGATTATATGCAGTTACCACCTGAAGAAAAACGTATTAGTCACCATACAAAGGCATTCTTCAATTTTGAAGAAAGATTGCCTGATAAAGAAGTATTCAGAATAATTTGTAGAAACAACTATTCGTAAGTGCTTTGTGCAATAAATGTATGTCTTAACCCATCATAAATAGATGTCTGAGGGTTCCAGCCTAATAATTTTATTTTTTCTGTAGAAAATGTTGCACAGCTTATAGGTGTCGTATTTCCAGTTTTTTTATCTATATCAAATATAACCTTTTTATGTCTTGACTTAGCCAATAGTTCTGCTAACTGAAGTATGGTAATATTCGAATTATCATCAGCAACATTATAAGCTTCCCCTTTTTCTCCTTTAAATAATATGGTGAGCAAAGCAGATACACAATCAACAACATAAAGCCATGAACGATATTGTTGGCCAGGGCTTTTTAAGACTATGTCTTGATTTGCTAATAAACTACGAATAAATTGTGCATACACTCGATTGTCACTTTCAGTAAAGTATGGACCATAGGTATGACAAGGCCTTGCAATTACTATATCTGCTCCATACTCTTTAATATACGAAACGCAAAGTGTTTCTGCTGCACGTTTTGAAGATGGGTAACAAGCCCTTGGTGTTGCACAATCAATATATCCGCTATCTGTCTCGATAAACTTCTTCCAATCTCCTTCCCCATAAATTTCTCCAGAAGAAACAAAGAGCATCCGTTTCATATTATGAGATAGTCCATATTCAACTAAATTCTGGGTTCCTATAATATTGGATTTAATAACTTCTACAGGTTTCTCATTAAAGAAATTAGGACTGGCATTACTTGCTGCATTAATAATATAATCAAAGCATATATCTGTGTCTATTGAGGTAGTTATGTCGCCTTTAATAAAATGAAAAGAAGGATGATTCCAATAGTTGGCAAAACGTTTTCTGGCTCGTTCTTCATTTCTGCCATAAGCATAGACTTCCCAATCAGCCCCCTTATACATAAGCATATCAATTAAGCAGCCGCCAATGAGCCCAGTTGCTCCTGCTACTAATATACGACACCCTTTGAGAAGGCTCAAGTCTTGTTTTGACAAAGCATTCTCGATATCCTGAAAATATGGATTTACTTCAGCCATGTTTCTGCTTTTACATTCATAAGTGCTTTTAGTATTTCCAGGTCCTCTATGGTTGTAATCTTGATGTTTTTTTCAGAGCCAGGAACAATATGCATTTCTATATCGCCTAACTCTGCTAATAGGGTACAAGATGCTACAGAGTTAACAATACCTCGCTCTTTGGCTTTCTCGTGAGCTGCAATAATATTGCCTAACCTGAAAGTCTGTGGAGTCTGTGTACGTATCAATTTATCGCGAGGAATACTTGTGGTGGTAGAAAAACCATCTTCGCTCTCTAAAATAGCCTCACGGCACTTAATTCCAGTTATTGCGTATCCATATTTTTTGCATACGGCAATGTTAGATGATATAATTTCTTGCGAAAGTAATGGTCGTACAGCATCGTGAATCAATATCAAATCATCATTTTTGCATCCAGCTTCCTTCAGACCATAAATACCATTATGAATAGACTCCTGGCCATTCGATCCTCCAGGAAATATCCACTTTAATTTGTCTATAGAGAATTGATTAGCATATGATTGCAATACTGTTTCCCAGCCTGCTAAGCATACAACTGCAATTCCATTGATATCAGGATGTTGCTGAAATGCTTTCATTGTGTGAATAATCACAGGGCTGTTGTCTACATGCATGAATTGTTTGGGGATGTCTTGCCCCATCCTGTTACCAGAGCCTCCGGCGATAATTAGAGCGTAATTCATTACCGTTATCTTTTTCTTGCAAAGTTACAATAATAATTATTAAAATCAAGCATTTCTATATAATTTTTAGTTTTTTTGCAGCAAATTTATTACTGATTGAAAAGAAGATGTCTGTTTTTTATCCTTTCTACAAAGTAATGAGCTATAGTGAGATTGGTAACGTCGGCAACACATAGTGCCGAAAGATAGTGTGATACTAAAGGGCCTTTACCCTAATAGTAGAGAGCTTCTAGTGTAATACTATCTTGGTAGAGATTACGGTATAGGAGAGCTGTAAGCAAATGGGTAGAATGCTTACTGCTTCGTTGTCTTGAGATTACTGCTCGATGACCTTAAGAATGCCGATTGGCTTGTTAGAGAATAAGTGGCGTTAGCCGATGAATAAGATACGTTTATTCGCGAAAAAGTGGCTAACCCTAACATTTTTAATGTAAATGATTAATAATAAGCGAGTTAATAATGTTAGGGTATGCTTTTAACCCTAACATATCCCTCACATAACACTAACGTAAACTCTCACCAATATATTGCGCTTTATCTTATGGCGCTTTGAAATTATCTAACAATATTCACAACCTTTAAATGACCCTTTTTTCTTCCCAGTGAGGGAATTTTTGCGGCCTAGTTAGGAAAATAGTTTTTCTTAGTATAGTAACAAATTCGGGCTTTTCAATAGGTTTGGAAAAAACACGACACAAGTTGACTAATGTTAGGGTAACGTGAGAGATTTGTTAGGGTTAAGTTAGGGTATAAAAATCGCGGAAGTCCGATTAACACAGGGCTTCCGCGAGATTTATGTTAGGGTTACTATAATTCTGCAAGAATTATCCTACCTGACTACCAGGTTTTACATCCTTTGTTGTAGTTACAACGCTCAGGCTTTCGTCAGCATCTACAGCTGAAAGAATCATTCCCTGACTCTCGATGCCCATCATGTTGCGAGGCGCAAAGTTAGCTACAAAGAGGATTCGCTTGCCAATAAGCTCTTCTGGGTTCTCGTAGAAGGCTGCGATACCAGAGCAGATGGTGCGATCTGTGCCAGAACCATCGTCGATGGTGAACTGAAGGAGTTTCTTCGACTTCTTAACCTTCTGGCAATCCTTAACCAAGCCTACACGGATATCAAGCTTCTCAAACTCCTCGAAGCTAACAGTATCCTTGATAGGAGCTGCCTTATATGCTGCAGCCTCGTTAGCCTTCTTGGTTGCCTCGAGCTTATCGAGCTGCTTCTGAATCACCTCATCCTCAATCTTTTCGAACAACAAAGCAGGCTCACCCAACTGATGACCAGCCTCGAGGAGATCTGTGCTACCCAGCTGCTCCCACTCGAAGCTTTCGATATTCAGCATCTCGCGAAGTTTCTTGCTGCTGAATGGCAGGAATGGCTCGAAGGCGATAGCGAGGTTAGCTGTCAACTGCAAGCAGATGTTCAGAATAGTCTCGCAACGCTTGCAATCACATTTCCAAACCTTCCAAGGCTCACACTCAGTAATATACTTATTACCAATACGAGCTAGGTTCATAGCCTCGAACTGTGCATCGCGGAACTTGAACTGCTCCAGGAGAGCCTCAACCTTAGCCTTGACATCCTTGAATTCAGCAAGTGTCTGCTTATCTGTATCGTTAAGTTCGCCACAAGCAGGAACAATTCCGTTCCAGTACTTCTTAGTCAATTGGAGAGCACGATTCACGAAGTTGCCATAAACAGCAACCAACTCATTGTTATTGCGATCCTGGAAGTCCTTCCAAGTGAAGTTGTTGTCCTTCGTCTCTGGAGCATTGGCTGTCAACACATAGCGCAATACGTCCTGCTTGCCAGGCATATCTACCAGATACTCGTGGAGCCATACTGCCCAGTTGCGAGAGGTTGAGATTTTATCGTTCTCAAGGTTCAGAAACTCATTTGCTGGCACGTTGTCAGGCATGATATACTTGCCGTGAGCCTTCATCATCACAGGGAAGATGATGCAATGGAACACGATGTTGTCCTTTCCGATGAAGTGAACCAGACGAGTATCCTCATCCTGCCACCACTTCTCCCATGAGCCCCACTTCTCTGGTTCTTTCTCGCAGAGCTCCTTAGTGTTTGATACATAGCCGATAGGCGCATCAAACCATACATAGAGCACCTTGCCCTCTGCATCCTTTACAGGCACAGGGATACCCCAATCCAAGTCGCGAGTCATAGCACGAGGCTGCAGGTCCATATCGAGCCAGGACTTACACTGGCCGTAAACATTAGGACGCCACTCCTTGTGCTCCTCCAGAATCCACTTCTTCAACCAGTCCTGATACTCGTTCAGAGGCAGATACCAGTTCTTGGTCTTCTTCAGTACTGGGGTTGAACCTGAGATAGTAGACTTTGGATTTATCAGCTCTGTAGGCGAAAGGTCGCGTCCGCACTTCTCACACTGGTCGCCGTATGCACCCTCGTTGTGACAATGAGGACACTCACCAGTTACATAACGGTCAGCCAGGAACTGCTTAGCCTCCTCGTCGTAGAGCTGCTCTGTTGTCTCCTCAGTCAGCTTTCCTTCGTCATAGAGCTTCTTAAACCACTCTGCAGCAAACTTATGGTGGGTCTCAGAGGTGGTTCTTGAATAAATATCAAACGATATTCCGAACTCTTCGAAAGAATCCTTGATCATCTTATGATAGCGGTCTACCACATCCTGAGGAGTGATGCCCTCCTTACGGGCTCTTACCGTGATGGGCACACCATGTTCATCACTACCTCCGATAAACAGCACCTCGCGCTTCTTCAGTCTTAGATAGCGCACATATATATCAGCAGGTACATATACACCAGCCAGGTGTCCGATATGTACTCCGCCATTAGCATAGGGCAACGCCGACGTCACCGTCGTACGCTTAAAAGTCTTGTTTTCCATCTGTCTTAAATACGTATTTATTAATTTGGGTGCAAAGGTACTAATAAGTGAGCGAAATACCAAATATATTTGGAAATTTCAGTAGCTAGGACGTACTATGACAGGATATCTGCAATGTGATATAGTGGTCGTTGCTTTACCTCACTGTAGATATTTCCGATATACATGCCTGCTATTCCTATTGAGAAGATAATGAATCCTCCAACCAGCCATATAGACAGAATCAGTGATGCCCAACCTAATACTGCAGAACCGGTAATAATGGAATAGGCCACATAGATACCAATGCAGAAAGCTATCAATAGGAAAATTATACCCAGATGGAATATGGCATGCATGGGACGTACGCTAAAAGCGGTGATACCTGAAAAAGCAAGATGCAGCATCTTACTAAGGGTATACTTCGATTGTCCGGCAAAGCGCTCGCTGATAACATCGTCGACAGTAGTAGACGGAAGACCTATCAGAGGTATCAAGCCTCGCAGATAGAGATTATGCTCCTTATAGGTACTGAGCATATCGAGTGCCCTACGACTCATCAGTCGGAAGTCAGCATGGTTATATACACTCTCCACACCCATCGAACTCTGTAGTTTGTAAAAAGCCTGAGCAGTGGTCCGCTTCATAAAAGAATCAGCCTTACGGGACACCTTCACACCATAGACGATATCATACCCCTCTATAAAATGCTTCACCATCTTGGGAATACATTCTATATCATCTTGTAGGTCGGCATCGATGGTGATGACGGCATCTGCCCATCCGCGTGCAGTCATCATACCAGCCATAATGGCATTCTGGTGGCCGACATTGCGTGACATGTTGATACCCCTTACGAACTTATTCTCGCCATGGAGCTGGGTGATAATCTCCCAAGTGTGGTCACGACTGCCATCATTGACAAAGACCATCATTGAATCCTTGGAGATAAGCTCTTCATTAATCATACGATTGAAAAGTTCCGTCAGGCGTTCTACGGAATGGCGGAGCACAGCCTCTTCATTATAACAAGGCGATACGGTTGCAAGTCTAATCATTGTTGCGCAAATTCGGTATAGGTGATAAATGAATGACCATCCTTCTTCAGCATCTTGATGAGGTTATCCAGACGCTGCATCATCTGTTGTCCACTATGGTTCTTGATGATGAAAGGCATCTTGAATTCTGGGTGTTCTTTCAAGTCGAAGAATTCCCATGGATGGAAGTATGTTACAAAATGCCCGTCTTTCTTCAGTGTTCGACGCACCATCCAGTGATACAGGCCTTCTGGAAGGTTATGTAGTGACAACCAGAACAGGGGGAATCGGATTAGAGGCGTAACTGAGGCAGGAATCTGCAGCACACCGTCTTTCATAAAAGGCGTGCGAGGTTCTGTCAGATGCATGTAGCGACCAGGGATGAAGGCTGGATTCAGTGACGAGTTATACAGATAGCCCGCTCGCTTGATTTCTGATTCTACAACAGGGAACATGCGAGGTTGGCGATAACCATAGACAGTACGTCCTGTACAGCGTTCTACAATCTCCTTCGAACGTACGAAATCGGTTTCCTTGGGTTGCCAGTGGTCTACACCATGACAAGCCACCTCATGCCCCTCGTCCATGATGCGTTGCATCACCTCAGGAGCATTCTCCGCAAAGTTCCCTGTGCAGAAGAATGTAGCTTTCACCTGATTATTCTTCAATACGTCGAGGATTCGGTTGGTGCCTACTTTCGAGACTGCCATCCCCTGTTCCAAAGAGAAGTCAACCCCATGCTCGCGAGGCACATCGAATTCCTCTGTATCAAAACTTAACAAAATCATAATTCAATATTTTTTCGTTTTGTGGTGCAAAGATAAGCATTTTATTTTGTATTCATTTCTTTTTTTCATGAAAATGTTGTATCTTTGCCGCAAGAAACTACGAATACATATTAATAACAACGATATGAGAAAACTACTTATTGCTATCTGCTTGCTCTCGGCCATGACAATACAGGCCAGGAGCTGGACTGTTGAAGAGGTGAAAGACATTATCAGAAAGGTAAACACCTACTGGCAAGCAAATAACCCTGCCGAGGTTAGGTCTTTTTGGGATAATGCTGCTTATCATACCGGCAACATGGAAGTGTATAAACTGTTGAAAGACCAGCAGATGCTGGACTATAGCATCCGTTGGGCGGAGCATAACCAGTGGAAAGGCGCTACCGAACCAGATCCGACCAAATGGAAATACAAGAACTATGGTGAAGGACAGGACTTTGTACTCTTCGGTGACTGGCAGATCTGCTTCCAGACATTTATCGACCTCTACAACCTGCAGCCTGATGAGAAAAAGGTGGCTCGCGCAAAGGAGGTGATGGAATACGAGGCTGATTCAAAAGTTAACGATTATTGGTGGTGGGCTGACGCTCTTTACATGGTAATGCCTACATTTACCAAGATGTATAAGCTTACTGGCGACACGAAGTATCTGCGAAAGCTCTACGACAATATCCTCTATTCTGACAGCATCATGCTTGACAAGGAAACAGGGCTGTATTTCCGTGATGGCCGCTACGTTTATCCAAAGCACAAGACTGATGCCGGTAAGAAGGATTTCTGGGCAAGAGGCGACGGATGGGTGCTTGCCGGACTGGCCAAGGTGTTACAAGACATGCCCGATGATTATGTTCGTCATCCTTTCTTTGTAGAGAAATTCCAGAACCTGGCTCGTGCTGTGGCAAAGCTACAGCAGCCCAAGGGATATTGGACACGTTCGATGATGGACCCGAAACAGGCTCCTGGTCCTGAAACTTCCGGCACGGCATTCTTCTGCTACGGACTGCTCTGGGGAGTGAACAACGGCTATCTGCCAAAGAAGGAGTTTGCCGCTGTCATCGCGAAGGCGTGGAACTACCTGACCACAATTGCCTTGCAGAAGGACGGTAAGGTGGGGTATGTACAGCCCATCGGTGACAGAGCCATACCTGGACAGGTGATAAATGCCGACTCACAACAGAACTTCGGTGTTGGAGCCTTCCTGCTTGCAGCATGTGAGTATGTAAGATATATTGACCGATGAACCTGCTGCTGACGATAACACTCAGCATAGCCAGTCTGTTGCCACAGGCTGACGATGCCTTTTGGTGTGACTCCATCCCTCAGGAGATGAGGCAGAGCTATATAGAATATGGTGAACAGTATCTGGGTAAGACGTGGACGGTTTTGCCATGGACAGTTTTTGCCGAGAACAAGACAACGGGCAACCGAGTGAACTATGAAGCTGCCTGTTTCGAGAAACGCAGACATCTTGCTGCCCTCGTCATGGCAGAGATTATGGAAGGTAAGCACCGCTTTACCAATGATATCATCAATGGTATAGGAAGCTTCTGCGAAGAGACATGGTGGGGAATACCCGCCCACTATGGCAAGCATATCCCGTTGCAGGATATTCAGGAGGTTGATCTCTTTAATGCTGAAACGGCCAGCCTTATCGTATGGACGAGGTATATGTTCGAAAAGCAGTTTGATGCTTTCTCGCCAGATATCTGTAAGCGGATAGACAAAGAGATTGAGAATCGTATCCTTAAACCTGCTCTCTCTAAAGATTATTGGTGGAAGAAGGCAGGGATGAACTGGAATCCATGGATTTGCAGCAACTGGCTTGCTTGTGTACTCATCTGCGAGAAAGATGAGGTTCGCAAGGCTAATGCTATCTCCCAGATAAAAAAAGCCACTAAGGACTTTATTGATGCATATCCTGAGGATGGTGGTTGCGATGAAGGTCCAGGCTATTGGGACAGGGCGGCTGCTTCGATGTTCGAGGTGCTGAGACTATTGCCAGACGACTCAGTCTTTGTTTCGTCAGCGCAGAAAATTAATAAAATGGCTGCATATAGTTATAAGACCTATATCGGCCATGATTATTGCGTTAACTTTGCCGATGCACATGAAAACAAGGCTGTTCAGCAGATAAATATCGTTTATCCGTTCGGGCTTTGGCTTAACGACAAGACCATGCGAGAGTTTGGAGCCTATCTGGGTAAGGTCAAACAGGTAATGACCCAGCCGGCAAAGCTATACAATAAGAGCGGCAACTTTCCCACTTTGGGTCGCGAGCTTTTCTTCTTGCGACATATTCGTGATTTCATCGCTGAGAGTCCGAAAGAACCGTTGCTGAAGGATACATGGCTGCCCAATCTGCAAATTATGACAGCTCGTCGCGGAAACAATTTCGTGGCTTTCAAAGGCGGGAATAATGCCGAGAGTCATAACCATAATGATGTGGGATCATTTCTGGTTTATATCGATGGTGAGCCGCTTTTTATTGATCCTGGCGTTGGCGAATATACAGCCAAGACATTCAGCAATAAGCGTTACGAGATATGGACGATGCAGTCTGGTTTTCACAATCTGCCTCAGATTAATGGGGTAGACCAGAAAGAGGGCCAGGCCTTTAAGGCTAAGGTGGTAAGACATAAAGATGGAGAGCTTACCCTTGATATTGCAGACGCTTATCCTGCTGAGGCGGCAGTTAAAACATGGAAACGTACGGTTGCTTGCTCGAAATCAGGCATTTCCATAACTGAAGATTATGAACTTGGCGAGAACATCGGCCCTACACGACTCATGTTGATGACAACTAATCGTGATGCTCTTAAGCATATCAGCTATAATGTTCAACAACTGGATGCAGATGTTGAAGATATCAGCGATCGATTAGATCCCTTGTTACAAGGTATGTGGGGCAAGGAGATGTATCGTATTATCCTGACAGTTAAATCGGCTAAAACAAAACAAAAGATAAGATATAGCATTAAATGAAAAGACTATCTGTTATAATATTGTTGACCTCTCTTCTGATGGACAGCTATGCTCAGCAAGCAACACTTATTGTGATTAATCCAAGTGAGCAGCAACGACTTGAGGTGATAGAGGCCGACTTGCAGACCATCAACAAGCAGATTGGCACCAGCGACACACCACTGATTGTCAGGAACGCTTTCGGTCAGGAACAGCCGTATCAGAAGTCGTACGATGGCAAACTGCTGATGTATGTATCAGTTCAACCACATAGCAAGGCAGAATTCACTATCGTCAAAGGCGAGCCATCGTCTTTTAAACCTTATGTCTTCGGAAAACTCTATCCTGAGCGTGCTGACGACATCACCTGGGAGAACGATCTTGGCATCTATCGGGTTTATGGACCAGAATTGCAACGTAGTGGCGAACAGGCGTTTGGTACTGATGTGTGGGTAAAGAATATTCCTGAACTGGTGGTGGAAGAACGTTATAGGATGCATATGTGGGGCGTGGGCCAGAGAGACTCTTTGAAGAGAGTTGGCAAGGCCAAGGAAAGCAGTGAGATATATCTTGCCACATCCTTCCATCATGATCATGGTTATGGCCTGGATTGCTATTCCGTAGGTCCAAGTCTCGGATGCGGTGCTCCCGCCCTAATGAAGAACGGAGAACTGATATATCCATACTGCTTTAAGGACTATAAGATTCTCGACAACGGACCGATACGCTTCACCGTAGAGCTAACTTATCATCCTAACAACGATGGTATCACAGAGCATCGGTTGATCAGTCTTGACCGTGGTTCGCATTACAATAAGGTGACAGTATGGTACGATGGCATTAAGCAGCCTATAGCTTGGGCTTCTGGTGTAGTGCTGAACGGCGAAGGACTGTCTTTGCTGGGGCATGATTTTGTGCTCTATGCCGATCCAACCGACAACCCCAAAGTACATCAATCGCAGATATACGTTGGCACCTTGTTCCCCAATGGCATTGACGAGACCAAGATGCTGAAAGGCGAAAAGAACCATGGCTTAGGCATCGTACGCCAATACAGTGGCAAGCCCTATACCTATTACTTCGGTTCGGCTTGGAGTAGCTACGACGTCAGGACAATGGCTGAGTGGCAGCTGCTTGCCAATAACTATCTTTACAATATCAAGAATCCACTAATAACAGAAATAAAATGAGAAGAATTACATCCCTGTTGGTATTGGCGCTGATAATTACAATATCTATCCAAGCAAAGAAGACAAAGAAAATTGAGCAGACAGATCGCCAATACTGGTGCTCTCTAGCATATAAGATGGCTCAGCCTGTATTGGAAAACATGGCCAAGGGCGAGCTGCAGAAGAATATGAAGACAGAGTTCTCTCCATCGTTCGATAATCGAGACAAAAGTGTTGTGTATATGGAGACTTTCGGCCGTCTGATGGCTGGCATCGCCCCATGGCTCACCCTGCCTGATGATGATACTGCAGAAGGACAGCAGCGCCGTCAGCTACGTGATTGGGCATTGGCAGCATATAAGAACTCTGTAGATCCGCAGTCGCCAGACTATCTCTGTTGGGGCAGATCAGGACAGAATCTCGTGGATGCTGCATATATAGCAGAATCGTTCCTCCGTGCGTGGGACGTGCTTTGGGTGCCACTCGACAATGTTACGAAGCAGCGTTATATCAAGGAGTTCCAGAATATGCGTAGGATAGATCCGCCATACACCAACTGGTTCCTTTTCTCATCTACCATCGAGAGTCTGTTGGCAAAGGCCGGAGCCCAGTTTGATGAGTTTCGTGTAAACACAGCCTGCCGTAAGGTGGAAGAGTGGTATATTGGCGATGGATGGTATGCAGACGGCCCTGTGTTTGCCTTCGATTATTACAGTAGTTATGTTTTTCATGCCATGTATCTGGAAACGTTGCAGGCGATGGTAGACTCGAAGTACAACTCCCGTCTCGACTATAAGAAATATCACGACCGTGCCCTTAAACGTGCACAGAAGTTCGCCATTATCCTTGAGCGTTTTATCTCTCCAGAAGGCACTTTCCCTGTTATCGGCCGTTCTACACCATATCGTATGGCAGCCATGCAACCACTGGCTCTTATTGCCTGGTATCAGAAGCTTCCGAAAGATTTGAGCAATGGACAGGTCCGTGCTGCTCTGACAAAGGTTCTGCATCGTATGTTCGATACCCAACAGAATTTCAACGATGCGGGCTATCTTACTATCGGCTTCTGCGGCTCTCAGCCAGAAACGGCCGACTGGTACACCAACAATGGTTCGCTTTACATGACCAGCCTGGCCTTTATGCCTTTAGGCTTGCCTGCAGACCATCCCTTTTGGACAGATGCTCCGCAGCCTTGGACACAGGTGAAAGCATGGGGTGGTCAACCGTTCCCAAAAGATCACCGCTGGGCGGATGACATACAGACAAAGGACAAATGGTAATTTCTCTATAAGAGATATTTTAGAATCTCACTGAAGTGCTGGATTTTGATGAGTCGTTCATGGTCGATATCATCAAAATGTTCCAGTTGCCAAGTGATATGGAAAGGTATATGTATCGCCCAGGCTCCGATAGCAAGAGCAGGGGCGATATCGCTTTTCAGTGAGTTGCCTATCATAAGGAGTTCCGAAGGATGGATATCCTGATGCTCACAGAGGGCAAGAAACTCTTTCTGGCTCTTGTCGGATGTTATCTCCACATCATCGAAATACTTCAGTAGTCCTGAGCGCTTGAGTTTGTTCTCCTGGTCTTGCAACTCTCCTTTAGTGAAGACCACCATCCTTGTATCGATGTTGTCGCGAAGGGTTTTGAGAGTTGACTCTACTTCTGGCAGTGGGGTAGCAGGAAGATGAAGCAGACGTTTGCAGTCTTTTAGCAGGTCGGAGAGTTCCGTTGAGGTTATATCATTGCCTGCCACTCGCAAAGCTGTCTCGATAATGCTGATGGTAAAGGCCTTGCATCCGTAACCGAGGTCTTCCATATTGGCAGACTCGGTATTGAAGAGCTCCTGCTTGGGATTCTCGCAGTAGGGACTGATAAGGCTGTAGAGATGTTCCTCTACCTCTTCGAAATGTCCCTGACAATCCCACAACGTATCGTCAGCATCAAATGCTATTACCTTTATCCCCCTCAAAATATTTTTTATTTTATATTTATTATTTTTTATTTGTTTTACAGTCCGGGCAAACGCCTTTTATCATCAGGTTTGCAGACTTCTGCTCAAAGCCTTTCGGCAGTTGAATGTCCGGCACCTCTGTATAGTCAAGACAGAAGGTCTGTTGACACTCTTCACAATAGAAATGTGGGTGTATGTCCTCATCATGTTCGTGGTCGTGACTATTGCACAGTTCATATCGTACCCCTTCGCTGCCGCCCTCGATGACATGTACCAGATGGTGCTCCTTGAACAAAGTGAGGGCACGGAAGATGTTAGACTTGTCGATACTGAGAATCTTGTATTCCAGATCTGACAAGGTTATCGGGTGAAGAGCCTTTACCAGTTCCTTTAGCACCACGATACGATTGGCTGTGGGCTTTATTCCATGCTCTTCAAGGAGCTCAACACACTTTGCTTCGTTCATTGGGTGCAAAGATAATGCAAATCGAGCGAAATGCAAAATAAATCGCGATTTATTTTCATTTCCGATATGCTACCCTCTTTCCGCCCAGTCGCCCCTGTCAAGGCTGCGATAGCTGATTGCTTCAGCGATATGCTGTGACTGAACCTTTTCTGAAGCTTCGAGGTCGGCAATGGTTCTTGCTACCTTAAGGATACGGCTATATGCACGTGCTGAGAGCGACAGACGTTCCATTGCCAAACGGAGCATGCTGAGACCAGCCTCATCGGGTTCGGCAAACTCGTGTATCATCTTTTCGGTCATCTGGGCGTTGCAATAGATGCCGTTATAGTTTTTATATCGTTGTTCCTGTATCTGACGGGCCTTGATGACTCGTTCACGGATGGATGCACTCGACTCCCCTGGAGCTGTATTCGAAATATCCTGGTAGCTTAGTGCTGAACACTGGATTTGCAGATCTATCCTGTCCATCAACGGGCCGCTGAACTTAGAGAAATACCTTGCTATCTGTCCTGGGGTACACACACAATGATGTGTCGGATCCCCATAATATCCGCATGGACAAGGGTTAGTTGAGGCGACAAACATAAACGAACACGGATACTCAACTGTATACTTCGCCCTTGAAATGGTTATCTTCCTGTCTTCGAGGGGTTGACGGAGCACCTCTAGAGTAGCTTTGGAAAATTCTCCGAGTTCATCACAGAAGAGGACACCATGATGCGCCATGCTCACTTCACCAGGAGTGGCTTTTACGCCTCCACCAGTCATTGCCACTTGTGACATAGTATGATGAGGACTTCGGAAAGGACGTTGTGAAATTAACGATGTACCTGCAGGCAGCTTTCCTGCTACGGAGTGTATCTGCGTGGTCTCAAGACTCTCGGCAAGTGAGAGAGGTGGTAAGATGCTCGGTAATCGCTTGGCCATCATTGACTTACCTGACCCCGGCGGACCTATGAGAATCGCATTATGACTTCCCGCTGCGGCTACTTCGAGGGCGCGCTTTACACTCTCTTGTCCTTTTACCTCTGCAAAATCCAGGTCGAAGGCGTACTGCTGTTCGTAGAATTCCTTACGGGTATCTACAATCGTTGGCTGGTATTTCTCTTTGCCTCCATTGAAGAATGCGACAACATCAGAGAGACTCCCGAGGCCGAAGATTTCCAGATTATTCACGACAGCTGCTTCCCTGGCGTTCTCCAGTGGTACTATCAACCCCTTAAAATTCTCTTTTCTGGCACGAATGGCTATCGGCAGGGCACCGCTAATGGGTTTCATCGTCCCGTCAAGTCCCAGTTCGCCAATCATCATGTAATCGCCAAGGCTTTCAAAGTCCACCTTGCCATGAGCGGCAAGTATGCCGATAGCCAAAGGCAGGTCATAGCCTGTGCCCTCCTTCCTGATATCTGCTGGTGAGAGATTAATGGTGATGTCGGCAGTTGGCGGTTTGAATCCTATATTATCCATAGCCGCCCGGATACGGTCATAGCTCTCTTTTACTGCTGTATCGGCAAGACCTGAGAGATGAAACATGACACCACGGGTCATATTTACTTCAATAGTGATGGTAGTTGCCTCCAGCCCCATCACGGCTGCACTGAATGTTTTAACAAGCATAGTATGTAGATTTTTGTTTTTTACTGTGTCTAATTCATAAGCTTCTCGATTTCTTCTTTTAGTTTTGATACTGGCAGCGAGTGGGCTATTATCCTGCCCTTGCTGTCTGTTATTATATTGTCAGGCACTTTCGTAAGTCCCAGTTTTACCAAGGCTGGTGTCTCCCACATCCTTCCATCACAGACGTTACTCCATGTGATGGAGTCGCGGTCCATCATCTTCCTACATTCCTTGTCGCTGGCATCGAGACAGATACTTACGATCTTCAGGTTGTTTACACCGTTTTCTTTCTCCATCCGTTTTAACTCACGCTGGATATTCATACTTTCGTAGTTCCAGGTGGCCCACGTGGTGATGACGTTCACCTTTGAATAGAGGTCGGAATTGGATATCGGCTTACCTTTGATGTCGATAGCAGTGAACTTCGGTATAAGCGATTTGTCACGGAGGTTCTTCATTCCCTCCAGATAGCTTACAATCTTGGCGATGTGCTTGTTCTGTGGACTTGCGTTCTGGATATTCTTTGCCAATGCAAAAGTCATCTGATAGTCGTCGGGCTCTGCCTGGATAAAATACTTGGTGAGCACATAGATGGCTGCAAGGGTGTGAGGGTTTTTCTGGATGAAGTCCGAAGCAGCATTGGTAATCTCAGGTGGGGTCATGTTACTGATCTTCAACCTGAAGGCTGTCATCAGATCATTCTCCTCTGAACCGTTCACCTCTATCTCCTTCAGGTGCGAAGCATCGCCCTCGAGTTCCAGTTTAGCTCCTGAGGCACCGAATACAGGTATCTCAGAATAATTGGGGAACACCAGAACGAATGTCGCTGTCGTGTCGAGGGGTACCCGATAGGTGAATTTTCCTCTTTGAACCTTGATAGTATCCAGTCTTCGGATACCTCCATCAGGACTATAAACATAGAATTCTCCCTGATTAAACCCCTTGAACTCTCCATCGATGCGGAAATATCCGCTTTCGGAGCCGCAAGAGGAGAAGAGAGAAATAAGAAATAAAAAATAAAAAATAGAAAATACAGGAGCGCTCATAAGATGTAGCCATCCCGCCAAAGTCTTACCCTGACGTCTTTTCTCATCCATATCATATGCCCACCCCATATTATTTTTTATTTTTTATTTCTTATTTTTTTATTTGAAATAAATCATTTCTTTACCTTTGTCAGTTCCAGGTCGTTGGCAGCATATTTCGCCATCGACGGATCCTTGGCAAGTGCCTTACGGAGTGACTCTGCTGCATCGTCGAGGTTGCCCATACGTGCAGAGAGGATAGACTTGAGATACTCTGTAACGGCATCTGCATTCTTCACATACTTCAGTGTTACAGCTGCTGAAGCGTAGTTCTTGTTAAGGATCTGTGCGAGGGCAGCGCTGTTAGAGTAGATATCTGCGAAATCCTGTTCTGCCTGAGCATAGTTGCCCTGAGCCAGATGCAGGTTGCCGAGCACCTCACTGAGACCGTTGGCACCTGTAGCAGCAGCGATATACTGCTCTGCTGTCTTGACGTCACCAGCCTTCAGAGCAAGCATACCGAGGTTTGCCTGTGCCTCTGGGAGGTTTGCCGACAGACTCTGTGCCTTCTGGATATACTGGCGGGCAGCATCGTAGTTACCACGGGCATACTGGATTGTTGCCAGGTTGTTATAGGCACGTGGGTCGTTCTGATAAATCTTTGTTGTCTGTTCGTAGATCTTCTCCTTTTCGTTGAGGTCTTCCTTAAGAGCTGCACCATAGAGAAGCTCCTCTACGCTCAACTTTGTAGCATCGTCGTTGATCTGCTTCAGAATCTGGTCATCGCTACGGCCTACAGTCTCGTAGTTGATGGTGAGACGTGCACGACGCAGTTGTGGCAGGATACCGTCTGCGAGCTCACGGAAGGCAGAAGAGATGTTCTTGATCTGCTGCTCACGCTCCTCAGGATCCTTGTACATTGAAAGCACACGAAGGATAACATCCTTATCCTGGATATCGCTGGCCTTAACCAACTCTTGGAATCCCTCCCAGTCCTGAGCGGTGTACTTTGCATCTACATTGGCATCGAGCTTGATCTTCTTCAACTCGTCGCTGACGTATTTCTCAGAAACCTTCTGACGCTCAGCAGCGAGTTTGTCGTTGATGCTGAAACCACCATCGGGAGAAGCGTATGCAGAAACCTCCACATTGTCGAGGTTCAGACCCTCACGATCGGCATTGATCTTCTCCAACATCTTAACAAACTCCTGTACGGAATTGTTCTTCAGCTCGCTCTTGCGAAGTGTTGCCTGCTGGATGAGGAACTTGATGTTTGCCTCCTGCTTCTGCTTGGTGATACGCTGGTAGGCATCTGGAGCGATGGCTGCCTGAGCGGTGTTCAGGGTCTTCTTGTAAAGCTCTGATGTGGCGATGATACCGTATGCCACCTTTACCTCAGGAATCTGAACGGCCTTCTTTCCTATACGCGCGTTAAAAGTAAGGTACATGTCGGCCTTGTTGTCGTCAGCGTATGCGAAGTTGGTCTTCATGGTGTAGTTACCACCAAGACGGTAGGAGATGGTCTGGTCGTTACCAAGCACCTTCTCACCCTGGAACGTAGCGGTATTGCCCTGAACGGTCTGACCGTTAGAATAACGGAGCTCTGGAACAACAGTAACAACAGCCTTCTTTTTCATGTACTTCTCAGGGAAGTGACCGTTGATGGTTGCAGGAACAGTGCCGGCTTGGGTTTCCAGCGGATTAGGAGTCACAGTAAAGTTATCAGCTGACAATGGGCCCAACTTTGAGCAGGAAGTGAAAAACATCACTGAAGCAACTGATAGGAGGAAAAAATGTTTTTTATGCATAAAAAATAATAATATTTAAGGTGCCGCGAGCGGGACTCGAACCCGCACAGCCATTACTGGCCAAGGGATTTTAAGTCCCTCGTGTCTACCAATTCCACCATTGCGGCGTGGTTTTGTGTGTGCAAAGGTACGGCTATTTCGCCAAATAGCCAAACTTTTTATCAATTATTTAGATAATAACGCTCTTTTTTAGTTCCATGCACGCAGCACGGTACCATCTACTCGGGCGTAATATGTGAGCAGTTGGATGCCTCCTTTGCCGGAAGCAATGACACCATTGTTTACATCGTATGACCTGTCGCATTTGGCGCAATGTAGTTGTAGCCCGTTGTTCTTCCAGGTGAGGGGATAGCTTGTCCCGCTATAGTCTTTCAGACAGTTCGGACATTGTCCGTCGTAGGCCACAAGACGGTTGTCATAGCTTACAGTTCCGATGATAATACTGTTGTTTGCCCCAAGGATTATGTTTGCCTGACGCTCTTTCTCTGTGCTTATGGTTATGTCCTCTGTTGCCCCGTCGTAGTTGCGGGTGGTCTTCAGATGTCTCACTCCATTGACCATCGATGCTTCAACCTTACAGAAATGTCCAGGATTGCCTAATATACCGGTAAGCTGGCAGGGAATAGGATGCAGATACGTATCGAAGGCGAAGATACAACGGTAATCACGGCTGATGTTGTTCTCTGCCTCGCAGGACGAAAACAAAATAAAGAATATAAAATAAAAAATAATAAATAGAGTCGACGAAATAGCTCTCATAATTCTTCACTTAAGCAAGGCTTGCTCAGCCTCAGTCATACGCTCGAAGTGGAATCCGTCGAGGATCTGTTGCATGAGGGCCTGAATCTTGTCGTTGCAGAGGTTGCCGATGCTGCCTTCATGGGTATGATGGATATCGTGGCTGGCCTTGAAAGTACCTGCCTCGATGTCGAGACCCACCTTCTTGTAGGCATCGCGGAAAGGCATTCCGTTGGCAGCCAGACGGTTAACCTCCTCAACAGAGAACATCGGGTCGTACATCGGGTTGTCGAGGATATGCTCGTTCACCTCTATCTTATTAATAATGTATGCGGCCATCTGCAGACAGTCCTTCAGTTCGTCGAAGGCTGGCAGGAACACCTCCTTGATAATCTGCAGGTCACGGAAATAGCCTACAGGCAGGTTGTTCATGATAAGCATCACCTGCTGAGGCAGCGACTGCAGCTTATTGCATTTCGCGCGGATAAGCTCGAACACATCCGGATTCTTCTTATGAGGCATAATCGAAGAACCGGTGGTACACTCCTTTGGCAACTTCACAAACGAGAAGTTCTGTGAGTTAAATAGACATGCGTCGAAAGCCATCTTAGCCAGAGTACCTGCGATAGTGGCGATGGCAAAGCCTACGTTACGCTCCATCTTACCGCGTCCCATCTGGGCATAGACCACGTTGTAATCCATAGAGTCGAAGCCGAGCAACTCTGTTGTCATCGTACGGTTCAGGGGGAATGACGAGCCATATCCAGCTGCCGAGCCGAGAGGATTGCGGTTGGTCATCTTATATGCTGCCTGTAGGAAGAGCATATCGTCAGTAAGACTTTCTGCGTAGGCACCAAACCAGAGTCCGAAACTCGATGGCATCGCAATCTGCAGATGGGTATAGCCAGGCATCAGCACATCCTTATACTGATTACTCTTGGCGATGAGCTCGTCGAAGAGTATCTTTACCTCGTCGGCGATATCCTTCAGCTCGTGGCGGGTGAAGAGCTTGAGGTCTACGAGCACCTGGTCATTACGTGAGCGGCCAGAGTGGATCTTCTTACCCATATCACCGAGTTTGCGGGTGAGCAGCATCTCCACCTGAGAGTGCACATCCTCCACATCGTCCTCGATGACAAACTCACCTTGTTCTGCCAAGCGGTAGATGTTCTTCAACTCTGCCAACAGTGCCGTAAGCTCGTCTTTCTCAAGCAGTCCGATGCTCTCGAGCATGGTGATGTGGGCCATCGAACCCAACACGTCGTACTTGGCCAGATAGAGGTCCATCTCCCTGTCTCTTCCGACAGTAAACCTCTCTATCTCCTTATTTATCTCAAAGTTCTTCTCCCAAAGTTTCATACCTCAAACTACTACTAACTCCTTATACATAATGTACCTGTGCCAAGGCGTCGGCGATTTTCTCTACTCCGTCCTGAAGCGGCTTCTCCACCATGCTCTTGATGAACGGGTTAAGCTCTGCCTTGACAGTAACCTTCATCTTCGAGTTGTTCTCGTCTACCGGCAACACCTGAATCCACACGTTGAAAGGCACAGGTGACTGCACCGTCTCGAACTTCACGCACTTTGGCTCCTCGCGATCACAGATACGCAGCTTCAGTTCTCCCACAGGGGCAACGTTCAGACTTACCGTATCCTCATCATACTTAAAGTCGTTGACCTTATCTTCTGGCACACGGTCCTGTACTTTCTCGAGGTTACGCAGGTCGCTGATGTTATCATATACAGCCTGTTGAGGGTAGGGGATCTGCTTCACACTACTCTCAAATTTGCTTTCACTTCCGAATAATCCCATAAAATATATTATTGTTTCCAGGTTTCTGGGCTCTTGCGCCATTCAGCGAGCACAGCCTTGTCTTCTTCCTTTATATAGCCTGTCTTTGCAGCTTCCTCAATCACTGCCTCATAGTTACTCAGTGTGATGAGTTTCACGCCAGCCTCCTCGAAAGCCTTCTCGGCAACGGGGAATCCGTAGGTGAACGATGCTACCATACCGATTACCTCTACACCATAGTCGCGCAGAGCCTGTACAGCCTTCAGCGAAGAACCGCCGGTAGAGATAAGATCCTCTACCACAACTACCTTCGCACCCTTCTCAATCTCTCCTTCCACCTGGTTGCCCATACCGTGATCCTTTGGCTTCGGACGGACATAGCTGTATGGCAGTCCCAGCTCTTCTGCAACGAGGGCTCCCTGTGCGATGGCGCCAGTAGCCACTCCTGCCACAGCCTCTGCCTCAGGGAAATTCTCCTGGATGGCATGACAGAGCTCGAGCTTTACGAACGAGCGAAGACGTGGGAACGACAGTGTCTTGCGATTGTCGGTATAGATTGGTGACTTCCACCCCGAAGCCCATGTGAAAGGCTCGTTGGGCTGCAGCTTGATGGCCTTGATATCCATCAGCTTCTTTGCGAATTGATTCTTGATTTCCATAACGTTATAGAATAATTTGGCTGCAAAGGTACAACTTTTTTTAGAATTATCTACATAATTGTCTTGTTTTCGTGGATTTTTTATACCTTTGCAACATGAATCAGCAAGATTATCATATTTGTAGATACTGGTTATGTCTTCACTGGAGTCTATCGAATGTCGAAAGAGCTTTCCGAGACCACCAGGACCGTCTGGGAGCGTGTGGCCGATGAGGTCGACTTCGATCATCTCGACTATCTCGAAAATCTCCGCAACTGACGAATTGAGTTTTCTTTTAAATGCCAACCTTGGTTAATCTTTGTTAAATCGACAAGAATATTATCATGAATCCATATAAAGTCGCCCCGAAAAGTGTGGAAGGACAACGAAAAGTCGCCCCGAAAAGTGTAAATATCATATAGATTCTTATGTATAAGCGGAAAATTGAAGAGATGCTTCGACTGTGGAAAATGAAGGAAGGCCACAAGCCGTTGATCATTAAAGGCTGTCGCCAGTGTGGCAAAACAAGTTCTGTTGTAAGTTTTGCTGAGCAGAACTACGAGCATGTGGTTTATATGGATTTTCACGAGCATAAGGAATACAAAGCATTCTTTGCAGGAGCGTTGGATGTCGATACATTGACTCTGAACATGTCTGTGGGCATAAAGGGGGCTCAGTTCGTCCCAAGAAAGACATGCATCATCTTCGACGAGATACAAGATTGTCCAAATGCGCGATCTTCATTGAAGTTCTTTAAACTGGATTTCCTTATTCGTTACAAAGGTGAGTGCATGCCTTTAGAGTGTAAGGCCAAAACAGGCAATGCAAAGTCGTTACAAACGGTATTGAAACACCCTGAGCAGTCTATGATACGAATGGCAAGAGGATAACGACGCTTGCTAACAGCAGTGTGGGAGAAATCTATCCGTATTGCATAAAAAAGCATAAAATTTATGCAATAAACATATATAATTGCATGAAAATTAGTAATTTCGCAGACGTAAATAGTAATGAAATTCGTGACCGTACTCCCGATTTTCTCATAAAATTTAGGAGCTAGCTCACAAAATTTAGAGTTTTTATGTACAAGAGAGTATTTGACATTGAGAGCAGGTTGGATGAGGGAATGTTCCTATTTGGCGCACGCCAGACAGGGAAATCAACCCTTTTGAGAGAGCGATTTAAAGGCGCAATATATTATGATTTGCTTGACCCGAATTTGAGAAAAGCTTTTAAAAGGAATCCGAACTCGCTGAAAGAAGCTCTTTGGAATAAATCTGCTGGCACACTCGTGATAATAGATGAGATTCAAAAAGTTCCAGAATTATTGGATATTGTACATTCCCTCATGGTGGAAAGGGGCCTGTTTTTCATTCTCAGTGGTTCCAGTGCAAGAAAGCTGAAACGTTCGGGTGCCAATACGCTTGGAGGTCGCGCCATACCTGAAACGCTTTTTCCTCTAGTATGGCCGGAGGTAACCGATTTTCAGATTGACCGTGCTGTACAGAATGGTATGATTCCCCGTCATTACATGGTTGAAGACGCTACCAAGCGACTCTCTGGCTATGTAAAGGTATATCTCGACGAAGAAATCCGTGAAGAAGGAGAAGTGAGGGAACTCGATGCCTTTGAACGCTTCATGGAGGTTGCCGCCATTTCCGACGGGGAAATGCTGAACTATTCCAATATCGCCTCCGATTGCGGAGTGTCTGCAAAAACGGTAAAGTCGTATTTCCAGATTCTATATGATACGCTTATCGGGTATGAAATTCCTGCATTCAGGAAAGAAATCAAGCGAAAGATAGTCCAGGCTCCCCGGTTTTACTATTTTGATGTGGGACTTGCCAACTACCTGATGGGCCGTCACTCTTTGAAACGTGGAACCGATGATTACGGACATGCTTTTGAGCACTTTGTGATGCAGGAAATTATTGCCTATAAGGGTTACAAAGATAAGCGTGAGATTATCTCATATTGGCACACATACGACAAAAAGGAGGTGGATGTCGTAATAGGTGATGCGAAAGTGGCTATTGAGATTAAATCTACGGAGCACGTTGAAACGAAACACAAGAAGGGACTCAAGGCTTTCAATGAGGAACATCCTGATTGCCGCTTAGCTCTTGTGTCTCTCGACCCGATTACCCGCAAATCAGGAGATGTAGAACTCATCTATGTTCTAGATTTCTTGAGGATGCTCTGGAATGGCGAGATTTTCTGAAACTTGAATAAAGCCGGACGCTTCGTTGCATCCGGCTTTGAAATTGTTGTCAGATCTTTCGCCAGAGGTTGGCGTCGATCTTCTCGATCTCAATAGCTCCCTTACCCCAATTCTTTTTTCTACTATTGGCAGACACACGTCACAGAGTGACAGGCACAGTGTGATGAAATCACTTTTTTGAGGGAATAAAACGATTATTATGATGTCATCAGAACATCAAAATCAAAAAAATATTTTCAAAAATCACAAAATCGCCAGACATCCGACATAAATCTGCCGTATGTTGCTGAATATTAAATATTTATAAAATTATCTACTGACATATATCCGACATAAAACCGACATACATCCGACATAAATATGGCGAAAAGCGGTCATTTAGCATGAAGATTGATGTCTAGTGCTCTTATGGTGTTTGATAGTATAGCAGTCATCGCGAAGATATGGAATAGCAATATTTGCATTAGATGTAGCAAGAAAACTCTCTAGAGAATTTGGGGGTTAGATGCCTATCTGGCAAGTGCTAGCAGGTGAGTTAGCAGTAAATTCTCTAGAGAATTTAGCGACAAGTACTAAGTTTAGAATTTGCGAGTGGCAGTAAGTAGATTTGCGAGCTGGTATATGGGCATTTATGTCGGTTTTATGTCGGATGTATGTCGGTACTATGTCGGATTTATGTCGGATGAAGAGGGTGAAAATGTTTCGTATCTTGCAGATAACAAGCATTTTATCCATAAAACCATGTCGGATGTCGGATTATTTTGAGATTTCCGAAAATATTATTTTTGTAATAAAGGCTTTTGATTAGAATTTGGTTATTGCGATAAGTTTTTTCTTTGCTTGCGGCCGAATAAAATTTAAAAGTATAAAATTATCCATTTATTTTGTTGTGGAATCCATGCTTTATGTTCGAAGAATTCTGTAACTTTGCAGCAGAATTGTGAATGACAAAAACAAAGGCATGAGAAAATCTTTGATAACAGCGATATTTGCAGGGCTTGCGCTGATGGCAGGAGCCCAGGTGCCAACGGTTGAGTGGGATAAGCACAGTCTTATTATTGATGGGCGCAGGGTTTGTCCTGTGATGGGTGAGGTGCACTACTCTCGTATACCCGCCCAGGAGTGGAAGACAGAAGTGAAGAAGATGAAGGAAGGCGGTGTGACGATGATTGCATGCTACGTGTTCTGGAACCATATCGAGGAGATAGAAAACCAGTTCGACTGGAGCGGACAGCGTAACCTTAGGCACTTCCTTGAGGTGTGTAAGCAGGAGTCGCTGCCAGTAGTGCTGCGAGTAGGACCATTCTGTCATGGTGAGGTGCGCTGTGGCGGTATCCCTGACTGGGTGGTGGCATCGGGATGCAAACTGCGCTCAGAAGATCCGCTGTTCCTGAAATATGTTGAACGGCTCTATCGCCAGATTTTTACTCAGGTACAAGGCCTGCAATGGAAGGACGGCGGACCCGTGATAGCAGCACAGTTTGACAATGAGTACGGAGGTCACGGCTCTTATCTTATGGCTCTGAAACAGATTGCCGTAAATATCGGTTTCGACCTGCCATTCTATACTCGTACGGGATGGCCGGAGCTGAAGAGTCCTGTGCCTTTCGGTGAGATGATTCCCCTCTATGGCGACTATGCCGACGGATTCTGGGATCGAAGCACCAAGGAGACGGCAGGCAACTATTACAAGGCATTCAACTTCCGACAGTTTCGTGGTAGTACGGCTATCGCCACAGAACAGTTAGGCAGACAGGAGGAGAAGAACAACAAGGACGCCTATCCGTATTTCACCTGCGAACTTGGTGGCGGCATGATGACATCATACCATCGTAGAATATACACCTATCCGGAAGATGCCTATTCGATGGCACTGGTGAAACTCGGCAGCGGCTCGAACCTCTTAGGTTATTATATGTATCACGGAGGCACAAACCCCGATGGTAAGCTGACTTATCTTAATGAGACGCAGAAGACACCCGTAACCAACTATAACGACCTGCCTGTCAAGACCTACGACTTCCAGGCACCGCTCAACGAGTTCGGACAGCGTAACCCTCACTATTTCACTCTTCGGAAACTACATCTGTTTATGCAGGACTGGGGAGATGTGCTGGCACCAATGGAGGCCGTGTTCCCCTGTGAGCAGGATATCAAGAAGGGCGATGACAGAAGTCTGCGCTGGTCGTATCGTGCAAAGGATGGCAAAGGCTTCATCTTTGTAAACAACTACGAGCGGTTGCAGAACCTGTCGGCAAAACGCGGTGTAAAGCTGGAGGCTTGTGGCGTGAAACTGCCTAAGCTGAACATCCCTGCCGGTACGATGTGTATCTTCCCAGTGAATATCGATGGCATAAGATATGCTACGGCACAGCTGATTGCCCACAGAGACGGCAAGATATATATGGAACAGATTAAAGGCATTCCTACTACCATCGCCATCGATGGACGGGTGCTGAAGAACCTTAAGCCCAAGGGAGCGGAAAAGCCTGTATATAAGAATATCTATCTGCTTACAAGCGAGCAGGCTGCTGGGCTGTTCTTAAGTGAAGAGGTAAAAACGAAGAAGGAAGATACTGCTGTTGCTTTCAGTAAGGTTAAGGAGGCTGGAGTGCCAAGAAAGATTACCATCGGTGTGAATAAAGTGGCTGAGGAGCCTGTCGATGCAGACTTTGAGAATGCTGCTGTTTACACAATCTCATTGCCCGATGTTAACAGGACGGAACATATTCTGAATATTCATTACCAGGGCGATGTAGCCAGACTCTATGCCGATGGTAAACTTATCGATGATAACTTCTATAACGGCCGTCCTTTCCAATATGCCCTCTGGCGATTGCCAAAAGACTGCCATCAACTGGAACTGCGCATATTGCCTTTACAGAAAGACATGCCTGTGTACTTCCCGCGAGAGGCGGACGTAACGCCAGGCGAACGCGTTATCAGCGTCACAGTTGATGGCAATCTCTGATCTTATTTTACTTTATAAAGTTTCTGAACTGGAGAATTCCTAAATGATTACAATCCAGAGCCTCTACTTCCTTCAGATATCTCTCTGCCTTTTCCTTCTCACCCATGCCGTAGTAGCCCAATGCGAGCATGTATTTACAATGGATGAGGTTCTTGGTGTCAAGGCTATCCTCCCAGATCAACAGATCGGGCAGTGAGACTGCGAAGTAGTCCATCACCTGTTTCTCGAAGATATGCTGCTTGCCGTAGTTTATGAGCTTATAGAATCGTCCATGTGCCTCATCCTCACGGCCCAGTTTGTAGAGAGCCATTCCCTGATAGAAGATCTTGTCGGGTTTGGCATCGTTGTAGTACATAGCAGCAGCAGGTTCCTGTGGACCCTTAGTAGCCTCTTCCCAACACTCACGAGCTTTATCTTTCTTTCCAAGCGCATCATAGGCGATACCAAGCAGATAGTAGAAGTCGTTCTCCTGCGCACCGTAGAGTTTGCCTTCGCCCAGATGGTGAGGATACTCCAGACACTTCTCCAACAGAGCTATTGCCTTCTCATATTCCTTTGATGCGATGGCTTTGAGGGCGAGTTCCACTCGACAGATCTGATACTGAGTGGGCACCTTGCCTTCACCTCCCTCCCATGGGTGGAAAATGTGGGCATCGAGCTTCTCCATCGCTTCTTCGTATCTTCCAAGCTGGTTCAGAAGGGTTATCTCCTCGAGCACAAGGTCATCGCGCTGGGCAATCAGTTGTGGATATTTCTGCAGGAAAGCGAGACGCTCGGCGTGTGGCTTCTGCAGACGCTTGTAGAGCTGGTCAAGTTCCATGAGAATTCGAGAGTCTGTCTCATCGAGACTGAAGGCTTTCTCCATCATAGCCAATGCCTCTTCCTGACGATCCTGCTTGTTGAATCGTGCCAGAGCCAGATTGCGCCATACACTTGGGAAGGATGCATCGAGTTCAGACGAGCGCTCCCAGTTGGCAATGGCCACATCATACTGACGTTTGTCGTAGTACAGACAGCCCAGATAATATGGAGCCTTAGCACCGTCAGGATTCAAAGCCTTGGCGCACTCCAATGCGAGGATGTCATCCAGACGATTAGGGAAACAACAGTAAGAATCGGTCTGTTCTGCCTTCTTAAAGCACTCCTTGGCTTTCAGCCGAGCCTGCTCACCCATCATCGACAGGGCATAGCCCATGTGATAATAGGTCATCGGATGATTCTGGGCATCTTCCATCTGGAGCACGTCGATACACTCCTGCCAAAGACCAGCCTGAGCATAGTCGAGAGCAAGCTCGTGATAGTTATATACATTGCCGTGCATAAGCTCGATGATGCGGTTCAGAGGCTCCTGATTACCCGTCAAGAGATGTTCCTCCAGCATACAGCCGTAGTTGAAGCGATCTTTCTTATACGACTCCTCAAGCCACAGCAAAGCCTCCTCATTTCGTTCCAGCTTACGCAGAACGGCAGTCTTCAGGGCACGAGCCTTGTGGTTATTGCTGTTGAACGAAAGGGAGCGCTCCACCTCATCGAGTGCATCCTCATAACGGCCTTCACTCATACTGATGCATGCAGCCTCGAAGTAACCTGCATCTGCCCAAGCTTTGTTCCATGTTGACTTCCAGAATAATTGGTAAGCCTCCTGCAGACGATACTGGTACTTCAGACAAAGGGCAAGATTGAAGATCGCCTCACCATCGTATGGATTAGGATTACGCTTCTGCCAGATCTTTACAGCACGACGCAGATATTCCTCCGCCTTGCTGAAACGACCACGACGCAGATACCATAGTCCCATCTGATTCAGGCAACGTACATCGTTGGGATCACGACGCAGAGCTTCCTCGTAATAGTCGAGGGCTGACCACGTGGCGTGGCGATACTGCTCCAGATGGAGTCCTGTTAGGAAGAGCTGATCGTTGGTCTTGGTGTCTTGTGGTGATAGTGCAGCCTCAGCAGCATCAGGAATAGGACGAATCTCGTCATCCTCAGCAAACCAAGTAAGCAGAGGTGAGGGGTGAGAAAGGCTACGGGTAGGCGCGCCAGCGGGAATGGTGAGAGGTGAGAAAATTGTGAAAACCAACTCGTTGAGCGATGAACCATTTACATTTACTGTTTGCTCCATAACCTCCTCTGGTGAAAGTGTTACAAACTTGTCATAATAAACCTCACCGTTCTTATTCTTAAGCACAATGCGCACTTCTTGCTTAGAGGTGGCAAGTACCTTGAAATGACCATTCTCTTCAATGTTCATTACGAAGTCTTTGGTAGCCTGCTTCACGATACCAATCTCACGATATGGCATGAAATACTGGACGAACTGTTTCTCTTCGTAAGGCATCAACCATGTAAAGTCGGGCTGGTTCTCTGTATACACACCTGCCATCAACTCGATGTAAGGACGGAATCCCTTGCGATCAACACCCCACTTCTTAGCCTCCTCAGGTGTTGCCTCGTCAGTAAGGTTGCGGTCCCATGCTCTTCCGAAGTCACCATTACCCCAGGTCCACTGTTTCTTACCAGGAGAGAAGTGATGACTGGCTACATGCAACATACCAGCCTCGGTGTCGTTCTCGTAGCCTCCCTCAAAGTCGTACTTTGAGTTAACTGCCATATAACTGGTTGGTACATAGATATTCTTGTAGTTCGAGATATCTACACCAGCAGAATAGTCCATCTTATAATAGGTACCGGTAGCGATAGGGAAGCTCGATACAGCACGCTTACCATGATCGAACACCGCATTGACATCGGGTGGGAACACACTCTGGTAGTCATCGTTCACCTCTACAGCTGGGTTTGCCCACCACAGGAAGGTCTGTGGCATGTTGGTGCGATTGCTCACACGGCCTTGTATCTCCAGATAGGCACAGCCAGGACGGAGCGTAAATCCTGCCATACCCTTCTGGTGGAACATACGCTCCATCTCGTTAATCCATACTGTAACAGAGCCGTCTTCGTTCTCCACGATGGTAGAGTCAACGGGCATATAGGTACTGGGACGATGGTGCTGGGGCCAGTTGAACTCAATACCTCCAGAGATCCAAGGACCAACCAAACCAACGAGTGCTGGCTTGATGACGTGATTATAATACACAAAGTGGCGTTCTCTGATCTTGTCGTATGCCATCTGCACACGTCCGCCAAGTTCTGGCAGCACCATCACCTTGATATACTCATTCTCAATCCAGATGGCATGATAGTCAACATCCTTTTTCTCGTCGCTCATCGACTCGATGACGGGATAGGGATATACGACACCACTCGATCCTTGATACACTCTCTTCTCTAAGAAGATAGGATTCTTTTCCGGCTTTCCTACCTCATACGTAGGAATAGTTACGATTTCTCTCCAAGCTTTTACCATACTTTTATTTCTTTATTAATTCTTTTTCTAACTCTTCGAGGCTTTTGCCTTTTGTCTCTGGACAGTTGCGCAACAGGAATACGAAGGCGCAAATACAGATGGCGCTGTAGATCCAGAAGGTACCACTGCTACCCAAGGCTGCATTCATGGATGGGAATGAGAAAGTCAGGGTACAGCAACCTACCCAAAGGGCGAATGTACATGTTGCCATCGCGATACCTCTCACACGGTTTGGGAATATCTCTGCCAAAAGTGTCCAGGTAACAGGTCCCAGCGTCATCGCATACACAGAGATGGCTGCCACCACAAGTGCTACCATAAGGAAACCTGTCATGCCCATAAAATAGCATGTGCCAAGTACGAGATAGATAAGTCCTAAACCACCGGCACCAATCAATATAAGCGTGCGACGTCCCCATTTCTCAATGGTGTAAAGTGCGAGGAAAGTAAACAGCACGTTGGCAATACCTGTTATCACGATGTTGATAAACATGCCATCGACGTCGAAGCCCGCACCAACGAATATCTCCTGAGCATAATTGAAGATTACATTGGTTCCGCACCACTGCTGGAATACGGCAATCACGAGTCCAAGCAGCAACACCTTACCATATTTATTCTGGAAAAGCTCACTCAGGGGCGTAGTCACTTGCCTGTCCCCCTGACTGCCCTTCATCTTCAGATAGACTGGTGATTCAGGGATAAAGAAGCTCATCAACAGGAACAGGGCTGCAGGCAGTGTCTCTGCCCAGAACATCCATCGCCAGCCCCATTCAATATTCCATGCCTGACTCTCTGCAACCGTTGTGTCTCTGGCCAACAGCATATTTACTATCTGGGCAGAAAGGATTCCAAGTACGATGGTCATCTGGTTAAGACTTACCATACGTCCGCGAATCTCTGCAGGACTAACCTCAGCGATATACATAGGAGCCAGGGCTGAGGCTACACCTATGCCAACACCTCCTATGAAACGCGCGATATTAAATAAGGTGAAGTCATTAAAAAGTCCAGTTGCTATTGCCGATACGGTAAACAGAACCGCAGACAGCATAAGCAACGGCTTACGACCATACTTGTCGGCAGCCGAACCTGCCACCATTGCTCCAACCAGACAACCCACCAAGGCTGTCGTCATAGCCACACCTTGCATCAGTGGCGAGTCGCTGATGGCGAAGTATAATTCATAGAACGGCTTTGCGCCTCCTATCACTACCCAGTCGTAACCAAAGAGCAGTCCGCCCATGGCCGATACGGAGCAGATAAAATAAAGAAATCCTTTGTTGTAGTTACTCATTGTTGTTTACGTTTTGAATTCTGGTGCAAAGGTACGGCAAATATCAATATGCTCCCATAGAAAATCTTCTTATTTTGATGGACAATATTATTTTCCTTCCGAAAATTTGGAGTTTTGGGTTCTTTTGTCTATATTTGCACCATGGTAAAGCAGAAAGACGGTTTTAGAGGCGAGCAATCGGTAGTGTTGCCACCGATGGTGGTTGCGATGGCTGAGCACGACGAACTGGCATCCAGCTTGTTCGTAACAGACATTGGCTATTACCCTAATGCCACCAATCACTATCGTGAACGTAAAAAGGCCATAGATCAATATGTGCTTATTTACTGTGTAGACGGTAATGGATGGTATCAGTTGAATGGAAAGGAGTACCAGGTCAGTAAAAACCAGTTTTTTATCTTGCCTGCAGGTCAGCCTCATATCTATGGTGCTAAGGAGTGGTGGACTATCTACTGGGTACATTTCCGTGGTGAACATGCATCCATCTTTGCCGAGGGTATGCAGAAACCTAATGATATCAACATTGCCTTAAACTCCCGCATCAGTGACCGAATAGGTATCTTCGAAGAGATAATCTCCACGCTTCAGGCTGGCGAGGAGATAGAAGATTTGCGCTATGCCTCAAGCCTGCTCCATCATTTCTTGGCTTCAATGAGATATCTGGGCCAGTTCCGAAGAAGCAAGACTATTAACCTTGATAATCAGAATGTGGTCGATGCTGCCGTACACTATATGCAGGAGAACATCGGAAATCGTATAAAACTAGCCGATGTCATCCGCTATGTGGGCTATTCACAGAGCCATTTCTCACAACTCTTCCGACACCAGAAGGGAGTGAGCCCTTTGGCGTATTTCAACCAGATGAAGGTGGAATATGCCTGTAAGATGTTAAGGGAAACAGATATGAAGATAAATCAGATATGTTATAAGATAGGTATAGAGGACCCCTTCTACTTTTCCCGTATGTTCTCTAAGATTGTAGGTATGTCTCCCTCTGAATATCGGACAAACGTTACAAGCTGCTGATACCTTACCGATTCGAGTAAAGAGAACTGATCCAGAGGCCGGAGAATGTCAGTAGGCCGTTGAGCATCAGGAGCTCATAGCCAAAACGGTAACCCCAAAGTTGTTGGGTTGCCACATCGAGAGCATAGCAAAGCAAGGGAGAGGCTATGCAGATATAAGGCACAAGCTTGTCCTTTGGTTTGCGATGGGTGAAGAGACCAAAGGAGAAGAGTCCCAGCAGCGGGCCGTAGGTATACGATGCTATAGTATAGATGGCATCGATGAGTGATGTGGAATTGATGGCACGGAAGAGTATGATGAAGATCACAAACACGACACAGATGGCAATGTGCATCCGTTTGCGAAGTGATTCGTTACCTGACTGTCGTCGGATGTCTACACAGTAACAGGTGGTCAGGGCTGTGAGTGCTGAGTCGGCGCTGGAGAACGATGCTGCCAGGATACCGAGAATAAACAAATGATAAATGATAAAGGATAAATGATAATCAGCTGCGCTCTGAACGAAACCTGGCAATAACTCGTCGCCTTTAAGGCCTGTGATGTCGCCTGCAAGGATGGCCATGAGGACACCTAAGGCAAGGAAGAGGAGGTTGGCCGGGACGAATGCGACACCATAGGTACACATGTCTTTCTGAGCATCCTTCAATGTCTTGATAGTCAGATTCTTCTGCATCATATCCTGATCGAGACCTGTCATCACGATGGCGATAAAGGCACCGCTGAGAAACTGCTTCCAGAAATTATGAGGCGATACCCAGTCGTCGAACACGAAGATGCGGCTCATAGGACTATCTGAGATTACTCTTACGGCCTCGCCAACAGAGAGATTCATTTGGCTGATTGCCTCCATGATTATCAGCACTAAGGCTGTAAAAAGACAGATGGTCTGGAAGGTATCGGTGAATACCAGCGTGCCGATACCCCCTCTACGGGTATAGAGCCATATGAGCGTTACCATTCCTATGACATTGACGGCAAATGGGATACCTGCCGGGTCGAACACAAACTGTTGGAGGATGATACAAACCACATAGAACCTCACTGCAGCACCTATCATCTTGGAAATCAGGAAGAACCAGGCTCCGGTAAGATAGGAACGGTTGCCCAGCCGTTGGCCTAAGTAGGTATATATGCTCGTAAGCTGCAGGCGATAATAAAGCGGTAACAGCACAAACGCTATCGCGATATATCCCACGATGAATCCCATGCACATCTGCAGATAGGTCATCTGCGAGGTCAGTACCATTCCCGGCACAGAGACAAACGTCACTCCGGATATCGAGGCTCCCACCATTCCGAAGGCTACCATATACCACGGGGCACGGCGATTGGCACGGAAAAAGGTGTTGTTGTCAGCCTTGCCTCTCGTGAGGTGACTGATGCCATAGAGTATGGCGAAATATGCTATGACAGTGATTAATATGCTCATTCGGGCTGCAAAGATAACGCGAATTTCGGAAAAAGCCAAAAAACTTTTGGTTTTCTTCTCACTTATTCGTACCTTTGCACCCGATTTCGAAATATATTAAGGTATACCAATGAATATTGAAGCATTGATTAGCAAGGCTGCGGGTGATGCCGTGAAGGCTCTCTATGGCATGGACGCCACAGAGAAGATGCTGCAGCTGCAGAAGACAAGAAGTGAGTTTGAGGGAAACCTGACACTGGTGGTTTTTCCTTTCGTAAAAGCTGCCAAGAAGAGTCCTGAGCAGACAGCACAGGAGATTGGCGAATATCTGGTGAACAACTGTTCGGCAGTGGAGAAGTTTAATGTGGTGAAGGGCTTCCTGAACCTGAGCATCGGTGATGGTGCATGGGTGGATTTGCTCAGTGCCATCGATGCCGACGACAACTTCGGAATGAAGAAGGCCGGTGACAACTCTCCTCTCGTGATGATAGAATACTCATCGCCTAATACCAACAAACCCCTGCATTTGGGTCATGTACGTAACAACCTGCTGGGTTGGAGTCTGGCACAGATTATGGAGGCTAATGGCAACAAGGTGGTGAAGACCAATATTGTAAACGATCGTGGTATCCACATCTGTAAGTCGATGCTCGCCTGGCTGAAATACGGCAATGGTGAGACTCCAGAGTCTTCTGGCAAGAAGGGCGACCACCTTATCGGCGACTACTATGTAGCCTTCGACAAGCATTATCGTGAGGAGATAAAGGAACTCGTTGCCCAGGGTATGGACGAAGAGAAAGCCAAGCAGGAGGCTCCACTCATCAAGGAGGCTCACGAGATGCTGGTGAAATGGGAACAGAACGACCCTGAGGTTCGTGCCCTTTGGGAGAAGATGAACAACTGGGTATATGCCGGTTTCGATGAGACCTACAAGAAGATGGGTGTATCGTTTGATAAGATATACTACGAGAGCCAGACCTATCTGAAGGGTAAGGCAAAGGTGGAGGAGGGTCTCGCCAAGGGACTCTTCGAGCGCCACGAGGACAATTCTGTATGGGCTGACCTCACCAATGAAGGTCTCGACCAGAAACTTCTTCTGCGTTCTGATGGCACCTCAGTATATATGACACAGGATATCGGTACTGCCGAGATGCGTTTCCAGGATTATCCCATCGACAAGATGATCTATGTAGTGGGCAATGAGCAGAACTATCACTTCCAGGTGCTCTCAATCCTGCTCGACCGTCTGGGCTTCAAGTGGGGTAAGGAACTGACACACTTCTCTTACGGTATGGTGGAACTGCCAAACGGTAAGATGAAGAGCCGTGAGGGAACGGTAGTTGATGCTGACGACCTGATGGCACTGATGGTTGAAGATGCCTATAAGACCTCGATGGAACTGGGCAAATTCGATGATATGACCGAAGAGGAGCGTCGTGAGATTGCCCGTATCGTGGGTATGGGTGCCCTGAAGTACTTCATCCTGAAGGTCGATGCTCGTAAGAACATGCTCTTCAATCCAGAGGAAAGTATCGATTTCAACGGAAATACAGGTCCTTTCATCCAGTATACCTATGCTCGTATCCGTAGTATCCTGCGCAAGGCTGAGGCTGAGGGCTTGAAGCCTGCTGCAACTCAGGTTGCGCTGGCTGAAAAGGAGGTGGAGCTGGTTCAGAAGATGAACGAGTTTGGAGCTGCTGTAGAACAGGCTGGTAAGGATTACTCTCCAAGCGGTATCGCAAACTACTGCTACGAGCTTACCAAGGTGTTCAACCAGTTCTACCACGACTACAGCATCCTTAATGAGCCCGATGAGCAAAAGAAGGCTATCCGTCTGATGCTTGCCAAGAATGTGGCTAAGATTATCAAGAACGGCATGGGCCTCCTCGGCATCGAGGTTCCTGAGCGCATGTAATTCATTGAAATTCCTATTTCATCCTGGGAATGCCTAATATGAATATCCAGAATCCTCCAGATTACAGACACGACACCGTTTTGCCCTTGCCTCCTGAGGTGAGGGCAGACGCGTGGGCGGTGGATGCCGCCTGCTCTGGAAACCCAGGACCAATGGAATATCAGGCCATCGACCTCGCTACAGGAGCACGGGTGTTCCACTACGGGCCTGTTCACGGGACTAATAATATCGGGGAGTTCCTGGCTATCGTCCATGCCCTTGCTCTATGTTGGCAACAGGGCCTGCACAATAAAACCATTTATAGCGATTCTTACAATGCCATTCTCTGGGTTCAGAAACGAAAGTGTAAGACCAAACTTGAACGCACACCACAGACGGAAAAACTATACCAGATTATCCTTCGAGCCGAAAACTGGCTACAGACGCATAATTTCCGTAACCCCATAATTAAGTGGGAGACACAGAAATGGGGTGAGGTTCCGGCAGATTTCGGAAGGAAGTAAATTACTGTGCAGACTTCTCTGGACGGTACAGCAGAATAATATTGTTATCGAATTTTTGCGAAGAAACGACCTTCGCATTCGCAGGAATCTGTGGGGCTCTTGTTCCACCGGATACAGTCATCGTGGTGTTTGTCTCAACGCGGATCTCGTCCCAGAGGTTCTGCATAAGGAATGAGCGCAATGTCTCGGCACCGCCCTCAACGATAAGCGACTGTATGTTATGCGAATGAAGACTCTCAAGGTTCAGCGGATGCTGATGGTCGATGACAAGGCGCTTGGGATCTGAACCGTTCCAATGACGCACATTCAGTTGTGGATGCTCCCGTTCATCTGTGACACGACCTACGAGGATAGCATCCTCCTCAGCACGGAGCTTATGTGAGAGCATGGAGGTGAAGTCGTTGGAAATCTTGGCAGCTTGGAAATTGTCATCGATAAAACCGTTGGCTGTCTGTGCCCATTTCAGTATGATATAAGGCCGCTTTTCCCGATGAAATGTGAAAAAACGACGGTTTAAGGCCTTACATTCCTCTTCGAGAACACCTACCTCTACTGCAATACCGGCATCACGCAGCTTCTGTATTCCACGACCCTGAACCTCTGCGAATTCATCGATGCAACCCACCACTACTCGACGAACACCTTTCTTAATAATAAGGTCGGCACATGGAGGAGTCTTTCCATAATGCGAACAAGGCTCAAGTGAGACGTAAATAGTGGATTCTGGCAACAGGATCTCATCCTCTGGGCGTACAGAGGCAAAGGCATTCACCTCAGCATGGCCCTCACCACATCTCACATGATAGCCCTCGCCAATGATTTGTCCATCAGCACTCACAATCACAGCCCCCACCATCGGATTGGGCTTAGCATTCTGCTGACCGTTCTTCGCCAACTGGATGCATCTGAGCATATATTTCTCGTCGTCGTTCATAAAAATTTCATTTATCGTTTGTCAGTTATCATTTATTTTTTGTATCTTTGCACCCACTATGACATACGAAGACTCTTGGCACAGACTATCATCACTTTATGATGCTGACGAGGCGAAAGCCATCGTCCGTTGGGTGCTTGACGTGCGCTTCGGTTTGTCGTTCACCGATATTCTTTGCGGCAAAGTTAGTGAATTATCTGCAGATGACCAAGAAGAACTGGAAAAAATTATGCTCCGTCTCGAAAAAGGCGAACCGGTGCAGTATGTCATTGGTGTAGCAGATTTCTGTGGACGACAGTTCCATGTGGCCCCTGGAGTACTAATCCCGCGCCCTGAAACAGCAGAGCTTTGCCGCTGGATCACCTCACATGGGGACAGACACCTTGTGAGGCCGAATCTCACAGAGTGCCTGTCCCCATGTGAGGTATCCCCATGTGAGATAATTGATATCGGAACGGGTAGCGGGTGTATAGCAATTACTCTGGCTTTGGAGATGCCAAAGGCAAAAGTTACAGCTTGGGATATTTCCGATGATGCATTGCAAATCGCTCAAGAGAATGCTAAGGCTCTCGGAGCCGACGTTACATTTGAGAAGAGGGATATACTTTCCTCTTCCAACACCATTCCAACTCTCTTCCATATCCCTTCCAATGAGTACGATATAATAGTGAGCAATCCGCCTTATATCTGCGACAAGGAGAAGGTGTCGATGGAGAAAAATGTTCTTGAACATGAGCCGCATCTGGCATTATTTGTTCCTGACAATGATCCGCTGCTCTTTTATAGGGCTATCGCAAAATATGCTATTGAGGCCCTAAAGCCCGATGGAATGTTGTTTTTTGAGCTCAATCCCATCTATGCTGGGGATACAGAGTCGATGCTCCTCGATTTGGGATTCAGACATACAGAACTGAGAGAAGACCAATATGGTAAACTACGTTTCCTTAAAGCCACTAAGATATGAAAAAAGAAAAGACTGAAGAAGAGGCCTTCCTGCAACTCGCCTCGTTATGTGCTAATGCCGAGCATTGCCAGTATGAGATGCTCGAGAAGATGAAACGCTGGGAACTCTCCGATGAGGCTCAGGCGAGAGTTATGGCTCGGCTTATAGAAGAGCGATACGTTGACGACAGACGTTATGCCCGTGCCTTTGTGAAAGACAAGATACGCTACAATAAATGGGGGCGTAGGAAGGTTCAGCAGGGTCTCTGGATGAAGCGTATAGACAAAGATATACAGGACGAAGTTCTCGACGAAATCGATGAAAAAGAGTATCTAAATGTACTCAAGCCCCTCTTGAAACAGAAACGGAAGAGCATAAAGGCCAATAGCGACTATGAACTGAACCAGAAGCTTGTGCGCTTTGCTTATGGACGAGGATTCACGTTCGACATCATCCGTCAATGTCTCGATGTGAGCGATATCGACGAAGACGATTTTTCTGAAGATGAGGATTAGTTTCTGGACTCGTCTCTTAGACATGATATCGCCAAGGCTATGCACCGTCTGTGGCGAAAGGTTGTCTGTTACAGAGGAGGTGCTCTGTGGAAAATGCAATCTGCACCTGCCTCGTACCGGTTTTCAGCGTGACCCTCAGGAGAATATCATGGCAAAGATGTTCTGGGGACAGATACCCATCGAACGGGCCACAGCTCTCTTCTACTATGAGGCTCATGCTAAGACGGCAAATATCATCTACGAACTGAAATACAAGAACCATCCTGAGATAGGAGAGACGATGGGAAGGATGATGGCCCGTGAACTGCAAAGAGCCGATTTCTTCGATGGAATCGATGGCATTGTACCTGTTCCACTAGCAAAAAAACGTGAGCGGCAGAGAGGCTATAACCAAAGTACGGAGATAGCAATGGGGGTGAGTGAAATAACCAATCTACCCATATATAATAAGGTTATAAAGCGAACTACTTTTGAGGGAAGCCAGACTAGCAAAGGCCGTTGGGAACGTAACGAGAATGTGGATAATGTCTTCGAGCTCCTTGATGGTGACAGTATCAGAGGGAAGCATCTTCTCATTATCGATGATGTCGTAACAACCGGAGCCACTATCATTGCCTGTGCCAAAGAAATAAGTAAAGCCGAGGGAGTTCGCTTCAGCATACTCTCCCTCGGCTTCGCTAAGAGTTAAAAATACCCTTAAATATTTATCATGAATGACATACCAATGGTATAATAGTTCATCTTCTTTGTCTTTCTGAACTCAATTGGATCAAGATAATTTGAGTAGTCAGACACGAACTGAACTATGTCGAAGGCATTTTCAGTAAGACCATCCTGGAGATAGTGATACGGATCGTATTTCATGGTGAAGTTCTTCTTTGAGTAATCGTAGTCCAAGAACAGTTTCCATGCAAAGTTTGACTTGTAACGATAGGTAAGCGAAATACCAGTACCCCATGTGGTAGAACTCTCTGAGCCAAGAGTCAGATAGTCCCATTTTGAAGAGTATTTTTCTCCAGCGCTTGTGTTAAAAGGATATGATAAATAGCTTTCATCTGCAATCAGTTTTCCGTCTTGGAGAACCAGACGATAATTAACATCCTTAACGTAACCGGAAGCATAGCCATCGATATCAAGCTCCTGAGTAAACGAACGTCCGATAAGGAACTTTGTTCCTAATGAGAAACGATTGCTCAGAGGCAGATTCAGATACAGACCGACGCTGGCAGAAAACTCAGTCAAGTGATCGCTCTCTACGACACCACCCAGATCTTCTATTGGACTTCCACCTTCTACGGCCTTCTTATAGAACTCATCCTTGTTAGAATATAGTCCGCCCACAACATCATACCAGCCGTAAGCCTGATCCTCAGCTGCAAGTTCTGTATATTGTCCGAACGACTTTGCTGACATTGCACGAACACGTGCACGACCACCGATACCTATATATTTATTGAAGAAATATGCTCCTTCTACATCAACTACAGTAGCCGGACGGAAATGAATATTCGGACCTTCCTCATCCTCTAAGGTCTCTTCGTCGTCATAGCCGATGTCCGCAGCCTTATAACGCTCTGCGTTGACAACATCTTCTATTCCGAAACCGATATTCTTCGTTCCCAATCCGAGACCCATTGATATAGCGAAGAACGATGGATTCTCCGAGTCGGATATGAGGTCATTACGAAGTAGACCATTTCCCTTGAAGAGGATGTCGCTCAGGGCATATCCCAACTCGGTAGACATGATACCGATACCTGCTCCCGACATCACATCGCTGATCCAGTGACGGTTGTTCAACACACGCATAATACCTGTAGCTGTTGCAACACCATAACCGGCGATAGAGAACCATGGTGAACGTGTAAGACCATACTCCTTATGCAGAATGGTTGCACCCACGAAGGATGTAGCGGTATGACCAGAAGGCCATGAGTTGGCAGTACTACCGTCTGGACGCATCTCCTTGGCAGAATACTTGATTCCGTTGACAAAACCAGCCATGATGGCATACGACATACCTGCTGAAGCCAACAAGCGGCCCCAGTCACTACGTCCCTCATATCCTCCGAGCTTAAGACCAACAGTCATGACAGGGCCGAAAAACTGTGTATAGTCATCAATACCCGTCTTGAAGTTGGTAAGCAACTGGGTATTCTCCTTACCTTCTTTATTGTTTACGCGGAACATAGCCTTGTCGCCCTTTACAGCCAAGCCTGCAAGAAACAGGGGCACGCCTACAAACGTAAGGTCATCCATGACTTTGTAGGGCTTAACACCTTCGTTGGTGCGATTCCAGGTCATGCGGTATTTATTGACATCGCTTACTCTTGTAGAACTATTGCGTAACTCCAGTTCGGGACGATAGTCGCGGTTGGGTATAGCCACCAATTCCGGCTTCATCTCAGGAGACTGCAATTTCAATGGTTCCATATTCATGTAGTTTCCTGCAACAGCACTTGTAGTACCGCAGAATGCCATGATGGCAACCAGCAAAAGGGATTTGATTTTCTTCATTTTTGTTTTTTTTTAGTTGTTATTTACTTTTCCGTCGGCAAAGATACGAAAAAGAAATTAAAAACAATAAAAAAATGAAAAAAAGTTGCACCTATTCGCTGATCCATCGGAACACAGCACCATTTCTACGGGCAGGGTCGGAGCCTGTGAAGTCCATAGAGTAGGGGCTGCCAGTAGTCGGACTCTTGCCGATATAGCGGTGGTTTTGCATCGACATGAGCATGAATTCATGGTTCAGATAGTCTTGCCAGAGGAAGACTTCTGCCTTGGATTCGTCAGTAGTAAGACGGACATCACCAGCGATCCCAAGACCTGCGCAGAAGATATAGCGGCCGTCCTCACACTGAAGGATTACCTTATTCTGCCCCTTGTCTATGACGCGGAAACAGGTCTGAGGAGTGTTGTCTTTTGTATCTGTGTCATATAACAGACCATGAGCTTGTGCCTTCATGGGTTTCTCTGTTGCAAGGTTAATGATCCGTATAGACTTGCCGAAGGGGATGTTCTGACTGCGGTCTGCCAGAGGTTCTTCTACTGTGAAGTTGTCGAACTCTGCATAGCCGCCGTTCTTTCCCTTATAATTGAAGGCGAAAAGGGCATGACGTGAGCCTTGGAAGGAGATAAGCTGATATGATAGCGGCATCTCGCGACCTAACTGTTTATAGCTCGTGCCATCGAGAGAATACTCATAGTGGGCACAATCGTTGTCGAAGTCGCCAACCATGCGTAGCCAGAGTTTATCAGTTTTTTCCAAAGAGACATCAATAGTATCGTTGATGGCTTGCTCAAAGCAACGCATAGTCATCTCCTTTCCATTCTTTACTATACCTATCCATGAACAGGGAACATTGATATTGCCCAATCCGGCTACATCGCCGTCCTTCATTCCTTTAGTGTAAAGTTCTACTGTAGCGATGCTTTTTGGACCGATGACTCTCTGAGTGAGAGAGTTACGCGCCCACATGAGTTGCTCTGCAGGCATAGATTGCAGACGTAATCGCCCGTTCTTAAGCCTCCATTTGCTGTCGTCTGGGTTGTGATTCCATTGCCATACCCGACCAAGAGCTTTCCCATTGAAATCCTCATTGCGTTCATATGGAGCATGATGTTTCTCGTTTAAGCTGATATTGGGTTTGAACCATGTGCGAGGTGCACGGCCCAGGTTCCCTTCAAGACCAAGCATAGGCCAGCCGTCTTTCCATGTGACAGGAGCAAGGGTCACTGTACGACCGATGGAATGGAAGTCCATCATGAGCAGTGCCCACCATTGTCCGTTCTGGTCTTCAACGATACCGCCCTGATGGATGTTCGTACATGCTGTTGCATCTTTGTCTACCTGGGGAATACCAAACTTCGTACCATCCTCACCGATACGGTATTTTTCTCCTCGTGGCACCTGAGTCAGGGGTGCTGCATGATAGCCGAATGTCTCGTCGGCAGTGATAGTGATGGTTTCGTAAGGGCCCCAGATACTCTTTGAACGGCTACAGAGCGTGCGCCCGTTGGGCTTATAGTCTGTTGAGATAAGGTAATACATTCCGTTTATCTTATACATGTGATGCCCTTCGCCAACAGCATTGCCTTCGGGAATTATCGTACGTTCTGTTTCCTCGATAGGTCCGCTCATGTCGGGTTTCAACTCAGTACACTTCACTTCACCATAGCCATGGATGGCATATATCTTACCATCGTCGTCGAAGAGAACAGACAGGTCGTATATGCGTCCTTGCATATTATGATGTTTCCAAGGGCCGCGGATATCTTTTGATGTATAGCATTGCAAGCCCTTGCCATTGATGTTGGAGAACACATAAAACTGTCCGTTGGCATAACGGATGGCAGGAGCCCAGATGCCCTGACCATAGATCTCCTTGTGATTCTTTAGTGAGAAGGCATCGTCATCGAAGTCGAAACGGTCAAAGCAATATGATATGTTCTCCCAGTTTACCAGGTCCTTGGAGTGCAGAATCACCAATCCGGGAACAGTGTGCATGGTGGTGCCGGCAAGATAATAGTCGTTGCCCACACGGATGATGTCAGGATCAGAGAACTCATCATAGAATAGAGGATTGGTATATGTGCCATTGCCATTGTCGGCAGTCCACGACTGGGCGGCGGAAAAGTCAGATGATAAATGATAAAGGATAAATGATAAACTTATCACCATAATCCATTTATTGTTTGACATAAATAATTTCCTTCTCATATTATTCTCTATTACGTTTATCATTTATCCTTTATTATTTGTCATTTATTCAATTGTTGGCCATCCGTCTGCGGTCCAGGTGATAGGCCGCTGAATGAGGATAGACGCGCCCTTATGTGCTATGCTGTAGCCATGGCAGATAAATATGTCCTCTCCGTCTATATGGTATGCTGCACAGTGACCGGCTGCCTCAAATACCTTTTTGTCGCCCTCAATAAACAGTGTTCCTCCGCCTTTTGCCATATCTTTTCCATCACGGTCGGTGTAAGGTCCTGCTACATTCTTGCTACGTCCTACTGCTACGCGGTAGTTACTCTTAGCACCACGGCAGCAGTAGTCCCATGACACAAAGAGATAGTAATAGCCTCCGTGCTTGAATATAAATGGTGCCTCGATGGCGTTAGTACCGGCAAACTTTGATGTTGGGTTTGGCTCTGAAGGTTCGAACCCCGGAGCATAGCGCCGTGCGATGGTACGAGGCTTCTCTCCTTTAGCTATATGCATCGTAGTGTCGAGACGAGCAAGTTGGATACCATCCCAAAAACTGCCCCATACAAGCCAGGGCTGGTCGTTGTCATCGATTACGAAATTCGGGTCGATGGCATTCCAGTTGTCTCGTTTTTCTTGGGATGTCACAATGCTCCCTTCGTCATCCCATAAACCATAAGCCAGTTTTCGTGTAGACATCAGACCAATGGAAGATCCGTTCTTTCCGAATGTGGAACAGCTGTAGGCGAGCCACCAGCGTCCGTGCCAATGGATAATGTCCGGAGCCCATACATGATGCGTAAATCCCGGTACAGAGTCGCGTGTCCACTTTGGAATCACCGACATCACCGGCTCTGGCTTTACCGTCCAGGCCTTCCGGTCCTTGGAACTCATCTGCTGTATACCCATGCCTGTGGCAAAGATATAATATGTGCTATCTTCATATGCCATCACAGGGTCGTGCACCATAGGCGTATCGGTTGTGAAGGGCATACGCTTTAAGTGATGCCGTTGCCCCTGCGCCATCAAAGTGACGCTCAGGGCTAACAGCATCAAGGAAATGACAGGTTTCCTCATTTTTCTCTTTATGGTTAAGTTATGTTTTATTTTTTCTTTCCCCAATAGGTCTTGCTGTTTGTTATGCCGGCATATACGATGGTATGCTTTCGTGGACTTGCCTCCCAGTCGCATTCACGTTGCAATAATAATTCAACACCATTGGCGGTTAGAGTGTTTGTATCTGGGTCGAAGCTCCATGTGCCATTCTTCCATGTACCAGAGGTAATCTTGTGGTCAGCACTGAAAACCATATCTGACGAGGCTTTCTGGTTACCATAGTTATAGCCCATGTCTATATGTTCCCATGTACCTACTATATCTTCTTCTGTGATCGGAGTCTGTGGCACCGCTGCATAGCGTTCCGGCATAACTATTGGCCAGCCATCTTTGGTCCAGCGTATGCTTCGTACATGTCCGAGCATAATGGCATTAGGAGCCCATGTATCATAGTTTTCCGGATAACGTCCCTGTGAACAGTAGTACCAGTTGTCGTTTCCGTCATTCCAGACGGCACAGTGCGATATTCCCACCCAGCCATGATCATTGCCAAACTTGTATGGATGGGTCATTAGGGGCAGTGCATCTCCACCATTGGTTACATTTGTTCCTGCTATATTGAAATATGGACCATCAATCTTTTCTGAACGCACAACTCTTGTGTTATATGGCACTGCTAAGCCATCGTATGCCATAAACATGTAATAGTATCCGTTTCTGTATATTACTTCAGGACCTTCTGACCCCTGCCAGCGGTTGTTGGAAGTACGGGTGTATACTCTTTTTACAACAGAATTCAGGGTCCCTAGTGTAGTAAAGAATTCTGGCATTTCTTTTAATGTTTTTCCGGTCTCAGGATTGAGTTGTACGGCAGCAAAGCCAGAGTGCCATGAACCGTAAATCATCCAATGTTCGCCTTCCGGTGTGATGATAAAGGTTGGGTCGATTGCGTTATAGCGGAAATAGCCTTCCCAATCACTGGTACTGCTACGAGCCCAATTCTTGCCTCTGTCTGACATTGAAGATAGAACAAACCCTTTATCCACCCAATTGTTGGAAGCTGGATCATCCGTCTCCATTAGTCCAATAAATGCGCGTTCTCCCCATGAGCCGTCAAAAGCCTCAGATGCAGGTTTGCCTGTCTTGATATAATTATCAACTACGATGCAATAATACATACGGTAAAGCCCCGACTTAACTTTGCGAGCACAAGGTGCCCAGTATCCATATTGTGGATTCGTTATTAAGGGAAGCCCCAGACGTGTACGGCTAGCATCGAGCGTATCTTTTACCCATGATGGGACAGTTGGCATGGTAGCACCCAGATATTCCCAGTCTACCAGGTTCTTGGAACGGCGACCATGGAAATGTCCGTTGCCATTGTGAACATTGCCGAATGAAGCGTCTGTCTGGTACATGTAGTAGTATCCATCATCTGCTCTCATAACGGTCGGATCATGTACGTTGGCAAGATTCCAACTGCTGCGCTTATCCCATCCTGAATTGTTGCGATAGTCATCATTATAGTTGGGAGCCTTATATGCTGCAAGACGCTCTGCCATCGTAGCAATGGAAACAGACTTTACCTTAGAGAGTTCAAGGTTGTTATTGAACTTGTCTGTTCGTGATAGACTCCAAACATCTCCTGTTCCATTCTGTATGACATTAAGTTCATAGTCCCATTTAACGACGTTGCCATCATTCATCTCTATGACATACTGTGCTTGAGCCATGTTAACCACGGCAAGAAGAGCTATTATCAATAACTTTTTCATATCGCAGTCTATTTCTTTATGAACTTAATACTGTTATTGCCCAATCTGAGGATATAGATGCCTGAAGGCAGACCGATAAGAGAAACTTCATGGTCTGAGGAAGTTACAATGGATTGTCTGACAATTTTGCCACCACTGTCATAGACAAAAATCTTTGAGCCTTCAGCACATCCCATAATCTGTAGTGATGAGGAAGCAGGCAAGACCTTGAAAGAAGCTTCTCCGGAATCATCTGTTATATCGGAAATGCCAGTAGGTTCTGCTATTTCGAATGTGATTTTTGCCACGTTGTATATCACTATGCCGTTGTTGCATACAATGCTAAGCGACTCTGAAGCATCTGATGCAAGCATAAAACTTACATTGCTCATAGCTATCTTCTGTCCGGAATCGGCAACAATGCACCACACTTTCTCTGCTGCATTGAGCGAAAGGACTATACACAGTAATAATAAAGTAAATAATTTCCTCATCATAATCGTTTTTAAGTAAGAGAGGGGCAGAGCAGTCAGCCCTGCCCCAAAAACTAATCAATCAATTAACAAATCTATTCTGAAACAGTCTCAGATGTATCGTCATTCTTCTTTGAAGAGAGTTCCCAGCCAGAGTTCTGGTTCCAGTTGCTGATGGCCTTAATCTCATTGTCTGGTATCGGGAAGTAATAGTTCTTCGGACTGCGGAATGCACGAACGGGATCCTTAAGGCTCTTATTGTAGCTGTAAGACCCTTTGAAAGAACCATCTGCTTCTGGGGCACTGTCAGGTGTAACACCATAGAGATTATATACCTGCTTGTACATTGGCAAATTGGTCTCACTGGATGCTGTTTTGCCCTCAAAGAGTTTCCAGCGGCGCTCGTCAAAGTAACGGTGATCCTCGAACACAAGTTCAATGCGGCGTTCATTCTGGATCCTTTCCACGAGCGAAGAACCGGAAAGACCGCTATATGCAGGCATGCCTACGCGTGCACGTATCTGGTTCACATACTCCATGGCTTTCGATGCATTGCCGGCATTAGCGTATGCCTCAGCAGCATTCAGTAGAATCTCCCCATAGCGGAAAATAGGGCACGCATGGCGATATGAGGTAGGACTCTTGAACGACATGTTGTTGACGAATTTCTTAGGATAATAGCCCGTTACGGTTCCTCCGTGAAGCTCAGCATAGTCAATGCCGGTAGGACATACGTCTATGGCACGCTCCTCGCCATTGACCTTGTCACCCCAGATAGAACCATGATGAAGTATGGTCTGCTCAAGACGTGGGTCACGGTTGGCATAAGGGTTCTGCTCGTCATAAGTGGGGTCCTGGTCAATTGGCAGACCATTGATTGTCTCATAAGAGTCAACGAGATTCTGTGTAGGGTTGGTACGGCCGTAGGCCTGATTGCTACCAGCAAAGCCACACGGTGAGCAAGCCCATTCGATAGCGTCAGTTGTCCATACGGAACGTGAGAGGATGTACTCTGGATTAAGTACAGGATTGGATATGAAGCAATTGTAGTAATCACTGTTAGGATTACCTGTGCTATAAAGGTGATAGGCACGTGTTCCAAGAGCACTGTTGGCTGAGATGAAATCTTCAGCAGCCTGAGCAGCTGCCTGCCACCAACTTTGATCATTGCTGGTATTGTGCAGTGGAGAGGCCTTGTAGAGCAGGGCACGACTCTTGAGTGCATAGACTGCTGCACCATTCACACGTCCCCAGTTCTCGTCTTCGTTCTGATAACGGAAAGGCAGAGCATTCTTGATAGCGTCACACTCAGACACAATCCAGTCGACTACATCTGTAAAAGAACTGCGGTCTGGCATCGGGTCGCTCGTATTCATGATATATGGCTCATTTTCCCCAGTAACGAAAATCGGAGTATCACCAAACCAACATGCCATGTCAAATGTAAGTATTGCGCGAATAGCACGAGCCTCTGCAATCCAACGGTCGCCTAACTTGTTGTCATCACCAGTCTTTGCTGCATTACCGATAACATCGGTACGGGCATTTTTAAGGAACTGGTTGCAGGCACGTATACCTCTGGTGTCCAGATTGTAATAGTAGTTGGCAAACTGATGGTTCGTAGCATCGAAAGCATCGTTATGCACCTGATGATAGTAGTGCACGTCCCAGTATGAGACGGCATTGTCGGTCATGGCATCCTTTGATGCATTCAGATACTGTCCATCGGTATATCCGTGGAAGGCATCTGGCAAATATGTATAGATGTTAGCCAGGAATCCACGCGTATTGTTGTAGTCGCTGAAAATATTGTCAGCCTGTTGCGTGAGGTCTACTTCCTTGTCGAGGAAGTCTGAGCAAGAGATAGTGGCTCCTGCCAGGACGAACACCATTGTGGAAATCAATATATTCTTTTTCATATTCTCTTAGTTCTTAAATCTTATTGTCTGATTAAGCGAAACTTAGAACCCAATGTTTACACCGACGTTGAAGATACGTGTCTTCGGATACCACCAGCAGTAACTCATAGGTTTCTCTGGATCCATGCCATCAGGCAGCTTACTCCAGTTCTTCAGGTTGTAACCGGATACATAGATACGGCACTTCGTCATACGGGCCTTTGCGATAAGTTTCTTAGGTAGACTATAGCCGAACTCGATATTACGCAGTGCGAAATAGTTACCATTTACAATCCAGATATCGTTCTGATATGTACCAGTACCACGGTCAGAGTCGATAGCGTTGTAACCACCCCATACAGGACGCGGGTACTTTGCATTCACGTTACGAGGGTCGTCTGGGTCGTCTGTGTAATAACCCCAGAAGTTCACACCCTCATGTGTAGACATGTTAGACCATCCGGAGAATGAAACTGCAGGAGAGATGAATACGTTACGATTCAGGTATGCCGTACCGACAACCTTAAGGTCGAAGCCTTTATACTCTGCACTCAGTGATATGCTTGGAGTAATTTCAGGAATGATAGTGTAGCCGATAGGCATCATGTCGTTTGAGTCAATCTTGCGGTCGCCGTTGAGGTCCTTGAAGACAGCTGTTCCAAGAGGCTGATTGCCTGCAGATGCGGTGTTATAAGGATACTTCTCCGGATTGGCAATGGCGTCTTCATGAGATGTGGCGATAAGAGCGGGATCAGAAGCCCACTGAACGAACTGATACTGGTTCCAGCCACCGACAGTTCCATTGAACACGCTCTCATAAAGAGCCTGTACTGAGGTCTGTTCGAAAATGCGCTTACCGGTCTTGCGGAGCCACTCTTCATTAGGTTCGAGCTCGTCCATCTCGGTGATGCGGTTGGTGTTCCATGCTACACTGGCCTCAATGTTATACTTGAAGTCACCAATCTTGTTCTCATGACCGAGGACTGCCTCGATACCCCAGGACTCTACCTTGCCATAAGAGTCTTGTGCAACTGAGATTCCAATTCCTGCAGGTATGGTGTTACGGTTAATAAGTATATTCGAACGCCATTCCTTGAAGTAGTCGAATGAGCCATAGAGCTTGCCACCCCATAGACGCCAGTCCATACCGGCATTTACCATCCTTGAGATTTCCCACTTGTTGTTGGTATTACCAGCCAATGTCTCTGCCATACCGTCTACCCATGTGGCATTGGTACCAAAGGCATATCCTGTGCCAGAGCCAAAAGTAGACTGGTATGGATATCGGCCGGTATCGGCACCTGTCGTCTCACTCTGACCAGTCTTACCATAGCTTGCACGGATCTTCCAGAAGTCGAGCCAGTCGCGCTTGAGGAATTTCTCATTACTCAGGATCCAGCCTAATCCGACTCCATAGAATGTGTCCCAGCGGTCTTCTGGTGCATAGTTGTCATTACCCATGTAGGAGATGCTCGCGTTCAGGATATAACGGTCATCGTATACATAGTTGGCATAACCGTTCCAAGAGAGGTTTCTGCGTGATGACAGCATAGCCGGCTGGTGATTCTCAGAGTCGAGGGTGTTCACACGGTTACGATAGGCACGCAGGAAAGCACGGGCATCAACATGGTGCTTGCCGAAGTCACGGTCATATGAGAAACCGTAGTTGAAGTTGATGTTATAGCTGTTGGCACGCTCACGGGCAGTGGGATTGCTCAACTCTGCATAAGTGTTAGTACGTGTGTAGGTGAAGTCCTCCACTCTCTGTACATCGGCATTGTTGTAGTCGTATGTATATGCATCGTATGTATTTGACTGATAAGCCATAAACACGTCGAACGCATCAAATGAAATCAAGAGGTTAGTCTTCAGCCCAGGGGTGATAGAACCAAGGTCACCTGTTACATTCAGTGTAGAATAAAGGTTGCGGCGACGGTTCTTGTTGATACCACCCGATGCCATCTGCTGGATTGGGTTTCGGGCTGAGCCGGAATAAGCACCGGTAGAATAGACTGCTCCGTTAGGACAGAATACTGGAGCCATCGGAGTTGCCTCAACAGCACCGAAAGTTGTCAGGTCGAACACAGAAGTTCGTGACTGTTGGATATTATCGATACGTCCACCGAGATCAAGGCCTACAGTGAGGTACTTGTTGACGTTGATATCGATGTTTGTGCGCAGGTTCCAACGGTTCAGCGTGTGGTCGGTAGAGAAGTGATCGTTCCAGCTGGTAGCTGTCTTGTTCCACATACCTTCCTGACGGAGATAAGAGAAGCTTACATAGTAGCGTGCGCGGTCATTACCACCAGAGATCTGGATGTTTGACTTAATGACAGGTGCCGAATTACGATAGAGTTGGTCGAACCAGTTGGTATTGAAGTACTTGTAGCGGCGAATGTCGTCATCTGCATACTGTCCTCCCTCTGAGACGAACTTGTACTCGGCAATCTGCTCTTCGCTCCAGAGAGGATCCTGGCCGTTCAGATACTTTACGCGGTTCTGTGTAAGAGCCATGTTGTAAGAGTTCTGGTTTTCCATCTTGTCGGTGAGCATCTGGAAACCTACCTCCTGGGTAAAGTCAATCTTTGTCTTACCCTGCTCACCACGTTTTGTTGTCACGAGGATAGCACCGTTGGCACCACGCATACCATAAATAGCTGTTGCAGCAGCATCCTTCAGTACGGTGATGTTCTCGATAGGAAATGCATCAAGGAAAGAAAGGTCACGCTCCACGTTATCAACGATGATCAGCGGGTTACGTGCACTGCTGTTCATGGTACGGATACCACGGATATACATCTGGGTCTCTGTCCATCCAGGCTCTGATGACCACTCATAAGTCTCGACACCAGGAAGAGTAGAGCTGAAAGTGTTCTGCAACACAGTCACAGGATAACGCTGCAACTCTGTACCTTTCACTACCGAACGGCTTTCAGTCATATACTTCTCCTTTTTGCTACTGAAGGCTATAGGCATCATCTTTTCCATTGGCTGGAGAGAGTACTCAAGTGTGATGACAAACTCTGAGGCGTTGGGGTCAACTTTCACCACAGCGTTCTCGTAACCGAGGGCGGCAGCACACACGTCATCATCGGCCCTGAAGCCTTTCAGTGTGAAGAAGCCGTTCTCATCGGTCAGCACAATTCTGTTGTCTTCTGCCACATTGACTACAGCCCCGACAACAGGTTCTCCGTCTGCATTTACCACACGACCCTTGAGGACGTTGGATTTCTGGGCTGCGGCCGTCAGGGAGAGTCCCATCAAGACTGCAACAAGCAGACACTTTGCTATTTTATTGATTCTAATATTCATAATCGTCAAATTCATTGTTAGGGATTACCAACCAGCATTGTTTGCGATATCAGCCTTCCAGACTTCTCCTTCGGGTATAGGATAGAGATACATTCTGTCCTCGAATACGCGGGTCTGAGCCACCTTACGGGTGATAGTACCATCGGTAGCAACATTAATGCCATAGATAGGACGTGAGAGAGCTTCCTTGGCACAGTTCCAGCGACGGACATCCCAAGGGCGATGCTCCTCGAATGCCAGCTCTACTGTACGCTCCTTATGGATGAAGTTACGCATAGCCGACTGTGAGTTGAGGTCGTCACGATTAGCAACACTGCCTTTGATACCTGCACGGCTGCGGATCTGATCAAGCAGACTGCAAATCTGGGCTTTGTTAGCCTCAAAACCAACTTCGTTGAGAGCCTCTGCATAGTTGAGAAGAATCTCTGCATAGCGGATGATAGTCCACAGACGACGGGCTGTACCTCCGTGGTTTGCAGAAAGGATAGTCTCCGGGATATACTTGCGCATATAATAACCGGTAGGAGTGGAGTTGGCATTGCTGGTCATGTTGTCTGCATGTCCCGCAATAACATCAATCTCACGGTTATTCCACAGAGAACCATGATAAAGTATCGTAGCAGCAAGACGCGGGTCACGGTCTGACCACATGCTCTGGTCGTCGTAGCCGCTGGCAATGTTAACTGAAGGATAGAGACCGTTATATACCGGGGCTCCTGTAACGTCATAGTTTGTGAATGGAGCACTGCCGTCAATCATGTCGTACATATCGACAAGATTCTGACTCGGACAGTTTCCACCGCTTCCACCTTCTCCGATAGGTGTATCAGCACTGATACTTCCCCATCCAATGGTGTTATCGTTACGGTAGAAGATAATTTCATTATTACCGCCAGTATAGGGGTCACGTATCAGGGCATAGTAGTTGTTCTGAACGTCAGTATTTGCAGCATCCTTATAGAGCTGGTACTTGTCACCCCATTCCTCTATAAAAGTCTTTGCTGCATCAGCAGCCTGTTGCCATGTGATACCGCTTTCTGAAGCGTAGCGTGGGCTGGCCATGTAAAGCAGTATGCGGGTGAGCAATGCTGCGGGCACAGCCGGGTTCAGACGACCTGCACGGCTTGAGGCTGTAGCATCCTCATAGCTGAGCATACCGTTGCCACATGCGTTCAGCTCCTGAATAATAAAATTAATGTACTCGCGCGTAGAGGGGCGTGTCTTGTAGTTGCTCAGCAGGTCACCCTCCGGATCAAGAACCTCTGTAACCAGGGGTACAGGACCATAGCGGAGGAAGAGTTCCCAGTAGAACCATGCACGGAAGAATCGTGCCTCACTCTTCACCTGAGCCTTTTCACTTGCAAAGAGTTCTTCTGTCTCGTCAGCAGGTCTCTCAACATTGTCAACCTCTGCCAGAGTCATGTTACACTTACGGATACCGCGATAGCGACTTTCCCAAAGACTTGTGAACTCAGCAGCACCACCGCCACCATAGTAGTTTCCGATATTGAATGATGTGCGTGTACCAGCAGTAGGGATGGCGCATTCAGATAGGTCGGTAGCTGCATCGAGCCATGAGTTGTTGACGCGAAGAGCACCATGCAGCAGGAAATTATAGGTATCCCAGTGGAACTGCTGTGCTGTAGTCCATCCGCTGAAAGTGATCTCCTTTGACAGGTCGTTACTCGGCTCTTTGTCGAGGAAGTCGCTGCAAGAAGTTGCTGCCAGCGAGAATACCATTGTCGATATGATTATATTCTTTTTCATATAATTGGCAAATTTAGAATGTTACGTTCAAACCGAAGTTAATCGTCTTACAGATTGGATAGCGGTTGGAACCGTTGCTCTCAGGGTCAACCAGATCATCGAGGTGATCCCATGTAATCAGGTTGTTGGCATTCACATAGAGACGGCACTGACTCATGCCTACATACTTAATCCAGTTCTGAGGCAGTGTATAACTCAACTCAATATTCTTCAGACGTACGAAAGCACCGTTCTTAAGGAAGAAGGAATTCTGGCGCTGATTATGATCACCGTTTGAAGCATAATGAAGCAGTGGATAATCTGCATTTGCAAGATTCTCCTGTTCACTGAGAGCCGGGTTCCAGCGGTTAAGATGGTGCTCCTTGACCTTTCCACCATTGATGAAGGCATACATAGCCTCTGCATCGTAATAGCGGCTAACATGGTCAACACCTTGGAACATCACTGAGAAGCCCCATCCTTTATAGTTAGCTCCCAGAGTCAGTGCGTATGTATTCTCCGGTATATCGCTATAACCGATGAATGTCTCATCACGGTCATCGATAAAGCCGTCGTTGTTCATGTCAACATACTTCAGGTCACCTGGCTGAAGGCGGTTGGTGATGAACGTTGCCTTGTGCAGGTCGATGTATCCGCCCTCGACACAGTCGGCAGCTGTCAGGAAACCGTCGGCAACGAGACCGAAATACTGACCGATTGGATGACCTTCACGTTTGCGGTAGTCTGTTGTACCGGCAGGCTCGTCTCTTGAGAGAATCTCATTCTTTGCGTGAGAGAATGTAAGACCTACATTGTATTGGAAGTCCTTGCCGATAGTATTGTTATGATGAAGTTCAATTTCAAGACCGGAGTTCTTGGTCTTACCGAGGTTGGCTACTGCCATTGTTACTCCCACCCATTGTGGACGGGTCAGATACTCTGTAAGAATGTCGTTACGTTTCTCGTAGAAGTAATCGATATTACCGGTAATCAGGCTGTTCAGTAAGTTGAATTCCAGACCTACATTGTACTTCTTGGCGCGCTCCCAGGTTACATCGAAGTTAGGATACTGCTGCTCATAGATACCTGTTGTTCCTGTGGTACCGAAGTAGTAGTCGTTACTAATCTGACTCCATTTCTGCTCATACAGGAAACGCTGGCCTGAATACTTGTCATTACCGACCTCACCATAGCTGGCACGGAGTTTCAGGTTCGACAACCAGTCCTTTGTTCCTTCCATGAATTTCTCATTGGTGATTCGCCAACCCAGAGAGAAAGCGGGGAAGAAACCGAAGCGCTTGCCCTTGACAAAGTTCTCAGAGCCGTTGTAACCGGCATTGAACTCAGCATAGTAACGCTCATTGTAGCCATAGGTAATACGACCAACAACACCCTGGTAGCGTTGTGCCAGTTCGGAGTTGTTACGATAGTCGTTCTGCATGTAAAGCACCATCGCTGTCACATCATGTACCTCATTAAATACACGCGCGTAATTCAGCTGTGCTTCCATGTAGAGTTTGTAGATAGCATATTTATCAGCACTGCCGTCACTGGTATCAAAGGAGTTGGTCATATTAGTATCTGTATTATACTTGATATATGAGTCCATATTCTGATAGTTGCCGTCATTGTAGTTAGCACGGTCGGCAGGCTCGTAAGTGGCAAAGCTGCGTGTGAAACGGTCACGGTGGTAGTTGTCGTAGTCGAATGACATCATTGCCTTGGCCGACAGTCCCTTTGTCAGCCAGTCCATCTTATAGTCAAAGATGAAGTTGGTCTCATTGATGGTGTTGATACCTTTATAGTATCCGGCATCTGACAGACGGCCAACGATATTGTTCTGATACTGTGCGTTACCTCCCCAGAGAGTCTTTATGGTCTCACCATTCGGAATCTCATACTTAACGGGATAAACCCATCCTGGCTCGTGGTTCAGCTCGTAGAAGGTCTCGCTATAACCAGCTGTCTCGTTGGTGTTTGGACCTCTGCGCTCCTCAAAACGGGTACCGAAGTTGACAGAGAAAGTCAGGTCCTTTGTCAGGAAGAAGTCTGCATTTGCACGGAAGGCATAGCGGTTATAACCCAAACTTGAGGAATTACCGTATGCATCACGGCTCAGGTTCTTGAAGAGCGAACCTTGGTTATAGTATTCCAGAGATGCGTAGTAGCGCATGCGCTTTGTTCCTCCGCGTACTGATGCATTGTAACGCTGTGCAGGAGCAGAACTCTTGAGAACCTCGTCATACCAGTCGACATTAGGGTAGAGCAGTGCATCGGCTCCTGAGAGCTGACCATTAACACTCTTCTGGAACATGTCGATGTCATAAGAAGAATACTGTGAGGGCAGACCGTCATTGGAAAGTGCCTCCTCAAGTAGCTTGACAGTATCGTAGCTGTTAAGATATGTGTTCTTGCGGGTAGGACTCTGGAACTGGAAGTTGGCAGTAAGACTTACTACTGGCTTCTGTTCCTTACCGCGCTTAGTGGTGATAAGCATAACACCGTTAGCACCGCGCACACCGTAAACGGCTGTTGCAGATGCATCCTTAAGAACGGAGATGGTCTCGATATCGTCGGGAGCAATCTGTGAGAACGAGCGCTCAACACCATCCACAAGGATCAGAGGCTGTGCGTCGCCTGCGAATGTGGCACGACCACGAATGAAAATCTGTGCATCATCGGCACCTGGAGCACCTGATGTCTGTGAGGTGATGACTCCTGGAATCTTACCGGCGATGGCCTGGGAAACGTTGGCTGCAGGAGTAGAGAGCAGATCCTTAGATGTCACCTGAGAGATAGCACCGATCACACTCTCCTTCTTCTGCTGACCATAACCTACGACAACGACCTCCTCAAGGGCTGTCTCGTCACCAGTCATGGTGATGTCTACTACGGACCGGCCGTTTACCTTCACTGACACATCCTTATAACCTATATAAGAGATGTTCAGTGTAGCATTCGGACCAACCGTGATTGCATAGTTACCGTCGAAGTCAGTAACGGTGGCATTCTTGGTGCCCGCCTCCCTGACAGTGGCACCGATGATCTCTTCACCATTGGCGTCAACCACCTTTCCGGTAACCTTGCTCTGAGCCGATGCTCCCAAAGAGAGGAGCATCAACCCTGCGAGCAGGAAAAATCTGAATATTTTGTTGTTCATATTCTTTCTTATATTTAAATTAATACTGCTTCAAGATAGCCTGAATGTCAGACTCTGAGAGAGCAAAGTCAAAGAACTGGATGTCATCGAAGGCAAATCCGGGATCATTGTCACCCCAGTTCCATGCCTGATTACCGCCAAGACAGATATACTTCAGGTCTCCACCTTTGCGGAACAGACCCTTCTGGGTGTTGGCTGTTCCATCCATCTGCCATTCGTTCTTTAGAACTCCATCGAAATATACTTTTGCGTTTTCGTCATCGAATACTACTGTATACAAATGCCACTGCTTGTCAGCCAACCAGTCGGTCTCGTTGTGATATAGTGTGTTGACACCAGCTACGTTCTGAGCATCGGTATAGTCTGTCCAACCGTCGTTGTTTAACTGTAGGACTCCACGATACTGACAAGCGAACATTGGCCATGTGTTCTCACCGTTAACAGGTGCAGCACCGTAAGCCATGAACAGAGGTGCCCACATATAGTCTGCCGAGGCACCAGCCTTGGATGCGTTAACCCAAACGGAGATACTGAGCTGTTCTGACTCGGCAGAGTGGGTGAGAAGATCCTCTGGCAGTAACAGATAGTTCTGTCGCATACCACCTGTGATATTCTGGAATACCTTTCCGTGAGCATCGCCACTATCTACGAATGAACCACCGCCAACGATTGTGACACCGTCTGCATCCTCGAACTTATTACGGTAATAAGCTGCAGGACCAGTCTCACCTTGTCCTCCACCTCTCTTTACAGTCATAATGTCCTGAATATCAGATGCAGTCAACGCCATGTCATAGATTGCGATATCATCGAATGCAAATCCCGGGTCGTTGTCACCCCAGTTCCATGCCTGATTACCACCAAGGCAGATGTATTTCAAGTCTGCACCATTTGTGAACAGACCCATCTGGGTGTTATTGGTGCCGTCCATCTGCCACTCGTTCTTCAGTTCTCCATCGAAGTAAACCTTAGCATTCTCACCGTCGAATACCGCTGTATAATAGTGCCATTGCTTGTCAGCAAGCCAGTCGGTCTCGTTATGGTAAAGAGTGTTTACACCTGCTACATTCTGAACGTCGGTATAATCTGTCCAGCCTGCGTTGTTCAGCTGAAGGACTCCACGATACTGGCACGCGAACATCGGCCATGTGTTCTCACCATTGTTTGGAGCTGCTCCGTATGCCATGAAGAGTGGTGCCCACATATAGTCGGATGATGCACCAGCATTCGCTGCATTTACCCAAACACCGATTGACATCTGATGTGTCTCTGCTGAATGAGAAAGGGCATCCTCTGGCAACAGCAGGTAGTTCTGTCGCATACCACCGGTAATATTCTGGAATACCTTTCCGAAATATGGGTCGGCGTCAGTGGTAAATGAACCGCCTCCAACGATGGTCAGGCCAGATGTGTTGTCGAAGTTGTTGAAGAATACGGGCTCTGGCAATACTATGCCGCCGCCTCCGCCTTTCGTCTTGTTATCAATAATCTTCTGTACCTGATCTATATTGAGGGCTTTGTCATAAACCACGAAGTCATCGAATGCGAATCCTGCATCCGGATCACCCCATCCCCATGCCTGGTTACCACCAAGGGCAATATAAGACAAATCAGCACCATTGTTGAACAGACCGGTAACGTTCTGACCGTCCTGTGCAGGATCGAACTCCCATTGGTTGGTTATCTGACCGTCAAGATACTGAGTTACCTGGGTTGCTTTGAAGCTGATTGCGAAATAGTGCCACTGGGCATCATCGAGCCAGTTCCTTACGAAATTATATGCGCCATCACCAGCCTCCCATGCGTTCTTATGATATATATTAACCTTACCATCAACATGCTGGGCACCGGTAAAGTCACTCCATCCGTTGTTGTTGATCTGAACGGGACCTCGGCTCTGAAGAGCGAACATAGGCATACCCTGATCACCACCGTTAGGAGCATGGTTAAATGCTGTAAGGAATGGAGAATAGGTATAGCTGTTCAGGTCACCGGCATTGGCTGCGCTTACCCAGAAACCGATTGTCATCTCCTGGCTCTCTGCCGAGTGAGATAATATATGACTGGGCAGATGCAGGTAGTTTGTGCTCTTATCACCAGCGATGTTTTGGAATACCTTACCGAAACCTGTGGCTTCATCATTACGCAGTGAACCTCCACCGATGATTTCGGCTTCGCCTAAACCACTATTAAAGTCAAGCAAGTAGACAGGTTCTGGTAACTTGACATCTCCTTTCTTGATAGCAGGACGGGCAACGTCTTTTTCCGTCATTTGATTGCGGATAGTCGTGAAATCGTCGAGTCTGAACTCACCGGCTTCTGATCCGACAATGATTTCAGATGAAGAATTGACTGCAGCAATTAATTCTTTGTTGTCAGAATCGTTTGTTGCCATTACTGCTTCACCATCTTTGTATATGGTAAAGCCTGTCTCTCGGATCTGAACACCGATGAAGTGTACGTAGCCATCTTCGAGGCCAGTGATTCCTGTGGCAGGAAGAATGGATGTTCCGTCAGCAAGAGTCAGCATCTGACTCGTGGTCTGATCCTTTGGAGCTCTGAGCCAGAAAGTAAAGCCAGCTCCGTTTTGCAGCTTTACTGCTGTGAGCGGATTTGCCAGATGAACCTTCGCTCCATTGAGATGAAGCGACTGATTGTAGAGGGAATCATCATATTCTGCCTCTACACCTGCGTCGTACGCTGTGACATAGGTCATGTCATCGATACTCTCCTCATTAAAGGAATAGGTATCGAGTTTCTGTCGAGTTGGATAGACGTCAGTACCCGGTTCCGGGTCCATCTTTCCCCAATCCTCACAAGAAACAAGACTGACCATAAGTCCAATCATGCCAACAAACGCAATGAATGATTTTCTAACCTTCATAATGCAATTCGTTTTTGTTAGTTGTTATTAAAAATTAATTATATTAGTATAAATTTTGCGCAAAGTTAACACTTTTACAAAGGCAAAAGGTGGACAAAACGATTTAATAGGTGGATAAAACGTTTTATTGCCATTTGTACGCGTATTTTTCACTTCTTGATATACGTCAATGATGTAAATCAAGTACAGATATCTTGGCTCTACGCTAACACTAAAGCACCTTTACCCTAACACTAAAGGGTGTTTACCCTAATACTAAATGGTGCTGGGACTCTTACCGTACATCTTTGTAAAGCAGCGGGTGAAGTATTTCGGATCATTAAAACCTACGGCATAGGCTACCTCGGTGATGTTACGGTTGCCGGTCTTGGCAGAGAGCATCTCCTTGGCCATGTTGAGACGGTAGTTACGGATAAACTGTCCTGCGGGAAGTCCCACCTCGGAATTGAGGTGTTTGCTGGCAACACTCCGGCTCATGCCCAGGGCATCGCAGAACTCCTGGACTCCGAACTCTGAGTTGGTATAATTAGCCTCCATGATTTCCATCACACGTTCCATGAACGGCTTCTGAGTCTTAGCCACCTCTTCCTTGTCAGCCTCAATGCTCTTAACAACGCTCTGACGATAACGCTGTTGATTGTCGAGGATATTACGGATGCGTGTCTGAAGTTGTCTGGGGTCTTCTGACTCCTCCAAGACCTGACGTATAGGATTGAGCAACTGTTCTGCCTCACGACGTCTAAGTTCTGTCACCCACCTTTTATATATATAGACAAGGAGTGCTACAAAGAGGATTCCCATCAGCAGACGAAACCACCAGCTCTTCCAGAAGTACGGCTTTACTATAATATCGATACTTATTGTGTCACTGCTGTCAGAAGACACTGCCGACTCGTATTTCACCTCAAATACATAACTACCCGCGGGCAATGCACTATATCGCACTGAGTGCTGGCCTGGTTTCAGAAGTGTCCACTCATTATCAAAGCCTTTCATCCTATAGCTGAAGATGCCCTGTGTCTCGTAGCCGTAGTTGAGTGCCGAGAAGTCGATAGAGAATGAGCGGTTGCTTTCACTGAGTGTGATGGACTTGGCGATAGAGATATCTTCACTGAGATATTCACTGCCAGCCTGTATATCCTCGTTGTCAACAATCAGATGCGTGAATACTAAGTGCCTCCTGCTATTGGCTTCATCATTATCACCGCTCACTTCTATCAGACCAGCCTCACTACCGAGATAGATAATGCCTTGTTCGGAGATAATAGCTGAGTTCCAGTAGAAATGAGGACTAATGAGTCCGTCGTATTGGGAGTAGTTGGTAAAGGTCTTCAGGTTCGGGTCATATACTGACAGTCCGTTGAGGGTGGTTATCCAGAGTCGGCCGTTGCGGTCTTCGACAATACCTTTCACCGCGTTGTTTACCAATCCGTCTTCCATCGTCAGGGCCTCGAAATGCTCCTGACCATCCTCTCCGACGGTACGATGATAAAGCCCATATCCGTTGCTGCCAATCCAAAGACTGCCATCCTTGCTCTCGCAGAAAGAGCTTATCTTGTCGTAGATCTTAGAATCGGGATTATCCAGTCGGTAGGGTAGGTTACGGCAAATGAACTTACCATCCTTGCGCGACTTCAGGTCGACGGTGATAGCTCCGCGCATGCATCCCATCCAGAGCATGCCGTCTTTGTCGATTACAGAACCAATACATCCTCGGATAAGATTGCTTCCCTCAAAGGGCTCTTGTAACTGTCTAGTTGTGAGATCATAGAAAAAGACCCCATCATTACTGCCAATCCATAGACCATCATTTCGCTGGTCATATATTAGGACACCAATGAAATTCGTTAAACGAGCTTGATGCTCAGGTAGTTCGAAACGATGCAGCTCCTGGCTTGTTAGACTCATCACGTTCAAGCCACCACCCCATGTGCCTACCCATAATGTGCCTTTACCGTCAGAGGCAAGGGCGGAGACGCTATTGTGTGAAAGGGCGGAGTTGGCTGAAGTAAAATGCATGAAACCTGTCTCTCCCGATTTCTTAAGGTTAAGACCTCCCTCAACCGTTCCTACCCACAGATTGCCATTTTCCTCGGTATACATAGCGTTGACGGGATTGGGCGAGATCGACGATGGCAGGTTGGAATGGACGTAATTCTGCAACATCAACTGTCGGGGTACCAGCTTGGCGATACCTCCTGACTCCGTTCCAACCCATATCAGCCCCTTGTCAACCAACATGCAATGTACGAAGTCGCTCTTAAGCGGTGGATGACTGGCGGTACTCCATGCCGAGAAACTGTCGCTCTTGTCGTCATATATGTTAACACCGCATAACGAACCTACCAACAGCACATTATCCTGAGTGACGGCAAGACTCGATAGGAAGATATGTGATAGTGCCCCAGGTTCGTCAGAATGTACATACCTGCTGAGGTTGCGCTGATAGGGGTCGTATCTGAATAGTGCCTTGTTGGTGGTTATCCACATTACTTTATCACGTTTCAGCATGTCGGTGATATAAAGGCCTCGGAGTTCATCAAAAAGGGGTGAAATCTCCTCCTTGACAAGGGAGCCGTTCTTCTCAACAAGCCTCACAAGTCCTCCGTCGATGCCAATCCATGGTTTGCCGTTACCCTCAACATCGCGGATACTTATCTCTGGCGTGTTCTCGTGATAACGGTAAGAGCTGATGCGTACAACGTTTCCTTCATCATCGAAAGAGAGTAGATTGACGTGTGAATATGTTATTAGCCAGATACGTCCCAAGGCATCGCAGTGTACCTTTGTGCAGGGTTCTGACAACAGATCTTTGTATTTCTCGGGCATCTTCACGGGAATGGCTCCCGACATTGTCTTCAGGTCAATCACGTTGGTTCCTTCGTCATAAGCCACCCAGAGGCGTTTAAACCGGTCCTCGGTGATACTCTTGCAGGAGTTACTGTTGAGTCTGAGCATGGGATACATCATACCATAGCCGTCATAACGCACCAGTCCTCCACCATAAGTGCCTATCCATAAGAAACCGTTGGAATCGGTGAATATTGCACTGACATTATTGTGAGGCAGGCCGTTGCTGAGATCAATATACGACACGTTGTATCTCTCCGTCAACAAAGCGCCCTGTGTCTTGCTGCCGTTGGCGATGAATAGTGCCAGGATAATTAGTACCAGTAGTTGCCGTATTCGCCACATAATGTCGCAAAAGTACAAAATAATCGTGAAACAGCCAAGGATTTATGGAATTTCATGCTTATTTTTTGGTGTTTTGCGCGATTTGCATTACCTTTGCCAACGAATTTTAAAAAAACAACGATATGGATGAAATGACTATTGAATTCATAATACGCATTTTTGTGGCGGCTCTTCTTGGTGGTGCCATCGGTCTTGAACGCGAATATAGGGCGAAAGAGGCTGGATTCCGTACCCATTTCCTCGTGGCACTTGGCTCGGCACTCTTTATGATCGTCTCTGCCTACGGCTTCGAAGGTGCGTTGTCTACTGCAGAGCACCGCTGGGACGTGTCTCGTGTTGCTGCCCAGGTGGTCTCTGGTATCGGTTTCATCGGTGCGGGTACAATCATCTTCCAGAAGAATGAGAATGCCGTTCGCGGACTGACAACGGCAGCCGGTCTGTGGGTTACGGCAGCCATCGGACTGGCATGCGGAGGAGGAATGTACATTCTTGCTGCAGCTGCTACATTCCTGGTGCTTGTCGGTCTGGAGGCCTTCAACTTCATCCTTCACAAGCTTGACCAGCATCGTTCATAGTCTACTTGGAGTCCGATGAAGTTATTAAAGTATCTTGTGCTTGTCATTGGTCTTAGTATCAGCAGCCAGATGATGGCGCAAGGAGGCGTGATTTCCCTTATAAAGAAGGTGGGCACCCTGATTGACACGATGTCGGTCAGAGGTGTTGACAGACGCTATATCGAAGCGCCTGAGAAGCCTTGGCAACTTATCGTGAGGGGCAACGTGAGCCAGACGATTGTGAGTATGAACACCAAGGGGGTGATAGAAGGCATGGAGTATGATGCCAAACCCTCGCTTAGGACAGAACCGGCACAGTATGTCGGCCTGTGGGCAGGATACAGGGGCTATGGACTGGGCTACACGGTGAATGTCGGTGGCGACAAGGGTAACTATTTTACTATTGGAGCTACGGGAGGGTCGTTTGGCATAAATGTGCGCATTCACTCATTCGACAACAGCAGCCCGAACTTAAATCTCGACAGCGACATCCTTTCTGATAGTAATAAGGACGAATGGAGGGAGGTGAAGCTGATAGATCCCATCCATGTCAATACACTTATCGCTGACGGATACTATATGTTCAACGGCAAGAAGTTCTCCTATGCAGCGGCCTACGACCAGTCGGTGATACAGAAGCACTCGGCAGGCTCGCTGATGGCGGGACTGATGTACAACTATACTAATATCGACTATTCCTCAAAATATAATGGCGACATAATCTACTTGATGGAAGGCCTGGGACGGGTAAAACTGTGGCAGGGCAGTGTGGGAGTAGGATACGCCTACAACTGGGTACCGGTCCGCGGACTGCTTATCAACGTCATGGCCATGCCGATGCTGACATTTGTCAACAAGATCAAGGCCTATGGCTATGCCACTAACGTAGAGGAGCTGATGGAAGACCCCATCTTCTGGTCGGATATTTCCAACGAGGAATGGGATGAATGGTTTTATAAAAATTTGCAGATAACCCCCATGGGCGATATGACATTCAATAGTGGCTTGACCTTCAGCTTCGACGGCCGTGTGTCGCTGACCTACAACTTCGGCCGCTGTTTCTTCAGTGCCTACGGCCAGTTCAACAATATACGCTATAGTCACAACAGCACCAGCGGCTATCTTAACGACTGGTTCGTCAATACCTCTTTCGGAATACGATTATAATGTCATATCTAATACCTCCAAAGCGAAGGCGGCATCCATCTCTCTACTTGCTTTTCTCATAGTTGTTTATTCACTAATGCTATAAGTATGTACACTTGAACCTTGGGCTGAT